>CAYPHA010000059.1:0-29663 GCA_964410215.1 uncultured Calditrichota bacterium | reverse complement strand
CCGAGGTATCGATGAAACCACACAAAATCTCAATCACCCTGTTTTTCCTCTTAACCGGCCTGGCCCTGCTCTTTGCATCCGGCCCGTTTGATACCCTCCCTGTCGTCGAACCCGATGCCAATATGCCCCGGAGTAAAGTTCCATCCGTATACAAGTGGGATCTCACCCCACTTTGTGAAAGCGATGCAACGTGGGCGGAAGAGATGGCCCGGTGCAAAAAAGACCTGGAATCCATCGATAGCTATCATACCGGCATGCAATCCGCAAAGGGACTGGCACAGTATCTCGAAGCGTATTTTTCCCTGGACGACCGGATTAACAAACTGACGCTATACGCGAATATGCAACGAGACATAGAATCCACTAATCAGGAGGTGATCGCCCGGCATGAAGCAGGTCTGCAGTTGACCGAAGAACTGATGCGGGAGGGTACCATCTTACGACAGGCCATTTTAAGTCTTTCTCCGGAGAAGATGGAACAATTCAGGAAAGCGGAACCGGCACTGCAAAAATACCAGCCTTACATCAGCAGTCTGCACCGGCGTGCCGACAGAGTCCTTTCTCCGCAGGAAGAACGCTTGCTCGCCCTTGCCGGAGATAATCTCTGGGCGCAGATCGACATCAATGAACTGCCATCCGCTCCGGAAAAAGCGTTCCGGTCGCTCATTTCCGAAATGACGCTGCCTGTGATCACCGGTCCCGACAAGAAACCGGTACAGCTTACATTTTCCAATTACGGCCGCTTACGCGGCTCTCCGGACCGCAACGTGCGCCGGGAAACCGTAACCGCCATGTTCTCTACCCTGAAAGGCCTCGAGAACACTTTTGCAACAACCCTGGGAGAACAGGCCCGGTTCAGCCTGTTCCTGAGCCGTGCCCGCGGGTACGACACCGTACTGGAAGCCTACCTGGACAAGGACGATTTATCCCCCGATGTATATATGAATCTGATTAATACCGTTAAAGCAAATGTGAAACCTCTGCATAAATATGTCAAACTGAGGAAACAGGCGCTCGGACTCGATGAGGTTCATCTATACGACCTCTATGTTCCCATGGTCCCGGCGGTAGAAATAGAAATGGACTATTCCACCGGAACGCAGTATCTCTTCGAGGCACTCCAACCTCTGGGAGAGGCATATCAGCAGCATTTACAAACCGGTTTAAATCCGGAAAACGGGTGGATCGACCTGTATCCGTCCATCGGTAAAAACAGCGGCGCTTTTTCCACTTCCACCTATGGCGTCCATCCCTATGTCAAGATGAATTTTCAAAATTCCTTCAACGATGTTTCGACCCTGGCACATGAGTATGGACATGCGTTACACAGTCATTTGTCCATGAACAATCAATCGTACCTGTCCTGGCGATATGCGCCTTTTCTGGCGGAGATTGCTTCAACCTGTAACGAAGCGCTGCTTTCCCAATACATGATCGACAACGCCGCCTCCGACCGGGAGAAAGCATGGCTGCTGAGCGAACTGCTGGAAACGATTCGTACAACCATCTACAGGCAGACCCTTTTTGCCGAGTTTGAATGGCGCCTGCACCAGCTCGCGGAACAGGGTGAGCCGGTCAATGCATCCGTCCTGAACACGATCTATGAAGAGTTGCTGAAAACCTATTACGGACCCGGTTATACCATCGATACCTATGATCATATGGAATGGGCCTACATCCCGCACTTTTATTACAAGTACTACGTCTTTACCTATGCAACCGGACTGTCGGCAGGCATTGCTTTCGCCGAAAAAATCCGCGAAGAGGGCGAACCGGCCCGCGAAGCCTACCTGAATATGCTGAAGGGCGGAAGCTCAAAACCGCCGCAGGTGCTGTTACAGTCAGCCGGACTTGATATGACAAAACCGGAGGCGGTTAAAGCGGCGCTTACCCTTTTTGACAAAACGTTGGATGAACTGGAGCCCCTGCTGGAAAAATGATGCGCTTATTTAAAAATACTCTATTTATATTCTTTTTTTGTACACCCGTTTATATGTCGTATACCTTTGCTCAGGAGACGGCAGAAGTCAGACAGGCTTTATCCCGGTATACGTTTACATTTGATAATGTGACAGGCATTGGTCATGAATCCGGCGTCACGCGGCGTGATCCCAGTGATGTCATCATCTCAAACGGAAAGTATCATGTTTATTATACGAAAGTTTTCGGGCGGGCGGCCGGGGCATTCCGGCCGGAGCTGACACAGGCCGTCGACGATGCTGATGGTCTGAGCTGGGGTATTTCCATGGTTCATAATGGAAACGAATCGTATCTGGTGCGCTGGCAGATTCCTTAGGATTTCTGCATAATAATGAATCACGCTGTCAATTTATAATCGATTTTTGAGGAAATCCGCCTGAAAATTATGTATAATAACAATGTGCCTAAAGTCGGTTCCAACCGGAACTTTTAGCTGGTCAACGGGTTTACATGGCGATGAAAAGATCTTCTTATATACAACAGATTATTCTTGTCATCCTTCTCCTTCTTTCCTGGAGCAGTGCAGAGGCCAGAAACAGGTCGGTACGGAAATTTTCCATCCAGGTTAAATCGTCGTTTTCCGGCCCGAAAAACCTGGAGATCGGCTTTCTGGTGCATCCTTTCTATTCCAATTTTCCAGTGATGCATTTCTCCTATGAGACCGACTGGTTTTTTGATAATTATGTTACGGATAATAAATTTGTTACCAGTTTCGGATCCGATTTCGGTGGTTTAATCGATCTCTCCCCCCTGCATATCATTCCCACATTCGGGTACCTGTATCAATCCGGGTTTAATGAAGAACGCTATGACAGAACCCCGGAATTCATTAACCACGCCTGGTACTATTCCCTGTCAGCAAAACTCAATTTCAGGGGTATGTATGTCATTGTCACAGGGCGACAGTTTCTGGACGACATTGTATTTCTGAATAACTACCGCAGATCCCTTATAAATGTCGGCATCGGTATCTACATGAAATAACCCGGGAAAGGTCCCTCCATGCATCAACAGCAAAGTAGCACGGTTCACCCTGTATCGGAATATTCCGAAGCGCTGCTTGCCGGTATTCAAAACCTGCTGCCGCAACTTACACAGCGACCCGTTGATTTCAGTGCCAACGATCTGAAAACGATCATCGGTTCAGATCAGTCTGAACTGTTCGTCGCCATGAATCCGGAAAGCGGGACACATATTACTGGCATGTTAACCCTGGTAACGTTTAAAACACCGACCGGATATATTGCCCGTATCGAGGATGTTGTGGTCGACACCGCCAGCCGCAGCAAGGGAATCGGGATCGCACTCATGAATGCGGCTATAGAACATGCCCGGAATCTGCAGATCACGAAAATGGAGCTGACATCCAACGGGAAGCGCGTTGCAGCCAATTCACTTTACCGGAAACTCGGTTTCCGGATGGTCAACACAAATGTGTTTCGCATGTCCCTTAACGCGTTCTGAAAGGATAAACGGATGAATCGTACAATCCTTTATGCACCGCTGATATTAATTTCGTTTGTGCTGATATCCTGCGGCTCCAAAGTGCCGATTGATGACATTTCAAAGGCAGTTGAAGACGACCGGATTACCGGCATGTGGTATGCACAGAGTCCTGATACAACCGAACACTTTCACGTTGCCGTCATGAAATTCAACCGCACGGAGTATCTGCTTTACATGAAGGCAACCGAGAGAAAGAAAGAAAAGACGGAAAACGATACTATTTTATGTCGTGCTTATATCGTCAATGTCGGGACAAAACCCTTTCTGAATATTCAGCCTGTGGATACATCGGCGCTTGAAGAACGGGCTTATTTCTTCTATGATTACCGGTTCCTGACCGATTCCCTTCTGCTGGTCCGGGAACTCAACAGCATCGATTCAACGAATATCAACGGTTTTGAAACATCTGAACCGCTTTACCACTTCATTGAAGATAATCTTTCGAATCCGGCTCTCTATGGTGAGGTCATCGAGCTGATGCGGAAATAACCGGTATCAGGCAATCCATTCCGGAACAGGCTCAGATAGCCTGTCGCACACGCTTACCATTATGATTGTGGTTGTTTTCTATTAAAATATTTCTAAATTTGTAGTTCAATCAGAAATACAATACAATGAAATAGATAAGGAGTGCACCATGCATGAAAAAAGTGTCGTTTTATTGAACCAGGCTATTGCCGATGAGTTAAGTGCTGTACACCAGTACATGTTTTTCCATTTTCATTGCGATGATCAGGGATATGACCTGCTGGCAAACCTTTTCAAGCGCACGGCAATTGAAGAAATGCTGCATATCGAACAGCTTGCGGAACGTATCCTGTTCCTGAAAGGTGAGGTTCAGTTAAAAGCCGCGAAAGATGTCCAGAAAATTCATGACGTCAAAGATATGCTTCAAATGGCCTGCAACATGGAAGAAAGCAGTGTCCGCGATTACAACAAGTGGGCAAACGAATGCTCGGCCAATGCTGATTCGGTATCCAAGCAATTGTTTGAAGGACTGGTCAGCGATGAAGAAATGCATTTTGATCAGTATGACACAGAAATGGACAATCTGGAAAAATTCGGTGTTAATTACCTGGCACTTCAATCCATCGAACGCAGCAAGAACCGGGAACAGGGCAAACAGGCTGAGTAGGACGTTCACGGATTTGCCTGATAATTCGGGCGTTTATCGTGTATACCGTATTATATGAAAACGATGATATCATCGCGGTTGCCAAGCCGGAGAATATCGCATCCATCCCTGAAAGACGGAATACCGCGGATTCGGTAGTTGCGATTCTTTCCCGGGAACTGGACAGAAAAGTATATGTGGTGCATCGTCTCGATAAAGAAGTGAGTGGTGTCATTCTGTTTGCTAAAAATGCGGAAACACACCGCCGCCTGAACAGACAATTCGAGGAGCGCCGGATCCATAAGACATACCTGGGGCTCGTCTGGGGTCAACTGAAGGAAACGTCCGGTGAAATAGCCTATCCTGTCCGGGCATTCGGTTCCGGACGGATGGGGGTTGATCACGCGAAAGGCAAGCCGGCACGAACCGGCTATCAGGTGTTGCAGGTGCTGGACGGATTCACCTTGTTAAACCTGTTTCCTCACACGGGAAGGCGCCACCAGATACGGGTTCATTTATACGCCCTGGGTTATCCGCTTGCAGGCGACATCCGTTACGGCGATCGTCGTATTCAGGAAACCATTCCGCGGCTGATGCTGCACGCGCGTTCGATTTCGTTTCAGAACCAGGATTACGAGCAGATCCACGTCTCCTGTCCGTTGCCTGAATCGTTCCGCCATGTGCTCGGACAACATGGATTCACTGACAGTATCGTATAACGCATCGCAACCTGAGCGGAGAGAACATGCTCGATCTCATGGATAACCGGATTGCCGTTGAGCTGGCTGAATATCACCTGTATCCGTTCGCTCAAAACATTTACCATGACATCTTCTGGACTTTCAGTCATTTCCCCCTGCCCCTTAAAGAGGTATACCCGGGTGGTGAAGGTGAAACGATAACACTGGTGGCGCTGGTCATTTCTTTCTGTCTGAAGCAACCTCGGAACTCTTTTCCCGAACTGTATCAAAAAGCCCTGACCTACAGCAGGCAAACAGCCCAGCCCCATTTTCCCCAGGACGTGACCGTGGAAACATTCCTGGCCTGCCTGCTTTTCAAATACCACCCGACAGACCTGCATGATGCCATCGTATCACTGGAAGCCGGGAGTTATTTTGATGACAAGCAAATATATGAATTCAACCTTAAAAAAAAGACAGTCCTGTTAAATGCTGTGTGAGAGGTGGCCGTGAACAGATATTCGTTTTCACTAACTATATTATCATCTTTAATCTTACTCTGCTGTTCGAAAGAGAACACAACCGATCAACAATATAAGCAATCGGTAAACGAATGGCATGCAAAACGCCTGGAACGCCTTACGGCACCGGATAGCTGGCTCAGCCTGGCAGGCCTTTACTGGTTGGAAGAAGGGGATAATTCATTCGGAACAGATCCTGAAAACGACCTGATCTTTCCCGAAGGTACGGCCCCCGGAATTATCGGGACATTCTTCAGAGAGGATTCCGTAATCACCCTGCGCGTAAACCCGGATGTCGCCGTATTTCAGGATACCATGCGTGTAACCGGTTCCCTGACCCTCGCCTCTGACGCCGGCGGGAATCCGACCATTCTCTCCCTGGGGACCCTAAGCTGGTATGTAATTCAGCGCGGGGATCGGTATGGCATCCGCTTAAAAGACAGCCGGAATCCCAATCTGCTGGAATTCGAAGGGATTAACCGCTTTCCGGTCGATCAGAAATGGAATGTACAGGCTTCTTTCACACCGTACAAGGAAGAAAAGACAATCAGCATACCTACAGTTCTGGGAACCACCGTCGAGGAGCCCTGCCCCGGCTACCTCACCTTCACGATCGATGACACTGAATTCCGCCTGGAACCCATTGCCGAGCGGTCATCCACGCGTTTTTTTATCCTTTTCGGAGATGAGACAAACGGTGAAAGTACCTATGGTGCAGGACGCTTTTTGTACATCGACGCGCCTGATGCGGATGGCAGGACGCGGATCGATTTCAACATGGCATACAATCCGCCGTGTGCTTTCAGTGCCTACGCGACCTGTCCGCTGCCTCCATTAAAAAACAGGCTGGCGGTTAAAATTACAGCGGGTGAGAAAAAATACGGCCGGCACCATCACTGAAAAACCGGGAAGGGAAAAATGATACAATTAACTGTCCCCGATGCTATCGGCACCCTTGGCGTCATTTTAATTATCGGAAGCTACTTCTTCCTTCAGCTGGATTATCTGTCCGGCAAATCGCTGTCCTACTCCCTTCTCAACGCGATTGGGGCCGCCTGCGTTCTCATTTCTTTGTTTTATTTTTTTAATCTTTCCGCTTTTATTGTAGAATTTTTCTGGCTGATTATCAGTTTAATTGGTATAATACGGAATATCCGGCTTCGCCGGAAGCAAGCCTGATAACACAAAGACACATTTAGCTTTACAGGAGATGAACGATCATGAGAAAAATATCCACCGTTTTTATGACTGCACTTATCGCGATATTTTTTATGTCGCAAATTGCCGTTGCCGACATTTATATGAAGCAGAAGAAGCATGTGGGTGCTATCAGTTTCATGGGGCAAAACCGGCCGGCTGAAGATTCTGTTGAGGAAATCTGGATCACGGATACGGGTTTTCGCACCGATGATCCAAAAAATTCAATTATTCTGCTTTTTGATGATAAAAAAATGATCATGCTTGACCATGAAGAAAAAACGTTCATGGAAGTGCCCATGGATTTCGAGGAAATCTCTAAAAAAATGACGGAAGGCCAGTCGGAAGAAGAAAACCAGGCCATGCAGGGTATGATGCAGAATATGATGAAAGTAGAAGCTGCCGTTGAAGTCACCGATGAAAAGCAGAAGATCAACAACTGGAACTGCCGGAAATATATAATGACGATGAAGACGTTCATGGGCGTGATGACCCGGGAGATATGGGCCACCGAGGATATTGAAATAGATGAGGAAATCTATACTAAATTCTCAACCTCCATGATATCCGCCATGCCGGGTATGCAAAATGCCATGGGCAGCGTCATGAAAGAAATGGATAAAATCAAGGGAATCCATGTTAAAAGCAGCATGGAACAGCAGGTCATGAACCAGACAGTCAAGTCCAGTACGGAATTACTGGAGTACAAAAAGGGGACGGCGCCATCGGACCTGTTTGACCTGCCAAAAGGATACAAGAAAAAGTCGATGTAAAAATGGACGAGGTTTCGCTCGAAGATTCGGTTGCCCGTTCACTGGATGCCGAACGGAGCATGCTTACCTTTGTTCCCAGGTTACTCAAAGGGCTCTGGGCAATGGGCGGTTCACCGGAATTGATCGCGGAGATGATTGAACCGCTGAAGCTGCCGGCGGATAAGACCGAAGTCCTGGACCTGGGCTGCGGGAAAGGGGCCGCAGCCATCCTCCGGGATTTCATAAAACACCTGCGTCACTGCGTCCGTCCGGGGGGATATATTGTTTTTGATGACGGCTATCTGCACATCGTGTCCCGGCTGAACCGCACCGGCTATACCCATTACCGTAATTATGATGAAACCACCCATCAGCTGACCCACCTGGGAGATACCCTTGTCTCAGTACGTATTTTATCCGCGATGGAAAATGCTGCCATTAATGACACCTATCTGCGTTACATTAAAGCCAACGGAAAAGAACTGGTTGAAGAACAACCCGAACTGCGGGAGCAGGTCGAAAGGTACATACAATACCAGGAAGAAGAATGCATCTTTATCGATGAACATCTGACCGGCGCCATCTGGCTGCTGCAAAAACCCCGCGATTCAGACAACACCTGAATCAGAAAGGATGTCTATGACACCGGAAAACAAAGAGATCCGGCATCAGTTAAAAGTCCTCATTAAAGGAGGAAAAGCACATCTTCCCTTTGAAAAAATTGTCGCCGGCATTCCGGAGGCTTTTTATAACAGTAAGTTCGCCTCCATCCCCTATTCGCCATGGGAGATTCTGGAACACATGCGTATCGCCCAATGGGATATTCTGGAATTTGTACTGAATCCGGAACATAAATCCCCAAAATGGCCGGAGGGATACTGGCCGGCAAAAAATGAAGCAGCCGGCCCGGTGGAATGGTCGAATACCCTTAACAGGTTTCGCGATGATATGCAGCGCGTTGAATCGATCATTGAGAATCCCTTGGCAGACCTTTTCGAACCGCTTCCCCATGCAAAGGGTTATTCCATTTTCAGGGAACTTCTGCTGATAGCGGACCATAATGCGTATCACCTGGGTCAGTTAATCATATTGAAACGGTTGCTGAAGATCAGGGACTGACATGTAAATCAATTTCAATACGCTCGTTCCTTATTATGTTGTACCATCACCAGGATTTATCCTGGTGAATACAGGTTGTCCGATAACCTGTACATAACCAAAGTTCTCTTTTTCACACAATAAAAAGGAGTCCCTCATGAAAACTTTTTTCGTAATCCTGTGCACGATCATCATGCTGCTGTTCACCGCCTGCCAGGCGCCCGCACCGCAAGCGGACCAGACGCCCCCGCCAAAAGACGGTATATTCATTCATATTTCCCACGGCAATGATGATCCACATCGCCTGCTCATGGCCCTGCGCATGGCTGAGCTGATGGCCGAAGACAAAGATGTACTCATTTACCTTGATATCAAAGGTGTCGAAGCGGTTTTGGCCGACGCGGAAGATATCACGTTCAGCCATTTTCCTTCTTCCAAAACGCAGATCAAAAAACTGCTGGAAATGGGTGTGCCCGTCCAGGCCTGCCCGGGCTGTCTCAAAGTGATTGGTAAAACAGGCGATGATCTTATGGAGGGCGTCGTCACGGCAGATAAAGAAGCTTTCTTTGATTTTACGAAGGGCAGAATCCTTACTATTGATTACTAAAATTTTCCTGCAAAAACGGGATAATTGACATTTTCAGGTAATTTTTTATATTTCTGTCATAAATACGTGTTTGAAGCGAAGGAGGTTAATTCAGATGGCTCATACGTTTGAAGAACTGAAACATATGAACGTCAGCCAGTTGCGCGACATTGCAAAAGGTATTGACCATGAGGCCGTGCAGGGATATACCCAGCTTAATAAAGAACACCTGCTCGAAGCAATCTGTACAGCCTTACATATCGATATGCATGTTCATCACGAAGTCGTTGGAATCGATAAAGTCAAGGTTAAAAGGGAAATTAAAGCACTGAAGAAAAAGCGTGATGAAATCCTTGCCGGAAACGACCAATCCCAACTGGCAGCCGTTCGCAAGGAGATTAAAAAGCAGAAGAACAGGTTACGTGCAGCAACCGTTTGATTTCAATCCGGCTTAAAAAAGAAGCGGCGGGCTTCAGGAGCCTGCCGCCTTTTTTATAAATACATCATAAGTCAGCACTATATCCGGCATTCCCGGCACTCCGGATCCTCTATGATCCGCAAACGTATCAGCAAATTGTATATTTTACATCCCGCACAAAATCCAAAGAAGCTCTCCAGAAAGGCAAAGACAGCGAGTACTCCCAGTAAACTTTGCGCCAGCAGGATTTCCTGCGCTGTATATAACCCCAGCACTACAATCGTCATCATAAAACCGATTCCGGCCGCGAACTGTTTCGCCTTTAAATTGGTTGGAATGTGTGACAGATTGAAAACCGGTACAACATAGTGCCGGGCGACCTGTGCCAGTGCGCTGAATTTTGATTTATTAAGCATACGCGCAGCAAAATCAACAGTAATAAAAAGCACAAGCCAGGGTTGATTAAAATAAATACCCGCAATGGTCAGGACCAGGATCTGCGCGGCCACCGCCCGGACAACGCCCTCCGGCACCTGATTTATATAACGAACCGGTATCATGATACCGCCTCCTTTCTTTGTCTATCCATACTACGCAAACGGAACGCGAATGATTTCACCGTTCGGTCCCATTCGTGTTGCTTATTATTAACTAAAATCGCATTTCGGTTAATCCGATCTTGCCGTAAATAAACATTTTAATTATATTTGCGTCCGATAATTCAGTCAGTAGTTCGTCTTCATGTGGGTGCACATTGTCAGGCAGAAGCGCAATTCGGAACGGAAAATGGTCTGACCAGTTTGTCCGCTACGTTATAACCGGATTTATCACCTTCTTTTTCGGGATGATCCAGTTTAAGACGTTGTATCATCTGATCCCGGAATCGGAATTCCATAATTCCATTGTCTGGTTTTTTAATTTTACACTGGGTACGGTCTGGATTCATGCTCTGCACCGGAAATATACATTCAAAGATGCCAACCACCGCTCTTACCTTACTTCTCTCTTTCGCACCTATCTCAGCTACGGCAGCGCCATACTGATCGGTGCGGTTCTGATGCTTTTGCTCTGCGATATCGGAAACATGCATCACCTGCTCGGATGGGGCGTTACCAATACGGTCATGTCCTTCTTCAATTTTTATGTCATGCGCTCATTTGCCATGATATCGTGGGATTGACAGGAATTAACCAACCAATATTGTCAATATCAAACCGGCAAGAAACAGAAGAGAAAACAGCAGATGTATCATTACGTTGGTGCCTGCCGCGGGTTTTAGTTTGTCAGGATTGTCATGGTGTTTCCTGACGATGGACCAGGCCCCTGGAAAGAGCAGAATGTAGGGTACCAGGGCCAGCAAAATGAACCAGCCGTTTTGAATAAACACCAGGCCGAGCAGCACAATATCCAAAACGAGAAGGCTTTGTACAAGGAAATAGAACCAGGCGGTAACGCGCGTTCCCAGCCGTGCCGCAATGCCCCGCTTTCCGGCCGTACTGTCTGCTTTCAGATCGATCAATTGCCCAATTAAAAGAATCGACAGCGTACTTAAACCGGTCGCCGGCATGGCGGCAACCACCACGCTGCCTAAATCGACACTCTGACTCACGGCAGCAATACTGATGGCCATCGGACCAAAAGCAAACCATACGGACACTTCACCCAGTCCACGATATGCCAGCTTAACCGGTGCAGCTGTATAATATTTGCTGAAAAAAGCTGAAAGAAGATACAGGACCCAGAGGTGGGACCATAAATGTTCTTCGACAACGCGCATTAACAAGACAGTTACAATCAGAGCGAGTACCAGGCTTGTACGGGCGATCCGGTACATTCGGGACAATACATGCGGATGATTCTGCAAAATACCGGATCCACCACTGAATTCATTACGATGCACATTAAAGGAATCCGTGCCCTGTTTGGTATCATAAATATCATTATAAACATTCGTGGCACTGTGTAAACAAAGCCCCATTATCAGGACAAGGGCAAATCCATACCAGTTGAAATCTCCGGACAGGTAAAAGGCCAGGGCGCTTCCGGCCAGGATCGGTGAGAGAATAGAAGATAAAAACGGTGCCCTAATCATCTGCAGCAGTCCGGGTGCCGGCGTATTCTTATTATTATTCATTGTAAAATATACTTTATTTTAATAAGATAAATCAAATTCAAAAATAATATTGATCAATCCATGTTTCAACGACTCAGAACTATCTGGAAGCCGGAATTATTTCACGGACCATCCCGCCACGAACATTTCTTTGAAGGTTGGTATTACCGGTTTGTACAGTCGAATCCGGGAAAATCGCTGATCGTCATACCTGCCATCTATCTCAACCGGGACAAAAACAGTTCGTACGGTTGTGTTCAGATCATGGATTCTGAAACACATACGGTGCATTTTCAGCGTTTTGACTGGGATAGGGTACACATCGCCGAAAATGAATTCGACCTTTCCATGGCGGCAAACCGCTTCACCCTGAAAGGCATATCACTTGATATCGATGAGGCGGATTTACGCATTCGGGGAAGTATCACCCTTAACGCACTCCGCCCATGGCCCGTCAGCCTGTTCTCCCCCGGCGCCATGGGGTGGTATGCCTTTATGCCTTTTATGCAATGCTATCACGGGGTGCTGAGTTTTGACCATGAAATCGAGGGAGCCCTGGTTATCAACGACAGGGAGTATACGTTCGATCCGGGACGCGGCTATCTGGAAAAAGACTGGGGGCACCGTTTTCCCGAAGGTTATATATGGATGCAATCAAACCAGTTTCCATCACCGGGCACGAGTATTTTTGTCTCGGTTGCCCGCGTGCCATGGATACGCGGTTCCTTTAATGGTTTTCTCATTGCGCTGTTACATGAAAACCGTTTATATCGATTCACAACCTACAATGCCAGCAGGATCGAGAGCATCCATGCCGATGAAAATCATATTCGACTCACGGTAGCGAATCAGAAAAACCGGCTGGATATAAAAGCAGATCGTACCGCAGGCGGAATGCTCTTCGGCCCTGACGGGACATCATTCCGACAGAATATCCTGGAAAGCCTTAACGGAACGGTAACCGTCACACTCCGCCATCTTAACACAGGCGGTCCACGCATTTGTTTTCATGAAACCGCCCGGCCGGCCGCAATTGAAATAAACGGCCACATAAAAGACATATTACATCTATCCTGAGCTTTTAGTGTCATCCTGCTTCTTTATATGCATGTGCATCTCCCCTTTTCATATTGTCTATATTATGTCTATATTAATTTAAAAAAATAATTATACAGCCTATATTTATTATTATCAATTACCTGTAAACACTACTTGTCTGCTTATTCTAGACATTAAATAACTTTTTTATCTATTTTATGTTGACATCATATAGACATGTCCTTATATTGTCGACAGTTTGTTAAACAAAAACACATTTATTTACAGGAGGTACCATGTCTCGCTTATTTCGTTTATCCAACGTTTTATTTCTTTTTGCACTGTTTGTCATCTGGGGTTGTGATGATGATTCGAATGACAGCAATCCGATGACATCGGATGCGACGACCCAGGTCCGGGTCATTCATGCCAGTTTTGACGCACCGGCCGTAGATGTATCCATTGACGGTTCCGTTGCCATTTCGGATCTGGCATTTATCCAAAGCTCCGGTTATGCCGAAATTACAGCCGGTACACGTAACGTTAAAGTCACGCCGGCCGGTATGAACACACCTGTGGTTATCGATGCCGACCTTACGCTGGACGAGAATAAATCATACACGGTGTATGCCGTCGACCGTCTGGCCATGCTCGATGCTGTTGTAACCGATGACGACCGCACCACCAGCAGCTCGAAAGCAAAAGTCCGCTTCGCCCATTTCTCACCGGATGCACCGGCCGTTGATATCCGTCTTACGAATGGAGAAGGACCGGCTGTCTTTGCCAACAGCAGCTTTAAAGACGTCAGTGATTATGTCGAAGTGGATGCCGGAACCTATACGTTTGTCGTAACACCGGCCGGCATGACGGCGGAAGTGGTGGTGTTTGCACCCATTGCCGTTGAAAACGGTACCAATTATACCGTCATTGCCAATGGTACGTTAAATGCCGCGGATGCTTATGATTTTGGCGCCCGCGTATTTGTCGATAACAACGAAGGATCCGCTTACGTTGACATGGCCTTCGGCGCACGGGCCAAGGTCGTGCACGCTTCTCCCGATGCACCGGGCGTCGATCTGCTGGTCGATGATGTCGTAGCCGGCACAAACCTGGAATTCCCGAATGACACCGGCTACCTGGGCTTACCTTCCGGTATGCGAAACATTAAAGTCAATGTAACAGGCACGTCGACAACGGCCATTGAAGCCGATCTCGATTTTGCCACGAATGCCTATTATTCCATCTTTGCCGTTGATGAAGTCGCGAATATCGGGGCCGTTGTTTTCGAAGATGACCTGACGAACCCGGATGCAGGTAATGCCCATGTCCGCTTTATCCATCTTTCTCCGGATGCACCGGCTGTGGATATAACGACAACTGACGGATCGGTTGTTTTCGGCAACGTAGCGTTTAAAGAGAATTCCGGTTTCGAGCCGCTTCCCGCGGCAACCTATGATCTGCAGGTACGTCTGCAGGGAACGGATACGGTTGTGCTGGAGCTGCCGGGCATTTCGCTTTCAGACGGTAATATTTACACCGTATTTGCCAAAGGTTTTGCCACGGCCGGTAAATCACCAGCGCTGGGAGCTGAAATCATCTTAAATAAATAAAGGTAATCTTAGTAATCCAGCCCGGTCTTTCCGGGACCGGGCCGGGTTCTTTGACAAACAGATTCCCCTGCGGGGATTTTCATATAACGGGGTCCGGTTATTACGTATATAGCCGGATCCTTTTAAAAAGGAGACAGAAAATGAATCACATGATAGACACGATGCACGAAAAGAAAATCCTGAACCTGTACTACCAGAAACTGAACCATGCATCACTGGCCAAACAGAAGGGTGATGCTTTTCTTTTTACCATACTTTTTTCCCAGGCTGAAGAACTGAGCCAGATGATAAACGCTTTAACCGAGCTCGAATTGAACTGAAGAAGGGACACTTCTTCCCTGCCGGCCTGCCTCCCAGCCTTCTCATTACGCCTTTTGCTTGCTGCGTATGTAATCCATGTCTATTTTACATTTCAAACGCTAAAAACGCACCACTTACATAATTCCCCGGAGGCCCACGTGAACGTTTCGCAACGCCTTTCTGTAATAGTCATTTTAATGATCGTCATTCCGGCCTGCACCGGTCAAAAAAATCCTTTTCAAAACTGGGATCCGGAATGGGACAAAGTCGCTGAAAATCTCGACTTTCCCGAAGGTCCGGCCTGGGATGGCAGCACATACCTCTATCTTTCGAACTGCAACGGCGGCTGGATCACACGTTATCACCAGGGCGTTTCCGATACGCTGATCAGCCGGGACAACAGCATCATGAAGCAGACAAACGGCCTCACCGTTTCCGGGGAGGGGTTTATTTATGCCTGTGAGTACGGCAATCCGTCCATTCTACGCATTTCGCCGGAAGGGAATACCATAGTCCTGGCCGACTCGTTTGCGAATACCGCACTGAACCGTCCAAACGACCTGGCATTTGACAAAAAGGGTAACCTCTATTTTACAGATCCCAAAAGTTACGGGGCCGACAAAAAGGATGGAAGACTCTTCCGACTTCCAGGAAAAAGCAGTACGCTGGAACTTGTAGCCGATTCACTGGCTTTTCCGAATGGTATTGCCTTCTCGCCCCTCGATCAGCAGCTCTATGTCTGCGAATCAGCCAGGAACCGGATTCTGCGTTTTACGGGATTACCGGAGACCGTCGTCCGGGAAGTCTTCATCGAACTCCCCGGCGGCGATCCTGACGGTATCGCCTTTGACGTTCAAGGAAACCTGTATGTCGCTCATTTTGGATCGGGAAGCATTTTTATCATTTCACCCGAGGGAAAAATATGGAAGCGTTTGGAGGCACCTGGTAAGAAACCGACAAATCTCGAATTTGCCGGTGCTGAGATGAAAACGCTTTATATAACCGAAACGGAGACAAATGCCTTGTATGCCTTGCGCGTCCCTGTAGCGGGTGTTAAGCTCCCTTAATCCTTTACAGGGGGAAGCTGTTCGTCCGCGTGGTAAGAGCTGCGCACAAGCGGTCCCGACTCTACATGTGTAAACCCCATCCCGAGGGCTTCTTCCTTAATAGCCGCAAATTCATCAGGATGGTAATAGCGGTGGATCGGATAATGCAGCTTCGTCGGCGGCAGATACTGACCGACCGTCAGGATATCACAGCCGACAGCCCGCAGATCCTTCAGGGTTTGCGATATTTCGTGCCGTTCCTCCCCGACGCCGACCATAATACCGGATTTCGTGATAAATCCTTTGTCCTTTGCATGTTGGAGTACGGAAAGGGAGCGTTTATAGGTCGCCTGTACCCGCAGCGGTTTCTGCAACCGTTCTACCGTTTCCAGGTTGTGATTCAATATATCCGGGCGTGCTTCCAGCACGGTATCCAGATCGCTGGAATCGCCTTTAAAATCGGGAATCAGCACTTCGATACGGCACCCCGGTTGATGTTTCCGGATCTGTCGGATTGTTTCGGCAAACATCCGGGCTCCGCCATCACTCAAATCATCCCGGGCAACGGACGTGATCACCGCATGCCGCAGTTTAAGCCGCTTAACGGCCTCGGCAACCCGTTGCGGCTCTTCCAGGTCATATTCCACAGGTTTGCGCACTTCGATATTACAGAACGTACAGCTTCGGGTACAGATATCGCCCAGAATCATGAACGTCGCCGTCCGGCGGCTCCAGCACTCACCCAGGTTCGGGCAGCGGGCGCTTTCACACACCGTATGCAGCCGCTGATCCTTGACCAGCTCCCGCACCTCTGTGAACTGCCGGTTATTTCCCAGACGTACTTTCAACCATTCAGGACGGCGCAGCGCTGTATTTTTTTTACGATTATTGATATTGGTTTTGGGAGGCAAAACATATCCTTTTATTAAAAATTTACTCAAGGTTTCATCATCTGTCCATATCATATAACCGATAAAGTGCTCGTGACATTTCCTTTACAGGCGGATCAGGCTGGAGGCCCAGGTAAACCCGCTGCCGAAGGCTGCCAGGCAGAGCAGGCTGCCGTCCCCGATCAGGCCTTCGTCCCGGGCATCACACATGGCAATCGGTATGGAAGCGGCCGTCGTATTCCCATATTTCCTGATATTGCTGTAGACTTTTTCCGGAGGCAGTTCCAGTTTAACCTGTACGGTTTCCGTGATACGGTCATTAGCCTGGTGCGGAATAACAAGATCGATATCATCTTTACTGAAACCTGTCGCAGCCAGGGCTTCGTGTATCACTTCCACGAAGCGCACAACGGCGTTTTTAAATACATAACGGCCGTTCATTTTGGGATAAATGGTTCCGTCTTCAATCATCTGCACATTCAGGCGCTCCGCTTTGGCACTTCCAGGATCTTCCGCCCATAATTCTTTGGCATAGCGGCCGTCCGCATGGAGGTGGCTGGTCAGGATTCCCCTGTCCTCCTCCTCCGTTCCCGTTAAAACCACCGCACCGGCTCCGTCACCGAATAAGACCGCCACATCCCGGCCCCGCGTGCTGAGATCCAGCCCGGTACTGTGCACTTCACTCCCCACCACCAGTATATTGTTATAAACGCCGGTTTTTATAAACTGATCCGCGATACTGAGGCTGTAGATAAAACCGCTGCACTGATTACGAACGTCCAGTGCGCCAATGCCGTAATGTTCCAGATGTTCCTGCATGATACAGCCTGAACCGGGAAACACGAAATCCGGACTCAGCGTTGCGAATATGATAAAATCTATATCGGTTATTTTCATGCCGGCCATTTCCAGGGCCTGCCTGGAAGCTTCCGCTCCCATATAGGATGGGGTTTCAACACCGGGTTTCGCAAAACGTCTTTCCCTTATCCCGGTGCGTTCCCGGATCCAGGCGTCCGATGTGTCCATCAGCTTTTCAAGGTCAACATTCGTCACCACGCGTTCAGGCAGATACTTTCCCATTCCTGCGATTTTTGCATTGCGCATCACATGTTCCTTTATACGTTAAACTGTAAATCCTTCATCATCTTCCAGACTCATATTCGTTGTTTGAAGCTGTTTTCGTAAAAAGCGCTCGATATCGATGGCCACCTGCTTATCATTAAGCATGGAGCTGTGTGAATGTCCTTTCAGTTTCAGAATTTCCACATTATCGCGATCCGCGGATTTATATAATTCCTGCAGGGCTTTAAAAGGAACCGTCTGGTCATGGGTTCCGTGAACAATCAGCACGGGTCCTTTGTAGGTTTGGATCGTTTGATCCGGCGAAATATCGGAAAATGATACGCCCACCCGGAACTCAATAAAACGGATCATCCCGCTGATCAGGGCCTTCGGCAACCGGTGGTTACGCAACCAGTGATACATGAATTTTTCCATTTTGGAGAAGGAGGCGATGCTGACGACACCGGCAACCCGCTCATCTTTTGCCGCAGCATAGAGTGAAGCGGCCGCGCCCAGTGAGTGCCCGATGAGGAAGATCCGGCTGTATACCGAAGGCTGACTAACAATAAAATCACTGGCAGCCTGGATATCCCGGCGGTACTGCAGGATGGAAGCATATTTATCATCCTCGCTGTCACCATGATTACGCGTGTTCAAAAGAAAAACATTCCAGTTTTCCAGGAAAACCGGTACGATACCGAAAAAACAGTCAGACGCGTTGGCCCACCCGTGTGTAAATAACAAAGGCGGTTTTTCCGAACCGGGATTAAGCTCCCAGAGCTGGATACGCTTTCCGTGTTCCGTTACGACACGGTGATCTTTCATTTTCCAGCCCATAATCTCCGGCGTGCGTTCGTAAGAGATATGCGGAATATGAAATACACGCTGCAGCAGGTAATTGATCAGAATGAAAAATGCAACAATCCCGGCAAGACTCAGAAATAGAATCGATAGAATAATTTGCAACCATACCTCCTTATGAAGGGTAAATTTAGAGGATTCCATCTTTTGATGCAACGTCTTTAGGGAAGTCATGCCCGGCCGCCTGGAAGTATGTAAAAAACAGAAACGGGCGGCAATCAGGTGCGGGCTGTTTTTCTGATTTTGTACTTGTAATACAAACCAAACAGCATGATACCCGTCATATCGGCAAGCCAGTCCGTAATATCGGCCATACGACCGGGTACCATCGACTGATGCCATTCATCAACCAGTCCGAACAGCCCGCCGATTAAAAGTGTGAATAGAAGAAAGTGCCGGTTTATAAAAGTCAGGTTGGTCTTGTACATCCCCCTGGCAATCAACCATCCCAATATGCCGAAAACTATTAGATGCATAACCTTATCAACAAACTGAACGCCAAGGTCCGGTAATTTTATATTTGACATGGAAGATTGAAACGAAATGATCAGCATCATCAGTATCCAGGGAAAATGCGCATTTATTATCTGTATCACAGGTTCTCCGTTCGAAGTTTTTGATTTCTCATTCCTTTTATGTATTCTTTTAGAATAAAAAAGTTCAAAAATAGTTACAAAATAAAAACTACAGCCTGAAATGAATGTCCTATTCGTTTGACATTCATCAGGCACTTCTCTAAATTCGAAATTTTGGAGATTATTAATGAACGCGTCGACCGGAAACAAAAAAACATTTACCTTCCCCAGCAGCATTGACTACCTGGAGAAGGTGGAATCTCTATCCGTAAAAATTGCCCGCGAAGCGGGATTTAACGAGTCGACTATTGACGATTTATCCATCTCCTTAACCGAACTGGTAAACAACGCCATTCATCATGGCAACAATGATGATATTACAAAAAATGTAACGGTCACGTTTGATTTAGATCATAAAAAACTATCGATTACGATAAAAGATGAAGGACCGGGTTTTAATCCGGAACAACTGAAAAACCCGCTGGACCCTGAAAACCTTCTCGCAGACAGCGGCCGCGGACTCTACCTGGTTAAGGCACTGATGGATGATCTCACGTTTAAAATCACGGAAACCGGAACGGAAATCACTATCACAAAATTTCGTAATCAACATTAAGACTATGAATAAAACCGTTGTCGTCGCCATGAGTGGCGGCGTGGACAGCTCCGTAGCCGCCCTGCTGCTGCAGAAGGAGGGCTATGAGTGTATCGGTATCACCATGAAATTATGGGACTACCAGACCGTCGGCGGAAACATCAACCACGAAAGTGGCTGCTGTTCCCTGGATTCCATCAACGACGCCCGTATGGTCTGTGCCAGACTGGGTATTCCGCATTACGTTCTTAATTTCAGTCGTGAATTTGAGGATAACGTTGTCAATAATTTTGTGGACGAATACCTCGCCGGTCGGACACCCAATCCCTGTGTGCAATGTAATATCAGGATCAAGTGGGAAACGCTGATCGAAAAAGCCGGGGAACTGGGCGCCGGTTTTATCGCCACCGGGCACTATGCCCGCATTCGCTATAATGACACGTCCGGCCGCTATGAGTTGCTGCGGGCGACCGATCCTAAAAAAGACCAGTCCTATGCCCTCTGGGGCATCAAACAGGAAAACCTTGCCCGTACCCTGTTTCCTCTGGGCGGTCTGACCAAGCCGCAGGTGCGGGAAATTGCCCGGGAAAACGGTTTGCGGACGGCCGAAAAGAAAGAGAGCATGGAAATCTGCTTCGTACCGGACAAGGATTATCACCGCTTTCTGAAAAAAGCAGTCCCCGATCTTGAAGATAAGATAAAAGGTGGGAAACTGGTCGATACGTCCGGCTCGGTCATTGGTTCCCACAAGGGATTCCCCTTTTTTACAATCGGTCAGCGCAGGGGCATCGGTACCGGCTTCGGAAAACCGATGTACGTCATCGATACGGATCCGAAAAAGAATGAAGTGATTATCGGCGAAAAAAAGGACCTGTTTTCCGAAGGCCTGACAGCAACATCCGTAAACTTTGTCAGTATTGCGAATGCCTCCGGGGGCGTGCGGGCGCACATTAAAATCCGCTACAATGACACGGGCAGCCCGGGAACCGTTTATTCCAATGGCGACGGCAATATTCATGTCCGCTTCGATAATCCGAAGGAAGCCGTCACACCCGGCCAGTCGGTCGTCTTTTATGATGAAGAGCGCGTTCTGGGCGGCGGTATTATCGAACAGATGGACCATAACTGACGGTTTCCCCGGCCGGGGGGCTTTCGCCACGGGAACACCGTTCCACTATTAAACCGGATGTAATCATGTCTGTATTCAAAGAATACAAAAAAATTACCGTTCCTATCGTAACCCGCATGAAATCCCATGGTGAACCAATCACCATGCTGACCGCTTACGACGTTTTGATGGCAGAAATTCTCGATGAAAGCGGAATTGACATCATTCTTGTCGGCGACTCCGGCGGGATGGTAATGGGCGGTCACGAAAACACCCTGTCCGTTTCCATGAAGGAAATGCTTCTGTACACACAATCGGTTAAAAAAGGCGTTAAAAGAGCCCTGCTGGTGGCTGATATGCCCTTTCTCTCCTACCAGGCGGATACCGCGGCGGCCGTCACAAACGCCGGGCGTTTTCTCAAAGAGGGCGGGGCCGAAGCCGTGAAAATCGAAGGCGGAAAAATCGTCGCCCCCCTCGTGGAAAAGCTGGTGGCCTATGGCATACCGGTTATGGGTCACCTGGGACTGACACCGCAATCGATACACCAGTTCGGCGGATACGGCCTCCGCGGCAAGGAAGAAGACGCGGCAGAAATTCTTTTGCGTGACGCACGCCTCCTGCAGGAAGCCGGTGTTTTTTCGATCGTTCTTGAAAAAATCCCTTCCGATCTGGCTAAAAACATATCGGCTTCCATCGATATCCCCACCATCGGCATCGGCGCCGGCCCCGGTTGTGACGGACAGGTACTGGTCAGCCACGATATGCTGGGATTATACACCAAATTCAAACCGAAATTCGTACGCCGGTACGCGGAACTGGGACGAACCATGCGCGAAGCGTTCCTGGAATATATCGAAGACGTAAAAAACCACCGTTTCCCCAATGACGATGAAAGTTATTGATTCCATTTCCGGCATGCGCGCCTGGTCCCTTGAAACACGCCAAGTCGGTTATTCCATTGGACTTGTCCCGACCATGGGGTATCTCCACGAAGGGCACCTCAGCCTGATCCGCGAAGCCCGGAAACAGAGTGACCGGGTGGTAGTGAGTATCTTTGTAAATCCCACACAGTTTGCACCTGGTGAAGACCTGGAACGCTATCCGAGAGATTTTGAGCGGGACCATCTGCATTGCGAACAGGAGGGAACCGCCTGTATTTTCTATCCTTCCGTTGAAGAGATGTACCCGGCTGAACATAAAACCTTCGTGAAGGTCGAAGAACTTTCCGAACGCCTCTGCGGCATCTCACGCCCCGTTCATTTCAGAGGGGTAACCACCATCGTGCTTAAACTCTTCAATATTGTCCGGCCGGATGTGGCTGTTTTCGGACAGAAAGATGCCCAGCAATCAATTATAATCCGGCGGATGACCGAAGATCTCAACATGGATGTCGGTATTATTACGGCACCAACCATAAGAGAGGCCGACGGACTGGCCATGAGTTCCCGCAATAAATACCTGACACCCCGGGAACGGCAGGAAGCGCCCGTTTTGTATAAAAGCCTCCGGATGGCCCGTTCGGCGTTCGAGAACGGGAACCGTGATTTCGATGATATCAGATCGAAAATGGAAGCCATGATCACTTCCGAATCATCCGGCAGGATCGATTATATTGAAATTGTCAATACGGTTGATCTGACCCCATCCTTTTCGGAAAAGGGAGATATTCTGATCGCCCTGGCCGTTCATTTCGGCAAGGCCCGTCTGATTGATAACTGTATCCTGAAAAGAAATCAGGAACCCATTGGCTCACAAGATCGTTAATATATATCAAGTATTGATTTGAAGCCGATGAATTAATAACTTTAGCCAATCAGTCAGGGGATTATTACTATGAAAAAAACCATAAGCGTCGTTTTTCTCAGCCTTTTATTTGTACTGCCATCAACCGCATTCAGTCAGTTGAAGCGCGACCTGGTCAAACCGGATATTTCGGAATCCATATCCCAGCCGGCCAACAATTTCCTGATGGGCATTTTCGATCCTTCCCGCATGCAGATGCGTCATTCCTTTTCCATGGGTTTTTCCGGTGGCGGCGGTAACAGCATGCTTATGAATACCTACATGAATGCCATTGATTTCAAACTGTCGGAAAAACTGTTTCTGAAAACACGTCTCGGTATCATGAGCAGTCCGTATCACACTTTCGGAGAGAACAGCGGGCTGAATGAGCCTATGTTTTTCGGCGGTGCCGAACTGAACTATAAGGTCAGTGAAAAGACCAATTTAATGCTGCGCATCGAATCCAGCCCTTACTATTATTACAGCCCGTATGAGAGCAGGATGCGCTACAACCGTTTTGATTAAAAAATGATGAGAGAACGTCAGTAACCGGGCGGAGCACCAACCGCCCGGTTATTTTTTTGAAAATTTGCAGGGAGATTGCACCAGACTTTGAGACATCGCAGACGATACAACACACAGACGATTCAGAAAAAGAAACGCTCTACGGTCTCCTATCCTGCCTACCCCAAGAAAAAAACGTCATTTTCGAAGCTATTCCGTAATTTTATTTTATTGATTGTGCTGGCAGGAATTATTTACGCAGGAACCGCCTATCTCTACCCATTGCTGACATCGCTCTGGCCGGAATCTGATGACAGCGAAATACTGGCTGAAGAGAACGACACACGGCAGTTCCCCGTTGAAGAGGAACCCGAACCGGCAGCCGAATACCGGACTCCGATTCCGGAAATGATCCAGGTCGAAGTCCTCAATGGCTGCGGCGAATCGGGTATTGCCAAATTTCTGGCCGATAAACTGCGTGAAGCCAATTACGATGTCGTCAACATGGGTAATTACATCGAAGGTGGTAAACCGAAGTGGGATGTGGAACAGACCCGCCTTGTTGACCAGATTGGACAAATCGACCAGGCACGAAAACTGGGAGACGCGATGGGAGTGGATTACAGCCGCGTCGAAACCTATGAAAATCCGTCACCTATTGCCGACATCACCATCATCATCGGTAAAGATTACGCTTCATTAGAGATATTTAAAGACCGACAGTAATACCATGTGTATCCCTCTCCTGTGTAAAAAATACAGCCATGACGCGATGAAAGGAGCAATGATTGACCTCAACTGACCTGATGAACCGCATTGTCGAACTTGGCCTGGACAAAAAAGGTCAGCAGATTGTAACCATGGACATTGCTGAGCTGACAGGAATCGGTGACTATTTTGTCATCATTTCCGGAAATTCCGATGTTCATGTGAAGGCCATCGCCGATCACATTGAAAAAGAACTCAAGGATGAAGACGTCCCGGTTTACCATAAGGAAGGATATCAGCACCTGACCTGGGTGCTGCTCGATTACATCGATGTCGTTGTCCATATTTTTCAACGCGACGCCCGGGAATATTACGCCATTGAGCGGCTCTGGGCCGATGCCCCCATTGAATTCATTACGGAACAGGAAGCATGACAATCGAACAATATATAACCACACAATTAGAAGCCTTTCTTCAGGATAAGGGTATCGGCGACCTGGAGGTCAGCCTGCAAAAACCGAAAGAAGAAGAATTCGGTGATTTCTCCTCCAACCTGGCTATGCAGCTTGCCGGATCCCTGAAAAAAGCCCCCCGGCAAATTGCACAGGACATCATCGATTTTTTTCCCGATGATACCCGCTATATATCGAAAATCGAAATCGCCGGACCGGGTTTCATCAATTTTTTCATTTCCAACAGACCACTGTTTGAAGAATTACAGCGCATACTTTCAACCGGCTCCTCCTACGGCCGTTCCAGGGTCGGGGAAGGCCATAAAGTGCAGATCGAATTCGTCAGCGCCAACCCCACCGGCCCCCTGACGATCGGACATGGTCGCGGTGCGGTTCTCGGTGACACGATTGCCCGCCTGATGGAAGCGGTCGGATACGCGGTTACCCGGGAGTATTATTACAATGATGCGGGCCGGCAGATGCGTATGCTGGGCAACTCCGCCCGCCTCCGTTACCTGCAGCTTTTAGGTGAACCCGTCGAATTCCCCGAGGATCATTACCAGGGCGAATATATCATCGATATCGCCCGCTCCATTCAGGAAGCCGAAGGGGATGTGTATAAAAACCATAAAGATACCGACTATTTCAAGGAAAAAGCCGAAGCGATGATCTTCGAACAGATCCGCGCGACGATTAAACGGCTTGGCTTCGAATTTGATGTCTTCTATAACGAAAAAACCCTCTACGAAGAGGGAAAAATTGAACAGACGATCGAGGGACTTCGTGAAAAAGGCCTGGTGGAAGACCGGGACGGCGCCGTCTGGTTCCGAACCAGCCAACTTGGATTTGAGCAGGACCGGGTCATCGTGAAAAGCAGCGGTGAGCCGACCTACCGGCTTCCCGATACCGCCTACCATGTGGAGAAAATGCGCCGCGGTTTTGACATGGTCATCGATATCTTCGGGGCCGATCACATCGCCACCTATCCCGATGTGCTGGCCGGCGTGAAAGCGCTGGGATATGACGTTTCTAAAATTCATGTACTGATCCACCAGTTCGTCACCCTGACCGAGGGCGGTGAAAAGGTTAAAATGTCCACCCGCAAGGCCAATTTCGTCACACTCGATGAGCTGATGGATGATGTCGGTGTGGATGTGACACGCTATTTTTTCCTGATGCGCCACATGAACTCCCATCTGAATTTCGACCTGGCCCTTGCCCGGACCCAGTCTGATGAAAACCCGGTATTTTATATTCAATATGCCCATGCCCGGATTTGCAGCATCATTGCCCTGGCGCCGGAACGCGGCATCGATGTGGATAGCGATGCCGATCTTGAACTGCTGCAGAGCCAGGAAGAACTGAACCTGATCAAACATCTGGTCGATTTTCCGTCAACGGTTGAAAACAGCGCACGCTTTTTCGAACCCCATCGCCTGGTCAATTATCTCTACGAACTCGCGAATCTGTTTCATAAATTCTATACCGAACGACGCGTTATAACGGAAGACTTAAAACTATCACATGCCCGGATCGCGCTGATACGGGCGACACGGACGATCATTGCCAATGGCCTGAACCTGCTCGGCATATCGGCACCGGAACGCATGTAGAGAACAGGAGTTATCATGAGCATACTTGTTGTAGGTTCCATTGCCCTGGACAGCGTGGAAACAAGCTACGGAAAAGTGGACGATTCACCGGGCGGTTCCGCCCTATATTTCAGCGCCGCGGCCAGCTTCTACTGCCCCGTCAACGTGGTCGGTGTCGTCGGTTCCGATTTCGATGCCAGCCATCTCTCATTCCTTAAAAAGCGGGCGGTTAATTTCGACGGATTGTACGTGGATAGTGGTGAAACTTTTCGATGGGGCGGAAGATATCACGTGGACCTGAACAAAAGGGATACCCTGTTTACATTCCTGAACGTTTTTGAGAATTTTCAACCGGTTATACCCAGACAGTACCAGGACCTGGAATATATATTCCTGGCCAATATTGATCCGGATCTGCAGTTAAAAGTGCTGGACCAGATCCGCAAACCCGGGCTGGTCGTTCTCGATACGATGAATTTCTGGATAAGCGGTAAGCTGGCCCGGTTAAAAGAGGTCATCAAACGTACGAATATCCTCATACTCAATGATGAGGAAACAATGGAGCTTTCCGGAATCCCCAATCTGATTCTGGCTATCAGGGAAATTGCATCCTGGGGGCCTCAGGCACTGGTCGTTAAAAAAGGGCAGCACGGTGCCCTGTTGTATCATAACGACCGCTTCTTTTTTGCACCGGCCTATCCGCTCGCCAAAGTCATCGATCCAACCGGTGCCGGCGACAGTTTTGCCGGCGGATTTCTGGGATATATCGCCCGTGAAGGCAATCTGGAAGACAGCACGCTGCGGAAGGCCATCATCGCCGGCAGCACGATCGCGTCCTTCACCGTTGAAGATTTCAGTTTTAAGAAACTTATTCAACTCACACCGGAAAGACTTGAAGAGCGGTACGCCATGTTCAAGGACCTGACATCCTTCTGAAACGCAGACAGGGACCCGCATGCCGGATGCAGGACCCTGTCATTTGTTTAGGGGTGTCGTTCTTACTATGCGGATTCCTGACCGTTCATATATAAGGGTAGCATAACGGTAAACAAACTTCCTTTTCCCGGTGCGCTTTCCACTGCAATCTCACCATTACAGGTTCCGAGAATCTCTTTCGCCAGGGAGAGACCGACCCCGATTCCGCCGCCCATGAATTCCGTCTTGGATGTCGTATGATGCATCACGTCCTGTACTTCATAAAACGGCTCAAATATCAGTTCCATTTTATCCGTCGGAATACCGATCCCGGTATCCTGCACCATTACATAAACCTTTTTTTCCATCGGAATGGATTTTACACGTATATCGACCGTCCCTCCCTCATTGGTAAATTTGAGGGCATTCTGGGCCAGCTCCCGGATAGCACGTTTCAGTAAAACGGTATCCGCCATGACCGGGACCGGCCGCTTGTCAGGAACAACCGTAAAATTAATCTGACGATTCTCAAAAAGGAGCTTCAGATCTTTATGGACACTCTGCAGCACGTCGTTAACATCCACTTGCCGGTTCTCAAAATTCTTCATCGCTTTATAAAAGCCGGAAAGGTCGTGCATACTTTCAACCATCTCAATCATTTCATCCAGCGTATTGGAAATGATACTCACATATTCACCCAACTCCTCATTATTGGATTCTTCCACGTACATATCGACGAGGTCGAAATAGCCCTTCAATACCGCCAGAGGGGTTCGCAGCTCATGGTTGGTAATCGTAATAAACTTGTTTTTCAGCTCATTCAGTTCACTGAGGCGGGCGTTGGTATCCTTGAGCATTTTATTTTCACGGCTGGAACGGATCTGGTGCACGCAGCGGCTCAGCACAATTTTAACATGTTCCAGTGATACCGGTTTCATAATATAATCAAAAGCGCCTTCTTTCATGGCGCTGATGGCATTCTCGATTGTGGCAAAACCGGTAATGACGATCACCTCGACGAGCGGCTTCAGTTTTTTCGCCCGCTTCAGGGTTTCCATACCGTCCATTACGGGCATATTGAGGTCGGTCAGGATGATGTTGTAATCCTTCTGACGCAGTTTTTCCAGTCCGGCTTTACCGTTTTCAGCACAATCCGCCTGAAAACCGAGGAGGTCCAGCATATCCATATAGCTTTCACGGACTTCCGGTTCATCCTCTATGAGAAGTATGTTGATATCATTAAAATCCATTTCCATTTCCAGTCATTCCAACAAGCGCAGAAATCATTAATGGAACTCCGGTACATTGATAATCAGTGAGCGAATACGTTCCAGTTCCGAGTTAATTCTTTTTATATAACAATTCGTTTTATAATCCGTGTCAGCAAGGTTATCCTCCAAAAGGAATACGGAGGCATTCAGCACATTAATGCGTGCCCTCAGCAATTCCATCAGTTTTTTATACTCCTCTTCAGAAGTATGGGGTGACGGCATCATATCCTTTGACTTCGACATAAATTATTTCTTTCCCGTTCCTGGTTCTTCACTTCCGTGTACAGAACTAATTGTCGGCTTCACTTCACCGGTATTGAGTTTTTTTCGTCTAAAATGGATATTATTTTTTCGATTAAGTATATTAGAAAAAAACACGGGAAGTGCTAATCCAATTAAAATAAATCAGTTAGGATCAGTAAAATGGAAACGGAAAAACGCACGGGTCATCTCGCCCGGTGGTGGCATACTGATCAGGACGGTAAAATCAGATGCACGTTATGCCCGCGTTATTGCCGGATAGGCCCCGGACAGGCGGGTTTCTGCTACGTTCGTAAAAACATGGATGGCATGCTTTACAGCATCGCTTACGGCCATCCCACCGGCTTCGGCATCGACCCCATTGAAAAGAAACCATTACACCATTTTTATCCCGGATCGACCATCCTGAGTTTTGGAACGGCGGGGTGTAACCTGGGCTGTAAATTCTGTCAGAACTGGTCCATGAGTAAAGCAAAGCTGGACCAGGTTTCTTCACAGACGGCCACACCGGAGCAGGTCGTCCAGCTGGCGGTTCGTTATAAAACGCCGTCGATCGCTTTCACTTATAACGATCCCACAATTTTCGGGGAATACGTCATCGATATCTCTCGCCGGGCCCGGGAGGAGAACATCAAAACCGTCATGGTCACCAACGGCTATATCGACCGGGAAGCGCGTAAGGAGGTGTATGAATGTATCGATGCCGCCAACGTGGATCTCAAAGCGTTTACGGACCGGTTTTATCATAAATTGACGTCCGCCCACCTGGCTGACGTGCTGGATACGCTCATCTGGATCAGGCACGAAACTTCAGTGTGGCTGGAGATCACCACCCTGCTCATCCCCGGTGAGAACGATGATCCCGTCGAAATTCGCGAGATGTGCCGCTGGATTGTCAGGGAGCTGGGGCCGTCTGTACCATTACATTTCACGGCCTTTCATCCGGACTTCCGCATGAATGACAAACCGTCCACCCCGGCACAGACCTTAAAAACGGCCCGTGACATCGCCATGGAGGAAGGGCTCCATTATTGTTATGTGGGCAATATACATGATCCGGAGGCCCAGACCACGTTTTGCCCCTCCTGCGGGGAGACGCTGATCAAACGTGACTGGCATTCGGTCAGC
>CAYPHA010000058.1:0-29829 GCA_964410215.1 uncultured Calditrichota bacterium | reverse complement strand
GTCTGTATGGCATCCGGATCGCCTTCCAGGTCAATTTCAAGTATAGGAAAAACCTCAATCGGATTGTTTCCCAATAGTCCAATGGCGAATTCCCGTCCGCGAATAAACTGTTCCACCAGGGCCGGCTGCTGAAATTCCGAAACAATGTACGCAACAGCCTCCCGAAGTTCCTCTGTACAATGAACGACGCGAAGACCAAAAGATACCGATTCCATCTTGGGCTTCACAATAACGGGAAATTGGATGGCTGAAAAATCCTCATCACTGCGCGAAAAAACCCGGAAATGAGGAGTGGGAATATGATGTTTTTGGAGGATTATTTTTGTAATCACTTTATCCAAAGCCAGGGCATGACCGCTCGGCGAGGAACCCACATAGGGGATACCGAGCATTTCCAGCATGGAAGGAATATGGGTATAGCGGCTCTCTCCCTGAATACCATACGCCATATTAAAAACCATTCCCATTTTTTCGCCTTCGAGTACCCGGGGCATGAAATTCTGGAGGCGTTCGATCACATGCATATCGCCGTCGATAACCGCTACATTATGCCCACCTTCTTCAAGACACCGCGCAACCAGTTTTACGGTTTCCGGATTATAGATTTCCTTGTTCTGCATGCCGAATACATTGATAACCCTGGAAACATCCTTGTTGTAAATGATAGCGATTTTCATTTTCTGACTTCCTTCTTAAACGCGATATATAGTTGTTTAACGGTATTAAATATGTGTCGGTCGTTCAGCTAAAAAGCGGATGAAATTACTTAATTTGCTTTTTATTTAAAAGCAGAAAATATTAAGAGTTTTAAAATATATTATTATGGAGCGGTCAATAAAAATGTCTAATTATACATTGACTGCTTTACATTTAAATCTGCTTTTATAAATTATACTAAAAATTGGGATTTAAGCGAATTCACAATGGGTTACCTGGTAAAACTGATAGAAACAAACCGGGAAGATTTGATATCAGAATCGAATCGGTTTTTGGACCTCCAATTCCGGGAGGGACAGGCGAGTAATGCCTATATGGCATTTTTTTCAAAGGTGATTGACAGCCTCGTCCGGTATTTAAATTCACAGGAAAATGGTATTAATAAGCCGGATTTAACGAAAATGTATTTTGATTTCAATATGGGACTGGATCAGGTGATCGATGCCATTCTTGCCTGTTGCACAGCGTTAGACAAGTTCGCTGAAAAATATATAAGTAATGATAAACGGGCTTCTGCGATTCAACTGAGAGCATTTTTTGATACTCTAATCAGGCACTATTGCATTGAAAAAGATCAGTTTTTCTTAAAACGTGAAACAGAATACCAGCATTTAATACAAAAGTTAAAAGTGGTTAAAAATGATCTGCAAACGGATCTGAACGCAATGTATCAACTTATTAAAAACGCGCCGGTTGGGATGGCTGGATGCGATGCCCGCTACCAGGTTGAATTTTGGAATCCAATGGCCACCCGTTTAACGGGCTATAAACCTGCAGACATATTAAAACGAAGCATATTAAACCTGTTTACTTTCAGCTCACAGGCACAGTTTCTGGATAAAATGGCAAACAGCAACCGATGGATAACCAGGATGAAACTCAGCATCCAGCTGAAAACCGGAAATGAACTGCCTGTTATCCTCGCAATAGGTAGAATAAAAAATGCAGAGGAAAATGACATCCAGTATGTACTTAGCTTTACGGATTTTACGAAAGAAGAAACGATTCGTAAACAAATGGACAGGATTAATCAGCTTAGTTCTGTCGCGCGTCTTGCCGGCACCGTTATGCACGATATCCGGAATCCGATTAACACCATCAGTTTAAATATCGATGTATTGGAACAATTTCTGGTTGAAGATCAGTCATTAAAAACAAATTATGAGGAAATTCTTATAAAGATTCAAAGACAGCTTGGTCTTTTAAAGAATAATCTTGACGACTATTTGTGTTATTCAAGATTAACGGAGCCGAGTCTGCAGAGAATTGATATTACAAAATACCTTTCCGACTATCTTTTGGATATAAAATTGAAATACACCTCATCCGGGATAACTATCCAAATCAGGATGAACGCTGATAAAATCATGGTCAATGCGGATTGGATTCAACTGCAGCGTGCGTTGGAAAATGTGATCCAAAATGCTTTCGAATCAATAACTTCAAACGGCCTCATCCAAATCGAAGCAAGAGCGACGAAAAAACGCTTTTTAATCAGTATCATCGATAATGGCTGCGGGATGGAAGAAGATGTGCGAAGAAATATGTACAAACCCTACTTCAGTACAAGGACTGCGGGAACGGGGCTTGGTTTGTTTATTGTAAGAGAAATTATCCGGGGACAAAATGGACGTATTTACTGTACTTCGAAAAAGGGAACCGGTACACGATTTACTATCAGTCTTCCCCTGCTATCCTGATGGATTAAATTTATAAGTCATTATAATATATAAGTTTATATATATTATAAATTATATACGGCCGTGGAGATTTTACACCATGAATAAAATAAAGATCTTAATCATCGATGATGATCTGGATGCACTGGATGCAATGCGTTTGGGATTGGAAAAGGAGAATACCTGGGAAATCATGACGGCTTCTTCGAGAAATGCAGCATTAAACGAGATGAAAGATAATCTGCCCGATATCGTGGTGACCGATCTCAAATTGAAAGATGGAAGCGGATTGGAAATCATTAATTATTTACATGAACATCATCCTTTAGTTTCCATTATTATGGTAACGGCATTTGGCACAATCGAATCAGCGATCAAGGCTTTTCGCGGAGGTGTTTACGAATACATGCAAAAGCCAATTCGCATTAACGATCTTAAACGGTTAGTAACGCGAATTTCTGAAAACATCGTATTGAAACGCGAGAATGAGAGGCTAAGAGAAGAGTTAAGACGTAATTCCGAAAAACCGATCCTGATTGGAAATAGTCCAAAATTCCGGCAGGTCGTGGATTTTGTTAAACAGGTTTCACCATCACAAAGCACCATTTTAATTATGGGGGAAAGTGGTACGGGTAAAGAAATTATTGCGAACGCCATTGAATATTACAGTACACGACATGGGCATGCTTTTATAAAAATCAACTGCGGGGCTATCCCGGACAATTTGCTGGAATCAGAACTTTTCGGTTATGAAAAAGGCGCCTTTACCGGAGCTGCGAATCAGAAAAAAGGTAAAATTGAGCTGGCTCATGAAGGAACCCTTTTCCTTGATGAAATCAGTGAACTTCCGCGTTCGATGCAGGTTAAGTTGCTGCGGGTTTTACAAAATGGTGAATTTGAACGGTTAGGGGGCACAAAAACGCATAAAGTGAATCTGAGGCTTATTACAGCGACTAATGCCAATCTGGAAGAAATGGTCCGCCAGGATCGTTTCAGAGAAGATCTTTTTTACCGCCTGAATGTCATATCTCTCGAACTGCCTCCTCTCAGGGAACGGACTGATGATATACCGACCTTAGCCCAATATTTTATCAGTAAATACAACCAGATCAATAATAAATCCGTAGAGGGAATGGATGAAAAGGTGATCAAAGCCATGTATAATCATCCCTGGAGCGGGAATATTAGAGAATTGGAAAACATGGTAGAAAGAGCCGTTGTGTTATCCAATACATCTCTGTTGAATATGGATCATTTCCCGGCACTCATTACAAAATATTCTCCGAAGATAGATATTGAAATGGGTTATTCACTGGCAGATATTGAAAAAGAGGCCATATTGAAAACGTTGATATATCATCAATATGATAAAAACAAAACGGCGATGACCCTCCAGATAGGGCTGGCAACACTCTACCGTAAAATTAAAGAATATCATATCGAGGATGCTTGAAATAAAACTTCCTTCTCCATCTGTTCAGTTGATTTTGTCAATTTGATAATATTTTTCTATTCCGATGTATCCATTTTTTCAGATTGAGAATTTTTACGTTTATTTTCATTTGTCCTTTACTTTGTTACTTCACTATTATCAATATCTTAGCTGGTTATTAGTATTCTGGCACATCAATTGAAGAAGATCTTCCAGGTCTAATAATGGGGCAGGGTATAAACATGGAGCAAAGCGAGCTGAACAGATATAAAGAAATTCTCATTCATAAGCGGGAACGAATTCTACATGAACGGACGAGGCATTGGCTTGCGTTGAATGATGACTCATTTAATGATGGTGAGCTTTCAAAATATCCATCAAGCATGGCTGATGAGGGATCTGATACCGGTAACCTGGAGGACGCTTTTTTAATTCTGGAACGCGAAGACAAATACTTGCAGGAAATCGATCAGGCTCTGGAGAGAATAGAGCTTAAGACATACGGGAGTTGCTATATCTGTGGGACCGAAATTAGCGAAGAACGCTTACTTGCGGTACCGACAACCCGGTTCTGTGTTTCCTGTAAAATTCAGGGAAAGAAAAAAAATGAAAGATTTTATGATCAAGATTGATTCTCTGAAACCGGAAGATCGGACCGCCATTTACAAATTACTTCAGCAAAGTGAGGATATGTCCCTGGAGGAGATATCACAGGATATAGGTAAGATCGACCGCCTGCTCTTTGAAAACAACAGTTCCATTGAAGTGGTCGTGGCCCGATCTCTGGAAGAAAATATTGCCGGATTCGCTATTTACAGCAAGGATCCCGTATCTGATGGCACTTTCTCTATCCACAGGATATGGATCTCGCCACTTTTACCTGATAACAGTCTCATGGAGATACTCCTTCGATTTGTAGAATCTGAAATAAAAAGAATGGAAGGAATCCAGATCCTGATGAGGTTGCCATCGGATGAAAAACATGAAGTGTTACGAAAATTTTTTGAAAGTCAGAATTATACAAGTCTGAGCTCCATTGAAAATTATTACAAAAAAGGCATTCATCAGATTATATTCGGTAAAACCATTTTTGACCTGTCAGCCGAAACGGACAGGTCATAGATTGTAAACAGAAGTGAACGATCTACTGGGACCAGATAAAAAAAGGTGAAAAATGATGCATGGGTATGAAACGAAGATTAAGAACTTCGATTTGCTTTTAAAACAAATACATAAAAAAATTAATGTAATCGAAGCCTCCTTACAGGGCTTTCCTGATCTGAATGAAAAGAATGTTTATCAGCTAAAGACAATTCAGTCCCACTATTATAATCTAAAAGATGAGTTGAATATTCTCAAAAAGTATGCGGGTAAAGATAAAGGCATCATGATCACGGAATGTGATGAGTCTATTCATAAACTAAAACATGCTGTGTCAAAATTACTGACCCGTGTAACGGAAACAGGCGCGCTTTTTCATCAAAATGAGTAATAAACATTGAAAAATGAATTACGTTCGGGACGAACCCATCTGTTGGTCCTGGTCATTTGCATTATTTCTCTGATGGGATACCGCTGCAGTGGAAGCATTGAGGGTAATGGCACGCAAACGCGACTCAACATCAACAGTATGCAGAACGAGTTACGTCTCCGCGTTGAGGGGATAGCGCAAAAACATACGATCCTCATATTGGATTCAAAAATTCAATCAACGATTGTTCTGCCGGCCATTTATGATCACAGAGCATATATGCCGTGCTGGTTTAATGAGTTTGGAATGCGGCCGATTGGAGACAGTCTGGTGGCCTTTATTGAGGGCATCGGTACAGAGGGATTTCGTCCAAGTGATTATCATAGCCGGGAAATCAGGACGCTTCTAGAAAAATATGCTTCACCGAAGGATACCGCCGGAACCTGCTTGTGTGCAGCAGATCTGGATTTATTGCTGACCGATGCCTTTTTGACTATAGCGGCCCATTTCCTGGGAGGACGCATCAATCCGGAGACCCTGGAACCGGATTGGTCGGCTTACCGGCGTGAAGCTGATATTGCTGAAATGCTTCAGAAAGCACTCGATTCCGGAAATATCCGCGATATTCTTGATTCACTGCTTCCACGGCACGAACAGTACAGGCTTTTGAGAAAAAAGTTAATCCAGTATAAAAACACAGATACCAGTAATTATCAGACCACTGTCCTGACAGATACCCTGAAACCTGGTGATTCCCATTCCGGACTGAAATTACTACGGAAAAAACTTCATATATTGGGTGACTTGAATAAAGAATCTCCAACTGATTCCGGTATCTATGATTCTTACCTCGAAGCAGCAATTAAATCGTTTCAGAAGAGGCACGGGCTTCTAACAGACGGACGATTGAACGCACTGACCCAGTCTCAGCTCAATATTTCACTGGAATCCCGCATGAGTCTTTTAAGGATCAATATGGAGCGCTGGCGCTGGCTTCCTGAGGATCTGGGAGACTACTTCATGCTGGTTAATATTGCAAATTTTGAACTGGATTTAATTGAAACCGATCGTCTGGTATTTTCTACACAGGCGGTGGTCGGCAAAGCGTACCGTAAAACGCCGGTATTCAGTGATCATTTATCTTACCTGGTTTTTAATCCTTACTGGGAGGTCCCGAGAAATATTGCCTTGAATGACATTCTCCCACGGATAAAAAAAAGTAAATCCTACCTTAAGGACCAGGGAATCCGCATTTTGGACGGTTGGGGCAGTGACAGTCGTTTTTTGAATCCGGATAGCATTAGATGGGATAGGGTGAATATTAATAATTATAATTACCGTTTACGGCAGGATCCCGGTCCGCTTAATGCATTGGGCAAAGTAAAGTTTATGTTCCCGAATAAATATAATGTATATTTACATGATTCCCCGGCAAAGGATCTGTTCAATGAGAATGTCCGGACCTTCAGCTCAGGATGCATACGCATTAAAGACTGGAAAGAATTAACCCGCTTGCTACTTGAACGGGACAAAGAGTGGCAAATAGCTGATATTGATAAAATTTTAAACCATAAAACATCGTATATGGTTTCTTTAAATAAACCGGTACCGATTCATATCGTTTATATGACGGCCTGGACAGATGATGAAAACAAACTGAATGTTCGTCCGGATATATATGGCCGTGACCAAAATCTGAAAGAAGCCCTTTCTGAGAGAGCACCGGGGCTGGAGGAATGATAGTAATTATGTATAGATTTCGGTATATGGTTTTCTGCATATCAGCACTTTTCAACCTGGCTCCTGCTTCCTCTCCGGAACCTCAAACAGAAACGACATGTACATTTGGATTCCGTTTCATGGATGAGGTTTCCAGGTATAAAATCAATTCGGTTTTTTTATTACCAAATGAACAATCAAAACTGCGACCGTCCAGAGATTTTGAAGATGTCGATTTCATGTTGTATTCAGAACATATTAAAATTCAGAAAGAAAAAAAGAATGACTGGGTATTCAGAGCCCCGGTTCAATCCGGTATATACAGGATCAATGTATTCAGAACGGATATCCCCGATACCATGCGGTTCAATATCGTTGTCCTCATTCCTGCGGAGAAGGTAACCAATGGATATTTAAATGGATACCGGATTGGACACTATCCGCAGATCGCTCTTAGAAATCTGCCGATCTATGATCCGCCACGTGGATTTATCGAAGTAACGGAACAGAATGAAGAAACGCTGCTGACACCGCATTTCCATTTAAAACAATTCCTATGCAAACAGCAGGGCGGTTACCCTAAGTATGTTGTTATAAGGGAGAAACTCCTACTCAAGCTGGAGCTTATCCTCCAGGAAATGAATATACGAGGATATGAATGCCGGAGTTTTGTAATCATGAGCGGTTATCGAACACCATTCTATAATAAAGCAATCGGTAATGTGAAATACAGCCGGCATGTTTATGGAGGAGCTGCGGATATTTATATCGATGAACATCCGGTTGACGGAACAATGGATGATTTGAACAAGGATGGCCAACACAACTGGAAAGATGCAAAAATAATGTATGATATCATAGATGATCTGTACGGAAAATCTTTTTATGAACGATTTATCGGTGGATTGGGTCGTTATAAAAAAACGAACAATCATGGCCCGTTTGTACACATAGATGTACGTGGATTCCGTGCACGCTGGGGAGACTGATACTATTAAAATGGAGCTCGACCGGTATATGCAACAGACTACTAAAAATCCAAATCCGTTATTAGGTAAACTATCACCGTCTACGACTAAACTACTGTCGTCAGATGTGCAATCATTACAGGGTTGTGAAGCGGGTGTATTATATATCAATGGCAGATCAACTACCGGATTATATGCCAGGGGCTGTATTATTTGCAGGAAAGCTACAGGAATAGAGAACAGTGGACGGAAATGTCGATAGCGAATACTTGCCATATCGGTAAATTCTCGAGTGACCGGACAATTAAGGAATATGCCGAGGATATATGGAGGATTAATCCTCTTACCATCCAACTGGAAAAAAGGACGGAATGATACCGGCCTGTTTTATGATGAAAACAATGAGGTGAATGACAAGGGATATGTTTTGTTTATGGTTCGGTTTTATATGTATGATCGTGATCCTTTTGGCACCGGATCGGGACGTATTTAATCGCAATGCCCGGTTAATTTCAGTCAGGGAAGTGTTCAGCATTCGATCCCCTGTTTTCGATAATGTAACGGGGAGTATATTACATTCCACATCAGCGGGAGGTTCTTTATGACAGTGCTACTTATTATTGTGTTTTCAACCGTATTTATTTCTGCCTGTTGTTCACTTTTTGAAAGTGTGTTGTATTCCACACGCATGGGAACGCTCGAATCTGCAAAAACACAGGAAACACAGGGTAAGCTTGCACATATGTTTATTCGCATGAAAGAGAAGGGTAAAACGATCACGGAGGATGAAATTCTTGCTTTGGTTCATCTGGGTGCAAGGGAAGGGGAAATTTCGAAGGAAGAAAGCCAGATGGTAAAAAATATTATAGCCCTGGAAGAAACACCGGTTGAAAATGTCATGACGCCAAGACGGGTTATCTTTTCATTGCCTGAAAATCTGAGCGTTCGCGATGCATCCGATCGAACAGAAGATATCGCCCACAGCAGAGTTCCGGTGTATTCAGGCGATAAAGAAAATATAACGGGTTATATATTGGTGAACGAATTACGATTAAAAAAAATACAGGAAAATGAAAAAGAATCCCTTTTACAAATAAGAAGACCCATGTCTGCATTCACAGAACACACAAATTGCCTGACTCTGCTCATTCATTTTCTGAAAAGCAGAACGCATATGGCGGTCGTTCAGGATGAATACGGCGGTTTAAGCGGGATTATAACACTTGAAGATATCCTGGAAACAATACTTGGTAAAGAAATAATCGACGAAACGGATCGGGACATTGATATGCGAGAAGTAGCGCGTAAAAAATATATTAAACCAAAAGAGAACCGTTAGTCCTGATTTTGACTTTTAAACTAACGGTGATTGATTAAGGAAGTCCAAAATTTGTACCATCTGGTGAAGGAGGGATAAGATGGATAAAAATCAAGTTATAAGCGATCTGGGAATATTGATAGACCAGGTGAAAAATTTTTTGATATCATCTTTTCCAAAATTCATTTTAGCTCTCACTATTTTTATAATAGGTCTGATTCTGGCGCGGATTATTCAAATGATTGTAAATCGAATCATCGATCGAATTTACAAATACCTGAATACAAAATCTCAACGGAAAGAATTCAGACAGGTAACGCGGGATCCTTCCACTCGTTTGATCTCAAAGATCGCCTATTGGATAATCCTGATTATATTTCTAACGGCTGCAACAGAAATAATGGGATTGCCCATTATTACCACCTGGTTAGGTGGTATTATTAATTATCTGCCAAACGTATTTCTGGCGGTGATCATTCTGTTTTCAGGAATTATTGCCGGAAGATTATTACGGGAAATTTTAACAGCCGCAATTATAAAATCAGGAATGGTATTTGGCGAAATAATTGGACATTTTATCCAGTATGCTGTCATTACCATCGCTATCCTGATTGCCATCACTCAGATTGGAGTCGATCTGGAGATCCTCATTAGTGTAATCAATATTACACTTGCCGCTCTCTTATTTGGTGCCGCGCTGGCTTTCGGTCTGGGTGCCAATACATCCGTGAGCAATATTCTTGCTGGTTATTATTTAAAAGAGAGGTATCAGGAGGGGAACATGATTAAAATTGATGATCTGGAAGGACGAATTGTCAGCATTACAACAACATCGGTCGTCATAGAAACCGACAATGGGCAGGTGACTGTACCAGCTAAAAAATTTAACGAGGAGAATTCGGTACTACTGAAAAACAGGAGCGGAGATGCATAAAAAAACAGCAGAAGTGGTTCTGGGAGAATATATAAGAAATCATCCAACCGAGGCTGCTCGTCTTTTGGAATATCAGGCAACCGTTCAGGTTAAAGCACTGCTTGATTCATTGGACGGTGAACTTGCTTCGAGTCTTATTTATCATATGGATGCTAAAACGGCTATTGAATGCCTGCCTTTAGTAACCGAAGATAAAACGGTTGAAATTCTGGAAACACTTCCTGCCGATTATGTTGCCTTTTTACTGAGCAGATTCCGATCAGATTATACGGAGAAGTTACTAAAAATCATGTCGCCAGAAAGAGCAACTATAATTAAGCCAATGATGGCGGGATCTGATGGTAGTGTGGCTACAATTATGGATATTGATGTATACTCTATTCCTGAAGATATCCGGGTTGGAGAAGCACACAAACGCCTCGCTAAACAGAATGCAATTATAGACTCTTTCATTTTTGTAGTAACAACAGATCATAAACCAGCGGGATTTCTGACCTTTGGAAAGTTATTTAAGGCCCAGACCGAGGCACCGATTGCCGATGTAATGGAAAATTTTCAGGAAACAGTTTTTGTGGATGATGAAATCTTAAAGCTCGGCAGTCATTCTATATGGCAGAAATATCCTGTTCTACCTGTAGTAGATTATAGTGGCAACTTCCTGGGTATTGTTCGATATCTGGAAGTCATGTTTTATCAAACACATAAAACAGGTGGTAGATTACCTCGAAACCTGATTGATACGGGAAATGCACTCGGAGAATTATACCGAATCGGTATTAACAGTTTGTTGAGTGCATCAATTTCTCTTTATCAGGGTACACATAGATAAAATGAAAGTAAGTCATGAAATAAATGGATTAATTCAATGAGTGAACCGTTGTTAATATCACAGCAGAAACTTGTAAATAATTATGCTGAACGACATCCAATTGAAATGGCTAATCTTGTCAACACTTTTTCTCAAGAGGATACGCTTAATTACCTGGAATCCCTTCCTCCGGGCATCAGCTCGAAGGTATTTTCGCTCCTAAGTCCGGAGCATTGCACAGAAATAATAAAAATAATGGATCAACCACTATATAAACAATTAATGGGACATATCGATCCGGGGCTGGCTGCCCGGCTTCTGGCAAGATTGGAAGCGAGAGAAAGGGACCAAAAATTAGCGATGTTATCAAAACATCTGGCTGAGGAGATTAAAGACATTCTGCAGTACCCACTTGATACAGCAGGGTATCTTATGGATCCACAGGTAACGACTTTCAAATCTGACCAAACTGTCCGTGAAGTGTTGAAAAGGTTAAGGAAAATAAAGGATAAAAAAATCGTCAGTATTTTTATTATATCACATGATGGAAAATTGAGAAGTGTTGTTGATTTGCAGGAAGTGGCTATTGCCCAGCCGCGTGCGCTTTTAAGTACTTTATCTAAACCTAATCCAATCTCAATTCACGCCATGGCTCCGAAAGAGGATGTCATTTCCCTGATTGAAGATTATAAAATCTTGAACTTACCCGTTGTTGATTCGGAGGGTATACTTCTGGGAGTCATTCGATATGATGCCATAGTGAATGCAGCAAAACTGGAAGTCAGTGAGGATCTACAGACGATTTTCGGTGCGGGGAAAGAGGAAAAATCGACATCGAAGATATCTCTTGCTGTTCGAAAACGATTACCCTGGCTTGAAATTAACCTTGCGACTGCTTTCCTCGCGGCTGCAGTCGTCGGTTTATTTGAAGAAACGATAGCACGGATTACCGTTTTGGCTGTTTTTCTGCCGGTTGTCGCAGGGCAATCCGGCAATACAGGTTCTCAGTCACTGGCTGTAACAATGCGTGGGCTGGTCTTAAGGGAGTTTCGTCCAAGGCAATGGTTCAGCATTGCCAGGAAGGAGACGTTAGTCGGATTTATTAACGGTCTCGCAGTAGCACTGACTACTTCGGTCATTGTCTATATCTGGGAATCATCACTACCCCTCGCATTTATCATCGGATTTTCCATGGTTGTTTCAATGGTGATTGCCGGTTTTTCCGGAGCTGTCATTCCTATTATTTTGAAAGGCCTGGGCCAGGATCCGGCACAATCTTCATCAATTATACTGACAACCGTTACCGATGTAACGGGTTTTTTTAGTTTCCTGGGTTTGGCCACATTGATGATGGATACTTTTAATATAGTTTGATATACGTATTGGAGAAAAGAATGAAATGTCCTGCATGCAAAAGAGCATTACTTAAAAAATCAATTCAGGGGATCGAAGTCGAAGAGTGTGAATCCTGCGAGGGAATTTGGTTCAAAGCAGCCGAATTGAAGCAAATCAAAGATCAAACGGATTCGGACTTAAACTGGATGGATTTCGATATTTGGAAACATCCGGAGAAATTTCAGGCTACTTCTGAACGGTATGATTGTCCCGGTTGTGGTGATCCAATGAAGGTTCTTGAATATGATACGACGAAGGTTGAAATCGACTATTGTGAACACTGCAGGAGTCTGTGGCTTGACAGAGATGAGCTGCAAAAAATCATCGAGGCTCTGGAGGAAGAGATTTTAACAAAATCGATGAGTAGCTATGTACGAGCCACTTTGGAAGAAGCTAAAGAACTTGTTTCGGGATCCGAGGCCTTCTTGTCGGAATGGAAGGATTTTACGACCATTTTACGATTCCTGCAATACCGGATTTTAAGCCTAAGGCCAAAAATCCATGATACAATTGTATATTTCCAGAATAATCCTTTAAACCGCTAATATGATTGATGGGGAAAGTACCTCGGTAAATTGGTAAAAACTTTTGTAAGGAAAATCATTCTTGAAAAACGATAAACCTGAAATGGATCCCAAGCTTATTGACCTCCTGGATGGAGCTAACGGCGAATATCCGGTCCTGATCAGTGATCTTGAAGATCAGAAAAAAATTGCGGCAGATCAGGAAAAACCGGTGACCACGCGTTTGGAAGCGTTTGAAGACGTTATCGATTCAGAAGTCGGCGATACCAACCTGGTCCGCGCACGGAATATCGAGAGATTGTACGGCTTCCGGCAGGTATATCTTAAATTCGAAGGTGGAAATCCCAGCGGCACTCAGAAAGACCGTATTGCATTTGCCCAGGCACGCGATGCCCTGCGTCGCGGTTATGATGCCATTACCATGGCGACTTGCGGCAATTATGGCGTAGCCTGTGCTTTTGCAGCATCCTTGTCAGGTTTACGCTGTGAAGTCTTCCTGCCTGAAAATTTTCATACGAAGAGGATAAAAGAAATGGAAGAGCTCGGTGCACAGATCAGGCGTGTCCCGGGTGACTATGAACAGGCGGTTCAGGATTCGAAGCAGTATGCGGCACGCAATGAAATATACGATGCCAATCCCGGTGGCGCCAATACGAGTCTGCAATTGATGGCGTACGGGGAGATCGCCAATGAAATTTATGATGATTTGCGTGATGCACCGGCCTGTGTCGCCGTACCTGTGTCAAACGGAACCACCCTCGCCGGTATCTACAAAGGATTTTTGAGCCTGTATCGCAGGGGGAAAACGTCGAAGATGCCACGCATCGTGGCCGGATCTTCATATAATAAGAATCCGATCGTCCAGGCCTGGTTAAAGAAATTACCGGCCTGCCGGGATCTGTCCCCTGCATCTATCAGGGAGACGTATGTCAATGAACCTTTGATCAACTGGCATGCTATCGACGGTGATCATGCCTTGAATGCCATCCGCCAAACCACCGGGTGGGCGGCCAATGCCAGTGATAAAAACCTGCTCAGTTTCTCCAAACTGTTGAGGGAAAAAGAAGGCCTCCATGTTCTGCCGGCCTCCACAGCCGGTCTGATTGGATTACTGGAACGTCATAAAACAGAACCCCTGCCCAACGATCGCTATGTCGCTATATTAACCGGGAGAAAAGCATGATGCGTGAATCGAAATACGATGCTCTTGTCTATTGCGAAGGCGCCTTCAATACGCCGAACGGGAAAACAGCCCACGGTCTGGTCCGTTTTACGGAACGCTATAAAGTTAAGGCCGTCATCGACTCAGAATATGATGGACATGATTCCGGAACCGTGCTCGATGGAAAACCAAACGGCATACCAATACTGGATTCTCTTGCATCTGCCTTGGACAGATGTACCCTGCATGGGGAGCGCCCCGGGTATTTTATTGTTGGATTGGCACCTGATGGAGGCCGGCTTGATTACGAATCGCGGACCACGGTGAAAAAAGCTCTCCAACTGGGGTTAAATGTGGACTGCGGGCTGCATGATTTTCTTTCGGATGATCCTGATATGAACGATCTTGCCAAACGTAACAGGGTCCAAATACGGGACATACGTAAACCACCTCCCCGGGACGCCCTCCATTTTTTTTCCGGTAAAATAGAAGAGGTGACCTCCCTTAAAGTGGCTGTACTGGGCACGGATTCGGCCGTTGGCAAGCGCACGACGGCCTGGCTTGTGGTACAGGCATTAAGAAAAGCCGGATGCACGGTGGAATTGATTGGAACAGGCCAGACCGCGTGGCTGCAGGGGGCGCGCTATAGTATAGTACTGGATTCTCTGGTGAATGATTTCGTTTCCGGTGAGATTGAGCATGCGGCCTGGTCGGCCTGGAAAGAGACCGGAGCCGACGTGCTCGTTCTGGAAGGGCAGGGAAGCCTGATGAATCCGGCCTATCCGGGTGGATTCGAACTCCTTGCTGCCGGACGCCCGGATATTATTATCCTGCAGCATGCCCCGGCACGTAAAGATTACGACGGTTTTCCCGGGTATCCGATTCAACCGCTGCCGATTCAGATTGAAGCTATTCAGATGCTTTCGGGAAAACCTGTGGTCGCCGTTACTATTAATCATGAAAATATGAAATTAAGCGGCATGTCTGAATGGCTGCAGGCCATCGAAAAAACGCTCGGCATTCCTGCATTTGATGTCCTGTTAAACGGCGCGGATCAACTGGCCGGCGAAATTGTCCGCCACTTACCGGTTAAAAAGAGGTGAAAGCATATGAAATCTCAGGAAAGTCGCAATGCATTATATGATCTCCAGGTTATCGACCGGTTAGAAGTGGGGCCGGTATCCCTGCAAAAACAAAGGGTGGTTATACCCTATAAAATTATTAAAGGGGATAAAACCCATCAAACCGAACTGATCTTCAAATTTGAGGAGAACGTGTTTGATCCGCAGGATGTGACGGACTTAAACCTGGCATCGCTGATGGGTGCACAGGTGGCCGTTAATTACGGGCTGTTTTGTAAAGAAATATTCTTTTCCGGCTATTTCGACCTTCAGGATAAACGCTGGCTGAAGGATATCATTGAAAATACCAGCAGGGAAATTTACGTAAATAGGCTTCTTGTCAATAATCCGTTTTTGAAGGGTCCGGCTGAGAACCTGACCCTCGAGCGGTTTAAAATCTATACGCAGGCGGACATCCATTTCGATGAAATACAGGGACATACTTCTTCTATTCCCTGGAAATTATGGGAAATGGAGCCGGTAAAACATGGTCTGCTCTCCAGTGGTGGAAAAGACAGCCTCCTTTCCTTTGCCGTGCTCCACGAGGCCGGTAAAGAAGTGCATCCCATCTTTATCAATGAATCGGGCCGGCACTGGTTTACGGCACTGAATGCCTATCGTCATTTTCGGGACCATGTACCCCATACGGCCAGGGTGTGGACAAATTCTGACCGCGTGTTTAACTGGATGTTACGGCATCTGGATTTCATCCGCAGTAATTTTCAGGATATCCGCTCCGATATGTATCCCCTACGCCTGTGGACAGTGGCTGTCTTTCTGTTCGCTGCGTTACCCCTGTTGAAAAAACGCGGTATCGGACGCCTGGTTATCGGTGATGAATACGATACCACAATACGCGGGAATTTTAAGGGGATTACACACTATGCCGGCCTGTATGATCAGAGCCGTTATTTTGACAATGCCATGTCCCGCTTCTTTATGGCAAAAGGCTGGAATATGACCCAGTTCTCGGTGGTCGGCAATCTTTTTGAACTGCTGATCGAAAAAATACTGGTCGAACGCTATCCTGATTTGCAAAAACAACAGGTCTCCTGTCATGCCGCACATAAACAGGGGGACCGTGTTCATCCCTGTGGTGTATGTGAGAAGTGCCGCCGGATTGTAGGTATGATGACGGCTCTAGGCGCAGATCCGAAGCATGCCGGTTACACGGACAACCAGGTTGAAAATGTATTGAAAACCATAAGCCGGCAGGAACTGCATCAGGAAGCAGCAGCCGTCCGCCATATGCGATATCTTTTAAAAGAAAAGGGACTCCTGACCGGTGACAAAAAAAATATGAAATTAATTAAACCGCAGTCGGAAGTCCTGCACCTGCGTTTTGACCGGGAAAAAGCGCCCCTGCATGCTATGCCGGTCGATTTACGCCAGCCGCTGTTTACGCTCTATATGCAACATGCGGAAGGTATTTTGAAAAGGAGAGGTAGAAGGTGGGAAGAGTATGACCCTCTGGCCGACCCGGATTTTCATATCCCTTATCCCTTCGAGATGGGAGGACAATTTTACAGGGATACATTACGAAAGAAGGCGGGTGATCAAAGCACGGGAGAGACCTTTTTGTTCGGTGAACTGACGTGGCCGCGCGCGAAGGAATACCTGGAGCAGGTGGACGTCGCCTTATTGCCTGTCGGTGCCATCGAGCAGCACGGATTACACCTTCCCCTGGATACCGATGCCTACGACGCTGATTATCTGGCCCGCCAGGTGGCGGCCTCCTGCAGCAAACCACGGCCCATTGTATTACCTTTGATTCCCTACGGGGTCTCCTACCATCACGATGACTTTCCGGGTACAATCAGCATCAACAACGAAACGCTGAGCCGTTTCGTGTATGAAATTGGTATGAGCGCTGCAGGCAACGGCATCAAAAAACTGGTGATTATAAACGGACATGGTGGTAACGGACCTGCCCTGAATTTCGCTGCGCAGATGATTAATCGTGATGCCCGGATTCTTGTCTGTGTGGATAGCGGTGAAACGAGCGATGTCGATATTTATGATCTTGTGGAAACACCCAATGATGTGCATGCCGGAGAGTTCGAAACGAGTACATCACTTGCTATTCGTCCGCATCTCGTGGAGATGGGCAAGGCCCGCCCCGAAGTTCCTGAATTTTCCATTCGTTACCTGAATTTTACGTCAAACCGGGGCATATCCTGGTATGCTTATACCGATAAACTGTCCGAAACAGGAGTGATGGGCGATCCGACACGGGCCACTGCGGAAAAAGGAAAAAAAATGTGGCAGATTATGATCGCACATCTTGTCGCCCTGGTCGAGGAGCTGAAACGGCTGAGTCTGGACGAAATTTACCAGAGAAGGTATTAAATGCAGATAACGAAGATCATGGTGACACCGGTTACAATGCCTCTGTCGGAACCCTATACCATTGCTTATGAGCATTATACCCGGGCGGAAAATGTTTTTATACGAATTGAAACGCATACCGGCATAACCGGATTCGGATGTGCCGCACCGGATGCGGAAGTAACCGGCGAGAATGCCGATTCCGTCCTTGAAGTGCTATCTGGTCCGGTAGCCGAGCGATTGAAAGGATCGGATCCCTTGCGTCACAGCCGTCTGATGCAGCGGCTCAAAGATGATCTTTCCGCTCATCCCACCGCGTTGGCGGCCGCAGATATGGCTTTATATGATATTCTCGGGAAAGTCGCCGGATTGCCCCTTTGGCGTATCCTGGGGGGGTATCGGTCCCACATTAAAACCAGTGTCACCATTGGTATCCTGCCAATTGAAGATACAGTGAGCAGGGCTACCGATCTGGCTCAAGCGGGCTTCCAGGCCCTGAAGATCAAAGGCGGGCATAACGTCGATGAAGATGTTGAAAAAGTTATACGTCTCCGTGAACGTCTTGGTAAGCGGATTGAATTGCGTTTCGATGCCAATCAGGGCTATACGTTGGCGCAGGCCCTGGCGTTCGTCAAACAGGTCCGAAAAGCCCGTCTGGAATTGATCGAGCAGCCCACGGCAAAAGGAAAACCGGAAGAACTGAGAACGCTCACGCAATCGGTTTCATTGCCGGTAATGGCGGATGAAAGCCTGGTCAGTCTGCGGGACGCTTTTCGGCTTGCCCGGAATGACCTGGTGGATATGGTGAATATCAAACTTATGAAAGTCGGTGGTATCGCGGAAGCGCTGCAGATCAATGCGGTTGCACGATCGGCCGGTCTGGAAACGATGGTCGGTTGTATGGATGAGGCGGCGCTGGGAATTGCGGCCGGATTGCATTTTGCCCTTGCCCGTCCAAATGTTTTGTATGCGGACCTGGATGGACATCTCGATCTGATGGATGATCCCTCTGCAGGAGCCGTCATTTTAAAAAAGGGTGTGCTGTACCCTTCACAGGCACCCGGTTTGGGATTTAATCCTGATATCTGATTCAGGGAGGATCGGAACATGTTTTATGAAACATCACTTTTCAACTGGGTCATATTGCCGGCTCTCATTTTCGGAGCGCGGGTGGTTGATGTATCTATGGGGACGATGCGAATTATTGCCCTTTCACGCGGATTGCGTAAAGTAGCTCCCTTTCTTGCATTTTTTGAGATACTGGTCTGGCTTATGGCGATCCGGCAAATTTTCAATCACATGAATAACCCAATGTGTTTTGTGGCCTATGCCGGTGGTTTCAGTACCGGCGTTTTTGTCGGAATGACCATTGAGCATAAGCTGGCTCTGGGATTACGTGTTGTGCGGATCATAACGCGTAAAGACGCGACAGCCCTGATACAAACCCTGCGTTCCATGGGATATGGCATGACTGTGGTCGATGCGGAGGGAAATTATGGTCCGGTGAAAGTTATTTTTACAGTAATCAAGCGTTCCAGTCTGGCTGAAATTACGGAACAGATCAAGAAATTCAATCCAAAGGCTTTTTATTCGGTTGAGGATGTACGGGGTGCTTCAGAAGGTATTTTTCCTCAAAACGGATCACTGATTTCCCGCATATTCGCCCTGGAAAGGAAAGGAAAGTGAAACGTAATTTGACAGGTCTGAACACCGGTTGTATTTTGGTTTCGTTTTCAGGTTCCGGAACAGGTCCATAAATAATAAAGCATTAAACCTGCAGGAGGATGTCATGAAATTCAGTACGGCTTTGCGACAGCCTACACGTCGGCGGCTTGAAAGGTTGGAGTCAGCCGATATCGTAGTGGGCATTCCCTGTTTCAACAATGACGGCACACTGGCCCATGTCATCAAGACCATCGAGAGCGGACTCTCTCTTTATTACCCGGATCGCCGTAGCCTTGTTTTTGTCGCTGACGGGGGATCGGTCGACGATTCACGCGAAGAGGGTGATGCGGTAGAACGAAGTCCATGGAGTGAACGTATCGTTACGATATACCGTGGTATTCCGGGAAAAGGTTCGGCTGTCAGGGCGATTTTTGAGGCCGCCAGTCTTTTAAATGCACGTGCAACACTGCTGTTTGATTCCGACTTGCAGTCGATCACGCCGGAATGGATCAAAAACATGGTAGACGCCATCCTGTCGGATGGAGTGGATTTTGTCGCACCGTATTATATACGGTTCAAATATGACGGAACGATTACAAATAACATTGTTTACAATCTGACCCGTACCCTGTATGGCTACCGTGTCCGGCAGCCAATCGGCGGAGACTTCGCTTTTTCTCTTCCCCTGGTAAAAACCTATCTGCCCAAAGATGACTGGGAAACCGATGTGGCCAAATTCGGTATCGATATATGGCTGACGACCACGGCCATGGTGCATAAGATGAGAATGGCACAGGCGAATCTGGGGGTTAAAATTCACGATGTAAAAGATCCTGCCGAGGCACTTGGCCCCATGTTTCGCCAGGTCGTTGCGACGTTACTTTATCTTATGGAAGACTACGAAACTGTCTGGAAGTCCGTCAAAGGAAGTCAGGAAGTACCGCGGGTCGGGCCGGACCTGCACATTGAACCCAGGGCATTCGAAATAAATGTGGGTAAGTTGATAGATGATTTCAAAACAGGGTATTATAACTGGAAAGAAATCTGGCGGAAAATCGTGGCGCCGGATCATTATGCGGTCATTGAACAACTGGTTAAAAAAGAGGGAACCGATTTTCTGATGGAGCCGGAAATCTGGGCCCGCATTTTGTATGACCTCGCTGTCGCTTTTCATCACTGGAAGGGTAGTCGTGATCTCGTTGTAAGTCTGATGACGCCACTCTATTTTGCGCGGGTGGCATCCTTTGTCAACAGGACACGGGATATGAGCAACGAAGAAGCCGAGGAACTGGTCGAGGAACAGGCGGCCATCTTTGAAAAATCAAAATCCTATCTCATCAAGCGGTGGGACGAACCACCTGTGCCGCTGATGTAAGCTATGTCAGCGATGAATGATTGATATTCGGGTAGTTGGAGTGAGTAGAATTAGCTTAAACTATTTAAATCAGTTACAATCTTAAAATAGGGAAATATGTGATGAAACATCTTTTTCATGCTGCCTATATTATTTTTTTTGGGTCAATGCTGCAAATAGTGCTAGCTGAAGAGAAAAAGGAACCTCTGCTGTATGCATTCAAACAGCATTTCCAAAAGGAATATTTCTCCCCGGGAATAGTGATGCAATTTGTTTTTGATTATCAGAATGACCGGCATTTCAATGGCAATAACGGATTCAGCGTCGCCAATGCCCGTTTTCAGGTAAAGGGTGTTTTCGATGGCGGATTCGGTTATTTTTTTCAACTTAATCATATCAATGCTCCGGCATTACTTGATGCCTACATGTATTTCGAAAGGAAACATTTACCACGTCTCACCATTGGTCAGTTTAAGGTTCCATTCAGTAAAGAATTCCTGATTGCTGCACCTAATATCGATTTTGTAAACCGGTCCCGGGTTGTCCAGAACCTTGTTCCCGGCAGGCAAATTGGTTTAATGATAAGCGGAGATGTAGTGGAGCATTTACTGCGATATGAAGTTGGTGTTTTTAATGGGAATCATTACAAGGATAATGCTAATGACAATCAACATTTTCTTTCGGCCGGGAGAATTATATTTAATCCCTTACAAAAGCGAGGCTCGCATCAACTAACAAATCTGGAGGTTGGCTTCAATGCCGCGTTCAGTGAGGATAAAGATTTGAGTCTCATATCTAAGTCTATCACTGATTTTTCTGGATCCAGGCTGTGTATAGGTACGGATCTCCGTTGGACCTCTGGAGACTTCTTGTTGGCCGGAGAATATCTGCATGTACAATTGAAAAATGATGAAGATGTTACATTCTCTCCTTCCGGTTTTCATTTTACTCTAGGATATGATCTCGTTCCCGGTGACATTCAGATTCTTTCCAGATGGGATCATTTTGATTATGAAAAAATTAATTCTGCCGGAAAAAATGACTGGTTGATACTGGGACTGAACGTCTGGCCTACGGGTGTTACAGAAATGCAAATTAATTATGTTGTGGATCTGGAAAAATCGAGCGTTAAGAATCACCAGATTTTATTTAACTCACAAATTGCATTATGAAAAGGATAAAACATAAACTTTACTAAAGGTTGATTCATTATACCTGAATAAGCCGGACTTATAATAATGTATTCTGAAATCAAACAAAACGGGTAAACCCATGTTAGATAGCATTATAAGTGATTTTTTCCCGATCCTGGAAGGTGCCTTGAAAAATAATACAGGTGCGTGGCACACATTTTTGAAAGAACGTATCGATTCCTTTAAGGAATCTCAGCAAGACCTTAAAGAAAGCATATCCGGGAACCATCAGGAAGAGTTAATACGGACCTTTCAGCGAAAATTGCATGAACATCTGAATGGGCACATTGAACAGCTTAAATCGGGACCCCTTGACAGGCCGGACTGGTATTCTATTCCTCCCTGGCAAAACGTATTGAAAGAGACTGATCACTGGTATGCCTCGTTTGATGTAATGCATGCCATGCCGTTCACTGAAATCCGGGCAGACCGGTATGCCGCTTCTTCACGATGGTCACTTTGGCGTAAATATTTTACAATGATGAGGTATAATGCAAAACGAAAACATTCGATAAAACAGGCCAGTAAAAAAGGCATCGAGGAAAAAGGAAGGCTTTTCAATTCTCACCAGTTTATTCAGTATTTCATTGTTGTTCCGGCAGCAACATTGATCTACAAACAATGGCAGGCCTGTCTGCAGCTCTACTCAGAAATGCTGGAAAAGATGCACAATGCGTCTGAGACACTGAAAGATAACACGATTTGTGCTGAAGCCCTCGCTTCTGCAGAGGCGTCCTACTGGGAAGACATGAGAAAATACGATCTCCGGAAAAGCAATGAACAATACCTGTCCGTCATAAAGGAGCTACAGGAAGAACTGGAACACCATAAAAAATCGGCATTAAAGGAGAACGAAACCTTTATCCAGAACATGAAGGAAGATATTTCCGAAAAGTGGCTCATAGCGGGAAGTCCGCTCCTTTCCGGAGGGGTATTTAATGAGAAAAAAATTGCCCGAAAATGGAAAGGACTCGAACAGGACTTTTCCAGGGATCAGAAAAAATGGAAAAATCATTTCCAGGGATCGCAGGGAGACTGGTTAAAAGATCTTGAGCTTTCAAAGCTTCAATTATCTGTCATTGAAAAATATGAGCATACCCTGGAGCTGATTCATAATACCGTTCAAAAAAACCTCCGTCCGGCTTTTTATGCGATAAATGCAGATGTGCATAAGTCATTGGAAGTATTTAAAAAAGAAAATGAAATTCAAAAACCTGAGCTGCGTAAGGAGGTATTGGCTGAGAGCCGATCGCTTGTCAAATTGTTACGACAGCAAAAACTTCCTCATCTTCTGGACACGATTACCCAGGCGGATTTTGTTCAGACTTTTCATGGTTTTTTCAGACGAATTGAGAAAGATAGCAGCCAATTGACAGATGTACATCTGATATATAAAGAATGCGATCTTGATCATATACCGCCGGATACAAAAGTGGATCAAGTGCATTTCAAAGAGCTGATAGATGATGAGATATTGTCAAGAGCAAACCAGAACTTTAAAACACTGGAAGCCAATTTAAGCAGGGAACTGGAGTCAACCTTACGTCGGATTTCTTCCCTTGATCAGATTGTGGAATTCAATCTGGATGCTGCTTATAATCTTTTAAAGGAGCGGAGTGATGAAAATGCTGTTGCGGAAGCCCGTGAAATAGCGGTGAGCGGCCTGGAACGCACAAAAAGTAATTTAAAGGAACTGGAAGGTGAAATAAATGAAGATTTAGAGAAAAATACGGAACATTTCGGTATAATTGTCAGGAAACTCCTCAATGAGCTGCAAAAGCTATCCGATAGCGAAAAAATTATTGAATTGAGGTTACGGGTTGCCCGCGTACGTGCCAGGGAACGGCTGGTTGAAACCAGAAACAAGATCTGGAGAAAAATTAAAGGCTTTTTCCCGAGAATACTACGTATTGCTCTTCACCTGATTCATAAAGCAAAATCAACCCTGTTCCAACTCCGGAAAGTGACACGGCTTGGTCCGCAGGAATCGCTGGAAGGGGATCATATAACCCGCTTTCTGATTGATACCCATAAGAAAATCGGAAAAATGCCATATGTCTACCAGCGTCTCTTTCGCTTCGATCCCCTCGAAGAAAAACGCTTCTTTTACGGGCGATCGGCTGTATTGGAACAAATCAGCAGCGATTTTCAAAACTATAAAGAAGGCTACCAGGCTGTTACAGCTCTTGTAGGGGAAAAAGGTAACGGTAAAACCACGATTGTAAATTTTTGTGAAAAGGAGATTTTTACCGCTTTTAATGTCATAAAAATTAATTGTACGGATACCATATACACGGAGGCGGAGCTACTGCGTCTGCTCAATGAAGCGTTCGAATTCTCTGATGTTTCATCCATAGAAGCATTCGAAGAGAAAATAAAATCTTTACCGCAGAAGCAGGTCTGTATCGTGGAAAATATACAAAACCTGTTTCTTCGTGTTATCGACGGCTTCGATGTAATGGAACAGTTCCTGCTGCTTATAGCACAAACGGGATCGAATGTATTCTGGGTGGTATCCTGCGGCCTTTACGCATGGCAATACCTGGACCGGGTTCTGCAGATATCCGATTATTTCAAGCGGATTATTGTGTTGAATGCGCTCGAACTGGAAGATATAAAACAGGTCATTTTAACACGTCATCAGGTGAGCGGTTACGGGCTGCAATTCGCTGTACCGGAAAAAGTGTTGACATCCAGGCAGTATAAAAAGATTTCCGGTGACGAGCAAAAACAGGAATATTTACGTAATCTGTTTTTTGATGAACTGACAGATATTTCGGGAGGGAATATAAAGTCAGCCCTCATTTTCTGGCTGAGTGCGATTAATACATTTAATGAAGAAGATATCAATATTGCCGGGGAAATTAATCTGGATAAATCAGCACTATTCCAATTATACCCGGAAGAATATTTTACACTGGCTGCGCTAATCCAGCATGATGTTCTTACCGAAGAGCAGCATGCGTACATTTTCAATCAGGAACCGGATGTGAGTCGTTCCATACTTGGCCGGCTCTACAAAAAAGGCTTTCTGGAACGGAATAATGCGAAATATTCGGTGCATCCCCTGTTATACAGGCCCGTGATAAAAACATTGAAATCCATGAATATCTTAAACTGAGGGTTGAGAAGATGGGTCTGCGCATACTATTTACAGTTGTGATGTTTTTTAATTTAATTAGCTTCCCGTCTGGGCTGAAGCATGCTTTACTCGCCCAAACCACAACAGTAGAATCGGAGCAGGATACGGCGGCCGCTGAAAAAAGTGTTTCTAATAAGGGTGAATATCTCATGGACAAAAGCCAGGATATTGAATGGGATATTTCTTTCGGCAAAATTTTCTGGAGTCTCACCATCTTTCTGATTGCCTTTGTCATAATCAGATATGTGAGCAAACTACTGGAAACGATCGGAGAGCGCTGGGCTAATCTGCGACTTCTTATAAAGGGACTGGTGCCGATCATTCGTATCGGTGCATGGACTTTTAGCATCTATTTTATCATCGCGGCTGTGATCGCGCCTCCCATAGAAACACTGATAGCCGTGACCGCATCGGCAGGTATTGCGGTGGGCTTTGCTTCCCAGGACATTCTGAAAAATATCTTCGGCGGGATCATGATTCTGTTTGACCGGCCTTTCCAGGTGGGTGACAAGATTCAGGTCGGCGAGCACTATGGCGAAGTGGTCCAGATCGGTTTGCGCACCGTGAGGATGGTTACACCGGACGATTCCATGGTTTCCATACCAAATAGTGAAATTGTCAACCAGTCGGTATCGAATTCCAATTCCGGTGAGTTTAATTGCCAGGTGGTGGCGGAGTTTTATCTGCCTGCCCAGGTTGATATACTGGCCATGAAACGGATCGCCTTCCGGGCGGCTGCGGTTTCCCGTTATATTTATCTGAAAAAACCTATCGCCATCATCATTAAGAATGAAATACATCAGGGCCGGTCCCTGTTAAAAGTCCGGCTTAAAGCCTATGTCTTTGACCTGCGTTATGAATTTGCTTTTGCCAGTGAAATGACGGAACTTGTCGTGCAACAACTACTGAAGAAGAAATTAATAAGGCCTGAAGAACTCTCAATGATGACGCGTGCCTAAACCAAACGATGACGGAGCCTTTACCATGAATCTCGATGAGTTGTTTAAACAGATGATGGATGTTCTGAACTACAAATTATTCGAACTGAACATGACACCGGTTTCAATTTCATCGATCCTCATGTTTCTGCTTTTGATGCTCATCTTCTTTATTTCATCGAAAACGTTGAATCGGTTTGTTTTAAGACGGATACTGGATGGATTTAAAATCGACAAGGGTACCCGGTATACGATGCAGCGCATTAATCATTACGTGATAATGATCATCGGTGCCATTATATCCTTCCAGTTTATCGGCATAAATCTAAGTGGCCTGGCTGTCATTTTCGGCTTACTGTCCGTCGGGATCGGTTTTGGTTTGCAGAATGTCACCTCCAATTTTATCGCGGGTGTCATCATACTTTTTGAACGTCCGATCAAAATCGGCGACCGGATCATGGTTGGTGATACGGAAGGGGATGTGACGGATATTAACATTCGATCAACCACGATTCGTTCACTGAACAATGTGTCCATTATCGTTCCAAATTCAGACTTCGTTTCCAGTAATGTCATCAACTGGTCCCATGGTGATACCAAAATCCGTCTCGATATCGAAGTCGGTGTTTCCTACCAGTCGGATCTGGATACGGTGCTGCGTTCACTTCGTGAAGTCGCCGAAGAGCATCCCGAAGTGTTGAAATATCCGCAGACGGATGTATTGCTGCGTGACTTTGGTGACTCATCATGGAATATGGTATTGCGGGTCTGGATCAATCATCCGCAGAAACACCATATTATCCGCTCGGACCTCAATTGTGCCATCGTGCGTAAATTCCGGGCCAATAATGTCGAAATTCCTTTTCCACAGCGCGATCTGCACCTTCGCAGTGCTCAGCCTCTTCCGGTTTCCAGGCTGGATCATCAAAAAACCAGAGAATAAATGCACCGGTAGATGAAAATTCATTGATTTTTACCGGCTTATTTAATACCATATTCTGTTTTAATTACCATTGAAATATCCATTTCTTCTTTGCAGGCCAATTATTCAGTAAGGAAAAGATCATGCATTGGGGAAGGTTCATTATTATCTTGCTTATCGGTTTAACACTGTTTCCCCGGGAAATGACCGCCGGAGTGACGGGCAAAATCACCGGACAGATAACGGATAAACAAACCGGTGAACCACTCGCAGGTGTAAATGTTGTGCTCGAAGGCCAGTCGCTGGGCGCAGCCTCCGATGAAGATGGCGTTTATCTGATTCTTCAGGTCCCGCCGGGTTCGTACGAACTCAGTATGACGATGGTTGGCTACCAGGCAACCATCATACAAAACGTGCGTGTCAGCATCGATCATACCACCCGGATCGATGTGGAAATGGAAGAACAACTGATCGAGCTGGATGAAACCATCGTCATAACCGCAGACCGTCCGGTCATCCAGAAGGATGTGACATCGAGTACACAGTTCGTCGGTGCGGAAGAGCTGTTCCAGTTACCGGTTGATGATACCAAAGAAGGATTGATGCTGCAAACCGGTGTTTTCTTTGATGAAATTCCTGTAATCGGTGGATTGAATTCGGCCGGACGGGGGGAAAAACGCTACTCCGTCCGCGGGGGAAGCCAGGAAGAGGTGAAGTGGTATGTCGATGGGGTGCGAACGTCCGCGCTGGTTGCCGGACGGGCGGACTGGGGGGGCTCGTTCACGAATATAAACAAGAATGCGATCGAGGAAGCACAGGTGATCACCGGCGGTTTTAATGCCGAATATGGTGAAGCCCAGTCCGGTATCGTCAATATTGTAACCAAAGAGGGTGGTAAAGAATGGACGGCCTCGCTTGATTATCGATATGGATTACCGGGTCAGCGCCATTTTGGCAATTATATTTATGATCCGGAGACACAGAAGGAATATCGTGATCATACGCTGGAAAACGGTTCGCTGGATCCGGCCTGGTGGACACCATACCGGCAACGGCAGATTTACGATTACCGGCGCATTCCGGACCATTTTCTGGATTTCAGTCTGGGTGGCTATCTTATGGAATGGAATAACCGGACCGTCAATTTTTTTCTGACCGGTCAGTATAAACAGGAGGCCTACACCCTTCCGCATCCCAGAAATGCACGCATCGGAACAAATAGTATGCTGAATATCACCTATAACCTGACCCCGAATATGAAAATCCGGTTCAACGGACTGTATAACCATGATGCCCATTCAACACTTCAGGAAAACGGTGATTTTGCCCAGCAGGCCAAATACTACAGGGGATGGGGCTCCCTTCTGAATATTTATACCTATAGCTCGAGTATACACTGGACGCATACGCTTTCGCCGACATTGTTTTATGGATTGAAATTCAGTCAGTTCCTGGTCGATTTCAATGAAGGCCCCAGCAAGTATACGGTCATCGGAAAGAGTGATACACGTACCATCTGGGGCTTCCACCGTTATGAAGACCTGATCGATGAACCTTATGATAAATATGCACAGGTGATCAGGAATAATATGGCCTCGGGAGACATCTCTCTGGTTGGCGATATCAGCTGGCAGTTCGATAAAGCGAATCTGCTGAAGAGCGGTTTCGAGTTTCACTATAACAGGGTGGATGAGCAGGGAAGCTGGCGGTTTCCGGCTTTCACTGTCGAACCCGATCTGTGGATCAACCGGGGGCTGAATGAGGAGTTCTTTCCGTTTCAGTTTGCCGCTTACCTGCAGGATAAAATGGAATTTGAGAGCATGATTCTCAATATCGGGGTGCGCTATGACTATTTTAACCCGAACCGGGATTGGTTCGCTGAGAACAGTCTTTACAATCTCTCCATCGATCCCTCATTTGATCCGGCACAGGACCCCGATGGGAATCAGGTCGATAGTACGGGTGCTGTAAAATACAGTTTCGAAAATGTATTAAAAAAACCGCGCAAACCGGCCCGAACATATCATATGTTCAGCCCCCGGCTCGGTGTCTCCTTTCCGGTGACCGACATGACCCTGCTTCATTTCAACTACGGCTATTTTTACCAGATGCCGCCGCTGGACCGTATGTTCGAGTTTCTGTATTTCCGGCCGGTTTCGATTGTCGAAAAAATAATCGCTGAAAGGGAACGGGCCGCTATGGAAGGCCGGGAACCGCGACATATCCCTTCGGCTGACGGCGATCCCGAGCGCGTGGTCTCCTATACCGTTGAGCCGTTGAGGCCGCAGAAAACCATCCAGTTTGAAGTGGGCGTCAAACAAAATTTCGGCGACCTGGCTATCCTCGATGTGACCGCTTATTATAAAGATGTGTTTGATCAGACGGTCGAGCGGATCGGATTATTTGACCGCCTCATCTACGGTTATTATCCTTATCAGGATAATCGCAAACCTAATGTTGCCTACGCCACCTTTCTCGCCGGCGATTATGGCGATTCGCGGGGTTTTGAGATCACCTTCCGTACCCTGTTCAGCAGGTGGTTTACCCTGGATGTGAATTACACCTTTTCCAAAGCCACACAGGGACGGGCCACGCCCGGTGTTGTGCGGTTCAACAAAGACGGTAAAGCGACCTATGAATGGGATTCAGAGGTCAATAAACGGATTCCCACGGAAAAAACCTTCAGCCGTCCTCATATCATGAGGGCCAATTTTTACATGAATTATCCGGAAGACTGGACCGGTACGTTACTCGATGACGTACTGGAAAACACCACCACCAGTATCCTGTACCGGATAATCAGCGGTCAGACGTTCACCCATTTGGCAGCGGACGATCCTCCCGATACCTATGATAATTACCGTTATCCGCCCATACAAACCGTTGATATGAAACTGGAGAAAATCATACAAGTCGGTTCAAAACATAAATTGTCCTTTTATACACGGATAACCAATCTGTTCAATGCCAAAAACCTGAGGTCCATCGGTGATCGCTATTATTTCAATCCCAATGATATTCTCGGTGCCTGGGTGGAGA
>CAYPHA010000057.1:0-30509 GCA_964410215.1 uncultured Calditrichota bacterium | reverse complement strand
GGGTCGGACTGGCCGGCGGCTCTTATGGCGGTTTTGCTGCTGCCTGGTTTTCATCTTTTTATACCGAAAAGGTAAAAGCGGTGGGCATGTTCGTAGGTATCAGTAACCTGATCAGTAAACGGGGAACGACGGATATTCCCTATGAAGAACTGTATGTCCATTCTGGTAAAAAACTTGAAGAAATGTGGGATCAGAGTCTTAAACGGAGCCCGGTATATTATGCCCACCAGAGTAAAACCGCGGTCTTAATTTACGGCGGTTTGGCTGACACCCGCGTGGAACCTTCCCAGAGTCTTGAATATTACCGTCGGTTGAAGATGAACGATCATCCTGCCGTGCGCCTTGTCCGTTATCCTGGTGAAGGGCATGGAAACAGCCGGCAACCGGGACGCATCGATGTGTGCCTGCGCCTGATCGATTGGTTTAACTGGTATGTTAAAGAAAACAAGCCTGTCGACGGGCCAATGCCTCCATTGGACATAAGCGATAAATATGGTCTGGATCTGAATTAGTTTTCTTCCGCATGCGGAATATATGCCGGGCTGAAGGGCTCCATATATTCCGCTTTTTTCCGTTCGAATGCATCATTTCCCTCCCTGAACAAAATCCCTCGTTATTTATTGCCGTACGTCACATTTTTAAAAATATATTCCAATAAACCCACATGTAACCTCAAGAATATTAAAGAACAAGCGATAATAGACCATGTATAATAAATAGGTGGTTTCGGCTGTGCAAGTAGGTGTCAGAAGAAAATTTAAGGATGAGTGGTTATCCAAGGCGCTCATTTATTATCAGATTATTGATAAAGATCTGTACAAGGAGTTGGAACAGCGTTATTCCGATGAGGATTATTTTTTTGATGTTTTAATTAAAAATAATTATCTCACGCAGGAGGACATTGCGGCATTCATCGAGAATGCCCTTAAAATACCGACTGTCGATCTTGAAAAATTATCGATTGAACCAGCCGTCATTAAAATGATTCCTGAAGAAGTGTGTCAAAAATTTTTACTGATTCCGATACGCATGGAAAAGTCGCAGATTGCCGTAGCCTGTTATAATACCTCAAATCTCGATGCCGAAAACGAGATCGAATACCTGACCGGTAAATATGTCAAAACCTATTTTGCCTTCAAGGAACAGATCAAACAGAAAATAAACGAATATTATTCACCCGATAAAATCATCAGTTCCTTCGTCGATCAGTCAAAGGGAAACGTGGATATCAAAGTTGCCGGTGATCAGATGGGTGAGAGTGGCGCACCGGTTGTTAAGTTGGTCAATCAGATACTTGGTAATTCGGTAGCCGATGGTGCCAGTGATATTCATATTGAACCCAAAGAACACGGTGTTTCCGTCCGCTACCGCATTGACGGCGTGCTTCAAAACATCCTCGATGTGCCACGTTCGGTCTATTCCGCCTTAATCAGCCGGATTAAAATTATTTCCGATCTCAATATTGCTGAAACGCGCAAACCACAGGACGGAAAAGCAAAAATTACCATAGATGATTCCGATATCGATCTTCGTATTTCCATCTTACCGACCAGTTTTGGAGAAAAAGTGGTTATTCGTCTCCTGGACAGGCGAAACGTTGTTGTTTCCTTTGAAAAAATGGGCATTCATGGACATAACAAGGAACTGCTCCAGCAGTCGTTCGGATATAAACAGGGTATGGTGCTTGTAACCGGTCCTACCGGATCAGGAAAAAGTACCACGCTCTATGCGGCTATAAACAGTATACGGTCGACGACCAATAACATACTGACCATTGAAGATCCGATTGAGTACATGCTTGACGGCATCAACCAGGTTCAGGTCAATGCCAAGGCCGGCATCACCTTTGCGTCGGCGTTGCGTTCATTTTTAAGGCAGGATCCGGATGTTATTCTTGTCGGTGAGATTCGTGACAAAGAAACAGCCGAAATAGCCATCCAGGCCGCCCTGACCGGTCACCTCGTACTCAGTACGCTGCACACGAACGATACTTTTGCCACAATTTCCCGTTTTCAGGATATGGGAGTGGATAAGAATAAAATTACGGAATCCTTGCAGGCCATTGTAGCCCAACGGCTTGTGCGCAGACTCTGTACTAAATGTAAAGCTCCGGTTGAGCCGGATAAAACCGATCATAAATTATTGAGCCTGCTCAATAAAATGGAGTATACAGAACCAATGTACCAGGCAAAAGGCTGCAATGATTGCGGTTTCAGCGGTTACAAGGGGCGTATCGGTGTTTATGAAATTCTGGTACTTACGGATAAACTGAGGGATCTTATCAATGCCGGTACCTCTCTCCCTGTAATCCGGAAAATGGCAAAAGAGAATGGCTTCCGTAATCTCTTTGAAGATGGTTTACACCTGATTGGTCAGGGTATTACTGACTACAAAGAAATTATCCGGGTCATCAACCCGGACACCGATTCGGATGCGGAAGAAGCAAAAACGACGGAGGAAAACACCGTCAGTATGCCGCTTCCGGAGCCCGAGCCCGATCTGCCCCAAACTGCGGAACCGGAAAAAGTACCGGCAAATGCGCCGCCTGTTCAAAGACAGGCTGAACAGGTGAAAGATACGAATGATATTACCATTCTGATAACAGAAGATTCCAAACCGACACGGTTCATGATAAAAAAACTGATAGAGAAGAAGACGGGCTGGAAAACCGTCGAAGCGGAGGATGGGATGATTGCCCTGGAAAAGGTAAAATCTGTCCGACCCGATGTTATCCTCCTTGATATCATGATGCCTAACATGGATGGCTATGAATTCATGCAGCATCTCAGGGCGGATCAGGATACCCGGGATATCCCGGTTCTGATTTTTACGGCACTGGAAGATTCGGATAATGAAGTGAAAGGGCTGGAACTGGGTGCTGACGATTTCCTGAGAAAACCGATCAATCCCAAAGTAATGATCGCCCGGATAAAACGAATACTGGACCGCAGAGTCGTTACGAAAACATCGAAAGCGTTTGAGCCGGGTGAGCGTTTTGTACCACCGCCATCGCCACAGGTTGAACAGCCGCCACCTGTTCAGGATATGGATGATGAAGATAGGGATGTAAATTTTAATTTGGTCTGATAGATATGATTGAAGTTGTAATTTTTATATCAGGTTTAGTAGCCGGCAGTTTTCTGAATGTATGCATTTATCGCATTCCCAGGAAAATGTCTTTGTTGCATCCCGGCTCATCCTGTCCCCACTGTGGTAAAAAAATACCGTTTTATCACAATATACCCGTTCTCTCCTATATCCTGCTGAGGGGGTCATGTAGCAATTGCGGGAAGAGAATATCAATACAATATCCGATAGTCGAAGTGCTCAGCGGATTAACATTTCTGTTTCTCTACTGGCGGTTTGGTTTTGGTTTGGAATTACCATTCTATGTCATATTTAGTTTTTTTCTTATAGTCATTGCATTTATTGATATCGAAACACAGTTAATTCATAACCGGGTGCTGATTGCTCTGGGCTTGGCAGGTATCCTGCTAAATTATGTTTTGCAGGTTATTCCCTGGACAGAAGCAGCTCTTGGTGTCGCTGCGGGTGGTGGATCGATGCTGTTATTTGCCTGGGCCGGAAAAGTGCTGTTTAAAAAAGAAGCGATGGGTATGGGGGATGTCAAGTTTTCGGCGGCGGCAGGTATGTTTCTGGGCTGGAAGACGATACTTGTGGCTCTTTATACAGGCTTTGTACTGGCTTTGATCACCGTTCTCCTTCTCAGACTTTTTAACAAATTGAATCTGGAATCAAGGATACCGCTCGGGCCTTTTCTGGCCAGTGGTTTATTACTGTTTATCCTTCTAGGTGATTGGTTCACCAGGTTATACCTTGAATACATGGTATTATAAGGCAAAAGGGATCGGGAAATAGATGCCAAATTATAAATATAAAGCGGTTACGGCAGACGGCAGAACCATTGAGAGTGTCATTCTGGCACCTGATGAGGCTGATGTAATCCGGCAATTACAGAATCAGAAAATGACACCGGTTTCCATCAAACGCCACGAAACAACCAAAGAGAGTAGCAGCGTTGTTTCGGGCAAAATCAAAATTAATGTCGTTTTGATGTTTACCAAGCAATTATATACACTGTTACATGCCGGTATACCGATTGTTGCAGGACTCAATGCCATTCGTGTTCAGCAACCTGATCCAAAATTCAAAAAAATAATTGAGTTCATAACCCGTGATATCGAACAGGGCAGTAAGCTTTCTGCCGCACTCAGCCAGTTTCCTAAAGTATTTCCACAGATTTTTATCAATTCCATCAAAATCGGTGAAGTCAGTGGTACGCTTGAAGAGTCATTGAAGTATCTGCATACGTTTCTTGAAAAAGATACGAATATGAAAAAGGATGTTAAAAAAGCCATGCGGTATCCCATAACGGTGATATTGGGGATTATTGCTGCTTTTGCCGTATTCATGACGGTTGTCATTCCGAACTTCATCCCGCTGTTTGAAAATTCCGGACAGGAATTACCACTGCCCACAATTATTCTGATTAAAATGCATGACATCATTGCCAATTATGGCCTGTTTGTCGTGCTGGGAGTCGTGGCTGTTATCGCGGGGATCTATTTTTACAGGAAAACACCCGAAGGCAGATATAACCTGGATTTACTCTCGCTGCAACTTCCCGTGTTCGGTGATTTCCTGAGGAAAGTAAGTATTTCCCGGTTCGCCAATCTGTTCTATACGATGAACCGGACGGGAATTCCGATCCTGAAATCGTTTGAAATCATGAAAGAAACAATGGAGAATACCGTATATAGTAAAGAATTAGCTATCATTGCCGATAAACTTACAAAAGGTGAGGATATCTCGACCTCATTAAAACAGAGCCCGTATTTCACATCACTGCTGGTGGAGATGGTATCCATTGGTGAGAAATCGGGTTCACTGGATGATATGTTGAATAATGTTTCTCAGTTTTATGATCAGGAGGTCTCAGAAATAGTGGGAAACATGACCGCCTTAATCGAACCGATCGTGACGATTGTTCTGGGTGGTATGATTTTACTTTTGGCATTAGCACTTTTCCTGCCTATGTGGGATATGATGAGTTTAATGAAATAACTGTTTATTCACTAACCAAATGAGGAGTCAAAGATGAAGTTACTCTCAAACCAGAAGGGTTTCACCCTGATTGAGCTGATCGTTGTGATCATTATTCTGGGTATTCTGGCTGCAATTGCTGTTCCAAAATACATGGATGTAACAGCCGGTGCCGAAGCTGCAGCCTGCCAGGCCAATCAAAAGGCTATTGAAGCGGCTGTTCAGATGCACTATGCAGGTGCTCTCATGGCAAACAATACAGCCACGCTGGCCGCCTCCATTACGGAAGTGACCACAACCAATCCGGGTAATTACTTTACAAGTGGTGCTTTGCCGACCTGCCCCGGTTCGGGAACGATTTCCGTGGATGCGAATGGCTCAGCCAGTTGCAGTGTCGGTGCGCATAATTAAAGGTCTTTATGATTTTCGTATGTAAAAATCAATCGGGTGCCACACTCCTGGAACTGATCATTATGATCGTGATCATGGGTGTGGTACTTCCGGTTGCTTTAGGTACGATCAGTTACATCGCAGTGCAATCTGCCGACTATGGTGTAATGGACCAGGCTGCAGTCCTTGCCGAAGAGCGTATGGAAGAGATAATCGGACAGAAGGAGTCGCAATGGAACTGGTACCTGACTCCGAATCAGTTTGCAGCCACTGAAAACCTGGCAGACGGCTATGTCAGAACCACCACCGTGTCCACGCTTACAAATTGGGGAAACGGCGGTATCGACGGTTGGGAAGTGCGTGTGTCGGTTGTGCAACCGGACCGGTTACCAGACGGTTATTCACTCGTCGTACGATTGTCACAATATGTGGAACAGTAGTCAGGGAAGTGCATATGCTGATCAAACGGCATAAACAAGGAAAAACGGACAGTGTAATTGCCGGACAGAACGGTTTTACATTGTTAGAACTCATTGTTTCCATTACCGTTATGGGGATAGTGGCGGGAGTCGTTATCGGTGTTGTCGCACTCCATGCAAGGACCGTAAATATCGTTTCCAGTCGCACTCTTGCCCGGTATGACGTGCGACAGACCCTCCGTATTTTGAGAGATGATGTACAACAAATAAGTCCAGAAAACCTCATCTATAATGGCGGTGATCTTACCGCCGATCAACTTGAATTTAATGATCTCAATGCTAATCATATTATCTATACCCGGGGTAACGGCGGGGCTTTTACCAGGAACGGAACCACGCTGTTAAATAATGTACAACAGGATCCCTTCACATACCGGGATATTAATCTGAATAGTACAAATGTCAGGGAGGACGTCCGGTATATCGATGTATCCTTTGATGTGCTTTACGGATCACAAAATGTCATAATAGAGGACAGGTTCTATGTCCGGAACTGATCTCTTCAGGGATCAAAAGGGGAGCGCCTTACTCAGTACGCTGATGTTCATTATTTTTATAGGAATAATCAGTGCGAGCGTGGTCACGCTGGTCGTTTCAGATTCACGCATGTTGTTACTGAATATCGGTGAACGCCGGGCGTTTTATGCCGCCATTTCCGGGCTGGAATATGCAACCCGGGCCATAAATGAATATGCCGCAGCAAATACAAGTATTAACAGTCTGCATAATTATACCGAAACGGTTTCTACCGGAGACGGATCGACCTGTGAGATAATACTTTCCGTAATTGGCACAGACAGCGTACTAATCGATGCCAAAGGAATAAGCGCTACGAACTCAAAGCGTCTGCAAAAAGGCTATAATTTCATCGACGTGTCAAAATATGCTGTATACTCTGCAGGTTCCGTTACAAATGTCCGGACCGTACCGGCCGGATCAATCGTCCAAAATGCAACGATTATGCCTTTTTTTGACATGAATGCCCTGAGAGACTTATCCAATCCAACCAATTATTACTCCGGTAATCTGACCGTTAACGGACCCTTTTCAGTTACCAGACCGCTTGCTTTTGTTGAGGGTGATCTATCCTTGCAGGCGTTGAATTTCCTTACAATCGGAAATTTTACAAGTATGGGCAGTATCAGTCTTCAACCATGGCTTTTTAATTTCAGCCGTGCCATTTTTTATCAACCAACCAGTGGGCAAAATCTAACCTGCTCCATGCCGGTTATCTTTGGGTACTTTATCGATGGCGGTATCATATCCAACGGCAATGTTACCGGTTATAACAAACCCTGGTGGGCTTTCTGGATTCTGAATTTTTCTGTCACACATGACCGCGATGTAATTAATTCACTACTTCAGTATACCGTGAATGGCGGTCCGCTTATCTATACCTCATACCGTACAGACATCATTCATTGATTTCCAGGATATGCATGTCCTGATTCTGCGAACAAAACGTCCTAATCAAAAATTAGCATAAAAAAATCTGCAAAAAGCTTTATTTTACTGAATTTATGCCGATAAAAAATACGCGCGGGAAACTTAGCAAGGATCGCATGATTTTTTTGAATCAGAAAACGTTTCGAAACTCTTAACCTGGAATCTGAATGAAGAATCCAAAGAAAGCACAGAAGGATAATTTTATAGAGTCTCTTTCCTCTCCGAACGGGAAGAAAATCTCACCGGAAGAGAAGAGGGTGTTTAAGTCAACTCTGAAAAATACAAATACCGGTTCAGAAGAAGAAAAACAATTTTTTGAATCCCTTGCCGGTTCCAGGAAGAAAAAAAACCTGCCGCCCGAAATAAAAGAATCACTTAAAGCAGAAAAGAAGACAGGGAAGCCGGGACCTGTTTCCGGGAATACAGCCGCAAAATCCAAAAAAGTGGCAAAAAAAGCCCAGTCCGGAACACGTGTGGCCGGAAAAACAGTTCAGAAATCCTCCCAAAAAAAACCGGTACCCGCCCAATCCACAGTAAAACCGGCATCACGCCCGGTGTTACGATCTGCTGATTCTGCAAAATCGGTCTCTAAAGCGTCGGCGCAGACCGGTGAAACGCCCCGGCAGGTGGTCAGGAAGAAAGCCGTCAGACCGAAAAAAAGAAGCGGCAATGTTGTTCAACACGCCGTTTTTGACCAGTTCTACAGCGATTTAAGCCTCATTCAGAACCTGAATGCGCAAACCTATCTTGGCCTGGATATCGATTCCGATAAATTGCGTTATGTTGTTGTTCGTAAATCGGGTGATCTCATCAAAGCTGTTAAATGGGGATCACAGGTTTTTCCGACAGAAGAATCGGATCGCTTTAAGGCACTTCAAATCGCCCTGGAGAATATTAAAGCAAAGGTTTATAAAACCGGGATGCAGGTTTATGCCAGTGTATTCAGTCCAGATATAAATATTCGTCAGATTACATTACCGAAAGTGGAAAAAAAGGCTGACCTGGAAAAAGCAATCTTCTTTAAAAATAAAACAGACCTGCATAATTTTGATGAAAAATCGGCATGGACGTATAAAGTTCTTGGGAAATTTGAGGAAGAAGATATTACTAAACTGCGCATTATGTGTATTGTCGTACCCGGTAGCCTGGTCGAGCGTTATTTATTCCTATTCAAACAGTTACGAATGGAAGTCAAGGATGTCATACCGAGACCGGCAGCCATTCATGGATCCTATAATAAAATGATCCGCTATCCAGTCAGAGACCTGATTATCGATATATCCTATGATTTTACGCAGATTTGCTTCATCCGGATGGGGAAGCTGGAATATGTCCGGAATCTGGCAATCGGCTCACGCAATCTGGAATTGAGCATCCATAAGGATAAAAGTGATTATGTGGATGATAAGGAGGTCATTCACGATGGCACCGGTAATCAAAAGGCAACGGGGGGAAAACCTCAGGATCTGATTCGTCAGAGGCTTCTTTCCAAGATACAGGATCTGAAGACAAAACAGAATCCGGTTTTGCATACGTTCTTCTCGGAAATTCTGCGGTCACTGGCGTTCTTGCAGAAGAAAGAGACAAACGAATTCATCGAACGTATTTTTATTACAGGTTATGGCATTAAGAAAGAAAGCCTGCTGCCGTATTTGCGCAACCGGCTGCATATTCCGGTTCTTGTACTTTCGCCACATTTTGAAGCCGGGAGCAGTTCAGTGGAATTCGGTGATTATTTTGCGGCCTTCGGAGCAATTACGCAAAATGACCGTGCTTTCAGCCTGTTGCCATCGCAGTATAAAACGCAATTTGTTTTATCCCGTGTAAATATGCTTCTGACGGCAACGATTGTACTCAGCCTTATGGGTTTTACATACCTGTCAGTTTTGAAGGAAAAAACCATTACCAGCCAGAAGAACCTCGCAGCTCAATATCAAATGCAGTATGACGAGATCAATCCTGCTGAAAAGAAATATAAAAATGTGTTTTCCCAGATCAATACCATTCAGACTGAAAAACAAAAACTGATAAAACTGGTCAAGACACCACCTCCGCTGACAGAATTGATGCGATATTTCAGCAATGAAACCCCGAAAGAAGTAAGGTTGCAAAAATTAGAATTTTCAAGAATAAAGCCTCTGGGGAACAAACCACCCGATCCGGCTCAGGCCCAGCAAAACTTAAAATACCAGGCTGTTATCATCGGTTCTATCGATAGTAATAACCTTTTAGCTGATGTCATTCTGGTGAATTATATAAATCACCTGCGCGACAGCGGTTATTTTAAAACGATTAATCTGCTTCACTCGGGTAAACAGGGCGAAAATGGCAGGACCGAGTTCCAGTTGGAATTGCTGTACTAAGGAGTGCTGATGTCAGTAAAACAAATATTTATGATATTGATCGGTATTCAGGCTGTTATATTGCTCTTGTGGTACTTTTTGTTTAATAATCCGCAAAATAATGAATTAGAAGAAATTGAGAACCAGGTTAATCTGACATTTGCCAAACTGAAAAGTGCCCAGAAAGCGCAACTTGATCTGAGCTCTATCCAGCAGCGTTTGACACAGGAACAGATAGATCTGGAAAATGTTCGATCCAAATTTTTAAGAAAAAATGAGCTGGAAAAAGCAACTTCCAGGACAGATGCCCTCGCTAAAAAATTTAAATTAACGTTGAAAGAATTTTCGCCGGTTCTTGAGAATTATCTGGCTTCCTCTGATGCATCACAAATGATAAAGGGTTATCCGCTTGTAATTACCGTAGAAGGACGGTATATCGATATCGGAAAGTTTATTGACGGATGGGATGACCTGCCTTTCTATATGATTCCGGAAGAAATTAAATTAAAAAGGCTGGATGAGAAGGGTAATGATCTGCGGGCAATGATATCCGGCGTTCTCTATGCATTTAATAAATAACGGTAACGGGTATGGAAATAGATAAACGACAAAAACGAATGTTATACGTGCTCGCTGCGGTACTGGCCTATGCCGCATTCGAGCTGATTACCAATCCGGAACAGTATTTCGGGTTCTATATGGGCAGTGAGAAGGCGGATACCCAGACAGCGGTTATAACGCAGCCCATCGACCCAAATCAGCTCGAGAAAAAACCAGGTGTGAATGAATATGACAAGGACTGGGCCGAGGATCCTTTTTATATTAAAGTGGAGAAAAAACGACGTGCTGTAAGACAATCCCGCCCGCAGGTACGGCTTAATCTGTCTGCAATAAGCTTTGGCGGAGGACAGCCGGTTGCCATGATTAATGATGAAATTCTGAGCGTGAACGATATAATAGCCGGATACAAGGTACAGGCGATAGAGCCTAAACGGGTAATCCTGATCAAAGGTAATGACCGGAGAGTGTTAACACTTCAGTAAAGCCAGGAGCATCTACTATGAAGATAATGCGTGTCTTTTTGATACTAATTTTAGTAACATCCCTGACAATTCCCTCGTTTTCTCAGGATCTGGAGGAGGTCCTGCAACGAAAGGTGTCGCCGAATTTTGCCGGTTTACCCTTGAGTAAAGCTCTTACCCTGCTGGCAAAACAATATTCATTGAATCTTGTTGCCGGGGGAACCGTGGAAGGATATGTCACCGTTCAGCTGACAAATGTAAGTCTTGGAGACGCCCTGAATGCCATCCTCATGGCCAACGGATATCATTATCTTGTCGAGAACGATGTGATCCTGGTAAAAAACTTTGACCTCGATGTAAATGGGGAGTTGTCTACAAAAGTATTTTCGCTTAAGTATGCCGACGGGGTGCTCCTGCAATCCATACTGGAGCCTATGCTTTCTAAAAAAGGAAAAATTACCGCACTCCTGGCCGAACCCGTGGAAAAAGAAAATGCTGCGGAAGATCAGCGATCTGAAATCGTGGTTGTAACGGACTTTGTTACGAATTTGAGGGAAATTGAGGACGTTGTCACCGCAATGGACAAACCCAGGAAACAGTTACATATCGAAATACGGCTTGTTGAAACCCTTGTCGGAAATGAAAAACAGGTCGGTCTGAACCTTCCAAGAAGCATAGAAGTCGGCATGGAAGGTGCAGAAGCGAACGTTCCGTTTTCGTATAAACCGAGTGAAGAGACAAAAAAATATTCCGGCTGGTATGAGCTTCCGGAGGGCGGCGATAATCTGAACCTCGGTGTGTTAACGATGAAAGAATTGAAGGCCACCCTTGATTATCTGGCAGCGGACAACAATTCGCGTTTGTTGTCAAATCCGAAAGTACTGGCCATGAATAACAAAAAGGCCGTCATAACGATGGGAACGAATATTCCCATTCCTGAGCTCTCACGCGGGATTGCCGGAGACTTAATCACCTACAAGGAAAAAGAGGTGAGCATGAATTTATCGGTCGTTCCAAGAATAAATGAAGGTAAAACAATTACGCTCGAAGTTCATCCCATGCTGGAAGAAATTACAGGCTATACTGGAGAAACGGCCGCCCCTCAGCCTATAACATCCCGACGCGAAGTACAGACAACTGTTATGCTGGAAGATGGAGAAACCGTAGTTATAGGGGGACTGATAAAAGAAACCGAAAATAAGATAGTGGATAAAGTCTGGATGCTGGGGGATATACCGCTGCTGGGATATCTCTTCAAACATGTCAGTACCAAAAAAGAAAAAAGCGACTTACTGATATTTATAACCACGAAGATAATAGAGTAATTGTATGAGCCGGAAAATTGTTAAAGATACGTTGAAATTTGCTGTGAAAGCGAATGCATCGGATGTTCATTTCAGCAGCGGAATGCCGCCTTTGTTACGCATTGCCGGGCAAATGAAAAAAGTGGATATGCCCCCATTGGACAACGAGACGCTGACGGAGCAGCTTCTGGAGTTTCTGGATACCGAACAGCGGCAAGTGCTGACCGCTGATCACGAACTCGATTTCGCTTTACAACTGTCGGATACGGCCCGTTTTCGTGTAAACATTTATATGCAGATGCGCGGTATCAGTGCTGCCTTCCGTGTGATTAACCAGACGATACGGACCATTGAAGAACTGCGTATGCCGGCGGTTTTCCGCGAAATGATTAAACGTAAAAAAGGGTTAATCCTGCTGACAGGTCCTACCGGTTCCGGAAAAACGACAACCCTTGCTGCCCTGATAAACGAAATTAATCAAAACCGGCGGGAACATATTATCACGATCGAAGATCCAATAGAATATGTACATCCGCCAGCAAACAGCCTTGTCCACCAACGGGAAATCGGGCCCCATACCCATTCGTTTGCCAATGCACTCCGCGCAAGCCTTCGGGAAGATCCTGATGTGATACTGGTCGGGGAGATGAGGGACCTCGAAACCATTACTTATGCCCTGCAGGCAGCCGAAACCGGCCACCTGGTATTATCGACACTGCATACAAATTCCGCTGCAGAAACCATAGACCGTATCATCAATGTCTTCCCGCCCGAACAGCAGCAGCAGACCCGGATTATTCTGGCAAACACGCTGATTTCGGCCGTCGCACAAAGGCTCGTGCCAGCGGCAATGAAAAACGAACGCGTCGCCATAATGGAGATTTTGATCGGAACCTCAGCAACACGCAATTTGATCCGCGAAGGTAAAACCTATCAGATCGATTCGGCCATCCAAACGGGTACCGAATTTGGTATGCAGAATTTTGAAAAAAGTTTTAATATGTTGCGTCAAAATAACATGATAGCGCCCGATCTGGAGCTACACGATGTGTTTTAATAGATTGGAGGAAAGGTGAGACTGCCCAGTTTATTCTTTGGACTGATTATTTTAATTATACTTATATTGATATCCTGCGAGAAGACGGAAAATGAAAACGTGGCCATAGTGAGCGGGACAGTTTTTTACCTGACCAGTCAGGATGAAATTTTACCTGTTCAGGGAGCTCTCGTGGCAGCGAAAAACTATTATGCCCAGGATGTTACAGACTCGGATGGTCGTTATCAATTGTCCATTGAAACGGAAGAAGAAGAGCTGTTCGTTGAAATAGAGGCCAGTAAAGTGGGCTTTGCGCTGGCCAGTACTTCCACATACGTTAAGCGGGGTGAGGAAAGCCGGGTGCCGGATCTGACCCTGTCACGTTCCACGACAGACACCACAATCATACCGGGTGATTCATCTTATGTCGACACCACTTTCAGCGGTCCCGGCGCGCACGTCGAAATTAATGGAAGACACGTATCCCATATCTATGTGCGGGCTTCCGGTTTGAAAGAAACGGCCCTGGTGCAATTTGTTGTTACCGATAAACAGGGCCGGCCTGTGGATGGAGAAAATGAAGTGGACCTTAATTTTGAAATACTGGAAAGTCCCGGTGGCGGTGAATATATCTACCCGAACAGTATGATGACACAAAACGGTTATGCCTATACGGTTCTCAGCAGCGGGACCGTATCCGGACCGGTACGGATACGCGCATGGTTTGAAGCAGAAGGAAATGTGTACGAGAGCACACCAATGCGTCTGGTAATCTATGGTGGTCTTCCGGATGAAGAACACTTCAGTGTTGCACTGGAACAGGTCAATATAGCCGGACATGTCCATTCCGGAATAATCGATCACGTAACTGCTTTCGTGGGCGACCGCTATTCCAATCCGGTCGCTCCCGGGACGATGGTATATTTTTATACGGATTACGGTATTGTGGACGGGGGAGCGCCCACGGATGAAATGGGCAGAGCGACTGTACAATATATGAGTGCGGAACCCAGCCCCGAAGTACCGCCGGTAGCGGATTCCTACGCATTTATCAAAGCCTGGACTTTCGGTGATAAAAATGAAGACAATGCCATCGTCGACTCGACACGACTTTTATGGTCCGGACCGACCGGCTTTATTGAAGTCGCTCCCGATACGTTTAGCTATACCGAGCTCAACAGACCTGTAAATTTTTCCTACCGTATAAAGGATATCTGGGGATATCCACTCGTTTATAATACAAATATCAATGTTGAATCCACCGATGGCACACTTTATGGGGATGTCAGCGTCCGTATGGTTGATACACAGGCGATCGGAAGCGGAACGACGGATTTTCAGTTTACCTGGGCACCGGGAGACAGCCTGGAGGCGCCGCAGGTAAATATTTCCATTAAAGTGAATCCACCGGATCTGGGTAATGGATACCGCTCCTATTCGATTACAGGGGTACGACGATGGTGATGGTAAATGATTTTCCGGTTGCATTGCATACGTTTCAGATTAACTTACCGGCTGCAAACAGAATCCGGTGATTCATAAGGTATTGTTTTAAAATGTCTTCAGTCGTGCACTTTGACGGGGTGAGTAAATACTTTCAGGATGGCATCATTCCCAGCAGACAATATGCGTTAACTGACGTTTCCTTCGAACTGGAATCCGGAAAAACATACGCCTATCTGGGGCCGAATGGGGCCGGTAAAACCACAACCCTGAAACTGCTTCTGGGTTTTTTATCCCCCGATTCCGGAAATATAACGCTTTATGGAAGAAAACCTTCCGAACCAGTCTCCAGGGTAAAAACAGGTTATGTGTCGGACTATCCTTATTTCTATGAATATCTGACCGGTAGAGAATACCTATCCTTCTGCGGGGATTTATACCGTCTGCCGAAAAGCTTCCTCCGGGAACGCATTCCGGCCATTCTTGAGGAAGTCGGCTTGCCCCATGCTGCAGGGTTGAAATTACGAAAATTTTCCAGGGGTATGGCTCAGCGCCTCAATTTTGCTCAGGCTATCCTGCATGATCCGGATCTTATTATTCTTGATGAGCCATTCAATGGTCTCGATCCATTCGGACGATATGACCTTAGAAATATTATCAAGAAACTGAAAACAATGGGCAAAACCATCTTTTTCAGCTCGCACATTCTCGAAGATGCTGAAATTCTTGCCGACGAGGCCCTGTTTATTAATAAGGGAAAAATCATTCATCGTGAGTCGATGGAAGCAATCTACACGGCGTTTAATGATACCTACCAGATTCACACCACCGGGGATATGCAGGAACTGGAGCAGACATTAAAACAGGCCGGCAAAGGCATTATCCAGAACAATATACTAATCATTAAGACAACCGGGGAAAACCTGGAAAACCACTTGAATCTCATTAAAAAATCGAAGTTATCTCTATTAAAAGTCGAGAAAAGTGAGAAGAAGCTGGAAGAAATTTTCGTGGAAATATACAAAAAGCATGAGAACAATTAAAAGCATTGCTTTAAATACATTCAAAGAATCGATACGAAACCGGATTATTGCAAATATTTTCGTATTTGCCTTTTTCCTGTTTGTGCTGGGCGTCATGATCGGCAACTGGTCACTTGGAGAACAGGTTAAAGTGATAACGGATTTCGGTCTGACGGCATTACACCTGGTGGCCCTGCTTATTGTCGTTTTTGTTGGTGTCAACCTGGTGTCGCGTGAGATCGATACGCGTACTATCTATAATACACTGAGCAAAAATGTTTACCGCTGGCAATTTCTCAGCGGCAAATTCCTGGGTCTGGCTGCCACGCTGTTTGTTAATATTTTTCTGCTGGCTCTCGTGCTGATGATCCTGCTTTTTATCTATACAGGAAGAATTACTCCGGGGCTTCTTCTGCCTGTATTACTGGTTTATACCGAAATGCTGATTGTCCTGTCTTTATCCATCTTCTTCAGTACATTCAACAATGCGACACTTTCGGCAATTTATACGATTTTTATTTATATCTCCGGCTATTTTTTTCAATCGGTGGCCGAATACCTGGACCGTCTGATACTGGGAGAGGGTGATATTCTGCTCCTTTTCCTGAAAAATATCTCTGTCGTCCTGGCCTGGATTCTGCCTAATCTTTCGCTCTTCAACATCACTTCCGAATATGTTCATGGTACCGAAATAGCTCCGGTATACTATGTTTATTTGATCGGATATGCATTGTTTTATACTGTTCTTATCCTTTCTGTAAGTGTTCTGGTTTTTAATAAAAAAGATTTAAAATGACGAAGAAAACGCAAATCATTTTATTGATCATTGCCCTAATAACTCTTTTTAGTTCACAAAAATTCATGCAGGCGTCGCTGAAGGTGCGACCTTTTGATGTGAAAACAAGTGGCTTGTATGGTTTGCCGCCATCCTCTCTGCTCAATATCATCAGTCTTGGTCATCAGTCGACACTGGCCGATTATTTCTGGATTAATCTGATTCTTACAATAGGAGACACGCATCACCACCATCACCATGATGACCATCATCATGGTCATGCCTGTAACCATACCGAAGAGGAAATCCGCGTGTCACACTACCTGCATGAGCACCTTGAATCCGTTTTACCTGACTATATCGAGACGATTACCGACCTTGATCCTGAGTTCACATATCCATATCTCATCGGTTTTTTATTTATGATGACAGATTATGCTGATAAGGCCAGGGCTGTTCATTTTCTTGAGAAAGCAATGGCGTATAATCCCGATTACTGGGAATTTCCCTATTTTTACGCATTTTATCTGAACAGGAAGGGAGGAGCTGATGATTCGCTTGTTTTAGCCCTTCTGAAAAAAAGTGTTCTGTCTGAAAAAAGTGTACGCGTTTTTGAAAAAGAACTTGTTTATGACACCTATATCGCATTCTATGACAAACTGCATCCGGATATTCAATCGGATATGCTGCTGGAAGGGGTTATGGAGGCATTCGATAATCCTGAACTGAAAGCGATGATTGAAGAACGTTACAGGTCGGGCAGGGCAAGGCCGCCGGAATAAGATTGGAATGATCCTTAAGCATTACAATTCATAAGTATTTCACAACCCCCTTGTAATATATATAAAATATTCAGAAATTACCCCCTCTTACAGCTTAAAAGGATGGAGTGCATTCCGGATGAAGACAGAATTTGCCTGTATACCCTGTATTATGCAACAAACGATCGACACGGTCGAATTGGCAACGGATGATGTTGAGCTGCGCAAAGTGGCGGTCAATAAAATACTCAGCTATTTAAAAACGATTGACTATAAGGTACCGCCGCCTATTCTGGGTAAGCGCGTATATGAGATTCTCTATGAGGTGACGGGGAATCCCGATCCTTATCACGAAGTGAAAAATCGTTATAACCAGATAAGTCTGGGATTATATGATGACCTTCGTACGCTGGTACTTCAGAATGAGGATCCGATCCTGACCGCCGCAAAAATGGCCGTGGCCGGGAATGTGATCGATTTCGGTGTGACAAACCGGGAGATTCATGTCGAACACATTCTGGAAAGTATTCATACACTTGAATTTGCAATCAATGATTTTGAGCTTTTCATAGACGATTTAAAGCAGTCCAGGAATATTGTCTATCTTGCTGATAATGCGGGGGAGATTGTTTTCGACCGGTTGTTTATCGAAATGCTGCAGCGGTTTTATCCCGAGCGTAATTTCCGCTTTACCGTGGTGGTACGGGGCGGCCCGGTTATCAATGACGCAACAATGGAAGATGCTGAGATGATTGGAATGAAAAACCTGGCACGGGTTATTTCCAACGGAGATAACGCACCGGCAACCGATTTAAGCAGGGTCTCTTCCGAGATGAAAACGGCTTACAACCAGGCGGATATTATCATTTCGAAAGGAATGGGCAACTATGAAACGCTTGATCTGGAAAACCGGTTAATCTACTACCTTCTCAAAGTAAAATGTCCCCAGATTGCCCGGGCAATCGGAGCCGCTGAAGGAAGTCTTGTATTCAAACGTAACGAAGATTATTATGGCTGATGGATCCGGACCGGTGCGTTAACGGACTCCGGGCGTTTATTCTCCAATCAGTTTCACGAGGACGCGTTTACGGCGTCTGCCGTCAAATTCCGCATAATAAATCTGTTCCCATGGACCGAAATCCAGTTGTCCCTTAGTAACAGCAACAACAACGTCACGTCCCATTACCTGCCTCTTTAAGTGGGCATCCCCGTTGTCTTCACCGGTACGGTTATGACGGTAATGGGAAACCGGCTCATGGGGGGCCAGTTTTTCAAGCCAGTCATCATAATCCTGAATTAAACCGCTTTCGGCATCATTGATATAAACGCTGGCTGTAATATGCATGGCATTAACAAGGCAGAGTCCTTCCTGAATGCCGGATTCATGTAAACATTCCTCCACATCGGAAGTGATATTGATATACTCCCGGCGTGATTTCGTATTGAACCAGAGTTCTTTGCGATAGGATTTCATATCACACTCCTTAGGCGTTTTCAGTCAGCTTTTTCAGCTCGATGGTGTGTTCAAAAAATTCTTCCAGAGTCATGATTTTCAGGTATACAAGTCCCCGGGTTGAACGAATCCGCGAGTCTTCATTCTGGTAAAAATAGTCTCTTCCCAGAAGCGTCTTCATATTCTGGTACTGTTCGACCTGAATTTTCTGAGCCAGACCGGAGAAAGGTCCGTCAAACTCATAACTCGGAAAGGATGCCGCTGCCTGAGAACCAAAAGAATTCAGAAACGAATCATTGAGTATCGCACGCGTGTTATGTGTTACCGGTACAAAAATATTTGCTTCGCTGGGATGAAAACGGTACCAGACATTACGGTAGCCCCAGACATGGATATGGGAATTTCCCGTTTCTTTCTGGTACAGTTTCAATGCCGAAGAAACAGCCTGAAGCACTTTATAATGGGTATCCGGTCCGCTGCCTTCGGGGTCCAGAGCAACGGTTATGACATTGGGTTGTACATTTTTGATTGTATTTAAAATGGGGATCACATCGCGTCCCACTTCCGGTTCTTCCGTGAAGATATCACCCTTATAGAAACCAAGCCTGGAATGGATAACCGATTCGCTCTTGAATCCGAAATATCCCCATAGAATATCCGCTTCCCATTCCCGGGTCATTCCTTTCAACTGCTGGATATAGGGGAGGTCTTTTTTGCCCGGATACTGTGTGGTAAAATAGTTTTCAAGTTCTTCGATACGGTTTACAAGGTTCTCGAAAGAATCTTCTTCAAAAATTTCGACGAGGTTCCGCAGCAGTCTTCTGGCATTACCTTCGTTCATGGCATGTTTATTGTCGGCTGCAATACCATCCAGATACTGGTAGACATCACGATCACGGAATTCGGTATTCAAGGGATCAAAATAATTATCATTGATCAATTCTTTGAATTCAGTCTGTTTAAGAAAATAATTGGCATTTTCCAGCTGATTCAGCATAAAACTGTTTGTTACGGCATTGAACCCACTGGTAAGGTAATTGAAAAAATGCCGGTTTGTACCGTTTCGCATAAGGCGTACAAGATAGGGAAGATAGCCAAGCATGATGTCATCATGGTGCGGTGCCGTATGCAGGAAAGTCTGATTGCCGGGAACGACCAGTGCTTTTTCAATATTATTACGGTACTCGGACGCGATTTCCTTCAGCTGTTGCATGCAACCATCGGGATCTTGTTTTATCAGGAGGCTGCTGGAGCGCACGGATTTCATATCGGTCTTATTCAGATCTGTCAATTTTTTATTTTTGAGAAGGGCCAGGTCGGTGACGATTTGATAGGTGTCCTGTTTACTCAGGCTTTCTGCATTGGAAAGGTACATGTAACGCCGTTCCGTAAGCAGTTTGGCGGTTCCTTTCGTAATATAGAAACAACTATTGGGTAAGTCCTGGAGAACGGATGCCGGTACCTGGTTCGTCTTCTCAGATTGAATCGCTTCCTTGACAACCCGGGCCTTGGCTTCACCGGCAGCAATGATAATCGCCGTCGTGTTGGGATTGTAGACGATCGTTTGTAAACCGATCGTGATCACCAGGCGGTTTCTGGACACTTCGATGCCGCCTAAATCGGAGGCTGCAGCCGCCTGTGTTTCATAATTGGTTGGCGTCAGCCGTGTCGTCGAATAATGGTCCGAGCCCTGGACATTGAAACCGATATGTCCGTCCGGTCCGATTCCGCCCAGGAAAAAGCCGATACCACCCAGTGAACGTACCTTCGTTTCATAGTCTGTGCAAAACTGGTCGACCGCTTCCAATGCGATTTTCTGACGTTCTTCGAGAACGTTTTGAGGATGGCGGGTACGCAGGGATAAGTCAACCAGGTGGTTAGGCCAGACCACATCCAGATGTTGATTTTCTTCGAGACCGATGGTGTTCGGATTTATGAGCAGGGCCTTTTCCGGATCTAGGCCGAATCCTTTAATATAAAATTTATTTACATAATAATAGAAGCTATTGTGCTGAAATGAATTGATGGGATAGAATTCATCGATCTGAATAAAATGAAAGCTGTTCATGTCGGGTTTGTGGCCGGGATCCACTCCCGCTTCTTCCAACTGTTTTTTTGCAGCCGGTGTGTCCCAGTTTGTGAGAAGATGGGAAACCCATTTAATGAAGTGTTCCGGCGTTTTACCGGTGGGGAGGGATATGGTCCAGCCTTCATTATTCTGTGCCCATTCCAGGAAACGCATGGCCGTTAATTTGCCAAGGTCCGGGAAATTTTCCACAATAATGGTATTCATTTTTTCTACCGGCGGGTATATGATTTTCTGTTTGTTCCGGCTCAGTACAAGTTCTTCTACGCGGGAAGTCATGTTTGTTTTTTTTATTTTTTTCATTAGTCACTTCTTTTTAAGGTGTTGATTTTTTAGTTCGCTGTGTGCCGCGAATATAGTAAAAATTACCATTTTCGACAACCAATTCACAGCAATTTCGTTAAGAATAATGAAATGACCGGCATTTCTGTTTGTAATGGAGACATCTTGTATGCAATGGCACGAATATTTTATTAATTTTGGCAATGATACAAATTTTTTCTTGCTTTTATCCAATGCAGTGACCAAATTACACCGCACAGAAGCGCTTTCATGTAAGTGATTAGCACATATTTTATACTATTTTCACTATAAGGAGGGTTATATTTATGACTAAACAAGAACTGGTTGCAAAAATGGCTGCAGACGCAGGTATTTCAAAGAAAGCTGCAGAAGAATCACTTAGTTCCTTTGTGGAAGCTGTAAAAACCAGTTTAAAAGGCGGACAGAATGTAAGCCTGATCGGTTTTGGTACGTTTGGCGTTTCCGCAAGAAATGCCCGTAAAGGCCGTAATCCGCAAACTGGCGAAGAAATTGACATACCTGCAAGAAAAGTTCCGACTTTCAAAGCAGGGAAAGCTCTCAAAGACGCCGTTGCCTGATTTTGAAAAAAAAACGGCCAGGAGATTCTCCCGGCCGTTTTTTTATTACAACATCCCATTACTACAAATTCTGATTATACTATGATCCGTTTATTTACGATTCCGCTTCTTTTCTTTTTCCTGATGACATCCTGTACCGCTGATAAAAAGCTGAGTATAGCTGAAGACAAATCCGTGCAGGAGCAGATCAGGCTGTTACTTGATGATCCTGTTCTGGCCAGTGCAGAAGCCGGTATTTATATCGAAAACCTTGAAGATGGTACGGTGCTGTTCCGGAAGAATTCCTATAAGAGATTGATCCCGGCATCAAATATGAAGCTCTATACCACGGCAGCGGCACTGACGACACTGGGTTCGGATTTTACCTATGAAACGGAGTTCCTGACCGATGGCGTCATTGTCGATTCCGTTCTGAACGGTGACCTGATTATTCGTGGTAAGGGCGATCCAACCATTTCAGGTCGTTACAGGGACGGGCAGGTTCTGGCTTATTTCCGGGACTGGGCAGATACGCTTAAAAACCTGGGAATAAAGCGCATACAGGGGCGGCTTACAGGAGATGAATCGTATTTCAGGGGTGATAAGCTGGGGCCCGGTTGGATGTGGTCCGATGAACCTTACTGGTATTCGGCACAAATAAATGCGTTATCATTTAATGATAATTGTATTGACCTGGAAATAGTGCCTGGTGACAGGATCGGCGCTCCCGTCACCGTGCGCAGAGAGCCGGATTCCGATTATGTTACAATCCGTAATGAAGCCATAACCACCCATCCCGACTCCAATGAAACGCTGAAAATTTTCAGGGAGAGAGCCCGGAATACCATCCGGATTTCAGGCAAGCTCCCTCTGGGAGCGAAACCGGAAACGGAATCCGTTACCATAGAAGATCCCGGTCTTTATTTTGTTACACATTTCAAACATGTGCTTGATACGTCAGGGATCGTCGTCAAAAATACCTGCCGCCTATCCGCGGAAGGTTTTGACTATGATACATTGAAGCCCCTTTTTAAACATCGGTCACCCACACTCAGAGAGATAGTCAGAGTGATCAATAAAGGCAGTCATAATTTCTATGCCGATCAACTTTATAAGACAATGGGCGCTGAGGTACATCATACGGGAACCTGGAAAACGGGTAAAAACGTTGTGGAAAGATGGCTGAGCCGTATCGGTGTCGCCGTGGATGAAATGTCCCTTTTTGACGGTTCCGGCTTGTCACGGGTCAATCGCGTCACGCCCGTTGCAACGGCAGCCCTGCTGCGATACATGTACCGTCATCCCGAGTTTGAAGCATTCTATGAATCGCTTCCGATAGCCGGTGTCGACGGAACTATAAGTCACCGGATGAAAGGTACGGCAGCGGAAGGGAATGTGCGGGCAAAAACCGGTTATGTCATGCACGCCAGATCTCTCTCCGGTTATGCGTTTGATAAAAATAAAACACCCTATCTTTTTGTTATGATGGTCAATGATTATGCTGTGCCAACCCCTTATATCAATTATCTTCAGGACAGGATCTGCATTCTCTTGTGTAATTCTAACTGACATGTGTCTGTAACCTCTTCAAAATAAAAGAGTCAAAGTCGTATTCTCCGACTTGAACTGCACATTTATATTCCTTAAATTTTTTAAATTTTATAAAAATGCTAATCCGGCAAAATGTCTTATTTTTTGAGGATTTATCTGTGATGAAGAAAGTGATCGGCGAAGCGCTAACGTTTGATGATGTTCTTCTGGTTCCGGCAAAATCGGATGTATTACCGAAGGACGCATCTATTGGAACAAAACTGACACGTGATATTCCATTGAATATACCCATCGTGTCTGCGGCAATGGATACTGTAACCGAGGCGAACCTGGCTATTGCACTGGCCCGTGAGGGGGGCATTGGTATCATTCACAAGAACATGTCCATTGAAGAACAGGCCCATCAGGTGGATCGTGTTAAACGGTCCGAAAGCGGCATGATATCAAATCCGGTAACCCTTGGTCCCCGTAATACGCTCAAGGAAGCGATGGACCTCATGCACCGTTTTCATATTTCCGGTATTCCGATTATCGAGGGGGAGAAGCTGGTAGGCATTTTAACGAACAGGGATATCCGTTTCGAGACGGATATGACCCGGTACATCGAAGAACTGATGACGGCCCAGCCCCTGGTAACCGCCAAAAATGGCACGTCACTGGAAGAAGCTGAAAAGATCCTGCAAAAAAACCGCATAGAAAAACTGCTTATCGTCGATGATCAGGACAGGCTGGTCGGATTGATCACCGTAAAGGATATTCAAAAGAAAAAAATGTTTCCGGATGCCTGTAAGGATGAACACGGCCGCCTGAGGGTCGGCGCGGCAATCGGTGTCGGTGATGCCGGTCTGGTCAGGGCGGAACAGCTGATCAAAGCGAAGGTGGATGTGATCGTCATTGATACCGCTCACGGCCATTCCAGCGGTGTTTTGGAAGCGGCTAAAAAGTTCAAGCTTACATTCCCTTATGTGCAGCTTATTGCCGGGAATATTGCCACCGCCGATGGCGCACGCGCGCTCATGGATGCCGGCGTGGACGGCATCAAAGTCGGCATTGGTCCCGGTTCAATCTGTACGACCCGGGTCGTCACCGGTGTCGGTGTGCCGCAGATCTACGCCATCATGGAGGTTTCCAAAGCTTTGAAAGGTTCAGGGATACCGCTCATTGCCGACGGCGGAATTAAGTATTCCGGTGATATCGCGAAAGCAATTACAGCAGGGGCGGATTGCGTAATGATCGGCGGTTTATTTGCCGGAACGGATGAAAGCCCCGGCGAAGTGATCCTGCTCGACGGACGGAGCTATAAAGAAGTTCGCGGAATGGGATCCCTTGGGGCTATGGCCGAAGGAAGCAAGGACCGCTATTTTCAGGAAGGGCTTTCCGTCGATAAACTCGTGCCGGAGGGTATCGAGGGACGTGTGCCCTACCGGGGTCCGCTGCGCACCTCAGTTCACCAGATGATCGGTGGTTTGCGTTCCGCAATGGGGTATACGGGTTCCCGTACCATTTCCGATATGAAGGAAACGGCACAGTTTATTAAAATGAGCAATGCCGGTCTGCAGGAAAGCCATCCTCATGACGTTATCATTACTAAAGAATCACCTAATTACAGAATGCGTTAAGATCGGAAGGCTCACAGAAAGGAAATGGGACATGTTTGATAAGATTGATCATATAGGTATAGCCGTCGATGATCTTAAACAGGTTATGGAAACATTTAAGACCGCTTTTGGCCTGGATCCTCATTTTACGGAAGTAGTGGAAGATCAGAAAATCAACGTAGCCGGATATGATATCGGCGGCTCAACGATTGAGTATCTTGAACCCACGGACCCTGAGTCACCCATCGCGAAGTATCTGGATAAGAAGGGACGTGGGATCCATCACATGGCATTCCGGGTGGAAGATCTCGCTGAGAAGCTGGTCCGGCTGAAGGAAAAGGGGATACGTCTCATCGATGAAGTTCCGCGTGAAGGAGCGGAAGGCAAAAAGATTGCATTCATCCATCCGAAAAGTACCAACGGTATTCTTATCGAATTATGTGAATTGTGAAATCTACCAGAACAGATCGTTTTTTTGCTCTTATTTTTCTTCTGATCCCTTCCACCTGGGCGGGATCGTTCATCGCCGGTAAATATGTTATTGCCGAGCTGGATCCATTTGGAAGCGTATTCTGGCGTTTTCTTTTATCGGCTGGTATCATGCTTCCGTTTCTGCTCGCCTGCAAAAGGCACCGCCATCCCGATTTCAGCGATAAAAAATTTCTGATGCACCTCACCATTGTCGTACTGACAGCCGGGATCGGATATCACTTGTTCTTCTTTCTGGCACTCAAGTACACAACGCCAACCAATACCGCCCTGATCATCGCCTTAAATCCGTTTTTTACAGCCATCGCAGAAGTCGTCATCTTCAGAAAACGCCGGCCGGGCAGGTTCTATTTTGGCTTTATCCTGGCGTTTGCCGGCGCGATACTGGTAAATATCTCAAAGAACGGTGCTTTCGACTTCAATAATATCGGTACCGGTGAAATCCTATGTTTCCTTGCAGCGGTGACCTGGTCGATATATACGATTCTTGCAAAACTCACCCGGGATGAAAAGTGGGATTCCCTCTGGCTGAATGCCTATAATTACCTGTTTACGGCTCTCCTGATCATTCCCTTTCTGCCGGGCCTGTTCTGGCCTCAACTCTCCATGCAAGCCTGGACGGGGATCCTGTATATGGCCATATTTCCAACGGCAATAGGGTATACACTGTTTTACGTGGGAGTACAGAAAAAGGGTCCGGCCTGGGCAACCACGTTCATCTATCTGGTGCCAAGCTTTACGGTAGTACTGGATCACCTCTTCTTCAAAGCCGCTATCACCATCGAAATGATTGCCGGAACAATTGCCGTTGTTTCGGGATTAATAATTGGTAACCTTGCAAAAGAACGGTTACTTTTGTTTATTCGTTTTTTCCGGTAACGTGTATTATTAATTTGTGTTTCTGAATGACTATGAAAACGATCGGTAATTTGCAGAAAAAGCTGGACAACCTGCCTCCTAAACCCGGCTGTTATCTTTTTAAGGATACGAAGGGGATGATCCTTTATGTCGGTAAAGCAGCCAACCTGCGCAGTCGTGTACGTTCCTATTTCCAGGAATCCCGTCCGTACCATCCGAAACTGGCAGCACTTATTAAACGAATCGTGGATCTTGATATTATTGTTACCGACACTGAAATTGAAGCGCTCATCCTGGAAAACAACCTGATCAAGGAAAATCTGCCGCGTTACAATGTCAACCTCAAAGACGACAAAAGCTATCCGTATATACGCATAACGCATGAGGATTTTCCAAGGGTGTTTATCACCCGGACCATTATACGCGATGGTTCGGAGTATTTCGGACCCTATACCGATGTCAAAAATATGCGCTTTACGTTAAAAACACTTGAACGCATTTTTCCCATTCGTTCCTGCAAGTATGATCTGAATCCACGGGTGATTGAGCAGAAAAAGGTCAAACTCTGCCTGGATTATTATATCAGGAAATGTAAAGGTCCCTGCCAGGGTTTGCAGTCCCAGAAAGACTATGCCGGTGTCATCAACCGTGTCCGCCGGTTTCTGAAAGGGCAGACCGGGGTCATTGTATCCGAGCTGCGAACGGAAATGAATGCCCTCGCTCAAAAAATGGAATTCGAAGAAGCCGCCCTCATTCGTGATAAAATTACAGCCCTGGAAAACTACCGCAACAGTCAGAAAATCGTGCAGAAAGACCGGGTTGACCGTGATGTGATCGGTCTGGCCCGTGAAGACGAAGATGGGTGTGCCGTCCTGTTCAGAATCCGTGAAGGAAAAGTAATTGGACGCACACATAAGTACCTGAAACGGTTAGACTGGAAGAGTGATGCCGATCTTATTGAGACATTTCTCAACGATTATTATATGGACACCGATGATTTGCCCTCGGAAATTTTTATTCAGGAGGAAATAGCGTCGAAGCGTGTCGTTGAGGCCTGGCTGGGCGGCAAGAAAGGCAGCCGCACGCAACTGGTCGTGCCTAAAATTGGTGATAAACGCAAATTGATAGATTTGACGGTAAAAAATGCCCGTTTCCTGCTGGAAGAATTGAAAGTGCAGAAACTGAGAGCGAAGGAAAGCGGCCCGTATGTATTGCGGGAATTAAAGAAAGAACTGGCGTTGCCTGACGTTCCCCGGCGTATTGAATGTTTTGATATTTCCAATATTCAGGGTACGGATCCGGTGGCATCGATGGTTTGTTTTATCGATGCAAAACCCCGGAAATCCGAGTACCGGCGTTTTGCCATCAGATCCAAAGACACACCTGATGATTTCGCTATGATGAAAGAGGCTGTAAAACGCCGTTATACGCGCGTTCTGCGGGAGAAAAAGGATCTTCCGAATCTGATTATCGTCGATGGAGGAAAGGGGCAACTTTCCATGGCCCTGGCGGTGCTGAACGAGCTTGGTATGACGGATACGCCTGTTATCGGCCTTGCCAAACGGCTGGAGGAGGTGTTTATACCGGGGCATTCCGATGCGCAAATGCTGCCGCGCACGTCTTCTGCATTAAAATTACTGCAGCAGATCCGGGATGAAGCACACCGTTTTGCCGTTACGTATCATCGATTACGAAGAAAAAAACGTACGGTCACATCCATGCTGGACCATATTCCCGGCGTAGGTAAGCAGCGCAGGGAACAATTGCTGAAAGCCTTCGGATCGGTAAAAAAGCTGAAAGAGGCGTCAGCGAAAGAGATGCAGAGCCGTGCGAAAATCCCTTTAAAATTAGCACATGACATAGAAACCTATCTCAGGGAACACTGAAATCACATCCCATTCTTTTCAATGTCGTATTGCCGCCGCCGTTTGCGTATACGTTCCCGCATACGTTTGAAACGTGAAATCTGGCTTCCGGCCAGGTGCCTGTGCAGCCCGGAATAAAATCCATGCAGTATAAAATGCAGCAACCTGTTTCGAGAAGTATGTGATTCGATCAGCAGATCTAATTTACGGATCAGTTTAACTTCCTCGTTGCGCAGCATACGCTCTTCATGAAATTCAGGCCAGTAAAGGTTTGTCAGCGATCCCTGTGTATGATGTTTCAAAGCCGTGCCGATAGAGTATTTTTTTAATGTGTACAGGGAAATTTTTCGTGTTCTGATTGCCTGGAGCACTTCATCCCGGGCAATGCCTTCTTCCTTTGCAATCCATTGCGCTGCCCTGAAAATATTTTCGGGCTTCTTCCAGTAGACAGAAGGTACTTTACCCAGCTCCCAGGGCATAAACCGGTCCGGATAGGCACAATTCATCGCCAGGTATAGGTTTTTATTGAATTTTTTATCAAAGAGTGTCGCCAGACCGAACGCGCTGAATGTCTTACGTGTCAACTTCCCGGAACGAATCAATTCCGGTATCTCTGATTCTGTCCAGCCCTTTTTTGCAACCATCCATCGAATCGCTGTGCCGGCCGTCTGTTCCGTCCAGAACCGGAAAGGTACACTGCCGCATTCCCAGCGGTGGAGGAAGGGATAGGCTTCCTGTAATGCTCTGCTGATGGAGTTGTAGTAGGTGTTGTATAAAAAAGATAACCCATTACGGGTGAAATGACGACGGTTTATTTTCTGTGCATCGATGCGTTCGGGATCCATTTTTAAGTGCTGTTCCACCAGCCAGCGTACGGCTTCGATGCGGTTCTCCACATTCTCCCAGAACTTATCGGGAATGCGACTGTTAAACCAGGGCAGAATGAGACCGGGATAGGCGTTGGCCAGGATGCGGTTTAATGAATAGTTGAAATAACGGACGACATTCTGAAGATTATGTTCAGAAAAAAGATAAATGGAAGCCGCCTGAAGAAGGTGTTGCGGATCCTCTTTCACAATATGTTCGACAAAAAAACGGGTCAGTACAGCCGCTCTGCGGTCGCCCTCAAGTTTCAGAAATTGTGCCGGAAATTGTGGTTCTATCCCAAGATATACACATTTGTAACAATCGATGATGAATTTTTCTTCCAGAGGGCCATCCATCCTGTATGTAGTGATATCGGGAATGATTATATCAGGGAAAAAATCATGTACCTGGATCAGTTTTGTTTCAATATGTTCGATGGAATCCATTTGTGTCATCCACAGACGAACCATACGCCGGTTCTGCCCGAGAAGACGGTTTAATACGCGACAGGCCTCTTCTGAGAGCGATTCCCGTAATGCATGTAAGGACTGAGACGCGTGTTCATCCGAAATTTCGCCTTCATATGAATCCGGTATGGTTTCCAAATAATCGAACAGGGGGAAAAACTGTTTCTTTTTCAGGTCCGGTATCAATTCTTTGCGTAATGCCTCGATACGTCCGGTCAAAACCGGTGTGATCTTCCGGGCATCGAAAGGAGCTGATTGCAGAAGCGCCACAATCTCAGCGTCTCCCGTGACTGTCTGAGCCATATCTTCCAGTGAAAGATCGAACCGGTCATTCCAGGAATAGCGTTTTGTAAGAATTTCTGAAACCGTTCGCAGACACTCGCGGTAATTAAAATATATTTCCTGCCGTGACAGGCTCATGTCCCATTCCATCCTGTTTAATAGAGTGTTGCCTGTACCATCCTTGTTACCTTTCGCCTTTATTATTTTGCCGAATCAAGGGACCCGCCGTTCATGATCTCTCTGATCTCAGAACGGAGGTAGGGTCTGCCTTTGCCGATACCCGGGCATTCGTCTGAAACGATCTTCCAGCGTTTCTTATTCTTCATGTTCGCAGGCCAGAAGGGATACGTTCGGCACTGACCGGGACGCACTTCGTAGATCCGGCAATGCGGATGGTTTAAAAATATACATGTATCACCCGGGCCGTCCAGAAGACAATACTTCTCATCATGAATTGATGTATACGTGTCCAGAAACGTCCGTTCGCTCAGATTAAGGTGATCGGCGATGGCTTTCGCTTCTTTCTCTGAAACATACACTTTTCCGTCATTCAGACTGCAACAGGCGGAACAGTCCGGCTGGCATTCGAATCGTATCGATTCCGGTATCCACATTTTTATGTTAACTTTTATACCTTTTTCTTTTACCATCGTGCATTTTGGATAAGATATGAAAATTGGTGGTAAATAGTATGATTTAATGCATAATTTCTTTAGATTAAATCGAGTGCCTAAAAATCACATGGACACGGAGTTCCACAGAGAAGACGCGGAGTAACACGGAGAAAATTTAATATTTTGGGATCTAATGTTGGGTCAATATTAAGATTCAATAGGTATTTAAGTGGATAATCTTTAGAATCAGGTTTAATCTCTGTGTAACTCCGTGCCTTTTCCGTGGATCTCTGTGATACCAACTATTGAATGATAACCATGAACGCAGTCATTCTGCATGTCGATATGGATGCCTTCTTCGCCGCGATTGAGCAGAGGGATCATCCCGAGTACCGCGGTAAACCGGTAATCGTCGGTGCGGATCCCAGAGGCGGG
>CAYPHA010000056.1:0-30807 GCA_964410215.1 uncultured Calditrichota bacterium | reverse complement strand
TTTTATCCGGCGGGTTGAAATCTCATCGCCGTCTTCGGTTTCGATTCGTTCATTGAAAAAATATTTCAGCTCAAAAACACCGAAATCCGTCTGGACATATTTGCCGTTGGATACCCGGCTGACCGTTGATATATCCATTTCGATTATCTCGGCGATTTCCCGCATGATCAGCGGCTGTATGAATTCGGGACCTTTTTCGAAAAAAGGAAGCTGTTTCTGAACGATAGCCTCCATCACCCTGAGCATGGTTATTTTGCGCTGATAAATGGATGTAATAAACCAGCGGGCTGATTCAATCTTTTTACGAATATACTGACGCGTGTCTTTGTCCGTGCGCTTTTTATCAAACAACATTTTTTTATAGGTGTTACTGATGCGCAGGGGTGGCACGTTCCAGTCATTTAAATTTACGACAAATTTGTCATCCACTTTTTCAACGATGAAATCGGGCACGACGTAATTGCTCATCGAATCAAATACACCTTCGCCCGGTTTCGGATTTAATTTAAGGATTTCGTTGATGGCTTTCTGGAGTTCGTCACCGGGAATGCCAAGCGCTTCGATGATTTTATCAAAGCGCCTGTTTTTAAAGTCATCAAAATGATCCCTGAGTACCTTGACCGTATTGGGATTTGGCTTTTCCCATTCACTGAGTTGAACCAGGAGACATTCACGCAGATTGCGGCTTCCGACACCGGTCGGGTCGAATTTATGGATCACCTTCAGTACCCGTTCAACGGTGGCCACGTCGGTTTCAAAGTTTTCGGCAACAGATTCCAGGGTCAGGGACTGATCAAGGTATCCGTCATCACGAATATTCCAAATCAGATACTCCCCGATGATAAATTCTTTTTCGGTAAAGTTCTGAATATGAAGTTGCTCCAGGAGGTGTTCGGGAAGCGTGCGAATACTGACTTCGGGACGGTCGTATTCTTCTTCGTTTTTATCTTTTGGAATACGGATCTCGTAAGCATCGTCATCATTCAGGAAATCTTCAAGGTCACTATCGGACTGGGCCTCTTCCAGTTCCTTACGATCGTATTCATCGTCCTCTTTATTCTTCTCATCATGAAGCGCGAGTTCCTCTTCGACCTCCTCCGTCTCTTCATCATCGGACTCGATTGAATCCTCCTGAGCCATTTCATCATCTTCACCCTCTTCCAGAACCGGATTGAGTTCCAGTTCACTTTTAATCTTCTGTTCAAGACTCAGGAGCGGAAGTTGTAAAAGGGTGGATAATAGAATCTGTTGCGGAGTGAGGCGCTGCTCAAGTCTGAGATTTTGACTTAGATGGATCATAGATGATAGTGACCTTCATATTTAGACGCAATTTTCTGTCCTGTCAGCTTCCTGTTGGCACGATTTATGTACGAACTTATCAATTAATATGTTTTATGTCAAGATTATAAAGTGGGCGTCCGATTTATACGCGGATTTGCATAACAATAGAGGCAGCCGAACGGACAGGTATGCATGCAATAATCGCCGATATCGATGGAGCGTGTACAGCCACAACCGGGTCGTGTTGCCATCCTGGCTTCACTGACTTGTTTGCTGCCGCTCAGCCGGTTTAAAAGCCGGCCGTCAATACACCGGCCGGGCTCTATGCCCGTCATTGCTTCCAGGGATTCCGTGCAGCAGGAAAAAAGCCGGATATCAAAGGCACGTGCGGTGTCGATCATTTCATGTACAACCGGAACAAAGCCGGCATCGGCCGGTTCCCGCAATCGGATGCCCGGATGTATGCTGTCCAGCCGCTTCAGGAATTTCTGATACGGGTGAACCAGGCTTGTATAACAGCGCCGGACGCCCATGGCACCGATCTCCTTACAGAGCGTGTAAAATATCCCGGGATCATGATTTGAATGGATGGCGCCTTTTTCTTCCCAGAATATAAGCGGATCATAGCGCCAGATGATCGTTTCCGGTGTATACATCCCGGCCAGTTTCTCCATCTGTGCCAGCGCGGTGCTGACTTTCGGGGTATGACGGTCGAACAGACTTGCCGGCAGGATAGTGAAATGAAAAAAAAGCCTGTAATCGCTGAAAAACCGGTGCTTTTTCAGAAAGTGTGCATAATTTCGTGACCAGAAAACAATCCATTTCACCCTATCCGGGTGCAGGCTGACCGTTCGTGTCTGGTGAGGATTGCGTGGATTTTCAAGCAGGATCCTGCCTTCCCGAATGTGATTCGTAAACCAATCCAGGTAAAAGGCGGGTATGTCGGTTCGGCGTGATGCCGAAATAACGGTTTTTAAAGGCATGTTGTTCCCGGCCGGAGTCAGGGTAACGGTTTTGATTTCAATGCCTTCTCAAGTGCCCGGGCAAAGTATTGATTTTCTTCCTCACGTCCGGCTGTGATCCTGATACAATGCGGAAGTCCGAAAGATGCCAGCGGCCTTACGATGACACCCTGTTCCAGCAAGCGGGTGTTCAGCGCATCGGCTGCATCAGCCGATTCCAGCACGATGGTTACAAAATTTGCACAGGACCTGATATATGTAACCGACAGGGAGTCGAAAAGGTTATACAGGAAGCGTAGCCCCCGCCGGTTCAGCTCAAGGTATTGCTGCAGAAAGGCCTCGTCTTCCAATGCGGCCAGACCGGCCGCCTGGGAGGGAATGCCCGGTTCAAAAGGCAGCTTTACTTTCATCATTGCCCCGATCAGCTCCGGCGATGCAAATCCGTAGCCGATACGAATACCGGCCAGTCCGTAAGCCTTGGAAAAGGTTCGCAGCGTGATGACGTTGTCGAAACGGTATTTCATGGAGTCAGGATAATCCGGAAAAGCACCGGCAAAGTCGAAATAAGCTTCATCCATAACGATCAGCACATGATCAGGGATACGCTGATGAAAGGTCAGGAATTCACGTTCGCTGACCATGGTACCGGTGGGATTATTCGGATTGGCAATATATATCAGCTTTGTGTTCGTCGTCGCGCGTTCTGCAATAGCCCCGAGGTCAAAACGGAATGCGTCCAGGGGAACGGTTATAAGTTTCAATGCCTGTATGTTTGCCAGTACGCGGAATCCGATAAAAGTCCCTGCTGAGGTGATCACTTCGTCATTTTCTGAGAGAAAAGTACGCATAATCACGGAAAGGATGCTTTCAGAACCGTGTCCGGCAATCACATTTTCTTCGTAAACGCCAAAACGCCGGGCCAGGGCCTCTCGCAGACGATCAAAGCCCGGTTGCGGATACCGGTGAATGCTGTCAAGAGACGCCTTGATCGCTTCGAGGGCTTTCGGAGAGGGGCCTAGCGGATTTTCATTGGAAGCCAGTTTGACAACGGTGTCGAGATGATACGCTTTCTTTATTTCCTCTATGGATTTACCTGCTTTATACGGTTGTAATGTTGCAATATGTTCTGGAATAAATGGCACGTGCTTTCCCTTTCCTGGTATTCCGGTAATGAAACTAAAGAAGAAAGATAAGAAATTCCATAAATGATCGAAATAGCCGTCGCTACAAAGTGGTGCAATCCCTGTTTTAAATTAGAATTTTTTTGTGAAGTGCCTATAAAAAAATTTCAGTTTAACATGCTTTGACCGAAAGTAAATGTATTCAATGGGGCAACGCCTGCGAAAACGACATTATCTGTATAAACCGGGATGTAATTGATCATGAAATTGAGAAAGTCCGATCTCAACGACGCTGTATTAAATAGTACATCTGAAGACGAGCTCTTTGTCCTGGATAAAGAATACCGCTATCTGGTGTTTAATGATAATCACAGACGTTCTATGAAGCGGATCTGGGATACGGACATTACACCGGAACTGAATGTACTCAATGTTATCAAAAAGGAATATGATCGTAACAAAGCCCGGGAAAATTTTGACCGGGCACTGCGTGGAGAGAGCTATACACAGGTTGAACAACATGCCAATGCAAAGGGCCACCGCCGGTATTTCGAGTCCCATTACAAGCCTGTTACCGGGCCGGACGGTAAAGTGCAGGGTGTCAGTGTGTTCTTTAAAGATATCTCCGCTCAGAAAAAGCTGGAAGAAGATCTTTCACGGGTTCGCGAGGAAGCAAAGCGGGAACGTACGGACCGGAACCGCCTTGACGCCATATCCTGTGATATGGAGGCACACATGCGCCTGGTAACCGGGCAGGTGCCATCCTTTTTCTGGAAGACCGACACCGATCTGAAATTTACTGCCTGCATGGGCTCTGCTCTGAAACACCTCCATCTGGAGCCGGAATATTTCATCGGCTTATCGATCCGCGATCTGTTCGGCGAAAGCCCTCACTATGATCAAATTCAATCCATGCACTGGAAAGCATTGCACGGCGACACCCTGACATTTGATGCCGATCTCAAGGGCTTCAGCTATAAAATCAGTATCGAGCCGATCTGGCATCCGGACAATAAAATTGTCGGCTGTATCGCCGGAGCCATGGACATCACGGATGTCAAACGTTCGCGTGAGGCACTTAAAAGCAATCTTCATTTTATGGAAACCCTTCTCGACACCATTCCCAGCCCGGTGTTCTACAAGGAACCCGGCGGGCGTTTCATTGGATGTAATACATCGTTTTCTGAGCGCATCATAGGCCGGCGAAAATCGGATATCACCGGGCAGACATTGGAAGAACTCAAATCGCTGACTCCGCAACAGCAGCAAAATTTTAAAAAGTATGACCAGGAATTGCTGGAAAACAATGGTGTCCAGAGCTTCGAAACGAAAATTTCCTGTGCGGACAGCATGGTGCGGAACTTTATTATTTACAATACGACCTATCAGGATTCGAACGGATCCCTGGCCGGAATCGTTGGCATTATGCTGGACATCACCGAGCGGAAGATGATGGAAACCGAGCTGATAAAAGCCAAAGAGGCCGCCGAAGCCGGTGCCCGGGCAAAATCCGAATTTCTGGCAAACATGTCCCATGAAATACGAACCCCGCTCAATGCCGTTATCGGGTTGACCGGCGTGCTCATGGATACAAAACTGAATGCCGAGCAACTGGATTATGCCGATACGATCCGATCGAGCAGCGAATCCCTGTTGTCTATTATTAATGATATTCTGGATCTGTCCAAAGTGGAAGCAGGGGAACTCCAGCTTGAAAATGAGGTCTTCAACCTTTACGAGTGTGTGGAATCTGCCGTCGACCTGATGGCGGCAAAAGCATATGACAAAAACCTGGAGCTTCTCACACGAATCGATATGGCCACACCCGTCCTGATAAAGGGTGATGTCACCCGGCTGCGGCAGGTGCTTGTCAATCTCTTAAGCAATGCCGTCAAGTTTACCGAAAAAGGTGAAATCCAGGTTTCTGTCCGGCCACTCCGGAAGGAAAACACGAATTATAAAATCCTCTTTTCCGTTAAAGATACAGGCATCGGCATTTCCGAGGAGCAGCTCAGCCGGATTTTCGAACCTTTCAGGCAGGCTGATACATCTACGACCCGTAAATACGGGGGCACGGGATTGGGTTTAACGATCAGTAAGAATCTGACCGAGGCGATGGGCGGAAAAATCTGGGCCCATAGTTTTAAAGGAAAAGGTACGACGTTCTATTTTAATGTAGGGGTGGCGCCGGGTGGTGAAGCCCAGTCGCCCTGGCCGCAGCAAAAGGATCCGCTTTTCCAGGAAAAGGAAATACTTGTTCTGGAATCGAGCAAATCGCATGCAACACTGATGTCTGAATATCTGAGTTTATGGGGGCTGGGGACCAGCGTGGCGCATACGCTGAATGATACGCTGCATTATCTTAAGAACAAAAAAACGGACCTGATACTATGTGATAATGCCCTCATTCAGGCTGCGAAGAAAGAGATGGCCGCTGCCTTCAGGAATCTCGTTACATCTAAAAAAAGTGTCCTTATCTATCTAGATCATATTGGTGATGAGCGCGATAAGGAAAATTCTGATAGCAGCATCTATCTGCACAAACCGGTCAAGCCTGCCAAACTGTATGAAACGGTCCGGAAAGCCTTGTCGGGTGCAACATCCGGTCCGTCTGAAAACGGAAAGACAAAGGCGATCACCAAACAATTTGCAGAAAAGCATCCAACCCGTATTATCATAGCTGAAGACAATCTGGTAAACCAGAAGGTCGCCCTGAAGATTCTGGATCGTCTCGGTTATACGGCCGACATCGCTTCGAATGGCAAGGAAGTTATCAGGGCTATCGAAGAAAAACCGTATGACGTAGTCTTTATGGATATTCAGATGCCTGAAATGGACGGCATTGAAGCAACCAGAAAAATCTGTCAGAAATGGCAGCCGCAGCAACGCCCGAAAATAGTCGGCATGACCGCGCATGCCTTTACAGAAGACCGGGAACGCTGCTTTGAGGCCGGTATGGTTGACTTTATAACCAAACCTATCCGCGTGGAAGAACTCGCCCGGGTTCTTCAGGATTCCGATTCCGGAAAAAATTGATGATAACTACCGCCCGGGTATTGCAATTATCGTCAATTGAGCGGATATTATGATTAAACATCATAAGGCATTATTTTAAATGAAATTATCTCTGCAAATATCGCTTTTGTTTTTATGTACATTCCTGGTAATAAAACGTTCAGCAGCATTGCCCCGCCTCGCAGACAGCCTTTCCATTGAAATAGTAAAAGAGCATGTAACGATTCTGGGTTCGGATTCCATGGCCGGAAGAGCTCCCGGAACGGACGGGATTGAACGTGCCGCAACATATATCAGCAACACGTTGGAAACCTACCGCATTCTGCCGGCCGGCGTTGCCACGACCTATCGGCAACCGATACCCATGCACGGGAGTCAGCCGATGGAAAGCTCGGAACTCAGGCTGCTCGGACCCCATACGGAACAGCTTCTCAAATTTGGTGATGATTACCTGTTGTACCGCTCAGGACCCCAAACCTTTATTCCCAACCCTGTGCCACTGGTTTTCGTTGGTTTCGGCATTATCGCACCCGAATACGATTACAATGATTATCAGCAGATTGACGTGAACGGTAAGATTGTCGTATTCCTGGAAGGGGAGCCTGAATCGCAGGATCCGGATTATTTTGACGGCCCCGAAAATACGATTTATGCCTATCCCGAGTCCAAACAGCGGATTGCCATTTCTCGTGGAGCTATCGGCAGTATACTGATTACGGCGCCGGGAACGGTGCAGGTACCCGCGTGGAAACGACTGAAACAGGAGTTCTATTTCGAGGATGTCACACTGGGTTACCGCGTCACCGGTCATCTGAGCCTCATTTTGAAAGAGGAATTGAATCCATTCCTCTTTAATCATAGTTCCTACGCATGTAACGATATTGCCGGACTGATCCGGCAGAATAAACTCCATCCGTTCAATCTGAACCTCCGGCTGTCTTTCAGGGGGAAATTCCGGGAACGGGATTTTATCTCTTCCAATATCATTGGTATGATACCGGGGAACGATGCGGAATTGAAAAAGACCTATCTTCTTTTAACGGCACACTATGATCATCTTGGTACCGGTAAGCCTGTAAGGAATGATTCGATATATAATGGTGTAATGGATAATGCCATCGGTGTGGCGGGCTTGCTTGAACTGGCCCGCATGTTTACCCGTCCCGGGCATGAAACAAAGCGGTCACTGATCTTTCTTTTTCTGACCGGTGAAGAAAAAGGCCTGCTGGGTTCGCAGTATTATGTCGATCATCCTTTATTTCCGCTGTACCGTACGGTTGCGAATATCAATATCGATGGCCTGGGGTTTGTCGATACGTTTAATGATATCATCCCGGTCGGAGCGGAATTGTCCGATCTGGGTGGGTTGATTTCGGAATACGCGGCTGAAATGGGGATAGAGCTCTCCGGATTACCCGCCGGTTTTTCGGTGGAAGAATCCTTCGGGCGGTCGGATCAGATTACATTCGCCCGGGCAGGGATCCCTTCTGTGCTGCTGGCCGACGGTTATCGATATGAGCATATCACACGGGCCGAGGGAATCGGGAGGTTGAGAAGGTGGTTTGATCATGTGTACCACACACCGTTTGATGATATGAATCAGCCTGTGAATTTTAAAGCCACGGAGCGGCATCTGGAAATCATCTATGAAATTAGCAGGCGGCTGGCAAACCATGAAGGGGAGATTCACTGGAAAAGCGGTGCACCCTACATGAATGTCCGGCTGCGAAGCATCGCCGAAAAGCGTTAATTATGAACGGATGTGTATATGCGTCGTCTGTCTGTTATTTTAGCCGTACTTATTCTCGCTTCCTGCCAGCTTACCGGAAGAAGGGGTTCGAACATCGTTCGTATCAAGGGCTCGGATACCATGCTGATTCTGGTCAATCAGTGGGCGGAAGCCTACATGATGTCGCATCCGGGTACATCCATCTATGTGGAAGGAGGCGGGAGTACATCCGGCCTCGATGCCATAATTAAGAACGAAGTCGATATTGCCATGGCTTCCCGGCTGATTCGCACGGACGAAGCACGGAAAATGGCTGAACGGTATAGCAGTATCGGTATTTCCTATCTCGTGGCCAAGGATGCTCTGAGTATTTACCTGAACCCGGATAACCCGGTCGAGAGCCTGACGATCGGGCAGCTTAAGGCAATATTCTCAGGAGAAATAAGAAACTGGAATGAAGTCGGAGGGAAGGATAAACCTGTCATGCTGGCTATCCGCCCGCCGACATCGGGAACCTATCTGTATTTCAAGCGCTTTGTCATGGAAGAATTACCTTTCCATGAAGATCATCATACGTTTTCCACAACGCGTTCACTTATTGCGTTTATAGAAGAAATGCCTGATGCTATTGCATTTGGTGGCATCGGATACGGCGAAGACATTAAGCACTGTTCTGTGGAAGGTGTTGCTCCAACGGAGGTGAATGTAAAAAATGATTCCTATCCGCTCGCCCGGTACCTTTATTTCTATACGGTTGACCGGCCGTCAAGAGATGTCCGTCTTTTCATAGACTGGGTCATGAAGGACGAGGGACAACGCATTGTCAGGCTGGCCGGCTATATACCTATATGGCTAAATGACCAGACATTTCGCTAAAGTAATTTTAACAATTTGCACACCATTTCTTAATAAAAGCCCCCTATTATAGTCATCTCGGGAGATAAAAAGAAGCCTCTCGAGATTCTAACATGATGTTAACAAACCTCTAACAATTGCGCCTTAGTATCGCGTCAGGTTTTACTTGAATTAAAAAATTGTTGGAGGAAAAATGTACAAGTTTTGTAGGGAATCCTGCATGCGTTCCATTGCTGTATTGGTATTATTAATGTTCTCGTTGACATGGGCTCAGAGTGATGGCCAGATTGTCGGCTCTGTTGTGGATTCACAGACAGGTGAGCCGTTGATCGGTGCCAATATTTATCTTGAAGGGACGACGCTGGGTGCCGCCAGTGATCTGGATGGCCGGTATCTCATTTTAAATGTTCCGGAGGGCGGCTATACGCTGGTCGTTTCTATTGTCGGTTATGCTGAGATGAAAGTGAGTGATGTGCAGGTTGAGGCCGGTGAGGTAACGAAGCTTGATATTCCGGTTCAACCTGAGATTCTGACGACGGATGTTGTGGTCGTCGAAGCGAAAGCACTTGAAAATACGGAAGCGGCGCTACTGAAATCACGGCAGAAAGCGGAAGCTGTCAGTGATGCCATCAGTGCCGAGGAAATCTCCAAATCGGGCAGCGGTGATGCGGCTGCGGCCATGAAAAAAGTGACCGGAGCTTCGGTGGTCGGTGGGAAATACGTGTATATTCGTGGTCTCGGTGAGCGCTACTCGGCTACCACACTCAATGGCGCGGAGTTGCCCAGTGCCGATCCGGATAAGAAATCATTTCAACTGGATTTGATTCCGTCTAATATGCTGGAAAACATTACTACCATTAAAACCTTTACACCGGATAAACCGGGCACCTTTACAGGTGGCCTTGTGGATGTATCTCTTCGAAGCTATCCGGAAGAACTGACTTTGCAGGTGCAGAGCTCTCTGGGCTACAATAGTCAGACCACCGGAAACAGCAATTTTATACTGGCTAATTCAGGCGGAACGGACTGGCTCGGTATCGATGACGGTACCAGGGCGCTTCCCGGAATCGTTAAAGAACTGGGTGCCGGAGACGTATCGGTTTCAAGAGGGATGACCACTGAAGAAGCGTTATATATCGACAAAATGTCCAAGGCGTTTAGTAAAGATATGCTTCCCGTAAGTGCCAATGCGCCGATAAACAGTTCTTTCGGGCTCTCTGTTGGTAATACCAATTATTTAGGTGAAAATAAAAATCAAAGTATAGGTTATTTTGGAAGTATTTCCTGGGGGCAGAAATATTCATTCATCGATAACGGAAAAGTGGGGCGCTATAAACTTGTTGGTTCATTCAACGATGTGGAAGCACTGGTTCCGGAATTTGAAGGTGAGGATTCAAGAGGGACGAGGGAAATAAACTGGGGATCCATCGCAAATATTGCCTATAAAAACGATAATATCGGTCAATTTAAATTTTCATATATGCATACCCAAAGCACGGAGTCTGAGGGACGGACACTCGTCGGTTTCCGGGCGACGGACCGGACATCGCCGGGATCGACAAAGGGGTTCAGCACAAACTCCGTTTCATGGATCGAGCGCAGTTTAGATACATATCAGCTAGACGGAAAGCATCAGTTACCTTTCGTTAAAAACGCTCTGTTGGACTGGAAAATGTCAGCTTCCATAAATGAGCAGATTGAGCCCGACAGACGCTTTTTTTTCAATGTCTTTATCCCCCAACCGGATTCGACAGTGATCTACCAGTTTGATGGGGCCAATACATTGCCGACAACCCGTTTTTTCAGAGATCTGACCGAAGATAATTATTCCACCCAGATAAACCTGTCTTTGCCCTTTAAACAGTGGGGGGGTGTGACTTCCAAAATTAAAATTGGATTCGCGTCATCGGAAGCTAACAGAGAATATAATCAGAGACGGTTTGAATACATTCAGGAAAATATACAGCTTAACGATTTTGCGGATGGATACACCGTTGATTATGATTCATTGTTCAGTTCTGTCGGCATCATCGATTCAGTATCCCGTCCGGATCGTCCGGATCGCTGGTTCCGGGGTGGGCTGTTTATTGACGAAGCGGTTGATCCGACCAATTTTTTCAGAGCCGATATGCGAACAAACGCATATTATGCCATGATCGAGCTGCAGGTTTTAAACCGGTTGCGTTTCATCGGCGGAACACGTCTGGAGGCAACAAAAGTAAACAGCCGTACGAAAAATCCGGAGGATATACCGGGGGCACTGGATGATACGGATTTTTTACCTTCCGTCAACCTTATTTATGCCCTGCGGGAAAATATGAACCTGCGTACTGCTTTTTCCCGCACGCTGGCCAGACCGACCTTTCGTGAACTGGCACCCTATGAAAGTTTTGATTTTCAGGGTGATTTTGTTTTTCGGGGGAATTCAAACCTCGAGCGCACACTGATTACCAATTATGATTTGCGTTGGGAATGGTTTATTAATCCGGGTGAACTGCTGGCGGTAAGTGCCTTCTATAAAAAATTCAAAGACCCCATCGAACGTAAATTTGTTTTAGTCGGCGGCAGCGGTGATGACTACAAAATCAGTGTTGAAAATGTTGACAAAGGGCGTGTTTACGGAATGGAGTTTGAAGTGCGCAAGGCCCTGGATTTTATTCATGATGGCCTGAAGGATGTAAAGATTGGGTCCAACCTGTCCCTGGTTAATGCGGAAGTGGATATTCCGGAAGATGACTATCAACAGAAACTGTTCTCAGGTGATTCTTCTGCCTCCAGGACGCGCGCTTTTCCCGGTCAATCGCCCTACCTCTTAAATCTCAATATTACGTATGATAATTACAGAAGTGCCACAGCCGTTGGTATCTACTATAATATTTTCGGTGATCGTATGTTTATTACCGGTCGTGACGGAACGCCTGATGTTATCGAACGTGGATATGGTTCGCTCGACGCAAAAGCAACGCAGGGGTTTGGAGAAAAGTTTTCCGTTTCAATCGCCGCAATGAATCTGCTTAACCCGGCACAGGAATTTTCGTACACATTGAAAAATGATCTGGTTAACAAGGATTTTATTTATCAAAGTTATAAAAAAGGTATTTCTTATTCATTCTCAATCAATTATAAACTTTAAGGAGGAGAACTATGCGTTCTTTACGCAACCTGACTTTATTATTATTTATGCCGATACTTGTATTGGCGCAACAACCTGAAAAGATCATCACGGATGCGGATATACCGGTTGGTTCGCATGTGACGTTTTCAGCGGACACGGTGTATGTTCTGGACGGGATGGTATTTGTGGACAGTCTGGCGACACTGACGATCGAAGCCGGTACGGTTATAAAAGCAGAAGACGGCCAGGATACGGACGCTTCGGGTCTGGTGGTTACCCGTGATGCCAGGATATTTGCCGAGGGAACGGCCGACCGTCCGATCATTTTCACGTCCGTCAACGATGATCTTCAGGGCAGCCTGGATTACACGGATCGCGGCGAATGGGGCGGCGTGGTTCTTCTGGGTCGCGCACCGACGAATAACAGCAGTGACAAGGCCGTTGAAGGCGTTAATGAAATCGACGAACAGCGGGCCCTGTACGGTGGCGATGATCCGGATCACAGTTCCGGCGTGTTCCGCTACGTATCGATCCGCCATTCGGGTATCAATGTGGGCAGCTCCACCGGAAACGAGATCCAGGGTCTGACCCTTGGTGCTGTAGGTGCCGGTACGGTGCTGGAATACGTTGAATCATACGCCAGCGCCGACGATGGTTTTGAGTGGTTCGGTGGCACGGTTAACACGCGTTACCTGGTGGCCGCTTTCTGTTCCGACGACGCTTTTGACTGGGATCAGGGTTTCAGCGGCAAGCATCAGTTCTGGTTTGCCATTCAGGGTACCGACAAGGCCGGCCGTGTGGCTGAGATGGACGGCGCCGGCGGTAATGAGCAGGGTACGCCCTATGCCAGGCCGGTATTGTCGAATGTGACTTATCTTGGCGCGGGTATCGGTGCCACACCAGAGGGTGATGGTGAGCAGATGCTGATTTTCCGTGACAACACGGGTGGCTATTACTGGAACAGTATCTTTACGGATTACGATGATGCTTCGACGAGCGTCGGCATAACCGTTGAGGATATTGATAACACGGGCGAGAAAGTGGAGGACAGCCGGAAGCGTCTGGAAGCGGGTGATCTGGCGCTGAAAGGCAATATCTGGTATGATTTTGGTGCCGGCAACGAACTGGCCCAGTTTGCGCCGCAGGATTTTGTGCAGACGCACCTGGCGGCAAACGACAACCGCATCGAGGATCCGATGCTGCGCGGTATCAGCCGTGAGACGGATAACGGTCTGGACCCCCGCCCGGCGTCAGGCAGTCCGGCCCTTGCGGGTGCTCTGGATATCGAGGATGATTATTTCGTAAAAACATCCTATGTCGGTGCCTTCGGCGGTAATAACTGGATGAAAGGCTGGACCGTACTGGATCAGCTGGGGTATCTGGCAGATGATGAACCTGTTGGAGAAAAACCTACTAAAATCATTACGGATACCGACATTCCTGTTGGTTCGCATGTGACGTTTTCAGCGGACACGGTGTATGTTCTGGACGGGATGGTATTTGTGGACAGTCTGGCGACACTGACGATCGAAGCCGGTACGGTTATAAAAGCAGAAGACGGCCAGGATACGGACGCTTCGGGTCTGGTGGTTACCCGTGATGCCAGGATATTTGCCGAGGGAACGGCCGACCGTCCGATCATTTTCACGTCCGTCAACGATGATCTTCAGGGCAGCCTGGATTACACGGATCGCGGCGAATGGGGCGGCGTGGTTCTTCTGGGTCGCGCACCGACGAATAACAGCAGTGACAAGGCCGTTGAAGGCGTTAATGAAATCGACGAACAGCGGGCCCTGTACGGTGGCGATGATCCGGATCACAGTTCCGGCGTGTTCCGCTACGTATCGATCCGCCATTCGGGTATCAATGTGGGCAGCTCCACCGGAAACGAGATCCAGGGTCTGACCCTTGGTGCTGTAGGTGCCGGTACGGTGCTGGAATACGTTGAATCATACGCCAGCGCCGACGATGGTTTTGAGTGGTTCGGTGGCACGGTTAACACGCGTTACCTGGTGGCCGCTTTCTGTTCCGACGACGCTTTTGACTGGGATCAGGGTTTCAGCGGCAAGCATCAGTTCTGGTTTGCCATTCAGGGTACCGACAAGGCCGGCCGTGTGGCTGAGATGGACGGCGCCGGCGGTAATGAGCAGGGTACGCCCTATGCCAGGCCGGTATTGTCGAATGTGACTTATCTTGGCGCGGGTATCGGTGCCACACCAGAGGGTGATGGTGAGCAGATGCTGATTTTCCGTGACAACACGGGTGGCTATTACTGGAACAGTATCTTTACGGATTACGATGATGCTTCGACGAGCGTCGGCATAACCGTTGAGGATATTGATAACACGGGCGAGAAAGTGGAGGACAGCCGGAAGCGTCTGGAAGCGGGTGATCTGGCGCTGAAAGGCAATATCTGGTATGATTTTGGTGCCGGCAACGAACTGGCCCAGTTTGCGCCGCAGGATTTTGTGCAGACGCACCTGGCGGCAAACGACAACCGCATCGAGGATCCGATGCTGCGCGGTATCAGCCGTGAGACGGATAACGGTCTGGACCCCCGCCCGGCGTCAGGCAGTCCGGCCCTTGCGGGTGCTCTGGATATCGAGGATGATTATTTCGTAAAAACATCCTATGTCGGTGCCTTCGGCGGTAATAACTGGATGCAGGGCTGGACCGTATTAGACCAGATGGGCTATATCGGGAATATCACCTCAATTGAAGAAAACCGTTTGGGAAATATTCCGATGGCATTCAATCTGAAACAGAATTTCCCGAATCCGTTCAATCCCACTACGAATATCGAATATTCAATTCCGACTTCGGGAAAAGTAAAACTGACCATCTTCAATGCGCTGGGTCAGGAAATTGCCACGCTGGTGAATGGTAACCGTTCTGCAGGGCAGTATGCCGTTACGTTTAATGCGGCCGATCTGCCAAGCGGTTTATACATCTACAGGTTAGAAACTGAAAACAGAGTAATGAGTCATAAAATGATTCTCCTTAAATAGACCTTCCGCTCAAGTAAAACCTTCGAGCCCTGAGGCGGTGTTCTTTTCAAGAACGCCGCCTTTTTTATTATTGTATCTAAGGAGAGTATTTATTAGTATAAATACCAAAGCGAAAAAAAATCGGACCTAACAAATATTTAACACAATTCTAACATAAAAAGGGAACATTTCACTTCTTTTTTTTAAGCAGAAGAAGTATGTTTATAATCTTGGAATTTGCATGATAGAAGCCGGGTAACGATGAGGGGGATATGGTCGGTCAATACATTTTAAATATGATGCACTACAGGAGATCTTAACGTGAGCAAGGATACCAGGGATAAAATCCTGAAGATGATTACGGTTGTCTTAACGATATATCTTTTTCTTCTCAGCATTAAACTGCTGGGACATTCTTTCAAGCTGTTTGGTACCGGTTTCGCTGAGACAATGCTTAATATGACGTCAAATCCGTTTGCCGGATTGCTTATTGGAATTGTCGCTACCAGTCTGATTCAGAGCTCGTCAACAACGACATCGTTAGTGGTCGGCATGGTTGCCGGTGGGGCGCTCACCCTGAGTAACGCGATCCCGATTGTGATGGGAGCGAATATCGGAACAACGATTACGAATACGTTAGTGTCTGTCGGGCATATCGATAAGCGCGTCGAATTCAGAAGGGCGTTTGGGGCAGGCATTGTTCATGATTTTTTTAATATCTGTGCCACACTTCTGATCTTTCCGATTGAACTCAAATTTAAAATTCTTGAAAAAACCGCGACCTACCTCGAGGAAGCGTTTGCCGGGGCAGGCGGCTTGCAGATGTTTAATCCCCTGAAAACTATTCTGAATCCTGTTATTGATGCAATCGATTATGTCTTTGCTTTCCTGCCGTACAGCAGTATCATTATGATGATCGTTTCTCTTGCTGTCCTTTTTCTGTCACTGACCTATTTGGTGAGGACCATACGATCCCTGGTTTTAAATAAACTCGAACTCATTATAAATAAATATTTATTCAGAAATGATTTCCTGGGTTTTACACTGGGTGTACTTATGACGGCGGTCGTTCAAAGCAGTTCAGTGACAACGTCACTCATCATTCCTCTCGCGGGAGCCGGTGTGATATCCATCCGGCAGATTTTTCCCTATACGCTCGGTGCAAATATCGGCACGACTGTGACAGCGATTCTGGCAGCACTGGCAACGCAAAATCATATAGCTATAACGGTTGCTTTTGCACATTTATGTTTTAATATTTTTGGTATATTAATATTTTATCCCTTAAAATTTATCCCGATAAAAGGTGCAGAATATGTGGCGGAACTTGCTACACGATCATCAAAACATCTGGTTATATTTATAACAGCCTATATTTTATTGCATTTCGTACCCATTTTCTTTGTTTTTATACATTGATCAATAAAAGTCTTAATAAAGAATCTTGACTATGATGCAAGGATTTGCTTAATTATGAGGAAATTGTAAATGAGGAAAGATGGTATGTGGAAAGAACTGATAACTCTGTGGAAGTCCGACAACCTTTTTATGCAAGCCTTAAATCAATCCTATGAAATGCTTGAAATAGCTCATGAGATGTTTAAAGAAGCGGTGGAAAGTCTGAGGCATACCGATACGGATGTTGATGTTGAAACGAAGAAGAAAGATAAAATCATCAACAAGTATGAACGCGAAGTCCGCCGGAAAGTGATTACCCATTTATCCGTGCAGGGTGGCGGAGACCTTCCGGCCGGTATGGTCCTGATTACCATCATTATCGATATCGAACGAATCGGAGATTATACCAAGAATATTCTCGACCTGGCGACACTCCATATTTCCAAGCTGGAAAGTACAGATTTCCTGGAAACCATTACAGCCGTAGAACAATCCGTAGAATCCATGTTTGTCAGAACACTGGAATGCCTGAAAAATAACGATGAAGAACTGGCACTACAGTTAATGGCAGAAAACAAGGATGTTGGTAAAACCTGTGATGAGGTGATTAGTAAATTGATAAAAGAGGAATATCCTGATTTATCAGTAAGTGATGCCGTCTCACTTGCACTGTATTTCCGCTATCTGAAGCGGATTAATTCCCATTTGAAAAATATCACTTCCAGCGTCGTGAACCCGTTTGATCGCATTGGTTTTAAATATAAAGAAAAATAACGAATCAGAAGGTTATTCCCACCTCAAAGATGGCCTGTGCCTCATACTGCGGATTGAATGCCAGTTCCATACGGGCGACTTCCACGTAGGGAAGCAGAAAATGTAAGGCCGCGCCAAATCCACTGACGAAATTATTCACGCCGAATTGATGCCTGCCGGTCCAGACAATGCCGGCATCGGCAAAAAACGCGCCGTTGATTCCGAACTTTAGATCTTGAGTCGAACTGGGCGGGATAATGGCGGAAGGCAGGTCAAAATAGCGGACGTCCAATATGGGGAAGCGAATTTCCCCGCTGGACAGAAAACGGTGCTTACCCTCGTATACGTCGTGGAAATGCCCCCGTACCCGTTCAAGAAAACCAAAATATATTTTTCGATAAAATGGCAATGTGCCTGTCGTTTGCAGCAAATGGATCCGCGAAGCGAAGGTTAGTTCCGACCAGGTGTAATATTGACGAAGGTCCAGCCGGTACTGGCTGTAATCCACCGACGCTTCCAGAAGTCCGTTTTTCGCTACCGCCAGCTGGTAAAGAACTCCCTTCGAGGGGTAGGCATAGAGGTCGCGCGTGTCAAGAGTCGTCTGAAACAGGATGGCGGTGATCTCATCACGCCTTGTCCCGCTCAGCATAAGCGGAGCATAGGCGCCGGGGACTTCGATATGGTCATAGGATATGTTCAGTGTGCTGTAAAAATGCAGCGTCCAGTATTTCCCAAAAGTGAAATCGAGACTGACATGTTCTTCGTCAAAATTCATGGTTCTGTGGGTGCTGATGTAGCGCTTTAAATAGAGACCTGTCGTTAAATGCAGCGCATCACCAAACCAGGGATTGAAATAGCCTGCTTTAAATCCGGGCTTAAAACCAAAATTTGCTTCTCCGTAGAGTTTCTCGTTGCGCCCGCGAAAATTGACATGCGCAAAGCCAAAACCGTAGGTCAGTTTATCCCAGTCCCGGTCCTCTATCTGAAACTGCGGGTAAGGATAAATGTATAACCGTTCCGTAACATCGATCAAAAGCGTAATGGAATTGTTATCGGGGATTTTAAAAATTTCCACACGGTTAAACAGAAAAAGGTTCTGCAGCCGGTTTTTTGAGGCGGTAATCAACGAATCGTTGAGGGTGTCCCCCACCTGAAAAAGCAATTCCCTGTGAATGACGTCTTCACGGGTCGTTTCATTACCCGTGATCAGAATGGACTGTATCCGGCTGCCGGAAGGCTGAGCATAAACCGGCAGCGCCAGGACTATTAGCAGGATAATCATTTTGGCCATAGGGGACATATTGGTTCTGTTTTCATGAAATCGTACAGACATTGATTACTTTTTTATCAAACCTATGATTTACGTGTTTTGTTCCGGTGCTACGATCAGTCCATTTTTCTGTACCGGGCCGGGATATCAATGATGCATTTCGTACCGGTATTTTCCACGGAAGTTACGGTAATTGTTCCTCCGAGCTGCCGGATTAATCGACGGGAGATAGCCAATCCAAGGCCTGTTCCGGATTGACGTGTTGTATAAAAAGGATTGAAGATTTTGTCCAAATCCATATTTTTTATTCCGCTTCCCGTATCCGTCACGGAGATCGTGCATTTGCCCCGGGATGACACATGACCGGTAATGGTAACCGCACCTTTTGCTGTTGTGGCCTGCAGCGCGTTCCGGATGATGTTCAGAAGGGCCTGTTCAAGGAGATTCTCATCGGTCTGCAGTATCCACTCCGGATCGGACTGAAATGCGGTCCGGTTTGATTCTTCCGGTGTGCATCCTGTTTGCACGCGCTTAAATAAATCGGACAGCTTAAATGCCGAAACCTGAATGTCAGGTGTTCGGGCAAAACGGAGAAAGTTACCGATCAATATCCTTAACCGTTCGACTTCTTTTGGTATAAAGGTGAATATTTCATCATCGGCGTTACCGAATTTTTTTCTGATGACATCACTGGTTCCTTCTATGATACCGAGCGGATTTCGTATCTCATGAGCCACGGTGGCAGCCATCTGCCCCAACTGGACCAGGTGCTCCCGGTCTTTAATTTCCGTCTCATAGCGGATGGTACGCCGAATCGCCCGGTATAAACCGGCGGCGATCAGTAAAATGAGCACAAAATTCAACAGGCTGAAAATAAACAATCGGTTTTTAAGGTTGTCCAGAACGTCAAAATAAGTAGCCCTTGCTTCAATGACATGCACGCCGATCACAAAACCATCGGTATCCAGAACCGGACCATACGCGGACATAAAGGGTTCACCCTCATGCGTTTCAATGTCGGAAACCTGGTAAAGACCGCTTCTGGTTTGTGCAAAATAGTCTGTGGCGGAAAGGCTGGATCGGCCCTGCAGCGCAATCAATTCAGGTGCGGAAACCAGAATGGCACCATCCGGTGAAAACAGGATAAAGGATTGCAGATCGTTTTCCCGGCGGATCGATTCGATAAGGTTCTGAAAGTGCAGGTAAGCCAGATTATTCTGCTCCCCAGGGATCAGCAGATGAAACCGGTTTTCATCGATCAGCCGTTCCATCATGCGGCTGATACTCATCAGCCTGCGTTTCAATTCCTCTTCGAACGTCTTCTCCACCTGGTTAACATATAGCCAGATCAGGAGATTCAGAAACAGCACGATAAGGAAGCTGAACCAGAAAATCCAGGTGTAACGCTGCGTGCTAATCTTCATCGTCATCCTCGTTTGAACGGAACTGTTTCATCCAGTAATCGACATCTATGTCCCGGGGATTATATTTTTTTTGTTCCGAAGGGTGTTTGCCGGCACTTTTGGTTGCCTGTTTAAGAAACGCTTCCGCTTTCAGCGAAACGGCCCCATGATCCTGTGCCGTAAAACGAATCTCATTATCAGAACTGACAACGATCCAATTGGATAGCGATTCCCTGTTGCGGACAAAATCTCGAATTTCATCATCGGCTGTGCGCGGTTTACGGGAAAAGGCAATCCGTACATTGCCGAACGATTGCGGGAGATCGGAATGATGGCCCCGGCCGTCGAAAATAATCAACGCATCCGAAGCGGTCTGTTTAATGAGTTGCTGTACTTTCTGAATAATCTTTCGTACAGCTATATCGGTATCACCTGCTTTAATGAGACGTGCAACAGCGGGTATTTTAAATCCAAGGTTGTAACCGTCGATGATATAATGCTTTTTCATAAAATATATTCATGCATGGCGTTTGTTGGAGTCTGACAAAATATGCAAAATAATTCTGTCATATTGACTCATATCTGCTTTTTTTTGCTTTTGTATGTGCTGTTCTTCATAAGATCAGGATAAAATAAAGAACTATAATCTCTTGATATTATTATAATTATGAAATAATACAATGTTATTCAAGGTTTGGTATGATATTTGTAATTTTAATTGAACAAATTTAAAAAAAATTCGTTTATCTGAAAAATGAAAAAAACGACAGGAGATAAAGATGCCATTTTTCTTTTTTGATCCAACAATGATCTTGCTGATTCCGGCAATCATTCTGGCGGTCTGGGCACAAATCCGGGTTAAGTCGGCCTATAACAAATTCAAGAAAGTGAAAGCGGCCAGTGGTATGACCGGAGCCGACGTTGCCAAGAATATTTTGTACAGAAACGGAATCAGGGGTGTGGAAGTAGAAGCGGTTCCCGGCGAACTGAGCGACCATTATGATCCGCGCGTTAAAAAAGTCAGGCTCTCGGAAGAGAACTATTATGGCAGCTCGTTGTCCGCGCTGGCGATTGCCGCTCACGAAGTGGGTCATGCCATACAGCATAATAATGGATACGCACCTTTGCAAATCCGGCATACCATTTTACCGGTAACCAGTTTTGCTTCCTGGGCTGCATTCCCGTTGTTTATTATTGGTATGTTCATGCAGACGCCTTTTCTGATGGACCTTGGTATTTATTTCTTTGGCGCTGTGGTTCTGTTTCATATGGTAACCTTACCGGTGGAGTTTAACGCCAGTTCGCGGGCCCTGGTGCAGTTGCAGTCCACGGGCATGTTAATGACACAGGAAACTTCCGGAGCGCGTAAAGTGCTCAATGCGGCTGCGCTGACCTATGTGGCCGCTGCCGCGATGGCATTACTGAACCTGGTCAGGCTCCTGATCCTGCGTGGGGATGAATAGGAATTTTTGAATGCATGAAAGAGGAGGACTCAAATGAGTGCGTACAAACAATCATACACGGTAATTCTTGGATTGATAACCATAGGGGTCATAATTGGTGTTGTACTGACGACGGGTTTTAATATCGACAGTAAATCCGTTGCTGATGAAGGAACGCTGTATACGGAAGCCGAGGTGACAACGGCATCGATGCAACCGGCGCTTAATGCCGGCAATTTTAATCCGAATACGATGTTTATAGATATCGTCAAAAAAGTACGGCCAACGATTGTATCCGTTTTTACAACAAAGAATGTGAAGATGCCCCGTCATCCGTTTTTCGATTTCTTCGAGGACGAACGCATCAATCCGCAGGGCGAAGAACGTGAGTTCCGTCAGCAGGGCCTTGGCTCCGGGATTATCATTAGCAAAGACGGGTATATTCTGACCAACAATCATGTTGTGAGCGATATGGATGAACTACGCGTGCAGATGGTCGATAATACGGAATATGACGCTGAAATTATCGGAACCGATCCTACGACTGATATTGCCCTTATTAAGATCGATGCCGAAGATTTGCCGTTTGCCGTTCTCGGCAACTCGGAAAATGTCCAGATAGGGGAATGGGTTCTGGCAATGGGAAGTCCACTTTATCTGACATCAACGGTTACAGCCGGAATCGTCAGTGCCCTGAGTCGTGATATCAATATTATTCAGGGCGAAAATGCCAGTTACGGTATTGAAAATTTTATTCAGACGGACGCAGCTATTAACCCGGGAAACAGTGGCGGGGCGCTGGTGAACCTGCGTGGTGAAGTGATCGGTGTGAACACGGCCATTGCCAGCCGGACGAATTCATTTGTCGGGTATGGATTTGCCGTACCCATCAATATTGCTAAAAGCGTTGTGGATGATCTGCGGGATTTCGGCGAGGTGCGTCGCGGCTATCTTGGTGTCTACATCGAGGAAATGAATGAAGTCAAAGCCAAAGGTGTGGGACTGGATAAACCGCGTGGTGTATTCATCTCGAGTGTTATTGCCGGTAAAGCTGCCGATAAGGCCGGAATAAAAGCGGGTGACGTGGTTCTTAAGGTCAATGACAGGGAAGTAAACCTGCCGAACCAGTTACAGGCAACGATCGGTAAGTACAATCCGGGTGACGAGGTCATGTTGGAAATATGGAGAGATGGGGATAATAAGAAAATAAACGTTACTCTGGAAGGCCGTGAGGAAGAGGGTACAACCGCGGCTGCGGAAAGTAAAGACCCGGAGCGCAAATCACTACCGAATCTGGGTTTTCGTGTCCGTGATTTAAATAATGAGCAGCTCAGCAGCATGGACCTGGATCACGGGATCATCGTTGCGAATGTATCGCAATACAGTGCAGCCGCAAAAGCGGGAATTGTACAGAATGATGTCATTTTTGAGATGAATAAAAAGGATGTGAAATCTGTCGATTCTTTTTATGATCTTTTCAGTGAATATAAAGAAGGTGATGTCGTTCGTCTCAAGATACGCAGAAAACTCGATGCGGAAAATTTTGATCGGTTGGTATTCATAGAAATTCCAGAAGAAAAATAAAAACAAATGGCCCGCTCCGGCGGGCCTTTTTGTAAACTGACCTAAATGCACCTTTCTGTGACAGACGCCCGCTATCTATGACATATTGTCGGATATCCCTTTCCCACCCATCCATTCTTAATTTATAATTTTTAATTACTAATTTACTTTAAAACATTATAAATAAAGAATTTACGTGTTTATATTTATCTCTGGCACGGATCTTGTAAGTTCTTAAGAAAAAACCTGAAAATACAATAGCTGGAGGCAAAGAGATGGGAAAAATAATTGGAATCGATCTTGGAACGACAAATTCGGTTGTAGCGGTGATGGAAGGTAACGAGCCTGTCGTTATCGCTAATGCTGAAGGTGGCAGGACAACACCATCCGTTGTTGCTTTTACGAAAAAAGGTGAGCGTCTGGTAGGCGGGCCGGCAAAACGCCAGGCTGTCACGAATCCTGAAAATACCATTTTCTCCATAAAACGTTTCATGGGAAGATTTTATAATGAAGTTGGAACGGAAATTACTGAAGTGCCTTTTAAAGTAAAAAAAGGTAATAATGACGTCGTGATGGTGGATGTCGGTGATAAACAGTATTCACCACCTGAAATTTCCGCCATGATTCTGCAGAAAATGCGTCAGACTGCTGAGGATTATCTGGGCGAAAAGGTTACGGATGCCGTTGTAACGGTTCCGGCATATTTTAACGACGCCCAGCGTCAGGCCACAAAAGACGCCGGACGTATTGCGGGACTCGATGTCAAACGCATCATCAATGAGCCCACAGCGGCATCACTGGCGTATGGTATGGAAAAAAAGAGTGATGAAAAAATTGCCGTTTTTGACCTTGGCGGCGGTACGTTTGATATCTCCATACTTGAAATCGGTGATAATGTCGTCGAAGTAAAATCCACTAATGGTGATACCCACCTTGGTGGTGATGATTTTGATCAGCGACTGATTGATCACCTTGCTGATGAATTCAAGAATGCGGAAAGGGTCGATCTGCGGAAAGATCCGATGGCTCTGCAACGCCTGAAAGAGGCCGCTGAAAAAGCGAAAATTGAACTGTCATCTTCCATGCAGACCGAAGTGAACCTGCCGTTCATCACGGCCACGGAATCCGGTCCCAAGCATTTGAATATTAATATTACGCGATCCAAGTTCGAACAACTGGTGGAAGACCTGATCGAACGCACGCTGGAACCCTGTAAGCTGGCGCTGAAGGATGCCGCTATGGACACGTCCCAGATCGATGAGGTGATTTTGGTCGGTGGCTCGACACGTATTCCGAAAGTACAGGAGACCGTTAAAAAGTTCTTCGGAAGGGATCCTCATAAAGGTGTGAATCCCGATGAAGTGGTTGCACTGGGAGCCGCTATTCAGGGCGCCGTACTGACCGGAGAAGTCAATGATATCCTGCTTCTGGACGTGATACCGCTTTCTCTGGGTATTGAGACGCTCGGCGGTGTTTCTACCAAACTGATCGAATCCAACACGACCATTCCATCGAAAAAATCACAGATTTTTTCGACGGCTGCGGATAACCAGACCAGTGTGGAAATCAATATCCTTCAGGGTGAACGGGAGATGGCAAATGATAACCGTTCTCTCGGTCGATTCATCCTGGACGGTATCCCGCCTGCGCCGAGAGGTATTCCGCAGGTCGAGGTTACTTTTGATGTGGATGCCAATGGTATGCTGCATGTATCAGCGAAAGACAAAGCGACTGCAAAAGAGCAGAGTATCCGCATTGAAGCATCGAGTGGATTGAGTGAAGCCGAGATCGATAAGATGAAAAAAGAGGCACAGGCTCATGCTGCCGATGACAAAAGAAAACGGGAAGAGATCGAAACGAAGAACCAGGCCGATACGGTTGTTTATCAGACCGAGAAACAACTCAAGGAAATGGAAGATAAAATCGAGCCGGATGATAAGAACAAGATCGAGACGGCACTGGGCCGGTTGAAAGAAGCACAGAAAGGCAGTAATGTCGATGAGCTGAAGTCGGCTTTGGATGCCGTAAATGCAACCTGGAATGAAGTGGCCCAGAAAATATACGCTCAATCGGGTGCCCAGCCTGGTGCACAGGGTGCAGGGCCTGACGCTGCAGCCGGTGCAGGAGCTGCGGGCGCAACGGGCGAAAGCGCAGGTACTGGTAAGAAAGATGATGAAGTAGAAGATGCGGATTATGAAGTCGTTGATGACGACGAAAAGAAATAAAAAGGAAAAAAACCACCGTCCCCTCCCCTGTGGGGAGGGGCTCCGGGTGGTTATTGATTGTTTAGAATTTGTATTACCTCTGCGTGAATCCCGCCTGAACTGGCAACAATGCTGTTCCCTGTAACAGGATCATTTCCCCGGTAATCGGTAATAACGCCCCCGGCACCCCGCACGATGGGTATGACCGGCAGTGAATCCCAGGGGGACATTACCGGATCGATCATGATATCTGCATAACCTGTCGATAATAAATAATACCCGTAACAGTCTCCCCAGTTTCGATAGAGCTTAACGCGGTGAATCAGCCGGTTGAATCCGCTCTGGTTCTGATGCCGCTCCACATCCAGATGATCGGTTGTCAGCAGTACGGCGTCCTCCGGGCGTGCGCAGGGCCTCAGGTGAACATTTTTACCATTCAGCAGCGTTTCCCTGTTGTCGCCAATGAGCATTTCGTTTAAGACCGGCTGGTAGAACAGACCGATGATGGGTTCATTATCTTTAAGCAGAGCGATAAGTGTTCCAAAGGTTACAGCTCCGCATATAAAACTTTTTGTGCCGTCTATCGGATCCAGGATCCATTTATATTTGGCGTCCGGATTGTGCGTGCCGAATTCTTCACCAATAATGCCGTGACGGGGAAATTCCTTCATAATACGTTCACGCATGATTTCTTCGGCTTTTTTGTCGGCTATGGTAACAGGTGTTTGATCGGATTTGGATTCGATGGAGAGCGGTTTGCGAAAATGTTTTTTTATAATCTTTCCGCTGTCATAGGCAAGATTTTTTGCGAATTTTTTAAATTCATTGAACCTGGTTTTTTTCATAAGGCACAAGCGATTTGTTAACTGGCAAGACTGGGTATAAGTTGGTCAACAAATTCGATATTTTCAACTTTTATTTTTTCTTCCTCAAGTTTGATGCGTTCGAAGTTCACGTCCTCATCCATTATATGTATCATGTTCAGCAAAGTCCCGTTGTTAACTTCGTATTCCAGACTCCCTCCGGCATTAAAAAAGAGGGTGTCACGATGACTATACATATTATTGATATGAATGTGTCCGTGAAAAACGAATGAAATATCATATTTACTGAACAGGTTCATCAGTTTACGTTTACCCAGAATTTTCATGGAGTGCTTTTCAATAAAATGCCAGAGGGGATTGCCATTTTCATTTTCTCGTCCATAGGCGGCGTGGTGATGCATGAGCACAATTTTCTTTCTGAAAGCAAAACGCGGATCGGCCATGAGTGTGCGTAAACGTTCATACTGATCCTGATACACACGTCCGTTTGAAGCAAGCGGGTTATAAAATTTTGAATAGTGCGCGATGGTATTGATACCGAATATAACCAGGTCCCCTAATTCTTTAGCATAGGGAAAATAGTCGTCGACGTCGGTGCGCCGGGTTCCGGCAAAAGTCTCCTCAAAGTAGCGGCCGAATTCCCGGACCTTCTCGTTGTAATTGGTATTCATGCATTTCTGAGGAAAGGCGATGATATCGGTTGCCAGATGCACACCACCGTAAACATCATGGTTTCCAATGGTGACGGATAGTTTTTCCGGTTTAAGAAGATCATATTTTTTTAAGAGATCACGGAGAATATGAAAATCGAGCGGCTGGGCGTTATGGGAAATATCTCCGGTAATCACCAGGTGATCCATACCCCGGTCCAGGGCTGCTTCGATAAGCCTTTCCGTATAGAGGATATTTTCGGATTTGTGTTCGGCACAAATATGTAAATCTGAAAGATGGGCGATACGCATATGATCCTCGGAATTATACTTATCTTTCAAACATTTATATAAGTTACCGGATCATGATAAAACTAAGGTAAAGAATTGGTTTGGTTTAGGTTAAAATAATTTTAGAACAACGTTTGGGGGAACCTGAAGGCTAAAGTAAACCAAAAGAAATGGCCAGGAAGCTGGGACCATTTATAATGGCATGGATCAGGACGCCTGTCCAGGTGTTTTTTGTTTTTTGTACAACATAAGGGAGGATCAATAAAATGGGTAACATGGTCAGGAGCAACTGCCAGCCGAAGGCAATATGAAAAACACTCCAGAATATACCGTTCCATAACCAGGCATATCCGGCGGAACTGACCTCTTGTCTCGGCAGAATGACGCCGCGCCAGAGAATCTCCTCGCCCATGATATTCAGGAACCAGTAAGGTAGCCAGACCAGTAAGATCCAGTAACGCTCCGGGGTTAACGGTTCAAAATACATAAAGGCCGGTTGATGATTCAGAGGCCCGGTATATGCTTCCAATGCCTTCATAATGGCCATGCTGAGCAGTCCGATTAAGATCAAGGCACCCAATGTCCACGACCAGTCTGAGGGATTCATCTTCCTGAAACGAAGCCGTTCACTCCAGGTCGTTTTTACGTCCTTATATCCTTCCTTTTTTAAAATTAATATGGACAGCAGCAGAAGGGGGAGAAAAAGACCCAAACCAGCCACGATAAACCAGAACAAAACAGCTTCGATACCAGTCGTTTCACTTAAGAAAGGAATAAGGAAATGTGTTTCGAGATAGAGTAAAAGGGAAGCGGAGCCGAATACCAGGATTGTATTAAGGAAACCAAACGGTGGCAGTTTTTTTTTCATAATGGGATCATTTTTGTTATTATTGGCTAAATGTACACGGATAAATAAATAAATGGAATAATAAAGTTACATTTTTTGTATGGAATTGGAAAATCATAAAAAACGACAGGGAATAAAATGAAACTGAAAGAAAAATTTCTGAAAACCCGGCAATATTCACTGGACATGGTCGCACCACTGAAAACGGAAGATTTTATTCCGCAGGCGGCTTTTTTTGCCAGTCCGCCGAAATGGAATATTGCTCATACCACCTGGTTTTTCGAGGAATTGATCCTGGTTGCATTTGTGGAAGGATACCGCCGGTTTCATCCGCTGTACGGTTATTTATTCAACAGCTATTATAACACGTTAGGCGAACGAACGCAGCGTCAGAACAGGGGAAGCCTCAGCCGGCCCCCGGTTGAAGATGTATTGGAATACCGGCGCTATGTCGATGAGCACATGCTCAGGTTGCTGGAGGCACCTGCGTCATCCGGCGAGCTTGAAGACCTGGTTGTACTGGGTATTAACCACGAACAGCAACACCAGGAATTGTTTTTCACTGATCTGAAGTATAATTTCAGTGTCAATCCTCTCTACCCTGCTTACGACGATATCGCTTATTGTGAAGAAGTGAACACAGATGAACCGGGTTTTATAGCTAAGAAGGCCGGCCTGTATGAGATCGGTTTGAATGGTAAGGGATTCTGTTATGATAATGAATGCGGGCGGCATCATGTCTATCTGCGGGATTATGAGCTCAGCAGACATCTCGTAACCAACGGGGAATTCATGGAATTCATGAATGATGGTGGTTATGACCGTTTTGAATTCTGGCATGATGACGCGCTTGCCTGGAAAGATGAGAAGGGGATCACTTGTCCCATGTACTGGCAGCAGCAGGATGGAGAATGGTATCAATATACGCTGGCCGGTCTGCACAAAATTCAGCCTGAACACATTCTTACCCATGTGAGCTATTATGAAGCCTTTGCCTTCGCCCAGTGGAAAGGAATGCGGCTCCCCACGGAATTTGAATGGGAAGCGGCTGCTGATGAACTGAAATGGGGTAAACGTTGGGAATGGACCGAGAGCGCCTACCAGCCTTATCCGGGCTATAAAAAGGCAGAAGGCGCCGTCGGGGAGTATAACGGCAAATTTATGGTCAATCAGAAAGTACTGCGCGGCGCTTCGGTTGTCACTTCACCGGGTCACAGCCGGAAAACCTACCGTAATTTCTTTCATCCCCCGGTGGGGTACCAGTTTAATGGTATTCGCCTGGCGCGGGGTGAATGACATGCAGATCTCAGACGAAATTTCAGCGCTGGCTGAGGATACAATAAAAGGATTGTCGGCAAAGCCTAAGTATCTATTGCCGCGCTATTTTTATGATGACCGGGGCAGCCGGATGTTTCAGGACATCATGCAAATGCCGGAATATTACCTGACGGATTGTGAAACAGAAATTTTTGAAACACATAAGGAGTCCCTGACAGCCGCATTTAATGAAAATACCTCGGCGTATGACCTTATTGAACTGGGGGCCGGTGACGGTTCCAAGACGAAAATTCTGTTAAAACAACTTATGGCGGATGAAACCCGTTTTAATTTTCTTCCCGTCGATATCAGTGCCGCTGCCAATGAGATGCTCGTTGCCGCTTTAAAAAAAGAGATTCCGGATGTGCCGGTTGAGGCTTTGACCGGTGATTACTTTGATATTTTGCAAAGTCACAGGAATCACATTAATCGCCGGAAAGTGATTCTGTTCCTCGGATCGAATATCGGCAATTTTTCTGATGACGAGACGGCGGCGTTCCTGGGGCACATACAGGATCTGACCGATCCGGGTGACCAGGTCCTGATCGGCTTTGACCTGAAAAAATCCCCCCGCACGATCATGCAGGCCTATGATGATCCGCATGGGCATACGCGACGGTTTAATCTGAATTTATTACAGCGGTTGAATCGTGAGCTCGTTGCTGATTTTAATACGGAACTTTTTGAGCACCATACGACGTACGATCCGTTCTCGGGTGAGGTTAAAAGTTACCTGGTATCACTGCAGGAACAGACTGTCTCTGTCAAAGGACTGAAACAGGAATTCCATTTCGACTGCTGGGAAGGGATCTTTATGGAACGATCCCGGAAATACGATATTAAAGCTATTGAAAATCTGGCAAAACGCTACGCCTTTGAAGTGAAACAGCACTTTTACGACCGGCGCCGGTATTTTGCCGATTCGCTGTGGATAAAGAAATAAACGGGGCGAACCGAACACGGATATCAGTCCGATTCCAGTTTTGCGTTCAATGCCTTGATATTGCTATGCATAACCGACAAATAATCACCCGTCTGCGGGGTGTTTCCGCAGGGATTGAATACCACCACCCCTAATCCCATTTGTTTCAGCCTGTCGACGATATCCGGCCGGGGTTGATCTTCCCATATGATACATGTTGCCGGATGTGTGGTCAAAAGCCCTTGCAATTTTCGCCATTCCTCTTCAGCCGGCAGCAGATCCGGTTCCCAGTGCAGACTTTTCAGGTTCCAGTTATACCGCCGGGCCAGGTAATTATAAACCGGGTGCGAAGCGATCATGGGTTTGCTGCCGTCGATGTCCGTGAGTGCTCTGTCCAGCATTTCCAGATCAAGCTGAAGTGCTTCCCTATTCGTTTCAAAAAGGCCGGATTCTTCCGGAAGTTGCTCTTTAAGCGCCTTCGTGATGCTCCGGACCTGCAGGATAGCCAGTTGCGGATCCAGCCAGGTATTGAAATCGATATCACCGTGCGTATGTTCGCCCTCCGGTCCGTGGCTGTGCGTTTTTGTGCCTTTCAGATGCAGATACTGATTCTCAAATACCTGAGACGTGTTGACTGTTTTTGAGCCCGGTAACGATACATAACTTAACCATTTGGCATAACCGGCGCCATTCAAGAGGATCAGATCGGCGCTCTGCATGGTCGTGATCTGTTGATCGGTTGGTCGCACAAAGGCCGGATCTCCATCGCCTGAAAAAGGGAAAAGAACCTGGACGGCCTCTCCGCCAATCCTCCCGGCAAAATAGAACAGGGGATAATTGACGGTGGTTATAACGAAT
>CAYPHA010000055.1:0-30971 GCA_964410215.1 uncultured Calditrichota bacterium | reverse complement strand
GCACCCTACAAAATTGAAACGATAGAATTTGAACTTATTGAATAGGAAAGCTAAAAATCAGGCAACTTCTCTATAATAAAAAAAGGCCGGGCATTATGACCCGGCCTTTTTACAGCCATTTCACCATTCATTTTTCGAGTTTAGATCATGAACGCATCAATGCGCCGCCGTTCACGGCCAGCGTCTCCCCGGTGATATAGGAGGCTGCGTCGCTTGCCAGGAAGAGCACCGCGTTCGCGACATCTTCCGCCTCGCCAATCCGTCCCAGCGGCGTCAGTTCGATAAAAGTTTTTCGCTGCTCTTCGGATGTCACCCCATCGTGGAAAGGCGTATCGATAAAACCCGGGAGCACATTATTAACGCGGATGCCATACGGTGCAAATTCTTTGGCCATGGCGATGGTGGCCGTGTTAATCGCCCCCTTCATGGTGGCGTATATACCGGAACCACCCGCACCGCCGCTGTGTCCGGCGATGGAGCCGATATTGACCACCGTCCCTTTACTCTTTTTCAGATGCGGCAGGGCTTCGCGGCCGGCGATAAAGATACTGCGCAGGTTGATGGCATATAACTGATCGACATAATTGCTGGTTGATTCTTCGATGGTGCTTCTTTTCAGGAGAGCACCGGCATTATTGATAAGGATATCGATCCCATCGCACCAGTTGGCAAAATCATCGATCATTTGTACGACGGCATCTTCGTCCGTAACATCACATTGAAAGAGCATCCCGTCACCCTTCTGATTCACCATCTGCAGGACGTTGGCGACCCCCTCCTTATTGCGGTTATAATGAACCCCGACTTTACAGCCCTGTTTGGCAAAGGCAATCGCGGTAGCGGCTCCGATACCGCTGCTGGCCCCCGTCACCAGGACCCTTTTTCCCTTTAAATCTTCAAGTTTCATACAACTGATCTTTCAATGATTGTATCAGTACCAAGTTTACAGATTTTCGGAATCCGGTTCAAACATATCACAGGTATCTAACAATTCATACCCGCACCTTTTCCAGTTGATACAATTTTTACATTGGGAAGCATTCCATTTATTCCGGAAATAACCGGCGTTATTCTCAATCCAATCCAGAATAAAGCCTTCTCCGGGATCATTATTAATCCGACAACCCTCATACCATTTATCGATCTCAATTTTTTTCACCTGGACACGCACATATTTTTTCATGGAGCTATATTACCTTTTCAACATCACTCAAATCAAATGCTTTTTAAACCACTATTTTAGATTATACGATCACATTATTCAATTTATTTCAGGGGAATGCGGACATTATACGAATTGCTGCCATCCGGCGTTTCCGCAACAGCACAAATAAGAACGATGGGTTTGTTGTTTTCATCAAATAAAAGTTGCGGTCGCTCGAGACGATCCAGTTCCTGAACGCTGCCACCGATCCATTTCAGCTTAGTGGTTGAAACCAGTATGTTTTCAGACTGCCTCCAATCCAAGCCATCGAACGATTCCCATAAGGCGAGTGACCTGCCGGCATTGGTGAAATAACCCTCCATATCTTTTACCACCGCATAATATTTTTCACGCTTTTTGTCATACCATACGAAGGGATCTTCCGCCGGGAAATCGACACCGGGAGCCGTAAAAACCGGCTGCATCTGTTTGGTAAACGGGCCGGTAGGTGCATCTGATGTAGCTGTCAGGTGGACAACCGGTCCCCCGAACGGTAATGCACGCTGCAGTCCCACCGCTTTGTAAATCATCAGGAATCCCCCGTCAGGACCCCTGGAAACGGCCGGGTTGCTTACCATCAATGCATCGGGTGCATTGGAATCCGTACTGACATCCAACAATGGTTGATCGAATCGTTTCCACGGTCCCTCCGGTTTATCCGCGACCGCTACTCCGATACGCTGATTATTACGATGACTCCAGTTCAATCCTTCTGTCACTTTACCATCCCCTGTATTTCCCATATAATACAGATAATATTTTCCATCTTCTTTCAAAATCGTAGGATTGTGTGTGCATAATCCATCCCAGTACGTATTCCCCCTGACAGGTAGTGTTACATCTGAAAATGAAAAGGCACCTACCGGGCTATCACCAATAGCATGGGCGATCTCGGAATGGGTAACCCAGGCATTAAATCCAAATTTTTGCTGCCAGCGCGAATAGAACAGATGATATGTGCCATCCTCACTTCGGATTATGCTTCCACCCCAGACATAATAATCCTCCTGAGAAAATATAGCGCTTTCAGGCACCGGTTGGATCATGTCAGCAAGGTTTAGTGCCGCAGCATCGGGATTCTCCGATTCCGTACATTGAAACAGAACAGATGCTAACATAAGTAACAGTAAGCTTTGAAGTCGATTATTCAATGTGCTCTTCATTTTCATAAGGTAAGCTCCATTTTAAATATTTCATTCCTCATATGAATAAACATTTTTTCACCTGTCAATAAGTGTAACGATTTCAACCCATGATGGTCCTTTTCCAACATCATATTGCTCTAAGGGATGTAATTCTCCGGAATCAACATCTATCCGGTATACCCTGAGCGTATTTGATTCCTGTCCGGCCACAATCATAATCTGGCCGGATAGGTCCATATTAAACGAACGCGGTACCGGTTCCGTTGGCGTATGCGTGATGGGACTGAGCATACCACTTTCCGGATCCACCGAAAAAGAGGCAATACTGTTGTGCCCCCGGTTGGAAATATACACATACCTGCCGGATGGATGGACCTCAACATCCGCACAGGTGTTTTTTTCGCTATAGTCATCAGGAATGGTAGAGAGCGTCTGCAAACTATGTAAATACCCATTTTTCGGATCCACCTTATATGTGGTTACACTGCTCCCTTTTTCATTGCTTACATAAACCATGTTTTTTTCAGGATGAAAAAACAGGTGTCTTGGCTGTGCCATATCACCGGGAGTAACCATACCATTTTCCATTAAAGTGAGCCGGCCATTTTTTCCGTTAAAAGTGAACGAAAAGATGACATTACCTCCCGTATGAGGAACATAGACATAACGGTTCGATGGGTCTGCCAGGATCGCATGTGGATTCTTAGCGGTTTCAATAATCTGGACAGTTGAACTGTCAACCATACCATCAACACCGATCCGGTGTACGGCGATTTGTTCATCCCGGTAATAGGCGGTAAAAAGATATTTACCGGAACGGTCCAGTGAAAGATACGCCGGATTTCCGGCCACCCGCGTCGTTCCGATAGGAATCAGATCACCGGAAGAAGACGCAATTCGGTAAGCGGAGACACTGTTCTCACCGCGCATGGTAGCATAGATAATCCCGGTCTCTTTATAAAAGGCAAGGGGACCCGGTTGTTTCATCACGCTCTTTTCCCCTTTACGGTACAGAATGCCACTCGTCATATCGAGCTCAAACCAGGTTATCGTATCCCCGTCATAATTTGAAATGTAAATATATGTTTTATCGACCGAACCGGATGAATCGGCCTGTTTTTTACATCCGTTTGTCATCAACAGGACTGGGATCATTAAAATGATAAAAACAAACCGCATTTTAAATGCCCTTTTCAAAACGTTATTATCGTTCACAAACCTCAATGGATCAGCAGCTCCTTTACTTCATCGAGCATTAAATGCAATTCCTCACTGTCCGCATCATCCAGCGGTGTTCCACCTACTCTGACAAACGTATTTTCGATGATCCCCCGTTTCTTCAGCACTTCCTTTGTCATATTCATACGAAAAACAGCCTGAAAATTTAAAAGCGGAAGGGACCTGTAATAAAGACGTCTTGCTTCCGAATGCTTTCCATCCCTGAAACAATTGTAAATGTTAACATGTATTTCCGTTAACTCACATGCAGGCATCGCACCGATGACTCCGCGTTTCAGTTCATCAATAATATAACGTCCGCCGGCGCCGCCGAAGACTCCTTTCAGTGTATCCGGGGCTTCTGATCTTATTCCGGAGATTCGTTGTCCACAGGGCAGGTTTTCTTCCTTCACATACTGTATGGCTGGTATAGTTCTCAGAATATTCAGAATGGCTTCAACAGATTGGGCTGAACCCAGGGGTGGCGGGGCATTCTGCAGAACAACAGGGATATCAGCCGTCCTTGTTATCTCTTCAAAATGACGGGTAATGCCGGTCTGATTGTCCTTTACGACATAGGGTGCCATCACCATTACCGCATCCGCACCGATATCCCGGGCATGGCGGGTGAGTTCTTCAGCAATAGCGCGGCTTGCTCCCGTGGTACATATAATAACCGGTACGTTCTGTTTTACTTCTTCCATAAGACATTCCGACAAGTACATACGCTCCTGCTGAGACAGCGCATAAAATTCACTGGCGACAGCCGGATAAACGACGCCATGTGCACCGGCATTCAATACATACCTGAGAATGTTTCTGAAACCGGTTTCATCGATCGACCCATCATCTTTAAACGGTGTGGCGATTACCGGAAAGACGCCTTTGATTTCATTCATTTATAAATCCTGTCACAAGGTTTTAAAAGCTACGATATTCCAGGCTATTTATTTATCGGTTGCAGCGACAACTTCCTGTAATTCCTTTTCATTAAATTCAATGCCCAGTCCCGGACGCTCCGGCACCATGGCATAACCGGGAATAAACTCGATGGGTTTTTCCAACAGCACATTACCACGTGAGCCAAACACATCGGTTGACGTGTGAATATTTCCGCCTTCCATGATGACCGCGTTTGGCGTTGCAACGGCCAGGTGAATGGAAGCAGCGACATAGGGTGGAAATCCGCTGCTGACGTGTGGTGACCACAATACGCCGAAAGCATCTGCCATGTCGGCGATGCGTTTACATTCCGTTATGCCACCGGCCCGGCTTATATCCGGATTGACGACATCCACGGACCGGGAGGTAAACAGATCCCTGAACTGATAACGGTTACTCAAGGTTTCACCGGCACAGACAGCTGTATCGAGTGCCTCTGCCAGAATGGGGTAGCCACTTGTATCTTCCGGTAACAACGCATCCTCAAACCAGCCGATGTTACCCAGTTCATCCAGTTTTCTACCCACCTGCACGGCTTCATGCAGTTTAAATGCACCAAGCGAATCGATAAAAAGCTGGCCTTTTTTACCGACTGCTTCGGAAATGGTTGCAATCCGCTCAAAGTCATCGGATCCGGAACCTTTAAAAAAACCTGTCTTCACAGCTGCAAATCCTTCACCGATAGCCTTCTTCGCGTCTTCCGCACTGCCGGCTCCACGATAGGTCGGTATGCGGTCTCTGAATTTCCCACCCAGCAGTTGATATAACGGTACATCCAGGTATTTACCGAGGATGTCCCAGAGGGCAATATCAATACCGGCAATGGCTTCCGTATAGAAGCCGGTGGCATATCCGCGCAGCCGCTGACTGGAATACATTTTTTCCCATAGTGCAAAAATATTCCGGGCCTCCTGTCCCACCAGTATCGGTGCCAGCAGGTCCGTCACCACCCGCTGATGAACCCTTGGGGCCGCCGGTGCATGACTTTCCCCCCATCCGGTGATACCCTGATCCGTATGCACCTTAACGAGCAATGTCTGCAAATAACCTTTAAAACGCGAGGGGCTGGCATGGTCCAGCCGTTTTCCCAAACCGGCACGTTCCCGCAGGGATCCGACAGGCGGCATCTCTATCAGCTCCTCTGAGGCCGCCCCATCGTTAGGCCACCGGATAACCAGCGGTTCAATTTTTGTGATTTTAAGCGGATGATTACTTTTTTTTCTTTTATCCATCACTTCAGAAAAAGCGAGGGAAAAAGGCGTAAGGGTCAATGCGGAACCGGCCGCAGCCATTTTAAATAAATTTCGCCGGGATATCATCGTAGGATGTTCTCCTGATTTTAATTAAAATGATCTTATTACATTAACTGACGATCAAAGATCGCTCCACACCTTATTTATCTGACGGAATAGCTCCCATTTTTAATCAAGCGGTGTGTGATCCTGATCCCAGATCGTCAGGTTATGGAGATTCTGTTTTTTTGCAGGTAAAACAAGGGCTGATACATATCCGATTATGAACATGGCCATATTTACAAGGATAGCTGTATAATACAACTCAAACGGGAAACGAAACATATCGGGCAGCAGGTTCTGATCCGAAAGAATGGTCCAGCCGGTAAAAAGTATGGTAAAAACGATACCGGTACCAACCGCCCTGGTATCACCGCGGGTGGTCAGAAACCCCAGCAGGTAAATGCCCAGCATACCTCCCGTGAACAGCGATACCAGCGTTATAGCCGCATGCTCGATGGTTTTTGTATCGGAATAGAGGAGAAGGATGGCTCCACCAATCATACCGATACCGGCCACCGTGGCAAATCCGCGCGCGGTTCTCAGATAATGACGGTCCTCCCTTCCCTTTCTCAAATGTCTTTTATAAATGTCTACAATACCCACCGTCGCGATGGCATTGATACTCGAATCGAGAGACGACATGGCCGCGGCCAGAGCAGCGGCGAGCACAATACCGGTCAGACCCGGTGGAAGATAATGAATAATAAAATAGGGGAGAATCTGCTCCGCTTTTGCTTGTCCTGACAGCATCTGAGCCGCCTCGACCGTAGGAAATTCATGAAAAAACACATATAAACTGGTACCCAGGAAGAAAAAGAAGGCCCAGATAGGTAAGCGAAAAAATGCAGCAATAAACATGGCTTTCCGCGCTTCAAGCGCGCTGCGTGATGATGCATAACGTTGTATAACATTCTGATTCGCACAATAATGGCGCAACCAGTTGACGAGGCCGTAAATCAGCATCATTGTTACCGTCTTGTGCTGCAGGGAGACTTCCCAAGAAACCGGTTTGATCTGTCCCCCTGTCATCTCACTGAAGCTCAACTTACCCTGATCCATGGCCACCGATATAATCTGGGATATGCCACCCGGCAATTGAACGGCGATGACACCGAAACAGAGAAGGCCGCCGGCTACAAATATGATGACCTGAATGACATCCGTCCAGATCACCGTGTCGATTCCCCCGATAATGGTATAAATCGCCACAAACACGCCACCTATCAGAATCGCCGTGACCGGGCTTAATCCGGTGATTTCATGGACAACAAGAGAAAGTAAGAACAGAATGATACTGATGCGGATCAGTTCACTGAAAATAAAGGTCAGTGCGCCGTAAACCCGGATGGATGGTCCGAAACGTGCTTCCAGATACTCGTAGGCTGAGGTAATTTTTCCGCGACGAAAAAATGGTAGAAACACATAAGCGGCAATAAAGACGGCGATGATCAGCATAAAATTCGGTGTAAACCGGATCCAGGTCGTTTTAAAGGCATCTGCAGGATAGGCAAGAAAGGTAATAGAGCTGACGGCCGTTCCGATCAGACTGATGCCGATAACCCAGCCTGAAAACGACCGGCTGCCGACAAAATATTCTTCCGTGCTGGTATTTTTACGTGAAAAGTAGATACTCATGACAACCAGACCGGAGAAATAAAGTGTCATGACAATAATATCAAGCCAGTGCATATTTTTTAAATATCCGACGTTTATTATCGTATTGGTTTACCGTATGCGGCTTTCCAGGCATCCTTTTGTGCTAATTCCAGTCCGGACAGTGAAAGCCGGTATGATTCCTCTTCCGTAAGGGCTTTAAATTGAGAGACTGCGTCCGCCGCCCTTTCCAGTTGGGCGATATCTTTTATGCCGATAACGGCACATGAAATACCCGGTAACGATAAGGCGTAACGCATGGCAGTATCATAGTACTCAACCGGTATTCTGCAGATTCCTGTGCGATCCTTTTTTTCTCCTCCCAGGACCTTCATCGCAACCAGGCCCAGGTTTTCTTTATGCGCCCGCAGCCAGACCTTATGTTCGAAATCATAATTATGTTGAATAATAAAATTCACCGCCAGCATCAGCACATCGATTTCTCCCCGGTCGATTACCTCATGAAAACGCGTAGGATAGACATGTCCGCTCGCCCCGATATAGCGAACCACCCCCTGTTCCCTGGCCTTGCGCAATGCGCCCATGGCACCCTCTGCGCTGAATACGAATTTCAGATCAGGAAACGTGCTTTCTGATCCGATATTATGCAGATGTACAAGATCCAGGTAATCCGTCTTCATACGTTTCATACTCTGTTCCATCAGACGCCAGGTGCCGTCATAGGTAGGATCTTCCGTTTTCGTAGCCAGGAAAAAGTGTTTTCTTAACTGTTCCAAAGCGGGTCCCATTTTCTCCTCGGCGTATCCGATGCCTTCCTTCCCATAATTTGGTGCCACATCCAGGTAGTTGACACCCAATTCCAGACTGCGCCTGAGAATCCGCCCGATATCATCAATACTGATTTCTTTTTTGAAAAAAGGGAAGCAACCGATTCCCAGCAGGGATACCTTTTCTTCTGTCCGGCCCAAAATGTGTTCAGGTACTTTTTTAAGATCCCGCTTTGCTGTATCCCGGTGTTTCATTTGAGGCTTCGCGAGGGATGATGCTACGATCACACCGGTCCCGGCAACAGAAGTTTTCAGGAACTTCCTTCGAGAAATATAACCATCATTATCAGACATTTCATCACCTCCCTACTTACTTTCAGTTCTTGCGATATTAAGGCGTTCGATTAAATGTTCTGCCTTCGTTTTCAATGATGCATATGTATAATCACGACCGTTAATCAGGGTACTACCGACGGCAACTGCGGCGGCGCCTGCTTGAATATATTCACCGATATTTCTTTCGGATATTCCGCCGGTCGGTATAAAGTCGATGTCATCCAGAGGAGCTTTAATGGCCTTTAAATATGGCGGGCCCAAAAAATTAGCCGGATATAATTTTTGCAACCGGCATCCGGACCGGAATGCAACTTGTGATTCGGTGGGTGTAAAAACGCCCGGTATATGTAACATCCCCCTCCCGGCAGATTCCTGAATACTTTTTTCATCGAAATTTGGTGAAACCAGAAATTGTGCTCCAGCCCCGATTGCACGTTCAACATCTCCGCGATCCCGAACGGTGCCGGCGCCGAGCAATAACTGATCTTTCATATGGGTTCTAAGGGCTTCAATACCTTGCAATGCCCAGGGACTGTTTAACGTAATCTCCAGAACCCGGATGCCTCCATCATATACAGCAACGGCAATATGTTTTAACTCACTGACAGAAAAATCGCCACGTACAATGGCGATAATCCCGCTTGTTTTGATATAATCTGTCGCTTTTTGATAATCTCCCGCTGAAGTCATTTTGCAGTGCCTGTGTATATAAAACTGTTTTTACTTTCAAGCGCATGAATATTCATTCAAAAGATCCTGAATATTCGCGGAATACGGCAGACCCTCAATGTCGCCTGGCCTGGTTGTGGCGCACCCACCTAAAATATTGCCCAACCTTAGTGACAGCGCTATCGGCAGACCTTTTAATTGAGCAGAAAGGAAACCGGCATTAAAAGCATCTCCGGCTCCAACAGTATCAATAGCTTGAACCTTCATGGCAGGTTCTTTTAGCACCTTTTTCTTGCTTACCGCCAACGCTCCTTCTACACCCATTTTTATTACAACAAGAGAAGGTCCGATTTGTGTCAGATGCCTGGCTGCACGTACAATATCATTTTCACCCGTGAGCATGGCAATCTCCTCATCATTGACAAGTACCAAATCCACCTCGGGAACCACCCGGTCGAAAAATCGTTTTGCCTGCTCAAGCGACCATAGTTTTAACCGGACATTGGGATCAAACGAAATACACAGTTTAGCCTGACGGGCTATCTTTATGGCTTCCAGAATGGTCAGGAAACAGCTCGGGCTCAATGCAGGTGTAATTCCGCTGAAGTGAAAATACTTCGCCTTACTTATATATTCCGGATGCAGGTCTTCGGGTGTCAATCGACTTGCAGCCGAGCCTGCCCTGTAATAGTACACATTCGTAGCAGTGTCATCGTTAAATTCTTTAAAAAAGACACCTGAAGGAGCATGCTCATCCGGAATTACCTTAGACACATCAACACCTTCCTCCCGGATAGTGTTCAGGATAGTCCGGCCAAATTCATCCTTACCCAGACGGCTGATCCAGCCGGCTTTTAGACCAAGTCTGGCCATGCCAATCGCCGTATTCGATTCCGCACCAGCCACAAATCTCCGGAAATTCCTGGCGTGACGAAGCGGACCGCTCCCGGTCGGAACAAACAAAACCATCGATTCACCGAGTGTTACTAAATCCAGCATGTTATAGATTATTGAATGAATTAATAAAAGGTATTGATCAGGGGGATCAATCTCATTTAAGGAAATTGTTTAAATGATTTATTATTCTGAATAACAACGCACCTCAAAAAGGGAAGCCGGTACCTGTTTCGAAGGGTGTTCCAGTTCAATTTGGAGTATTTTAGTTTCCACAGGCGCATCAAAGATAATGGTGTTGCGGGTCTGGTGATTCTGTTTGATCTCTCTCTGAATCTGTCCATTTTCGTCCAGTATACGATAATTTTGAACACAGAAAGGCATGATCTGTTCAGGATGCTGCATGTTCACGGATTCCATCGGATGATCGAAATCCGTGTCAAATGACAGTTCCATTCGTTTGATGTGTTGTTTTTCATTCCATTTAAGAAATAAAGTCGGATTTGAATCATTAAAATCCGCAACCCATGCGTTCGGTCCTGTCACCGGCCGGCAGATGCCATTCGCAACATTTTCGGGTCTGAAAACATCGAGTCCCGGATAAATATTAATAGCCAGGTTTTTATTTTTGGGCCGGCGTCGCGGGCGCCACAGTTCGAAGGATTCCATCCCGATATCGGTTTCCGGATTCTGAACATTACTCCTGGCGACAGCGGTATTATACTTAGTCGTTGCTGTCAGGATTCCCGTTATACGCTGATCGCTCATCTGGATCGATGCGTGTTCATTGGAAAGTATACAATAAAACACATACTGCGGTTCGTCAATCGTTACATCAAAATCAACCCGGATTTCCTGCACGGATGATGCGTTAACCGGTATAATTTGATTTTCCAGAATGTCTTCCGGAGTGAAGTTACCCACCTTCCGGCTTTTTCTTAACTGTACCTGAAGCTCCGTGTCCGTTTTCGTCTTTACACGGAATGAAATACCTGGAACCGCACCACTGCTTACCGGCAATAAGACAGCATGTGAATAATCAAGCGTGTGAAACGTTCCATCGTTACTCAATTTTTTCAAATGAAGCTGACTGCTGGCTGAGATCTGTGCATTCCGGACCAGATCATTTTCATCCTTCAGCCGGAAGCCCGGAATATATTGTCCCGTACCCAGCAATCTGTTTTGAAGTTCACCAATCAACTGTTTTGAGACCAGTTCAGCAGGGCAAAGACTTCTTTCCTTACACATTGCCGCCGCAACGGCTACGGCCTGTGCATTGTGCGCACAGGTAGCCATAACCCGGGTTGATGAAAAGGCGACATGGGTGCAACTGATTATTCTGCCGGCCAGGAACAAATTCTTAATATTATGACTGTACATGGATCGGTATGGAATCTGATAAACACCTTTTGCATGATATTGATCACATCCGGGTTGCGATGAATAGATGCCATCAGCCGGATGCAAATCGAGCGCCCACCCTCCGAAAGAAACCGCGTCATCATGTTTGCGCTGCTCTACAAGATCCTGTTGAATCATCATATAATCGCCTTCAAAGCGCCTGCTTTCCCTTTTGCCCGGGATCATACCGACCCATTCCAGCGTTTTCGTTTTGGCGCCCGGAAATTTCCCGGAATTTTTAAAATAATTCCACACCCCGTAAATGACTTTCCATAATTCCCATTTGATTGTTTCGGTTTTGTGCACGGTATCCAGTCTGCCGCCGTATTCAATCCACCAGAAATTACACCCCTGGTCATCAAGATTAAACGTCCGGAAGCGACCAATATGCTCCACCTTATCCATCGGCAGCGCGTAGGCAGGCGGAACATATTCAACCGGTCTTCCCACGTCTTTGGAATTAAAATAAATAGAGTGCCCCAATAATTGGCCATAGGCTTCATCGGGAGCAAATTTTTCATTAAATTCATCCCTGCTTTCGGCACCCATGCGAAAAGAAGCACCGGATAAGAATCCGACAGTACCATCGCCTGTTGCATCACAGAAAAGATCCGCATTTAACTGATACATCGTGGAATTCTGGCTGCAAAAGGCCCGTAAGCCTTCGATGTGCTCATCGTCTTTTTTGTCCACCTCAAAGACAGCGGTATTTAACAGCAGGGTAATATTTTCTTCCGATGTCACCTTTTCCAGTAAAATGGTATCAAATATAACCGGATTACCATCCGGATTGCGGTATATATTTTCAACCAGTATTTCATCGATCACACCGCCTTCCCGTGCCCAGCGATTGTTATTACCCATGTGTGAGGTGGCTCCCAATATCCATAACCGGACTTCACTGGAAGCATTACCGCCCAGGACAGGCCGATCCTGGATCAGAACAACCTTCAATCCCTGCCGGGCTGCTGTAATGGCACAACAGGTACCGGCCATACCCCCGCCGGCGACAACCAGATCTGCATCCATTTGTTCGCTATAGAAACTACGTTTGTTCAGCTGTTTTATCCCTTTACTCGATCGTAGCATGATAATAACCTCTCTTATTCATAAAATCTGTCATTCAAAAAATTGCATAGAACATTTTTTTCGTTATCAACTCCTTTTATTAATGCCCAATTTGTGGAATAATCAATATTTATGGAATACGCCAAAAATTTCATGCATTGCTTCTTAATATTATTTTATATCGTTTTTTACGGGCTTTTAATCCTGTATGCTGTCCATACCGCAAGAATAGTAACCACTGCTAAAAAGATTGAGAAGGCAAGCAATACTATATCACGGTCGACAATCCATAATACGAAAATCAAAAGAGCACAAAATCCAATTGCCCAGGCGACGATTTTTGCAGGAAGGGAGCTAGCCTGTAACTTAACATGCTTCTCTTCAAGAGCTGCTTGTGTATCCAATATTTTCCATCCCTCACTAACTTCTCTTCTTCTAAGTTGCAGCAGTGTCATAATAACAGCAGGTAATATGACACCGACAACGATTTCCAACGACCTTAAATTATTTGATATCCATTCACTAATTTTTGTCAAGTTTTCAATGCTTTCAAACCAGCCCCCCGTTATTAATCCAAATTTGACGATCGCACCAAGTCCAAAGCTGATCAGAGCGGTTGGCCAGATATCATTTTGAGTTATACGTTTACTGTACATACCCCAAACACTTGGTAGTAAAAGAGGCGTAACAATTAAACTCGTTATGCTGATAATAACATCTTCTGCCCCTCCCATGTGCGGCACCATAATAGCAACAAAGATAATGAACGCACCCAGGACGATGGTCAATATGCGACCGGTGCGTACAAGACTGTCTTCTGAAGCATCCGGCTTAATAATTTTATGGTAGAAATCATGCGTTAAAACGCCGGCAAAAACATTGAGCTGTGAGCTTACCATACTGGCGGTTGCCGAAAACATGGCAGCAACCATCAATCCCAGCATACCGGGGGGCAGGACATTCTGACAGGCAAGAATATACGCTTCTTCCGGATTGGCATCCGGATTGATGGCCCGGTACATCATAGGGGGCAGAAGCCAGAGAAACGGACTGATAAGATATAACACTCCAAACAGGTAAGACGATTTTTTCGCATCCTTCATGCCGGGTACTGCTAAATATCTTTGAACGAATGCCCATTCCGCACCCAGCATAAAAAAGTGAATGGCGGTCCAGCCGGCCAGAAACAGCCAGGTATAGCCTCCTCCCGTAGGCAATAAAAATCCATCCGGCAGAGCAGATATCACATGTCCGATGCCACCGGCATCCATGAAACTAAGGGGTATGACAAAAAGTACCGCCATATTCAAGACGATAAATTGAAGTACATCCGTCATAAGCACAGCCCATAAACCGCCGATCATGGTATAGGTTACAACAATCGATCCGAAGAAGAGCACCGCCCAGAGAATAGAAAGATTACCTGTAGAAGCATCCTGAAAGATGTTTCCAGAACTCAGGGGCATCAGCGCCGTCAGAATAACAGCCAGTGAATACAGGGCCACCGCTACACCGGCCAGTCTGTAGATCATCATGACCCAGGTATAAAAATGGATGGCGGCTTTACCAAATCGCAACCTGAGATATTCCGCCGGTGTGGTCACACCAAGCTTCCGCCACCTGGCAGCCAGAAAATAACCAACCAGCAGAGCGGCAATCCCGTAACACATATTGATACTTACAGCTACCCAACCGTATTTGTAAGCAATACCGCCCCAGACAACAAAAGTACCCGCAGAGAACATCGTCATAAAGCTGCTCAGACCGGATACCCACCACGGCGACTGTCCGCCGGCGACAAACATATCCTTCGTGTTCTTAATCCGTTTACCATACATGGCACCAACATAAAAGATACCCAAGATGTAAAAAAACATAACCAGGTAGTCTAATCCATTCATAAACTTATTCCTTTGTTAGATGTCAAAAGCGATAATTAAAAGTATGTAGGTATTATTAAATTCGTCAGAACAAAAAATTTTTATATTTAACAGATTTGGTAAAGCAGCTTAAGGGAAGAAATATTGACAAATGTGAAATGTAATAAACGAACCGTTATAATTTATGAATAAATTATTGAATGCCTGGCCGGAAATCTGTTAAATGATACTGTAATTCAAATCGTATTGCAGATCGCGGTTAAACAAGATTATCTCTGTTCCATTCGTTCACCATCTTTAAATGTCAGCTCATGTATTTTATTCCCTGCTTGATCCCAAAATAGATATAATCCGTCCGGCCTGCCAGAATCAAAATATTGTTCAAGTTTTTTTTGACCATTCTGATACCATTGTTGACGTAGCCCGTGCATCTGACCGTTCACAAATACGGCTTCTTCTGATTTTTGACCATTTTCATACCAGCGATGCCATTCACCTTCTAATATTCCTGCTTTGTAATTCTCTTTCGTCTTTATCTGTCCATTATCAAAATATTCTGAACATTCACCTGCTTTTTTCCCCTTATCATAGTTGTTATCTTTCCACAATTCGCCATTGGCATACCAAAAATATTCTTTCCCCTGGACTTTTCCGCGGCTAAAATTTGCCTTATAAATCAGGTTACCTTGCTCATCCCATTTCTTATATTTACCTTCTAAATCTCCTTCTTGATATTCCATTTCTTCTTGAATCTGGCCGTTCCTAAACCATTTTTTCTGAACGCCGGATTTTTTGTTATTTGAATAATAGGATTCTTCCCTCTTATTTTCATTACTATACCATTCAATGTGAACACCGTCTTTTAATCCATTCTTATAATCAATTTCCCTGATTTTCTGACCGTTACTGGCATAAAAAATATATTTTCCAGTGAACAACTCGCCCGATCTGGTATAAGCTTTACCATCCTCTTTAACAATAATTTTATTAACTATTTTTTCTTCCTTACAGGAAAGACAGCCAATCGCGATTGTTAGAAAGAAAAGTAAAATTCTAAACAAGATTTTCATAGATAATCCTCTGTTGAGTTAATTTCGATTACTTTTTCAAATTTTGTAAAAATTATTTTAAAGATCAAGAATTGATCCTCAATTATGAACGGATCAATTATTTCCAATCATAATGCCAGGCCGTTTCCATAAACGTGATGTAGTTTTTCACCATAATATCAGGAATGTTTTCCATAAATGGTCCGGCAGTGGGTGATAATATAAATTTTCTTCCCTTATTTTCATTTAATAATTTCACGACAGCCCTCTTTATTTCGTCTGGAGTAAATCTGTAAAAATCATCATACTGGATATTTCCGATAAGGGTAATATTGTCTTTAACAATCGCATAAGCGTCATTAAATATACAATTGCCTATTGGAGGTTCTTCGATGGTATGCAGGGCATCAGGGGCCATTGTTTTAAAATCCGGTAAAATCTCTTTGATCTGCCCATGATAATGTTGGATAACCACCTTGCCATAACTGTGGATCAGTTCAATAATTTTTTTTGCATAAGGAACAATCCATTGGCGAAATGTTTCCGGGCTGAACATGGGAGGAGATGCCAGTTCACTACCTACTAAAAAATAAACATCAGCTAAATTTTTTTCCAGACACCAGGTATAAATAATTCTCATACGTTCCATAACCCGGTCAAGAAAATTCCTGATAAGATTATTATGTGTGATGGACCAGATTGGATATTGATCGAGATTTGCAGCGAAATATAGCGGTAAAATAGGTTCACCCATGTCCAGCATCATTGCTCCATATTCCAGAGGAAATTCTTCCCTTTCTCTAAGGTATATTGGCAATTGTGCTTCCAATGCCTTCTGTATAAGTTTTTTATCTCTTTCGATGGGAAGGTTGCAAAAAAATTCAAGATGCTCGTCATTACGTATCGGTTTTTTTTCGGCAGTGGAATCACTTCGATAGGATGTTTCCTCATAAATGGAGTTGCTGCCATATTCAATATAATCTCTTATTACCCGAGAATCAGAATCTGTCTCATCTTTTCGAAAACATTTGACGGATTTTTCATATAGCGGTATACCAGACATCCGAAGGTGTAAAGCAGGAGCGTGTGGTGCCGCACCCAAACTTCTCCGGTTAAGCATTATTGAATATTTTTTTGAAGCTTCAAAAATGATCTTATATTTTGGATGTTTTCGCACATCGATGTAATAATCCGTTTTATGATAGGGGTATAAAAGCCAGATCGGCACATGGTCGACTAGATTACCTTTTAGACAGGCAAATAACCTTTCTCGGCTGGTCATAAGTGTGTTAATTTTGTTCATAAGATTACACCTTTTAACCCTGCTTGAGCCTCATGTGACGACACGGGCAGAACATTTTTTAGTTATGAGATTCGACATTCAATTGCTTGATCCACTTCCTGAAGCGCTGTGGCCAGTCAGCAGCAGGCGGCGATGGGAAATTGAAAGCCATGTGACCGCCACGATCATAGATTTCAAGTTGTACCGGAACTTCTGCCGCACGTAACGCTCTGGCTATAGCTTCTACTTCTTTGACCGGTGCCACATGATCATCCCGAGCGGTAAGGATTAACGCGGGAGGAAGCTCCGAGTGAATGGCCCAGTCCCCTATTTTCTTCTGTTCGTGACCCCAAAGAGCTGCGAGAACCATAAAATTTGGCCTACCACTCAACCTTTCAAGCGGATCCTCGGCATTCGGGTCGCCTTTATCATTATTACATGCCAGATTCAAAATCATGTTTGCGCCGGCAGAGAAACCAACCATACCGATGCGTTCCGGATCTATTTTCCATTCTTTGGCACGACTCCTGATCAAACGCACCGCCCGGGCCCCATCCATACAAGCGTCCTTAACAACATTCGTTGACGGGGGAGATAATCGGTATTTGAGAGAAAAGACGGTATAGCCGTCTCTCAAAAATTCGTCAGCTGCTCCAAGGCCGAGCGGTCCGGACGCAAGCTTTTCATAAGCCCCTCCCGAGCAGATGATCATGGCGATTCCGTTGGGTTTATGCGGGCGGTAAACATCGAGCGTTGGAATACTAACGTGAGATACGCGTCCTCGAGGAAGGTTCTTTTCGGGGGTTATGTCAGCTGCAACTCCGGGAGCAGGCCCCTCCCAAAGCCGTAACTGCTCGTATGCCAACACTTCCGTATGACCAAGAGCCGGTAAAAGTGCCGTCATCCATTTCTCTGACATCTTCTTTGCCCCGGAGGAATTAGGATGCACCTTATCCTCTACCGTATCCGTCCGCCAATCAAACCCATCTTCCTGGTTAACCAGAGTAATGTTAATCCCTTTGTTTACGAGGCGCTCCGCAAGCGATTCCAGTTCTCTGTTCAACTCAGGAATATACGAGTATTTAGGCAGTTTCCCGGCCGGGATCACCTGGGCCAACAGAATCTTCACCTCGGGATTGATCTCCCTGATGTTATCAATAATCGCTTCGGTATCGCGGACAATCCCCTGAACTGGCTTATCTTTGCTGAAGTTATTGTGCCCCGAATGAATCATTACGATATCGGCTGGATACCTGGTGTAAACTTCTTTCGAAATATTGAGGAGATCCTTTGTATTTCTTCCGCCATATCCAGCATGGTGAGAGACCGAATCCTTTTCCGGCCCAATGAATTTAAATGCCAATCCTTTGTCGGTTAATGCAGGTATAAGAATGCTGCGGTAAGAAAGTCTTCTTGCGGTAATTGAGTTTCCCAGAGCCAGAATAGTGGTTGTATCCGCAACTGACGCGTTACACTTGAGGGTGGTCAACGGGGTGATCGCTGTAACTGTTCCGTCCGGTTTATGGCCGTTGAGAGTAAAAGTAAAGGTATCCGCATCGGCGGACAGAGGTGCAGTGAACTCCCAGGGGAACGCGGTCTTTTCAACCCGTTTCTCCACCCCACCGTTGTTATAGATCAGTTCAACTTTAATATAGTCTTGTTTGCTGTATTCCAGGAAGACATAAGCGTATCGGTTCGCTGAGCCAAGGTTGAGTATCATGGCTCTCCCTGCCACGCCTTTCAGGTCGACCATATCAAGATCCCAGGCGGCAGTTTCATCGAGGTCGGCAATCTTGTCCTGGAACACTGGTATCACTCTCAGCTTTCTAATAACCAGCGCCGTCAAACCGCGAGCTTTGACGGGCACACGCATTTTGCCATCGCTGAGAGTCGCGCTTGATATATCTTTCCCGGAGATGACTTCAACTGCATAATCTGTACCCGCAACCGCAGCGAGGAGGTCTCTATTAAACACTATCTCTGCATCCATATCCTCTTGCGACTCGTTCATTAATGCGACATAGAGATCGTTTTCACCACGGGCTGAGAGATAGTTGATCTGATCAGGGACCTGAAGTAAACCTTTCGGCATCCACAACAGCGCATCATTTCGGCCGAAGAATGATCCTCTCATCGCTCCGTAGGCTTTATTCTGCATATAGGCATACCCCTCGCTATAATTGTAAGGGAAGTCGATCTGACCGTTTGAGCGGACATAGGCATCCGTGACCAGGTAATCGACCAACATCGAAAGCATCGGCAACGGGTGATTGTAATGGAAGGAATTCACGCTTTGCTCCATGTGCCCGACCAGCGGAAATTCCTTCTTTTCATAGGCCGTCGTCCGGGCCGTGTTAATGTGATATCCGGGAAAATTCCGATATCGTCCGATCACTGCCGAGCGGGCAATATCCATCAGGAATTGATCTTTTGTCAGGTAACCGATCTTCAGCATCCACGGGGCGTGGTTGGCCATGAATATGGCACGATGTCCCTGGCTGGTTCCACTAGATTCCGGTGTGAGACCCATAGCCGACACTCTCCAGGCCGGGACGCTCTCCTCAGGCAGATGGACTTGTTTATGTCCTTTACCTTTCAAGTACCAGTACTCGGGAGCTTTCCCGCCTTTGTTCACGATGATATCGCGGTCGGGGATAGCTGGACTCATGTAAACAAACTGGGCGTATCTTCGGGCACCGGTTCTGGCAGCATCGAGGAAACGGCTTTCTCCTGACGCCTCATACAGCATGAGAAGGTCAATGTAGCGCGGAGCAAATCCGGTCCAGAAAAAGGCGCCTCCCGGCGCATCCGGGTCTTTAAAGTTTGTCTGTGCCTTCCCAAGCCGTTTTTGAATGTAGTCGTCAGCCCCTTTTATAGCCTTAGCGAGAAGGTCTTTGTCTCCCGTTGTCCTGTAGATCGACAATGCATTCCACCAGGTATCCCCTTTGTCCGGCACATTCAGATTTCGTACCCGGGAGCTTCTAAATTCCTTTTGTGCCAGCGTCATAAACAGTGGTGTCGCTTTGTGAAACATCGAATACAACGACGACAACTCGCTGACCGGTGCCACCGGTCCGTTCAGCCGGTATGACGGGAATTGAGTTTTCTGCTTTTCATCCACCGTAAACAGGAATTTACCTCGCGAGAGCATGTACTCCATGTAAGGATATGCACGACGCTCGAACATCTGTTTATCATCCATTATAATCGACAGATCGATCGGATCAATACTCGAGACGTTCTTCACAGCCCCCGGCGCATCGGTCGAATAGTTACAGCCTTTGTATTTCTCGTCGAACAGGCTGTACTTGCTCATGATATAGTCGCTGAAGTTGTCCATGGTGCGGTTCAAGGATCCCAGGGCATTATTACGATAATCCCGGAAGCCGTAAAGTTCTCTGGCAACTTTCTCCTGCGCTTCCATCGCATCGCTAACGGTGGTGAACAATCGCATAGCGAACGCATATTGACTGCCTGCATTCATCTCTGAGCCCAAACCTCCAAGAGCAGGAGCAAACAGCATAGCACGGGCTTTTCCTCCGACATCTCTTACGGCAATGCCGAAACGGGAATTCGTGCTGAGTGGTAAGGGCTCAAAAGGGTATTCCCCAGGATCAGCAACCACACCTGTTGTCACTCCCCTTTCGGTAACGAAGGCTGATGGAACCGGACAACGGAACGCCAGCGTAACATGGCTGGCCTCAGGAAATCGCTTCTCCTGCCAGACCAACGGCTGCCAGATCTCATCGCATGCAGAAAGATCGCTGCCGGGAGCCCCGACGTATCCCACTGAATAATATCCACTCTTTAGAGGTTCGAACTGAAAAGAGAGCTTGGGATATGCCGAGTCGGCCTCCAAACTAAGAAATGCCGTCAATGAAAACAATGGATGCTTTTTAAAAGAGAACGTGATCCCATTATCGGTAACAGAATGACTCTTGGCAGATATCCAGAAGGACGGCGCCGCCTGAAAAATGTCATTGGTTCTGCCTTTGTTGCTTCCCTTGAGGATTCCTGGATCAAAGCCGTCGCCGACCGCAAAATAATCCTCGCCATTTACAATTCTTACTATATTGGCCTTTTTAGGATCCACAGCAGTCCATGAAGGAATACTATAGCGAATCTCGCTCATCTCACTCATTCGCAGCTGTGGATCTATGACGTTGTACAGTACGACAAAATCGAGCTTGAACGTTTGTGTTCTCTTGCCCTGTTCACTCATCACGATTGTCTTACTGTCTTCTACATTTATCCTGAATCGATCATTTTCCAGTTTCTGTCCAAAGACCTGGGCCGGGAAAAGGGCCAAAGTCATCAAGTATACCACACTTTTTTTCATTTCATCCTTTTCTCTTTAATGGTTCTCTGCAGCCAGGTGTTTGAGAGCCGATTTTTTGTCGATTTTGATATACCACACGTCATCGCGCCATCGGAATGGTTGTAGTGAATGTGCCATTATAGAACACAGCGATTTCGTCATCAACCAGCCTGATGGGCACCTGATCGATTGGCTTGCCGTTCAAAAGGCAAATAATCCTTCTCATCCTGTCTAAAATTTTAACATTACTTTGAAGTTACTTTTCTGGTGATAACCGGTGACCACTGACTCGTACCATAGCTACCTTTTCGACGCAGATGGAGATAGTATATCTTATCTTCTAGTCCGTCTAATTTAATGGCGCCTTTTAGGTTAGCTGAAGACAGTTCATTAGTAAGCTTTCCGGGCTTATCTCCATACTGAAGAGTAAAAGCCGAATCACTTTCAACTACTGAAAAACCAATTGCAAGACTATTATCGTGCTGTTGCACAGACCATACAATAGGAGGTAAAGGACTTCCTGCAGGTTTTGCTTGTATCGATTTACTTAAGTCACTCTCACCTTTATCATTGACGCTGCAGATTGCAAATTTATAGTCGACATTTATATCCAGACTATCGACATCGATAAAATGATTGATAGTTGGTGGTGTTCTTTTATCCAAATCATCTGTGCCAAAATGGCAAATGTATTCTTCAGCGCCGAATATCGGTTTGAAGTAAATACGAACTTTACCATCGGCTTTCAGAACGTGTTCAATTTTCGGCTGCTGTGATCGTTTAACATTTATGCTTTTTTCATATACTGAAAAACCTTGTGGTGATTTTAGTTCAATTTTGATTAGTTGTATATCAGACGTATCTGCATCCCAACTGACTGGAATTTTTTGTTTGAGAGTGCCGGGTCGAATTTCGGGGAGCTCCCTTCTTATGACGTTGATTTGTTCACCGTCCTTGTTGTATATACTTAGATTGATACTATAGCCCCGTAATATATATGCAGGGATATCTGACTCATGACGTGGTTGTAAAACAACATCAGCAGATCCTGATTCAATGTCTATATTTTCACAACGGAGATCTCTTATCGGAGCATAAATTTCCTGAATTTGCTTTGCAGCTCTTTTGGGTTGTCGCCATATGTTTACTACACCCCAGGCTCTGTTTTCCGAGGGCGGGGTACCGCGATAGCGACTGCGGTAATCATTAAACGTCCACAGCGAAGTACCTATTACATAAGGACATTCTTCGACAATTTCGTTTATATAACTAAATATGCGTTCATCCAGAATGGCTGTATTGGGATCAAGTCCAATTTGTCCTTTGCCGAATTCCGAGATAAAGATCGGTTGATCAGGCCATTTTGCGTGCACTGAACCTACTTGCTCAGGTGCTACGCCATAGCAATTGATATTGATCAGATCAGCAAATTCAGCCGGTTCATTTTCTGGACTCGCCAGCTCTCTGAATGCACTGTAACTCACATAGGTTTTGATTCGTGTTGAGTCTAGTTCCGTGTCGATATAATTTATCATCGATTTCACATAATCATACTGTTCCCTGCTCATGATCCGCTCACTAAAATTCTCAGCATCAGGATCGGCTAATTCATTGGCAACACTCCAACCAATAATACACGGATGATTGAAATCCCGCTCGATCATTTCTCTTAACCACTGCTTTGTCAGTGGATTATCCGGAAATGCCTGCGGATCGTTCATCCCCCAAACAGGGATTTCTTCGATAATCATATATCCGGCTTCATCACAATAATTGAGTAGATTTTTTGCCTGGGGGGCGTGCATAATACGGGAAAAATTACCGCCCAGGGATTTCATCATATTAATATCTTTTTTTACTATTTCATCCGGCTCTGTATTTCCAAAAACGCAGTGATCATGCACACGGTTAAATCCATTTATTCTGATCGATTCTCCGTTTAAATACAGTTTCGTCCCTATCACTTCTATTTTCCTGATACCCATTCTTTCATATGTTTTGTGATGCAATCTTCCCGTTTTCCGTTCAGTCAACGTGGATTCAATCCGGTAAAGATGAGGACGGTCAAAATGCCACAGTGAGTATTTATTCAAGTCCAGGATGCTGTTTATTTGTAAATACCCTGATTCGCCCGCATTTAGATTACTGGTTGCCATAAGGTCTTCATTTTCAATCGATGATTCAATAATATCGTTTTCCCCAAAATCAATGATTTTTACGGATAAATTGAACTTTAAATTGTTCTTACTCGAATTTTGTATCTTATATTTGATTTTGAAATTTATCCTTGCTTTCTCCAAATCCGGATCGCTTTCAATATGCGCATAGACGATTCGAGCATCATTATTTCTTATCAGATTTACATCTCTACTGATTCCCCCCCATTGCCACCATGCGCCTCTATTGTATGTGTTATCTGCTGAAACGAGAAGGACATTATGCGAATAAAACCTCAACAACCCGGATACATCAAATTCGAACGGTGTATATCCGCCAACATGTTTACCCAGGTATTTTCCATTTAACCAGACTTCAGCGGTTTCATAAACGGCATCAAATTTCAGCCGAATCTGGCTTTTATACCAATTTTCAGGCATTTTAAATATTTTTCTGTAAAACGCTCTTCCAACGTAATGGGCATATTTGTTTTCCGTATCCCAGTTACCCGGAACAGTCATCTCATCCCAGCTTGAGTTTGCGCTGTCGATTTTGTGCCACCCACTTTTAATGCCGCTTGAATCAATATCGGTCCGGAACTGCCATATACCATTCAACGAAAAGTTCTCTTCACCTTGACTCGAGAACAATCCGGAATAGGTCTGATCTATTAGTAAGAACATAAATATAAATACAATCACAGTTTTAATGGTTAGGGTGGTCTTCATCTTGCAATTCCCAATTTATACGGTAACATACATGAATTTAATCTGAATCATGAATCACAATTTTAACCCATGATTTTTCTTTGCCCAGGCCGATAGGGAACAAAGGCTTCAATGTGCATAGGTACCCAATTCAGCATAATCAAACCAATTATATATTTTTGATTATTTTAGACATATTTACGTTAGAAATCCGATACGTACTATTTATTTAGAAATATTCTATTCAGGTAAATGATATTTTTCTATTTAGTATGCGGTACAAACATTCCTACAAAACCACCGCCTTTTGCCAACACTAAACTAACCTTGTTTCCCCTGTTAAGATTTCTTTTTGATACTTTAAAAGGTACAGCTTTTACAAACTCTTTTAACTTGGCTTTGGGATTCAGACCGGTCAAATTAACTTTAGATGCTTGTAAATCATCTTCAATGATAGTAGCGTCATAATCCCCGCTATTAAGAAACTCCAGATTGAGTTGGAACGTCTTTTCATTTCCTCCATTAAGAATTCCAACGAACCAGTTCTTTCCGGAGCGCCTGGCAAATGCTGCTAATTCACCTATCCGACTTTCATCTAAAACAACTGTTTCATCCCAGACAGCAGGAATAGCTTTTATGACGCTAAGAGCCGGTCTGACACGTTTATCTTTAAGCAAAAATTCCGAATCTTCCGCAATCACCTGCAGCGGCGATAAAAAGATAACAACCGTTGCTAATTGATGTGCCCAGGTGGTTGGTCCGGGCGCTGTAAATCCCAATGGTGTGTAGTCACCATGTCCCACCACAAATCGCGTAAAAGGGAGTGCGGCATTGTGCCGGGCAGGAATTGGTCCTTCACCCATCGAATTTAATTCCAGTCCGCGGATCCCCTCCCTGGTAAGTTCGTTAGGATAGGTACGTGATTCACCCGTGGGTTTATGACAACCATGAAAATTAATTAATAGTTGTCTTTGGGCTGCCTCTTCTAAAGCTTTTATTTCGAAATCAACCTTATCCTTAGATTCTGCATTCATATAATCGATTTTAATTCCGGCAGCACCCGTTTCTTTTACACGATCGAAGAATTCTTTCATTTCCTGGTAATCATTAGACGGATTATCAATCTCGTTAGAGTGTTTCCAAACAAATACACCTACATTTTTCTTCTTTGAGTGACTACTCAGTATTTTTATTTTGTTCCAACAATCGGGCCATTCTTCCCAACCATGGTCAATGATCGTGTATTCAAAACCTAAATCATAAGCATAATCAATGACCTGCTTTTCCTCTTCGGGTGTTCCTATCCCCTTATTCCACCAGCGCCAAACGGAGCGGCCAGGTTGGATATAGTCCACGTTCCGAAACAACACTTCATCGGGTTGAGGGTTTAGATTAGCAATTAAATCGCTATTGACCAATTGATTCAGATCCTTTACAACCATAGTCACACGCCATGGAGTAACAATGGTATCCCCGACTAAAAAACCACTTTCACCTTCATGAAAATTTGCTGTTACTGTGCGGTTACCTTTTGCTTCCAATCTCATTCCACTATAATTATATAAAGCTGCTTCGGTAATGACAGCAAATCCATTCTCTTCAGGTAATTCTAAAACTAAAGGCATACCCTGTAACGGACCCGTTGGGGAAATTTTATGCAGGCTGTCAATATCCGTTCGTAACCACTCCCCGGCATAGCTTTTTAATTTCCAATCGTTCGGCCGTTCAAAAAACCACACTTTAGTATGTTCAGGTATTTTCCAGCTGGAACTTTCTCCTAAAATCCTTTGTGTGCCGTTTCCCGGGACAATATACCGGTAGGCAAAACCATCGTCATAAACGCGTAACTGGATCTCATATTTTTTCCCGGATTTTAAATGTGTTAGAGGGAAGGTCCACTGATTGCAATGGTTCTTGGCAATGGTATGCACACCTCTGGTTTTATATTGTTGATTTATCACAATCGATTCAGGTCGATTAATTTCAACATCCTTCCCCAAATCTACACTGTTAACAGTTATTCCCATACATGAATTTTCGATTACTACTTGCTCATTGAAAGAAATATTATAAATCAACTGGTTAGCTTCATTAAGAAATAAGGTTCCTGTGACTTTCTCATCAGGACTTTTTAAATCGAAGCTGTTGGGCTTTTCAAGAAAATTGCAACCATGAAGTATAAAAATTAAATAATACAATGAGATAAAAACCATTAATTTAAGTTTCAAGATTAACACTCCTATATTAACATTGAAATATTCTTTAAATACAGATTGCAAGTATGATTATTATATATTTACTGAGCACTCTCATCAAAGACGTTCCAGATTTTCATCCAATTTATAGTTCTTACCTTTCTCCGTTTCAAACTCGATCCATTTATCACCGTAGCGAACATTACATTTTTCACCGATTTTCGATTTGATGGTTGCATTTTCCAGCTTTCTGTTTTGCCAATATATGTCTACTTCAAATCCACCACGGGCGCGTAATCCCTTTACATAACCTTTCGTCCATTCTTTGGGCAATGCTGGCAGTAAATTTATTTCACCTTCATGACTCTGAATCAGCATTTCGGCAATACCGGCTGTTGCACCAAAATTACCATCGATTTGAAACGTAAATGTGTTCCCCCCTCTTCTCGGATGTGTGTCAAAGAGATTCGGTTGTGTCGCTTTCCCTAATTGCTCTGTGAGTTTCTGATGAGCCAATTCCGCATCTCCCAACCGTGCAGCAAGATTGATCATCCAGGCGCGGCTCCAACCAGTCCAGCCGCTGCCATAGGTTATGCGGCGTCGTAAGGATACCTCAGCAGCTTGAGCCAGTTCAGGCGTGTTTTGTGGGGTGATTTCCCTGCCGGGAAACAAGGCAAATAAATGTGAGAGATGGCGGTGTCCGGGATAAGGTTCATCAAAATCATATAACCATTCCTGTAATTGTCCTTTTTGGGTAAGTCTTAATGGCAAATTATAATAATAATCGGGATCATTCGATTCCGTACCTAAATTCAGATTGAGGTCTACGATGCCATGCTCGCCAATCTGGAATGGAGCCAATTTTTCAAGTGCGGATTGTAGCTCTTTTCTTAAATCATTATCTCTGTTCAATACCTGACTGGCCCGGATCGTATTATTAAACAGGTTTCTAATGACACCCAGACTCATTGTTGTTCCCATACTCAGGTGAGCCGGTTTACCTTCCGGACTCAAGAACAAATTTTCCGGTGAATATGTTGGTCCGCTTACCAGCCAGCCCGTTTCCGGATCTTCAACCAGGAAATCCAGATAAAACAGCGCACACTCTTTCATAAAGGGATAGGCATGTTCTGCCAGGTACTGCGTATCACCGCCAAAGTCATAATGCCACCAGAAATGCTGGGCCAGCCAACCCGCAAAATCCTGCCATCCTTCCCTCGTTGCTGTGGGTCCCCAATTCGTCATACCATGAATAACCATACCTCGAGTACCATACGAGATCTCTGCGGATTTTTTTGCGGATTCTTTAAAGCTTTCGACAAGATCCAGAAGCACCCGATGACTTTCTGCTAAATTTGTGACCTCCGCGGGCCAGGCATTCATCTCTACATTAATGTCTGATGTATGGTGACCGAACCATGCGGGCAGAAGATTGTCACACCAGATACCCTGCAGAGCCGGCCACATGGATCCGGATCGTGCGCTGGCAATCATGAGGTAGCGCCCATACTGAAAATAGAGCGCAAACAGATTTGGATCGCGATCTGTCAGACTTGTGCGCGGATCACGGATATTTAACTGCATGGCCAAAACACGCTTATCCGTTGGTAGACTTTCATTTCCGGAATGACCCAGGTCAAGATCAACACGATGAAATAATTTTTGATGATCTGAAACATGATCGTGCAGCAGCTGTCCATACGACTTATCAGCTGCTTGTTCAAGATTATTATTTGCCTGCTGACTGAATTGCTTCGACCAGAAATCGCTACTTGCACTCATAAGTATTATGACCTGATCAGCTTGTTCCACAGAAAAGCCTTGACTTGTAGAGGCTATAACGCCTTTATCAGTTATAATTTTAAAATGTGCTTCAAACTTAACACCTTCCTGGTTTGCCTGTCCGCAAAATATGTAATAATCATCCGCTTTCGTTTCCCATTGCGTTGGTGCTGCGTTCAATTCAATTTCTTTCCGGCCCTCGGGTGAGTGATACCGATAGAAGTCCTTTGGAGTAAGTTCTGTCGGACGATCCATCCAGGCATTGAAAGAAATCTGTCCAGGTTCACTGGCGGTTAATTTTATTACTAAAACCTGATCAGGGTAACTGCTGAAAATTTCCTTGTGGTACTTTACCGTTCCAATTTTATAATCCACACGTACTATCGCCGAATCCAGGTCTAATTCACGTCTATAATCAGACAGTGTTTGATTATGATTTGTGAAGTTGAGATACAAATCACCTAAAGTCTCATAAACACTTCGTCCGGAACGCGTCCCTTTTACGGCAACTTCTTTGCCTTTCAATCCCTCTTTCTTAAGGTCATTGATGTCCAGGGCATCTGCTTCGTTGTATTTCCCCTGAAATATGAGTTGTCGTTGACGCTTAATGAGTTCCTGATTTAGGGTGTTTGCAGTTGCAGGAATTACAGGGTGCGACCAGATACTTGCTTCATTTATCTGAATATGTGCTTGCGGAACACCCCCAAAAACCATAGCACCAATTCGACCGTTACCAACCGGAAGCGCCTCTTCCCATTCTTTTGCCGGCGACCAGTACCATAATGTCCAGTTAGTGCTTACCGCAAACATTGGAATCACAATGAGCATAATAATGAAGATCTTTTGAAAATTCGTTTTCATTTTCACCCTCTGCTTTAAAGAATTTTTTTACAAACCATTCATTTATGTTATTCAAAGATTTTCTATGTTACTTTTTATTATTGACTTCAAATTCAAACTCGAATGGCGCCACGGGAAGTCCCTCAGTATTAAACAGATTACCATCCGGCCAGGCCTTCCAATTATATCGGACTTTTTGTATTTTAGCCGCTCCTTCCTGCCAAATTTCCACTCTATCTCCATTGATTTTGCATTTCGCCAGCACATACTTATTATCGGTCCCTGCAATTTCAAATCCTTTAACACTATCTCCAGGTGCATATAAACCATCGCTGAGATTTGAAAACCCAATGGACAGAATATTTCCATTTTTTCGAACACTACCTATCCTGATTTTAGGAGCCGAAAACGCAATCTGTTTTCCATATACGAGCCCCAGGGCTGCCCGGCCCAACCGATCACCAATGGTTTTCTTTTGCTTCGGATGTATATTTTCTCTCTTCTCTCCATAGATGTCCGTTGTTACTAACATTGCGGTATTGGGTACAGTTTCTTCTGTGCGTAACTGTGATTGTCTGAGCTTAATCCAGGCTTCTTGATCATGATTATCAAACGGAGGCAATTGTACAAATAAAAAGGGAAAATCTCCTTGTCCCCATGCATATCGCCAACTTTGAATTAAATATGAAAACAGGTTTTCATATATCACAGCTTGTTTAACGCTATGCGCATTTGATTCACCCTGGTACCAGATGACTCCTTTAATGCCAAAAGGTATGAGTGGATTAACCGTGCCATGATACCAAAAAGTGGCAATTTTCCGTGGATCAGGAAATTGAGGTAATTCTGGTTTATTATTACGTTCATTCCTGCGAAATTGTCCCATAGCCTGGAAATAACTTCGATGGGCTCCATCCCAATCCTGAGCAAATCCGTTTGAAGTATAATTGGGGTAATTTTGCTCAAGCGTTAAGATTGTATCCAAAACTGCGGTTATTATTGAATCTTTTGATTGTAGAATTTCTTTCCGACCTATCCAGGCTTCCACAACAGTACCGCCGGCGGCCAGGTCAATTAATCCGATGGGAACATCAAGCTCTTGACGCAATTTTTTTCCAAAAAAATAACCTACTGCCGAGAATAATTCCGTGCTGGAGGGATTAGCAGGCTCCCATTTCCCAATCAAATGCTCTGCAGGACACCAGGCCATCCTGCCTTCGGCAGTAAACAACCTCAAGCCGGTATCAGCAGAATTACTTATTGCCTCTTCCCCCTTCTCTGCCCCTTTCAGTGCAAACTGCATATTGGACTGGCCGGCACATATCCACACATCGCCAAACAAGACATCACTGAATACACAGTTTTGAGATCCTGAATTGATATTTATTGTAAAGCCTTCATCCGAGGCCGGAAAAGGCGGCATAATAATTTCCCACCGACCATTTTTATCGGTAATACCCGTTTTTGTAATGGCTTTGATTTGAACGGTTACTTTCTCTCCGGGCGTTGCCCAACCCCAAATGGGTATTCTGAGATTTTGTTGCAAAACCATATGATCGCCAAAGATTCCGGCGACTTTTAGATCCGTGCCATCCGGAGTTTGTGCTGAAAGTCCAACTGATATAAATAAAAAAGTTACTAACCACATAAGGAGATTGTCCCTACGTTTAAATTGCCAGAACCTCATGCAATTTTTCCTAAAGGTTGATTGTATAGAATTAGACATTTTAGGTGGACGTCGTTACGGTATATATTGATGGACGGATAGAGAAGGATTATTCTAAGTTAATATTCATGCTATAAGATTCACCTGGTCTGGTATCAAATTTTCGTACAATATCCCCATATCGGACAACACAAGGCATGCCTTTTAAAGAATGAATTACTGCCTTTTGAAGTTTACTGCCTTCCCAGCAAATATCAACTTCGAAACCACCCCTGGCACGTAAACCTTTGACATGCCCCTGGGACCATTGTTTTGGTAAAGAAGGTAAAAGGTGAATTTCACCCATATGGCTTTGCACTAGCATTTCCGCGATCCCGGCAATGCCGCCAAAATTACCATCAATTTGCGCCACCGAAATGGTCGCACCGCGCCGGGGATGACCATCAAAAAGATTGGGAAAGGTAGTATTTTTTAATAATAAACGTAACTGCTGATAAGCTAAATCCGCATTCTCAAGACGGGCTGCAAGATTGATAATCCAG
>CAYPHA010000054.1:0-31165 GCA_964410215.1 uncultured Calditrichota bacterium | reverse complement strand
GGATTTCGGCTTGGAAGTACCCTGGCCAGAGAAACCAATGAAAAATAAAAAGTAAAAAAACAAAATAGAAGGTGGCAGGATCTGAGTTCTGAGTTCTGCCAACCGGGTTCTTATTCCTGTCAATATATCCATGTATCACCGTAAATTTATTCCAGGCTTAATTATCGATTACCTCTAACCGGATTAATTTTCTGATCGTCGGAATTAATTCTTCCCAATATATGTTTCCCTCTCATTAATTCAATCCGGATACCCAATTTGTTTAAAGAATGGCAATACTGGGGAGGTTTGTCATTTTATATAGATCATACCCTTTTACCTTAAATAGCTATCTATGACAGGAAGCAGCGATGCGATATCCATCATTTTGCATTAAATGTAAAAAAAGATTATTCATATTGATAATCATATTTATCTCTTGTAACCATATAGAATCCGCCGGTGCCTTGAATATTCAGAATATTTCCATACCGGAAGGGCTTTCCAATGCCGGTGTTACGGACATTCTTCAGGACCGTTATGGTTTCCTCTGGGTCTCGACAGAGGATGGTTTAAACCGTTATGATGGGTATTCATTCAAGGTTTTTAAAAATGTACCCGGTAATGATGAAAGTTTGATCGCCAATAACATCTGGGCCCTCAAAGAGGATCAACACGGAAACATTTGGCTAGCCACAGAAGAAGGAGTCTCCTGCTATCACAGAACGTCAGGGAAATTCCGCAACTATGATTTTGAAAAACTGATGCCGGACCGTGATGAAAGTATCCCCCAGATCGTTTCGATTTTCATCGATTCCAGGGAGGATATCTGGGTGGGATCGGGAGGATATGGTCCATTTAAGTATGACAGAACAAATGACCGCTTTGTTGCTATTCCGATCCTGAATGATACCGGAGATCTGTCGACCGGACCGTCCATAAGTTATCCATTCTCAGACATTAAAGGACGTCTGTTTCACGGCAATCTCAAATACGGCTTTCTCGAATATGATCCGGATGCGCAATTATTTAAACCGGTTGATTTTACAATCGATGGTGACAAACCTGATTTTACCAATTTTAATGAAGAAATCTCCCATCTTTATGCAGACCCAACTGACCAGTTATGGCTGATCTCTGAGTTCTCCGTATATAAGTACAATCCCCGGGCCTCCAACCTGAAACGAATACATACATATCCGGCAAAACTCAATGAAGTCTTCTGGCGCTATTTTACCGGGGTGACACTGGATTTTGATGGCAATTTATGGATTGGCAAAGATGGACGAGGCCTTTTTAAGCATGACGGGATTTCGGATGAATTCAAACAGATACCATTTGGAACGGAATATGACAGGAAACCAAATACCTATGATAAGCAAATCCGGGCCATGCTGACCGATAAATCCGGCATTATCTGGATCGGGACCATGTTGGAGGGTCTTTTTAAATACGATCCTTCGAGTGAGCCCTTTACCCACTATTCCTATGATGCTGAAAACCCACAAAGTATAAGCGGTGACGAAGCCTTTGGGCTTCATGAATCAAAGGTATATAAAAACCGTATCTATGTCGGTCTGCGGGGTGCAGGTCTGGATTTGTTCAATTCCGAAACAGGTCAGTTTAAACCGGTTAAAGTCGAATTCGGCACGGATATGTTCGGTGGATCTGTACGTGCTATTCTGGAGGATGATGAAGGTGCACTTTATCTTGGATCATGGGGAGGTGGCCTCCTAAAACATGATTTCTCAAAAGGCACCCGGCTTATATCTAAATACGATTCTACACGGTACAATAGTCTCTCAGATAACCTGGTCAGGATTCTGGTTAAAGACAGAAACGGCGTCCTATGGATTGGGACCAATAATGGTTTAAATACATACGATCCGCTGAGGAATGAAGTAAAACGTATAAACCATGAGGGGCAAGTCACCTATCCGCAGGAATTGATTGATTTTGTCAGGGAAAAACATAATACCGGAAATTCTATTGCCTCTTTACTGAGAATAACAGATCATCAGGATACCACAGCCCGGTTTTCGATAGAGAAACCCCGCGACTTCCTCATTCTTTCCGCTGGTGAAGCCGTTACGAATGAACCCTCTGTGGATTTCGGATGGCTGGAAGATCAGAGTGGGGATACGCTTTGGAGCGGACGCGCATATCAAAACACCTATTATCTGGGGGGTAACCGTAAAAACCGTATCTCAGCCGGACTATTAAAACTGAAGCCCGGGCAATATCAACTCCGTTACCGTTCCGATGACAGCCACGCCTATGGGAAATGGAATACCGATCAGCCGATCGATTCCACCTGGTGGGGAGCCGTTATCTTCCAACTCAATAAAAAGGAGACAAAAAAGGTAGCATCTTATCTGAGGGAGGCAGAAGAACAACCGGTTATCAGTGGACCAAACATCCGTTCCATTCACATCAGCAGGACGAATCCTGACCTTATCTGGATTGGTACGGATGCGAACGGTCTGAACCGTTATAATCAGAATAACGGACAGATTAAAGTATTTAAATATGATTCCAAAAATCCCAATACCGTCAGTAATAACAGTATCCAGTTTATCCATGAGGATGCGGACGGCATTTTATGGCTGGCTACGAACAGTGGGCTTAACCGGTTCGATCCTGAAAAAGAAACATTTAAAGTGTATCGTGAAGAAGATGGTTTACCGACCAATTATATCGCATCCATACTGGAAGATGACTATGGTGACCTCTGGATCGCTACGCGTAACGGCTTATCGCGCATGTCCAGGGGCAATGAACGGGTTACATTTGTTAATTATGATGCTAAAGACGGGCTCGGTGGCAGCGATTATATCGCCCAGGTCGCTTTGAAGGCCTCGAACGGCAAAATGTATTTTGGCGGAGAGCACGGACTTAATGAATTCGTCCCGGGCCAGATGAATCAGAATCCACCCGCTATTGTCATTACGGATCTTAAAATCGGAAACCGTTCGGTTCTTGGTATGGAGGAAGACTCCCCGATTGACAGCACATTGTTCGAAGTAAAAGAAATCGTTCTGCCACATTACAGGAATGATCTTTCTTTTGAATTTTCAGCCCTGCATTTTGGAAGGGCTGAAAAGAATCAGTATGCACATATACTGGAGGGGTACGATAAAGATTGGGTCTATGATAACCGCCGGTTTGCAACATATACCAATTTAGACCATGGTACATATACTTTCCGTGCCCGGGGTTCGAACAGCGATGGTGCCTGGAATAATGAAGGTAAGGGAATATATATAACCATTCTGCCACCGTGGTGGCAAACAATCTGGGCTTATATTGGTTACGGACTGCTCTTCCTGGGTATCATCTTCGGCATCGATCGCATTCAACGGCGCCGGCTTCTGGTCAAGGAACGTGAACGCCAGCGTATCCGTGAATCGGAACTGCGCGCCGAAGCCGCCGAACTGAAAGCGAAAGCGTCTGAAGCCGAAAAACGCATGCTGGAAGTGGAAAACGAGCGTAAATCCAAAGAACTCGAAGAAGCCCGACAGCTCCAGCTTTCCATGCTGCCTAAAAATCTGCCTCAACTTCCGAACCTTGATATTGCCGTCTATATGCAAACAGCCACGGAAGTCGGCGGCGATTATTATGATTTTCATGTCGGTCTGGATGGCACCTTAACGGTCGTGATCGGTGACGCCACCGGTCATGGCATGAAAGCCGGTACGATCGTAACCGCCTCCAAAAGCCTGTTCAGTACGCATGCTGCTAATCCGGATATTCTGTCCACCTTTCAGGAAATGACTCGTTGCCTTAAACAGATGGACCTGCATCTGATGTCCATGTGTATGACGATCATGAAAATTCAAAACAATCAACTTACCCTATCCTCTGCGGGAATGCCGCCCGCTCTCCTGCATCGGTCCGGGAACGGGCACGTCGAGGAACTTATGGCTAAAGGAATGCCTCTGGGCACCTTTGATGATTTTCCCTATGAACTGAAAGACACCACGCTGAATCCCGGCGATACGATTTTATTGATGAGCGATGGACTGCCGGAACTTTTTAATGATAACAAAGAGATGTTCGGTTATAACCGTATTCTGGACATTTTTAAGTCGGCTGCGGAAAAACCAGCTGAAGATATTATCACGGACCTGAAGTCAGCAGGTAACCAATGGACACATTACAATGATCCGCAGGATGATGTTACATTTGTCGTAATTAAGTTAAAATAAAAGTGCATGCACTTCATGCAGGAGATGTGATGATAAGGATTCAAAACGGTTTCATTACAATTAAACCGGGCACAGCCATCAGGAGTATGTGTTTGTTTTTCGCTTCATTCTTACTTGTCTCGAATGGATTTAGTCAGTCAGAGTATAACTATGAGGCCATTTCAATTAAAGACGGCCTTTCCAATAATATCATCATGGACGTTTACCAGGACCGTCATGGTTTTCTCTGGCTGGCTACCCAGGATGGACTAAATAAGTATGATGGATACACTATCGAGACCTTTAAAAATATCCCCGGTGATACAACAAGTTTACCTCATAACTGGGTGGCTTGTGCTTATGAGGATAGCCGGGGGCAGCTCTGGATCGGTACGCAGGCAGGATTAGCTAAATTCGATCCCGAGCGAAAGATATTTAAAAATTACAGGTATTCTCAAAGTAACGCCCAGGATGCAAACATTGTATGGGATATCTTTGAAGATGACCGGGGTAATATGTGGCTTGGTACATCAGACGGTATGAGGCAATTTGACCCGGAAACAGGGCAGTTTCAACGGTTTGATGTGATGGAAACGGATAACACCGTCAAACGCTTTGTTAACGAAAGTTTTGCCTGGACGATCACTGAGGACGGTACGTTATATGCAGGAGCCAATTCATTCGGTCTGCTGCGCTATGATTATGATGCAAACATCTTTATACAGGTGAATCTGAAAGATAAATTCAATAAAAACAAACTGACCCTGGCCAGGCACTGGGCCCTGTTTGCAGAGGGTAAAAATAAAATATGGTTGGCCACAACCGATGGATTATTTGTGGTTGATATTGAGCAAATGACAGGCAGGGAAATATCTTTATTTAAAAAAGCTGACCGGATTAATGATTTCCAGATAAACACAGTAACCGGTTTCTTCAAAGACCGTAACAAAAAGCTTTGGATTTCTACTTTCCATAACGGCATGTTTTTATTTGACCCCCTGACAGAAACACATAAAAATTTCCGCCCTTATCATACCAATGCCGTATACTGGCGCATGTACCAGGATAAGTACGGAATTCTCTGGATTCCATCCAATCGCGGTCTCATTAAATATGAATTCGACCGGGAACCGTTCGGACTTTATACAATAAACGAGTCTACAGATGAAAGCGGCGGCAGGGAGGTTCTGGATTTTACCGCATCTTCTTTATCAGATAAAAAAATCTGGATGGGAACTTCAGACGGACTTTATGAATTTGACAGTGGATCGAAGTCTTTTCGATCCAGAAATGATATTCTGCAAAAAAATGCGCCCGATGCGGTTCCAAACATTCAGAGCGTTCACGAATCGGGAGATAAGACGCTCTGGTTCGGTACCCTTAATTCAGGTCTTCATGCCGTAAACCTTTCAACGAAGAACTCCAGACAATATACATTTCAGCTTTATGATCCTACTACCCTTAATTCGAACCGGATTTATGATCTGGCCGAAGATACGTTGGGGAATATCTGGATCGGCACGAGCAATGGAATCAATCTCTATAATAAAAATGAAAACAGAATCGAGACCATTCCGACCCATGAAACGAGAAGATATGATCCCGCAGTCTCCAGAATCCTTGACAGCCTCCAAACCAGCACAACGCCCGTCTCGGCAGTTACAGGTGTAGGAGACTATGCAGACAGAAGTGTTGAATTTGCACTTACCAGGGATGAAGATATTCTTATCTCTTCCATGGGTGAGGGTCTGCCTCAGTGGGGCATGGTAGATTATGGCTGGCTTGAATCTATGGAGGGTGATACACTCTGGACGATGGCCGATTATTTTGAAACATTTCATGCCAGCGGCTCATCAAAAAACCGCATCCTTACAGATGTTCTCAATCTGGAACGCGGCAGATATCGTCTACGGTATAAGAGTGACGACAGCCACTCTGTAGAATCTTATAATGACACACCACCACAGGATTCTCTGATGTGGGGAATACGTTTATTCAGAATATCAAAATCACAATCGGACAGGCTAAAAGCCGTTATAAGTGAAAACCAGGATGCTGATTATGTCTACGGTAATATTACCAGGAGTATTTACCCGGCTTCCGACGGCACCGTATGGCTTGCCATGGATGCCGGTTTATCACGGGTTGACCTTAGGGACCAGTCCATACGAAATTATCTTCATGATCCAATCATTCCCGGCTCAATCAGCGATAACGGAATCGCCGATGTAAAAGAAGACAGCCTGGGCAATATCTGGGTTGCCACATCAAACGGTCTTAATAAGTATAGCCCTGAGAACGAAACATTTGTCGCCTATGGAGAGAAGGATGGGCTTCCGACAGCCAACCTGCGGGCACTCGAGTTTGATAATGCCGGGAATTTATGGATCAGCAGCATAAAAGGGATTTCCAGGCTTGATCTCAATTCTGAAAGTGAAAAACCGCTTTTTGTTAATTATGACGTAAAAGATGGGCTTCAGGGTTACTCGTTCTTTTCCGGTGGTTCTTTAAAGGATGATCATGGGTACCTATACTTCACGGGTGCAAACGGATTCAACGTTTTTAAACCCGGAACGATTAACAATATACCTCCCGATCTGGCCATCACCGATCTTTCTATCACCAACAAATCCATCCTGGAAGACAGAGAGAAAACATATTTGAATGGTTCCTTTTCTAATCTTGCTGAACTTTCATTGCCCTATACAAAAAACGACCTTTCCTTTTCATTCGCGGCCATTCATTATTCACGTCCGGATAATAACAGACTTCTGTACCAGTTGGAAGGTATCGATGAAGAATGGCTCGATGGAGAGCGTAAATTCGCCTCTTATATCAATCTGGATCCCGGGGAATATGTCTTCCGTGTAAAAGGCTCAAACGGCGATGGTATATGGAACGATGACGCCAGGGCCATACACATTACGATATCGCCCCCATGGTGGCAAACCTGGTGGGCTTATCTGTCTTATGTTGCTGCTTTTTTCGGCCTTCTTTTTGGCGTACGAAGGGTTGAGTTAAGCCGGAAACTGAAGAATGCCGAAATAAAGGAATCCCAGCTGAGGGCCCAGGCTGCAGAAGCACAGGCAAAGGTCATCCAGATTGAAAATGAGAGAAAATCAAAAGAACTCGAGGAAGCCCGACAGTTGCAGCTTTCTATGCTACCCCGGCAGTTACCTGAATTGCCAAACCTCGATATTGCCGTTTATATGAGAACGGCTACTGAAGTTGGTGGCGATTATTATGACTTTCATGTGGGGCTGGATGGTTCTCTGACTGTAGTTATCGGGGATGCAACCGGCCACGGTATGAAAGCCGGAACCATTGTTACCGCTTCAAAAAGCCTGTTCAGTACGCATGCAGCCAATCCGGATATTTTATTCACATTTAAAGAGATGACGCGCTGCCTGAAAAAAATGGACCTGCATCTGATGTCCATGTGTATGACGATCATGAAAATTCATCAAAATCAGCTGAGTCTGTCCTCCGCAGGAATGCCACCGGCTCTGCTGCACCGGTCCGGGAATGGAAAAGTAGAAGAACTTCTGGTTAAAGGTATGCCCCTTGGAACCTTCGATGACTTTCCTTATGAAATGAAGGACACAACCCTCAATCCCGGAGATACCATCCTCCTGATGAGCGATGGCTTGCCGGAATTGTTCAATGCTGACAAAGAGATGTTCGGTTATGAACGAATCAGCGAAATATTCGCTGAACACGCCGGTCACTCGGCTGAAGACATCATCAGGGAACTGACTCAAGCCGGTTCAAAATGGGTGAATGAAGAAGATCCTCAGGATGATGTGACTTTTGTGGTGTTAAGACTTAAATAAGGTGGAACAGAATGAACAAATCGAAAATAGTACTATTCAGAATATTCATAACCGTTTTAATAATGGCTAACCTTTCGGTAGCTCAATCGAAAATTACCACTGAATCTATCAACGTAAGGCACGGGCTCTCAAGTAATAGTATTAGAGATATAATCCAGGATGATAGCGGATATTTATGGCTGGCTACCGCAGACGGTATAAATATTTATGATGGCTATAATGTTTCCGTTTTCAAAAGTATCCCGGGGGATTCAACAAGCTTGCCCAGTAATGATGTCTTTCGGTTTTATAAAGACAAACAGGGTACGATGTGGATTGGTACGTTGGAAGGATTTTCTGAGTTTAACAGCAAAAATAATTCATTCGCCACCTACAGGCCCAATGAGATTTCCACAGGTGTTAATGCTCACTGGACACTTGGTTTTTGCGAGGATAGTCGTGGTAATCTATGGGTAGGTTACAGTGATGGCTGTGCTCAGTTTAACCGGGTAACTAAAAAATTTCAAAGATTTGATGTAATGCTAACTGATAACAGCCTGAGATCTTTTACATCAAATGTCGATGTAATAATCGAAAATGAAACCGGAGAACTCTACGCTGTTTCCTCAGTTTATGGATTACTAAAGTTTGATTATGATGCGCAGATTTTTATTCAAGTCCCACTTGAAGATGACTTCAACAGTAAGCTGATAAATAACCGATATTGGGATAGAATTATTGATAACGACAATAATCTGTGGCTGGGAAGTTTTAACGGTCTATATAAAATTGACCTGACCATGAAGCAGGGATACGATCTGACGCCATATAAAAAAGTAAAAAGTAATACTATTTTTGACAATGCTGCCACAGCTTTAATCGTTGACCGGGATGATAACATCTGGGTGGGTACAGGAATAAACGGGTTGTACCTGTACCATACAAAAGAGAAAAAATTTGAACAATTAATTTCTAAATCACCAGGGCTTATATTTGAAGGTTTTTATGAAGATAAATCCGGGATACTCTGGCTGGGTACTCAACGAGGCGTGTTAAAATATGATTTTGACAGAAAACCGTTTGAAACCTTTTCCATCTCCGCTAATGTTGAACAGGCTACCAGTCAATCTGTTCTGGCTTTTAGTGAAAGCAATGTTTATAAAAACAATATCTGGCTGGGAACGGTAAACGGTCTTCATTTATTCGACAATGTCCGGAATACGTTCATCTCTGGTGATAAGAAGAACAAAAACCTATCAAAAATCAGTGATTTGCGGATAAATGCTGTTGTTGAAACTGAAAATAAAGATTTATGGCTGGCAACCCGTGGAGAAGGTCTGTTTTTATTTGATTTACAAACGGGAAAATTAAAAAATTATCGGAATATAGATTATAATCATACCTCACTCATACATAACCGGATTCGTGCACTGCACCTAGATTCAAATAAAAACCTGTGGATTGGTACCCAATGGGGTCTGGAACTGTTTGAGAAGAATTCTGAAAACTTTGTTACCATGCCTAGTTTGTTTAACAGGATGTACGATCAGCAACTGCTGGAAAGCATTGTTTCACTCAGAGAATCTAAAAAAGTACTAAGCTCTATCATAAACACCGGTGACTATGCTGATATCACCAATGAATTCGTTTTGAGGGAAGACCGAAAAGTCCTGATCTATTCTATGGGTGAAGGATTGCCGGAATGGAATATGGTTGACTTTGGCTGGCTGGAATCGGGTTCTGGCGATACCCTCTGGAATGCAGGTGAGTTTGATGAATCATTTTATGCCGGCGGGAACATGAAAAACAGGCTTAAAATTGGTTTATTTGAGTTAAAAAGAGGTCGCTATAAACTGAGATATAAAACCGATGACAGCCATTCCGCAGCATTATTTAACGCCGCCGCTCCACAGGATTCTACTTTTTGGGGAACCCAGATATTCAGGCTGGAAGATGATGAATTCAAAACGTTAAAGGCATTGTTTATTGAATCGGAAGAAATAACCTACATGTTGGGTCAGAATATTCGATTCATTTTTTCTGATTCGGATAACAATATTTGGGCGGGTACTTCAGAAGGTTTATCAAAAATCGACTCCGGTTTTAACATTCAAAATTTTATTCACAATCAAGAAGCGAACGCACTAAGCAATAACTCGATTTGGGATGTAAATGAAGATTTATACGGAAACCTCTGGATTGCCACATCCGATGGGTTGAACAGATTTGATCCATCCACCGGACAATTTACAATATTAAGGGAGATAGACGGTTTACCATCATCCAATGTGTCGGCTATCGAGGTAGATAATTCTGGTAACCTATGGGTAAGTGGAATCAAAGGTATTTCAAAGGTCGAGCTGGATGAAAATGGCAACAAACAGATTATAGTAAACTATGATGTAAAAGATGGATTACAGGGATATGAATTTAATCGAAACGCCTCTTTAAAAGACAAAACGGGGAAATTATACTTTGCCGGGCTTGACGGTGTGAACGCCTTTTATCCCGGAAACAGCAATAAAACACCGCCCCTTCTTTCACTTAAAAGTGTAAAAGTTTCCAATAAATCATTACAGGATATTAATGAAGACGGTTATCAAAACCTGCAGCATTTATCTGAATTATCTTTATCTCATGTACAAAATGATTTAGCATTTGAATTCGCTTCCATTCACTTTTCACGTCCCGATAAAAATCGCCTGCTTTATAAAATGGACGGTATTGATGAAGCGTGGCAAATTGGTGACAGAAGATTTGCCTCTTATACAAACTTAGACCCGGGTGATTATACTTTCCGTTTTAGAGGATCAAATGGTGACGGTATCTGGAGTGATGAAACCAGGACCATTCAAATTCATATCGCAGCACCGTGGTATAATAATTGGATGGCTTATGCTGTTTACATTGCCCTGTTTTTTGGAATGCTCATTGGTATCCGGCGTTTTGAAATAAGACGTCAGCAAAAAAACACAACGATCAAAGAATCGCACCTAAGAGCTGAAGCAGCCGAGCTAAAAGCCAAAGCTGCAGAAGCCCAGGCACAGGTTGTACAGGCTGAAAACGAGCGTAAATCAAAAGAACTGGAAGAAGCGCGGGCTTTGCAGCTTTCCATGCTGCCCAGGGAGCTGCCGCAATTGCCCAACCTCGATATTGCCGTATATATGAAAACGGCTACGGAGGTTGGCGGTGATTATTACGACTTTCATGTCAGTATGGACGGAACGCTGACCGTGGTCGTGGGTGATGCCACCGGTCATGGCATGAAAGCCGGAACAATGGTAACGGCTGCCAAATCCTTGTTCAACAGTTATGCTCCCAACCCGGATATACTATTTACGTTCCAGGAAATCACCCGCTGTATCAAACAGATGAATTTTGACCGGCTTTCCATGTGTATGACGATGGTTAAAATTCAGGGTAATAAGCTGCTGATGTCAGCCGCAGGCATGCCCCCTTCTTTCATTTACAGAAGGGATACGCGCAGTATGGAGGAACACCTTTTAAAGGGTATGCCGCTGGGTACGATGGAAAAATTCCCCTATCAGGTGATTGACCGGACACTGATGCCCGGTGATACGATTTTGCTGATCAGCGACGGCTTGCCCGAACTTAACAATGCCGGCGGCGAAATGTATGGTTACAAAAGAGTTCGAAACAGTTTCGAGGATGTTGCGGATAAATCGCCGGAGGATATCGTGAGGACGTTAAAGGATGAAAGCGCAGCCTGGGTAAATAACCACGATCCCGATGATGATGTGACGTTTGTTGTAATAAAGGTTAAATAGAAACGGATGGAAAATACTAAATCGCAAAGCCATGAAGCGATGGCGGTATATGAAGCCTATTGGGACACCTATCTCAAGGGCGACTTGGAAACCTGGGCCTCATTAGTCGATGATGACTTCAGAGTCATCGGTTCTACAGATGGTGAGATCTTCCATAACAAGAAAGAAACCCTGTCCTTTTATGAAGCCACGGCGGAGCAGGTGGTCGGAAAGGTCGAAATCAGGAATTCGATCAAAAAAATGAAGGCCTTTGATGAACTTGTTCTAATAACCGAGGTTGGTGATTTATATCTTTTAATGGATAATGAATGGACATTTTATTCCAGATTTCGTTTATCGTCTCTGCTTAAGAAAAACAACAACAGCTGGAAGTTCATACAACAGCATGGTTCCATACCCGATATGCGAGCAGAGGAAGGTGAACAGGTTGGTTTTGAAAAAATAAAACAGGAAAATCTCGCGCTGCGGGATGCTGTAAAACGGCGAACGGTTGAACTGGAAAATAAAAACCGCGAACTGGAAATACAAGGATCACTTGAAAGGGTCCGGGCTATTGCTTTATCGATGCAAAAGCCTTCAGACATGCTGGATGTTTGCCGGGTTATCTCACAACAACTGGAATCCCTGGATGTAACCGATATCAGAAATGTACAGACGGTCATCATCGATGAATTAAAAGGAACCTACCAAAACTATCAATATTTTTCAGCTTATGGTAAAACGGTTACTGAAGAAACCCAATCTGAAAAGCACCCCACTGTCCTGGCCATGGTTCAGGAAATGAAAAAGTCAGCTGATGCTTATTTCAGCGGGCGTCTGGATGGTGAAGAACTCGAATCGTTCAGAAAATATCGACAACAGGAGAACCAGTTTGATGATCCGCTTTTAGATGAAACGAAAAGTGTATATTATTGCTTTTTTTCCATAGGCAAAGGCGGATTGGGAATAACAACCTATAAACCTTTACCTGAATCCGCACTGGAAATCTTTAAGCGCTTTCATAATGTATTTCAGCTGGCCTACCGCCGTTTTATTGATATTGAAAAAGCAGAAGCCCAGGCCAGGGAAGCACAGGTTGAACTTGCCCTGGAACGAATCCGGGCACAGGTCACGGCCATGCGGGAATCATCGGAATTACTCGACATTGTCGTTATGATGCAGGCCGAGTTTATCAAACTGGGGCACGAAGCACATTATTTCTGGCACATGCGCTGGCTTCCTGATAAATATGAAAAGGCTCTCACAAATGGTGAAGGCACCCGCATCGGGAATGTACTGGAACTGCCCCGCGGTTTTCACGGTCTCCAGAACATGCTGGACTGGGAAAAATCAGACGAACCTATGGCTGTTTTTACATTGGATCCGGAAACAGCCGCCGACTACATTGATAAAATGATAAAGTTGGGGCGTTTCCAGGAGATTGACCACACGGCGCCGGATCCGGATACTGTGCGTGCTATGGGCGGACTTACCTTTGTGATGGCCAGAACAACTCATGGGGAGATTGGTTATACGTTGCCTGGAGAAGTACCACATCCACCGGAGGAAGACATCGCAACCCTTGTACGCTTCGCACATGTGTTTGATTTAGCCTACCGCCGGTTCGAAGATCTGAAAAGTGCCGAGCGCCAGAACCGCATCATCCAGGCTGAAAATGAGCGAAAAAGCAAAGAACTGGAAGAAGCACGGCAGATGCAGCTTGCCATGCTGCCTAAGGAAATACCACAGCTTGAAAACCTGGAAATTGCCGTTCATATGCAAACTGCCACGGAAGTTGGCGGCGACTATTATGATTTTTCCACAAAAGCAGACGGATCAATAAATATTTGCCTGGGTGATGCCACCGGGCATGGGATGAAGGCCGGCATTATGGTTTCATTAATGAAATCGATATTTACCACGAATTCGCCGAAAATGGATATTGAATCCTTTTTTGCAACAGCCAACAGCGGTATAAAAAGTATGGGGTTGAAGCAAATGATGATGGGATTTACGATGCTAAATATAAATCACAATACATTTAAGCTAATAAATGCCGGATTACCTGCCATTTTTATGTTTTGTAAAAAACACAAATCTGTAAACGAAATAAAAGAACACGGTATACCCATCGGCGCGATGAAACTTTTCCATTATCAAGCGATAGATGGCAAGCTTGAAAAGGGCGATGTGCTCTTGCTGTTAACCGACGGTATGCCTGAGTTGCAAAATAGAAATAATGAAATGTATGGTTATGAACGCATTCGGAACGGATTTAAAAAAGTAGCAGAAAAAGAACCGGAAGAAATAGTCAATTTTTTAAGGGATAAGGGATCAGCATGGATAGATGATCGGGATCCGGAAGATGATGTTACCTTTGTGGTAGTTAAAGTAAAATGATAGAAAATCCCATTTAGCAGGAAACAAAAGAAGTGAAAAAAGGAGAAAACATGAACAACATGTTATTTTTATTTCTCATTTCATTTCTGCTGACAGGACTCGCTTTTGCACAGGATGGAACGAAGGTATTTAAGGATGCAGACATTGTTATTTTCGATGGAGACCCTTTTGAATACACTACGCACGTCTGCCAGGTCATGGTAAATGGAACGCTAATGAAATCGGAATGTAATTAATCAGGAATCAATCATAACGATTTTTCGTTGACCTATTGGTATTTATTTATGGAAATTTGCTTTTTTACGCATCATTGTATTGCGACATTAATGTCGCAATACATATCAAAAATTCTTTTGATGAATGGAAAGGGAATAGATGGAAGATACTATTAAGTTAAAAATGACCCTGCCCAAGATTCCTAACATCGAATTGGTAGCAATCGAGGGTATGGACCGGATGGCCAAACATATGGGTATCAGTGAGGAGAAAATCAGCGAAGCCCATATTCTGGTTACAGAGGCCGTTATTAATGCGCTGGAACATTCCGGTCAAAAAAAACCCAGAGTACGTGTGGAATTTGCTTTGACTCACGAGAAACTTACTATTCTGGTTCGTGATTATGGGAAAGGCTTTGAGCCCGAAAATATTGAAGAACCGGATATTCAAAAAAAACTGGGGTCGAGCCACAAACGGGGCTGGGGACTTAAATTAATGAAATCCATGTCTGACGGATTCGAGATTGAATCAAATGAACATGGCACAAAAATTACGATCATAAAAAATTTGCTATAAGGGGTATTACCATGGAATCCGAATTCAAACTAACATCCGAAGTAAAAGATCATTGTCTTATTATAATTGCGTTTGGCTATGTCAATAATGAAGGTGGTGAAAAGATCGCAGACGAATTTAGTAAACATTTTGAAAATGGTATCAATAATCTGATAATAGACCTTGGAAATGTGAAAGTTGTTAACTCAATCGGCATCTCATTCCTTATTGAGATCATTGAAAAGCTGAACGAAAAAGAAGGTAAACTTATTTTTACCAATCTTGAACCGGCTATCGAGAAAACACTGACCATCATGGGTCTGTTTAACTTCGCCGGAAGTGCATCAACCGTCGATGTTGCCCTGAAATCACTGGCCTAAAATGAGGACTTGATCTTGGATAACATTCTGGAGCGACTGAATCTTCAAGTCAATTCTTTACAGGAGAGTTTAGGTATACTGGCTAAGGCAAAAACCCTCGAAGAAATGGCAACAAAGTTTTTCCATATTCTCAGAGGGAACTTACTCATCGTCGATGCCAGTATATTTTTCCGGTCAAAGGAACAGGATAACTGGCGTCCGCTGTTTGTTAAAAACAGCGAAGCGGATGTCTGTATCAGCGCGCTGAACGCTTCCAATGAATTTAAAATTGACTATATCGATCATACGGAATTCGGTATCTGTATCCATCAGCCACTGATCGACAAAGCACATTTTGGGATCCTGATCGGACATAAGCTGGATCGCTCTCCATTCAGTGAATTTGATAAAATCAGCCTGCAATTTTATCTCCAGCAACTGGATAGCGCGTATCAGTTTTTCATATCAAAAAATAATGAAAAGAATTTATTTTTTTCCCTCAATCATCGCGTCCTGCAACTGAACAGCCTAATCGACAGTGGCATAGATATCGCTAAGTTGCAACAGGAAAATTCCCTCATGCAGCTGGCCCTGGAACGTGTTCTTGCACTTACCAATGCGTCAAAAGGTATGCTTCGGATCAAGAAGGGGCGACAGGTTATTAAAAAGATCTATTTCCCGGGACCATTTAAATCGAAATCCATTGAAAAAAGCACATTTACCATCACAACAGAATTCAGATTTTCAGACCGCAGCTATCATTTTTACCTGTTTGAGAAAGAAAGCCGCAATGGCAAAGTGGTTTTTGACGCCACGGATCAATTATTGCTGGATGCCTTTGCACGTCAGGTTCATGTATCGCTGGAGAATCATTACCTCTATGAACAATCCCTCGAAAAAGAACGTATTGACAAAGAAATTTCTATAGCCGGAACCATTCAGCAGAAACTCATTCCCGAGGAATTACCCCCTATCGATGGATACGATATGTTTGGTAAAAACATTCCTACCAAACATGTCGGAGGAGACTATTACGATTGTGTCAGACTGAATGACGGACGCTATGCACTGATCATCGCCGACGTCTCCGGAAAAGGGATTCCGGCTGCACTGCTGGTCAGCACCCTTCATGCTTCGATGCATGCCTATATGGACACATCATTCAGCCTGCCTGAACTGGTACAAAAATTAAATCTGGTAATCTATAATGCCGCAACCATCGATAAATACATAACCGCCTTTTTTGCTATTCTCGATCCCGAAACAGGCGAACTGGAAACCCTGAGTGCCGGTCATAACCCGATTTATATCATCCGAAAATCGAATCAGATCGAAGAACTTAAAACGGGTGGTATTCCCCTTGGGATGATGGGTTTGCCCTTTCCTTATGAAAGTGAGAAGCATGTGCTGCAACCGGGTGACCGTATGCTACTTTATACGGATGGGGTTACGGAAGCGATGAATGAAGATGAGGAAGAATATGATGACGTGGTCTCTCTAACGTCTTTTCTGAATAATAGCCATTCCGATAATGCCCAGACATTTATTAAACATCTATTCCGGGATATTACCCGCTTTACCGGCAATACGCCGCAGAGCGATGACATTACTGCTCTATACCTGATTCGAAACGAATCAGATGAAAGCTAGCTCATAAATTGTATCGTTTCCTGTATGAGGAAAGTACAATATTTAATCACTTCCATTTTCATTAACAGTTGAAAGCCTCGGTTGTCAAGCGTAGTGTTTTTATCTTTTTGACAGGAATTTTCAATCTCAATCGCCTGGTTGAATCTATTTGCAGAGCCCCTATTACTTTTTCTTCCAGTGATACCTCATCGGCCGACAGGATATTAGTCCCAAATAGCAGTGATCCGGTAATGACCTCTGCTGTCGGATTATAAATTCTCAAAATAATAGTATTTCCTGATCCCGATTCCGCTGCTTTCAAAGAACTCAAAACAAGCATATCCGGTTCAATCGAGATAAAACGCCATTTTTCAGGCAGATCGCCTTCCGAACGTCCTATCTGAAAAAGCCGCAGCGAATAATTAAAACGGAGTGCTTCCTGAAAAACACGGCCTTCATCCCAACGTCCCCTGTGTGGATAAAAGGCTAGCCTGTAGCGTTGACGCCCCAGACATTGCGATCCTTTCTGTTCGGAAAAATCCTGAACAGAACTGGGTTGAATGACGTATCGGAAGCCTCTTAAAAGTGTAATCGCCAGCGTTCTGTCTGCATCATCCAGAACCTCATACTCCTTGAGGCCGTCAACGAGAACGGCGGCACCCGATTGACTGTCTGACACATCCACGAAATGGTGCATGGGATAGTCGTACATGGGTTGTTCGATCCAGTCCGATGTGTCCTTACGCGCAATTGGCCGGGAAACCACATCGAACTGACCCTCACCATATGAATATTGGGCATCGATACCGGTCGGGAACATCACTCTGAGTCGATGACTTTCGGCCCGGTTATCCAGATCGATAGTTAAATCCACACGACCGGATCCTTTCTTAAGCGAAAGATCAATCTGAACGGGGAGATCCGGGCATGGGCCGCCATTTTTTCGAGCTTCCAGATCTACGGGTATCTTCAATTTATAATTGATACGGATTTCGCCATACAGGGGGCCGTTTTGTAAGAGTGTGACTTCCGGTTCGGATGAAAGGCTGTCAAAAACAGGGCCAGCCGGCTCATGCACCCAGGCATGTCCCGTTTCGCCTTCATCCCGGAACCATGCCAAATTGTCAAATGTTTTCCCTGTTTCCAGGTATGTCACGGTCAGCGTGCCATTCTTCTTAATCTTTACATTCAGATATTCATTTTCCAGTTCAAATGTACCATTTCTCACATGTACAATCGAATCCGATTCTGATGGGGATTCCGGAGTCCTTTCTACATGAAACGTCCTGAAACCCATAGAAGGAATCGCTTTCAATTCCACCAATGCCTGAAAACGCTTCATGCGGAAAAACATGGGCCTGTCAATCATCTGCTCTAATACGGGCTCTGTATTCTCCTGCCCAATCAGTTGCATGGACAGGGATCTGCCATTTTCATCAACAACCCGTATGTAATCCGCGCTGAATTCCTCCGGCACATCAATAAATGCTTCAACAATATCATCGCGATTAAAAGACAGCGTATTTACAGCAACAAGATGAATAGAATTTTTTTCGTATTTTTTTAGATCGATCTGACCTGCCAGGAAACGACAGGCTCTGTTGAATACCCCTTTTGATATATCTTTTACCTGCCTGTAGCGATACATCATATCCTCATGTATCGGATCGAGACTGCAGCCGCCGATGGAGTCATGTGCCGCATTCTGTAACAGGTAATGCCAGGCCCGGTCCAGGTAGCGGTCATTTGTATCCATTCCCAGGATCCCGGCAATGGTGTTGAAAGGTTCCGCATAGTATTGAAGCCAGCGTTCCGCATCAAAGTTTTCCTGCTTCAGATACATGCGCGCCGAGGTCGTATAACCATATAGATTTCCGGAGTTGATATCATACTGGCTGCTCCGGCGTTCACCGCTGACCACTTTCAGTTCATCAAATTTAACCGATGCTTTGAGTGCAGCCGCATAATCCTCCAGTGTACTGTGTTTAACCTGATCATCTGGCAACAGAGTGTCTGCATCCTTAATCAAATGTACGGTTTTTGCATTCGGCCCGCTTGAATCATGGCCCTCCGCCCAGAATATATGAGACGTGGTAAAATCATTAAGCTGACGATCAATGATAGCTTTAATTGCCGGCTTAAGATTCTCGCTGTGATATTCGTTGAGTGGCCGCAACAGATTGTAGTCCTCATCCTTAAGATCTGTGTCAGCGAAATGGAAAGGAATACCGCCCCTGCTCCATGTATATTCCACATCCGGGATCTGTTCGTTGTGCACGACGGGCCGGTAGATATAAAAATAGAAATTATAGCGCGGCATGGTTGAAAAACGCGAAGTCAGGGCACGCGTACCGTCTGCTCCCTCCCAGATAAATTCCGCCTTAGGGCTGTCAAGGCTGTTGATGCCGCGGTAAAACATGATTACATCGATTCCGAACCCGGCATAAATCTGCGGGAGCTGCGATATTTGTCCCCATGAAAACGGCGAATAGCCGACTTTCATGACATGACCGAATTCACGGGCCATGCGGTGCCCCAGAAGGAGATTGCGGATCAGGGACTCACCTCCCACCTGGAACTCCTCGGGAAGTATGAACAGGGGACCAACCAAAATACGTTTCTCTTTGATCAGTTTTTCCAGTTTATGCCTGTTTTGCGGACAAATTTCAAGGTAATCCTCCAGTACAATAGTCTGACTGTCCAGATGAAATGCCCGGTATTCAGGATAGGCTTCGAGGATCTCGATCAATTTATCCATCATTTCAACCAGGAGCTGCCGGTTCCGCTGGAACGTAAACCGCCATTCACGGTCCCAATGGGTATTGGAAATAACATGGAAGATATGTTTCTTCTTCACTGTTTTCAGATCCTTTTTACTCTATATTAAGAAATACCTTATGCTTCAGAATCGTCTCCGGTAAGCCACCATGCAGGATATGCGACGCTGCCCGGAAATCATGATGCTGGGTATCGGAAAACGGTACGGCGAGACATAAACCGATTCCGGCCGCCCGGATGGCAATCGTCCCGCTTTCACTGTCTTCGAAGCCCATCACCGCTTTGAATTCCTCTTTCGGTATGCCGAGCTGATACAGCGCGATACTGTACAGATCACGGTGCGGTTTCAGCCTGATTTCACTTGAGTCGGTGGCTGTGATGAAGCCGTCATATACATTTTGGTAAGATGAAAATTTTTCGAGAAGTTTCTGCTTTCTTTGTTCACTGACCGGCCAGTTCCTGACCTCTGATTCCAATACACGGAATACTTCCGCCATGACAATCTTTGCTTCGTACAAAATCGAGGAGGTTACCACGGCAACCTTTAGCGGGTTCTTCTCAAAATAACGGCTGCGGGCGATGAGGTGCTCATCGATACCGGTCGTCCCGGCAGCATCCCATTCCATTCCTTTTTCCGCTAACTGCTCCTTCAAAAGGGGAATCAGCCGCGCAATTTCGTCACCCAGCCAGCCCTTGACCAATGCAATGAAAATACCGATACCCTTCATTGGTTCTATCAGGTGTTGATCGGCCGAGCCGAGAAGCTCCCTGGCCAGGCCGTCCCCCTGCCCCAGTTGGATTTTTTCCAGAATTTCATGGTACCTCTGGTAATATATATCGATACCAGCCCGGACGAGATCTGAATGGGAGCGGATATTTAATTCTGGCAAATAGATATCATTTAGCCTGGTAATCAACTCATCGAAAATTTCGGTTTTTTTATAGTCGGAAATTCTCTGTTCGGAAAGGCTTTCATCCTTTAAAAGCGCACCGCATCCCAGGTTGAGCAGGTTTTGTGTCACTTCCGCAACACGTCCGGGATCTTTACCATAAACCAATGTCCATATTGCTGCATACAGATAGGCTTCGTGCAGCGCATCGTTATTGATATGCATTTCATAGGTATCGATGAGGTATTCCACATGTTTCGTGGTGCTGTTGCCGATGATATGCGGATAATCTTTTCTCCGATCCAGTCCTTCCCACACTTCCTGCGACATGCGGTTCGTAATTTTACGGATCATGAATTCCAATGCATGTATGCATAATGATTCCGTCGTTGTCGTCGTACCATCCATGTCCATAACCGCTGCTTTTAATACAGTTACTGGTTCTGTAATCTTATCGGCGAGTGGATACAGTTCGAAAGACGGATGTATATAAGATGGATTTTTTACAACCGCAAATTCCTTTCCGGTTTCTCTTATTATTTTCGCTGCTTTTTCTGATCCGATAAACGTGTCCAATTCTTTCATCAATTCTCCTTATTGGGATATGTTTTTCTATTCTGTACAAACTATATTGTGTTGAGGAAGGAAAATAGTGTTTTTTAATGTTAAATGAAATTGCTTGTAGTCAGAAATAATTACACAACCGCACACTTTTATCTAACCAGAACCAGCTTGGTAATTTTATTACTTTCACCATACCCCAGTTTCAGGAAATAGACACCCGAGGAAACGGTTTCAGCATCCCATTTAATCGTATGTATTCCGGCTGGATATTTGCGATATCCCAGATCCTGCACAAGCCTGCCCCTGCTGTCATAGAGTATTGCTGAAACAGGTCCGCTTTCCGGAATTTTAAAATCAATCTGTACCCGCCCGTTAAATGGATTGGGATATGCTTTTAATAACGAAAAGGATGACGGTTTGAGGCTGTGGTCCATGCGTATGGCAGAAGAAGACGAATCCTGAATACGACGATTGTTCATGAGCATAACGGCATCAGCGAAAAGATTATGTGTTTCAATATTCTCATCCGTCAATCGTAAAACTTTCTGCGTCCCGGATTCATAATAGTAATCACCCAGTTTGTACCACCGGGCCAGCCCTGATTCATTTTGCCTGACAAAAACGGAGTCCGGTGCATTTAAGGAATATACAACATAAGGCGCCTGCGGATGGGCATTCCACTGATTAACATTAAAAACATAAAGTTCATACCATCCGGATTCGGTAACCGTTGCGGAATATTCGATCCATTCACCGGTGCCGCCCGTAGTCACCAGGCATGTATCATCAAAGCCCGGGATAGCTGTGTAAGGAGTCCAGTTTTCCGATCGTTCTACGCCGGCATCCGTTTCGTTTATAATAATAACATCGCGTTGCCAGTCTTTCTCCCTGTAGGGAGGAAGTACCTTCTCTTGATATACCTCTGTTTTCAGGGCATCGAGGTAACCATTTCCATAAATCAGGTTAAAAGCATACCAGTGGACATTCCCCTGCAGGCCACGATTACGGGTCGTCTGAACCATTTTTACAAGCTCGGACGGGCTGGTTGTCTGGCCATTGGCTGTTGTTGATATACCGGGATACATTTTAGTGTCATCATAGACCAGGCCCATTTCACGATCAAGCCGCCAGGTATAGGTATCATTATCCGTGTAATACATCTGCGTGGCCACATTGTCGAGATAACCATTATTGATCCAGCTTGTCCAATCCTGGCAAAACTGTTCATAGCCCCATGGTAATGGCGCATTGCTGATTTCAATATCCGGGTTGGCTGTTTTAAGCGAGTCATAAAGTCTGGCGACAAAAAGGTTCAATTTATCGGCACGCCAGCGGATCCAGCTTGAATTGGCGGTATTAGTGGGAGGATTGTCACCCTCATGTTCACTTTTATAGAGCTCAACTGTAGCTGAATCATATCCGCAATCCAATTCCGGGTAACGGACCCGGTCAAATTCAATACCGTCTACATCGTAGTTTTTTACTACTTCCAGGGCCAGTTCAATTAAAAAATCCTGTGCCTCCCGATTACAATGGCTCAGCCAGTAATACCGGATTCCACCGTTACTGTAATAATCCCGGGCACCGCTTTTCTTTTGTGCGAACCAGTGTGGACGTGCTTCGTATAAATCGATATTCGCACCAGAAGTCGCCGCGAATCCGGATTCAAACCAGGCATCCACTTCCAGGCCGACCCGGTGTCCCTCGGCAATCATATCGGCAAGGACATCACGTCCTTCGGGAAGGCTGGGATCCGTATAAAGCCCCGTCAATGAATGAAAAAGCTCACTTCGGAAATACGGGTAACCAAAGCGCCAGACATCGACATAGACGACGTTGAAATTGGCATCGGCCAGCGTTTCCATGGTTTCGGCAATGAGAGATTTACTCGGAACACTGCTTCCAGCCCAGGCTACCCATGCCCCCCGGAGTTCTTTTTCCTGCGAAAAGACGGGGTTTACAGAAATAAATAGAATTAATGCAATAGTAAAGTATTTTAAAAATGCCATCCGTGGACCTATTTTATCATTACCATTTTACGTGTTTTTTCCACTTTGTCATCGATTTGCAGCGAATAGAAATATAATCCACTACTTAAACCGGTTCCGTCAAATTCCAGGTTGTATGCTCCGGCAGTCTGCTTACCGTTCAACAACGTTGCCACCTCCCGGCCGGTGATATCAAAGACTTTGACAGACACATCCGCAGCTTTCATAAGCTTCAATTGTATCGTCGTTACGGGGTTAAAAGGATTGGGATAATTTGCACTCAATGCATAGCTTTCGGGTAAATTTCTGACCGGATCGGCGATGGATGTGGAAACGTCACCGCGGATTTTTACATAATTAGTATCAGCCGGATACATTTCACTTCCCAGTTCCGGGATATAGTAATAAGTACCGAATTCCGCTCCATTTGCCGTCGGATTGCTCCCGGGGAAAGCACTCAGTATGTCACCATCCGAGCCTTTTTCAGCCACATAAACCATCACGGAAATATCATCATAGTTTGTACCAATACCCGCTTCATTGCGGATCGTCGCTATTTCAGCCAGCTTCCGGTCACCCTCATCCGCATACGCCAATGCGCCCTGCGCGGCAATATTTCCGTCATATTCAGATTCATCCCAGCTTGCGCCGTTCCATTTGAATATACTGCCAACCAGGTAATCCGGTTCAATCCACGCTTCCGCCATTACAACAACATCCGCTTTAAAAGGCAGACTCTGAACACCGCCGGCATCTTGCGGAGGGGTGTTGCTGCCGTTGTCACCTTCCGGATCGAGATCAAAAGCCACATACATACGGTTTGTTTCGGTCGGGTCGACCAGGGTGTGACCGTTTACGCCCACAAAAAACTTTCCGGATGCCCAGGTCAGGTACATATCACGTCCGTTGCTGGTGCCAACATGATCAGAGGGGAAGAAATCGAGTGCACCATCTATGCTTATGGTCCAGAAATCATCCCGGGGTGTCGATGCGTTGACCAGTGAATCCAGTTTCAGTGAGGCAATGCTGTTCCATCCGTACAATACAATCAGACTGTTGCGCTTTGAATCATAACTGAGTGTACCTGAAGCATTTATATTCGTTTGCTGCCCGGTTTTATAGTAAAGCGCTGTCGTATCTTCGGGATTACTGAAATAATTATCACCAAAATAGTCAAAAGTGACCGTACCGATTTCATCTTCAAAATACCGGGACGAACTAACGGTACCACTGTACGCATTAAGGACGGAGACGATGTTGTATTGACCAAGATTCATGTGCAGAATTGTCGATGATCCTCCCGGGCTTATTATCGTATCCGGAACGGTCGCAATCAGGCTTCCGTTGGAGGCTAACAGTGAAGGGGCCGGCGAGCCATTATCGGCTCCGTTCACCCATACTTTCCCGCCCGGTGACAGCGGCGAGATACCGTGACGTGCGTTTCCGGCAATGGGAAGATCTATATAGAAATCAAGCGTAAATGCGCCTCCTGTATTGGATATCACGGCCATCCTGGGATTCCCCTGTCCGGATGAATAAATATAGGTATTATTTCCTGAACCAACCACGTTAAAGGCATCACCATATCTTTCGCCATCCAATACATCGGAAAATATTAATTCGGGAGAAGCATATTCATTCTCATATCTATATATTTTAAATGGTGTTCCCGGGGCTGCATATTGAGGAGCCAGCAGGTTGCATGCATAAATGACACCTTCATCATCCACATCAACCAGATTCAGTGTATACGTCCCTTCATTGATTCCTGTAGAATCCATCATCATCAACGAATCCCCTGTTGCAGCATCGAGCACAAAAACGCCCTTGCCATAATAACGGCTAGCAACGAGAACATGATCTGTAGCCGGATTATACGCTGCGCCACGTGTGACATCGCTTCCGGGATTCACAAAATAATGTTTTACCCATCGAACCGGATATTGCGCGTTCACTGCTGATACAGTGAAAAACAGTGCAGCAAGTATGATCAAACGTCTGGTCATTTTATTATCCTCCGTTTCGCTTTATTTTTTAAAAATACACATGCGTTGCCACAAACAGATTAATAGATTGGAAGCCTGATACGCCCTCCAGTTCGATATTAGGCTGTAGGGTGGGCCATAGGTCACCGACAATAAACCGGTAATACATATTTATATCGATGGTAAATCCTGATGACAACAGAAATTCTACACCAGGACCTGTGCGAAATCCCCAGTTCCATTCTTCCAGAACGCGCTTTTCGATCAATGGTATGGCCGGTTCTATCGTATCATCTGCTTCAATACGCCCCCGGCTCCCCTTCCAGTAAAAGAGTCCGCCACCAATATTCCAATATGGTCTGACGATCCAATAGGTTTTCTGCATATAGCGGGCGTTAAGTATAACACCTGTATGTTCCAGGAACAGATCCACTTTCCCATCGGCATATCCATCCAGGTTTTCCTGATCAAATCGTGTGTATGCAAGCATCCCCTCCATAAACCAGTTCTTATCTGTTTGTTTCCCGATGGCGATACCGTATCCCGCCGTTGGTTTAAACCATTCCGACAAACCGCCTGCGGGTATGCTGTATTCGGAGAATGCGGACAGGCCCCACGTACCCGGTTCCAGCGCATAAGCCGGATATATCAATGTCAGATACAGCAGCATCAGGATGCGAAACATTCGCATGATTGGTCTCCTACCGATTTGCATCAGCCTTCCAGGTTTTTCAGTATTTAATAACAAAACCTGCGGATAACTGGTATTTGGAATACAGTGGAAAAGACTCTCTTAATTTTCCCCTATCAAGTGTATTGGTATAACCAATAAAACGATACGAAAATTCGAAATCAAAAACACGGTTCAATGCATAGCGTAAGCCCAGGGAAGGAGCAATGAAAAATTTCATCCCCCGTTTCGGCGGCCCGAAGTGTAACAAATCAAAGTTGAAATCGAACCGGGCGCTGTCTGTACCAACGTTATAACGCTTATACCAGGTTTCGTACATTCGCAGTTCCCTGGTATAAAAACTGACACCTGCATCATACCTGAATACCAGCTTGAACTTGTCAATGAGCGGCTGAACCAGTTCTACACCCGTCGCCAGCCGGAGCTCCTTCAGTCGCTGTTGTGGTGAAAATAGGGCCGCATACCTGCTGGAATCGTTCAACGCGTTATAGGACAGGCTGCGGTTTACCTCTTCAACTGAGAGCCTGGGTATGAATTCGATATACGTTTCCTCCCAGTAAGACCAGTTCCACTTATCCAGAACATCATCCTGCAACAGGTACTGGTAATCATAACCAAGACTCAGAATTAGCCGGAAACGTTCATTTAATTTATAACCAAATGTGCCTTCCAGACCGTAACTTCCGGTCAGGTTATAAAAACGATCATCCGGTTCCAGACCGTCGAGCACTTCCTGTGTGCGGTAGGATGAATAATTTTTACTGAATTCCTCCGCGAAAGTATTCTGTTTTATCAGTGAAAACCTGACCTCCAAGGGATAATCACCCGAAAAAGTGACAAACGGGTAAACCAGAAATAAAATCCCGGCAAAGCGCTTGAATGTAACAGGTATCATAATCCTTAAAACTCCATTATCAGGGTATACCGGATGACGGATTCCAGATAGTCATGTTCCATATAGGCGGCGTCCATCCGGAACATATTGCCGTGATGACTATACCGTAAACCGGCGCCAAATGTCAGATCTTCGTCTTCATACCCCATTTTATATCCCACACGCAGGATGATATGATCCAACCAAACATTCTCAAAACCGAACTGAAGATGCTCATTGACATCATTAGGATGGGTTACTTCCGCAAGCAGCGTCAGATAATTGCCCTCATTTCTGGTCCCCCAGAGCTCTCCGGAAAGCCCCAGCTTCATCTGCTGCGGCATTTTGAATTTTTCATCGATATACCGGGCATCGAGTCCAAAATTTTGCAGGAAGGCACCTATTCTAAGGCTTTTAAAACCGGTGAAATACAGAAACCCAATATCGCTTATGACATTCTGCGAGTAGTACGCATCGATTGATTCCCGAACATATTTTAATGTAAACCCGAAAGAAAACTGATTGGTCAGCATCCGCGCAAAACTAAGACCTAGTGCATACGCACCGGCACTGTAAGTACCCAGCTCGACGAATGAGCCCGTTTCCATGGGCCTGGGATTCCTTGTTTTTTGAATGTCCCCGAAATCAAAATTCACCACGCTCAGGCCAATGACTCCGATAAGGGGGAAATTGTATGTCAAGCCGGCTGCCTGATGCGATGTTTCTACGTACCAGTTACTATAAGAAACACTGGCTGAGAGCTTCTTTTCTCCGGCTGCAATAAGCGCCGGGTTCATGAACAGCCCCTCAGAATGAACATCGGGTAGCGTAATTCCGGTCTCCCCCAGGGCCGCATAGCGTGCATTAACCGGAATCTGCAAAAAGACGTATCCGGCTGTCCCCACTTTATTAAAATCGCGGGTAAATACCAGTGATGGCAGCATAAAAAGGATACCGGAAATTATTCGTAAGACGGTATTGGTCATCTCTGTCTCTTACTTTATGATCGCAAATTTTCCGCGTATTTCATCACCAAATGTATTTTTTATATGGTAGAAATACATTCCGCTTTTAACCATTTGCCCGTTGTCGCTGATCTGGTTCCAGAAGGCGACACCGGAATCAGGATTGTCATGTTCAATTTTTTTTACAAGATCCCCGCGCACGGTAAAAATGCGTATGGTGCAGCGATCCGGAAGGTTTACGAACTGAATACGGTTCTCCGTACCCAGTTTGGGTAAACCGGAATGTCTGTAAAACGGATTGGGAACAACAGCGACTTCTTCCATTCGCCCCTGTGTAGGTAGAAGCGTCGTTGAATAGGGTTCACGGGACGCATTGGCAAAAACGGATGACTCCAGGGGAGGAACAGCCACGCTGTTGTCCACTGCCCAGGCATCATGTCCCGTATCGAAGGATGTAACCGAATAATAATAATCATATCCCAAGGCCACCCCACGGTCAACAAAACGATATGTCCAGGACTCTTTATTAAAAAATTCCGGATCACGTACGGGAATCTCAGCGATACGTTCCCAGGGACCAAACGGAAGATTCCATGACCGATAAATCCTGTATCCGGCAATATCGATAACACCCTGATGCGGGTCAGCCACCAGCTCTGCCTCATTGCTGAAGGTAATAATATTGGTTACCGTTGACGGAGAATCCAGTATGGTGACTTCAAATTCGGGTGCCAGTGGCGGCATAGGTACGGTATAGTTGTGATTATAAGTAAACGTCACCCGGTCCGACAGGTATTGAACAGCTGAATCACCCGCTGTCCGGATCCTTTCACGGGTCATATCCGGATCGATACTCTTTTCGTAGGAAATACCCCCTACAAATTCAGCTATGACGATTTTTATAGAATCCCTGCGCGGGATATTGAAAGGCCCCAGTGAAAAATTGGCATACAGGCGGCTGTTTCCCATGCGCGGATCTCCGGGATCATCAAACGCCTCGGACAGCAGCAGGGGATCGGCCATCGCATTGTATTTATTGTCCAGGCCTGTCACACCAAGAAACGGACCGGAATGATCCTGTGATGGGGCAGCAGCCGACCAGGCAAATCCGTTAATATGATTCTCCATTCCGGTAGAATCCGGTGAAATGTAAAGGAACTTAATGCCCAGGAAGCCAGGGGCAATAAATTCCGGTTCCCGGACAATGCCATCATCAATCGGGTCAAAGCGGGCGTTTTCAAAATAATCGAAGGACTCGTCTGTTATTGGTGTTTCGGGATTGTCACCCGCCCAGGCAACAAGCAGCCGTTTTTCGGGATCAAAAGTGCTCCTTGTATTCCGTGCGCCTTCCGGCAAATTGGGAAAGGTCAGTCGCCAGCCACGGTTATTAGGTGACAGTGCATAAGTAAACAGGAGGTAGAGCCCTTCAAGGTTATCACGTCTCTGCACATTCCGGACGGTGTACTCCACGATGACATAATCCTCATCCAGCATGGATCCGGACCACTGACGAACCGTACGCTTAACACCGACGCGTATTGGCTGATTATCCCAGGGTTCATACCACGCACCGTTAAATTCCACTTCGGTATCAATCACTTCTTCCGCTTCGTAGGGGTTCGTCTGAAGCCAGTAATTTTCTCCACCCGGCCAGCGCTTTTGATGCTTCAGGACCAGGTAACGGTAATAGTCATTTGCCTCACCGGGAACAAACCAGTCCTTTCGGTCTTTGCCATTCGTTGCAAAGTTATCCCAACCCTGAACAGCACCGGTATCGTTTAATGAGGTTATGAAAAACCCGCCGGAGACAAGATAACTGTTACTACCCCCGATATTGGGCACATAATCACTTTCAGGATCGAATCCCGGCCAATCCAGTCCATGGCCATATAAAACCCAATCGGACATGGGTTCGCACTCCTGTCCGTAATGGAATGAATGCCAGAGCCTGCCTCTGTCCAGCACGATGATATCTTGCTGATCCTGTGCCTCAATCCAATCCGGCGATAAAAGGAGAAGTGCAGGTAACAGCATTATTATGGTAATCGCATGCTTCAATAGCCGGTTCCTTTTTTCATTTTCATGAAAGAGTAAAGATTTCTGGTCATTTAGAACGAAACCCCCAGTTTAATGAATACCTGGCGGGGAATGTTCTTAAATGTTTGAAAATAGTTATAAACACGGGCCGCCCGCTGTTCTTGAGCACCCTGAAAATTATAATCACGATCCATATAACTCACACTGCGAAGAACCCATCGCTCCAGTTCTTCAGAGTCGCTGATGGGCGTGAAATGTCTATTATTGAGCAGGTTCAGAATGCGTATACCCAGCTTGAATCGATATCGATTCACTTTAATGGATTTATCGATACGCAGATCGGTTTGTGATTCCATGGGATAGCGACGATTGGTTTCAACCTGGTACTCATACTGGAATTCCGGTGAATAGTAATAAGAAAGACCGCTCATCAAACGATAAATCATACCGATGCTTGTATTTGAAAAGGGCCTGATGCTCCATAATTCCGGACCACCTTCCTCCGGTATCACATAGGTAATAGAGCTGTTGAAACGATGCGTGCGGTCCTCCGGGGCAAGGAAATCACTTCCACCGTAAAGGTATTTTTCGATATCTTCCGTACGGTCCGGACTTTCCAGATAAGATCCGTGGTAGCCAATGCTTGTCTGGCTCAGGGTATAGCTGAATGAATACCTCCAGTCCGAAACCACTCGGTTTTTAAAGGTAATTTCCACGCCTCTCGAATTTCCGTAACCATTATTATCATACGTCAGGTATTGGCTGTTACGATTCTGGCTTCCGGTTTTACTTTCTATATACTTTACCGAGGTCTGATCCTTTAGATCATTATAGTATGTTACAACGTCAAGCTGGTGGGTATCCCAGAGATTCTGCTGGACACCAAATTCATAGTTGACGCTCAGTTTCGGTTTCAGGTTGGGATTTCCATAGCTATTCCAACCGTTAAAAGTCTGGTTGTCCAGCGCCCTGTTTATAATAGGCATTGAGCGAAAGTGGCCATACTGAACCCTGAAAGCCGTCCGTTCGCCAATAGGAAAGGATAATCCTGCACGAGGAGAAAGACTGGTAAACGTATTGGATTTTTCGAATTCCCGTTTACCCGGATAGGAGATTCCCTCAGCCGGATAGAAAAAATCGAATTTATCTTTTGGCACATCAACACCAAAATTATACGCATCAAACCGCAGGCCAAGGTTGGCGACCATACCGGCAAATTCCAGCTTATCCTGCAGATAGGCGGCACCGTACCAGGTTTTTGCTTTATAATTGGTTGCGAAACCTGTTCGCCATACATATGCAGAGGCGACCAGTGATGATGAAGCATTGTAATCCTGATCCATCAGCCAGAAACTCACACCCGCTTTGAGCAGATTGGTATGCGTAAGCTGAGAGGATAAATTGGAAGTAATTTCGAAAATATCCGTAACGGACGCCTGGTTATACAGGCTGGACCAGGTATAATAGGTTCGGTATTCTTTTACGGGTC
>CAYPHA010000053.1:7070-31509 GCA_964410215.1 uncultured Calditrichota bacterium | reverse complement strand
AGGAAACCAAAATAACGCATCAGATCCTGGAAAAAGAGTTCGGCACGGGCGCTTTTCAACATATTCAGGATCTGGGGTTCATAATTCTCGCCGCCCGGTTTCGTGAACGAGGCCGACTGACCGATGAGCCAGGCAAGTACACCGATAACGACAAATACCCCCATGATGATCATTTCGTTCCGGTATTTTTTAAACAGCTCACCGCCGGTAACCAGGTTTTTCAGATGGACCAGACCATAAGCCGCCAGGACATTAAAAATAAAAAAGGTGACCGTTACACTCATCATCGGCGCCCTGAATTTATTGAAAAAGGGCAGATGATAATAAAAGATGCTGTAAAACGCACCGAAATGCCGGCCGAAGGATAGCAGTATCAGAAACAATCCGAACACCGAAAGCCCGATGACAAAACGGTTTCTCCGCTGTGCGACAAGTCCCAATATGGCCAGGATAATAATCAGGAGACCTGCATATTCATAGCTCTGCGTAAAGGGCATATGGCCCCAGTATCCCGGTATAGGGCGGTTACGCAGCCGGGGCTGCTCATCGCCCTGGTACATTTCCTGTGACATCCCGCCGTAAAAACGGGGAATGATCCAGGTAAACAGTTCCGAAGGATGAGTAGACCAGCGTGTTGCATATTCCAGTGTCACACCGCTTGATTCGCCGATTTTTTCCGGGTTGGTTTGCGGGTTTTGCAGGTTTATCGTCGTTTTGCCCCTTTTGGAATAAGGCAGGTATTCCCTGGCCAGAAACAGCGGCTGGGCGGCCATGCCGATGGCCAGTATGATGGCAGCGAACAGTAAAACAGTCGATTTCGTAAAGCGCCCCCATTTTCGTTCAATCAGATCCCTGATAAACGGATAAAGACCGATACTCAGGATGAGCACGCCCGTATAAAATATGATCTGATAATGCTGTGTCCTTATCTGGACACCAAAAGCAAGTGCGAACAGGGCCGCTGAAAGGATGTTTCGTTTCGATTCAAAATAGTTAAAGGCCAGCACGACCCAGGGTATCAGCATAAGGGCGCGGAATTTGGTAAAGTGACCCTCCAGCCAGAGCGATTTATAATGCGGGATGAGCACAAATCCACATGTGGCGATAAAACTGATCAGCGGTGACATCCCCATGTAACGCAGAAGCAGGTACATACCCACAATTGCCATAATGTAATAGACAAATACATTATGAAACACGCGGCCGAGAGCCTGCAGGATTGTATCCACCGAGGGTGCCTGGGCGTTCATGCGCTGATAGGTCGGCATTCCCGAAAAAATAAACGGGTTCCATAGCGCACGTTCACCGGTTTCCTCGTGGTATTCATTAATCTGGTTTTTCTGACCAACTGAAGCCAGAACATCCACACCCTGGGGTGACAAACCGTCGATCACAAGGGGCTTTAGTAAAAAGATGAACACGACGACGAGGATAAACGGCAACACGATATCCAGCGTCCGGGATGATATCACCTGCGTCGCCTGTTTACTCTGCGGAGCCGGTGCTTGTTTCTGTTTCTTCTTCTTTGGTGCTTTTGCCATATCATTATCCTTGTAATGGAATTCTCATTTATAATAGTTTCTCTTAAAACCTACTTTCTCACCCTTCCCGAACACCACCCTGCGCAGAAAATTATAGATAAAACCGGCGCCGTAACCAAAAAGTTGTGCCGGTGCGACCAGAGGTACCAGCATTGCCGGTTTCAGGCTGCGGTACATGCGTGCAGCATCCAGCATCATAAATACATTCATGGCAATCCATATCGATACGCCGGCCAGGGCCATGTAAAAAGCCACGGTGAAAAAGGGCGCTGTCAGAAGGACCAGAGCGGTCATCAGGGTTCCGGCTGCCGGCGCCGCATGCAGTGGTTCCAGCATGGCATTATCCAGTTTATAAAGGTTAACCCGGGCCACACCCCAGTTGAAGACCTGTTTGTAAAAACGCTTCAGGCTGGTGCGTCTTTTATGAAATACCGGCGCATTGTCAACAAAGACAACGGAAGCCCCGCTGCTGATGATGCGATGGCTGTATTCAATATCCTGGCCGTGACGCAGGGAACCGAAGCCGCCGATTCTCCGCCACAATGCCCGGCTCAATCCCATATTGAATGAACGGGGATAGAATTTTGCCAGCTTTTTCCCTTTCTTCCCGCGCATACCGCCCGTAGTAAGGAAGGATGTCATGGTGTAATTAATGGCTTTCAGCAGCGCCGGAAAGTCGTCGCGATAGGTATCCGCTCCGCCATATGCATCCGCCTTTTCTGCGTTGACGGCCTCAGCGATGTTGGTGAGCCAGTCCCGGGGAACCGTTACATCGGAATCGATAAAGATGAAAAAATCACCTTCGGCATGTTCCATGGCCAGGTTCCGCGCCGCACCGGGTCCCTGGTTTTGCTGGCTGATATAGCGGATATTCAGAGCGTTCCGCCGTTGATATTGTTCGACGACGGACCTGGTATTATCCGTTGAGCCGTCATCGGCAATGATAATTTCATAGCGATCAGCGGAAAATTCCAGTCGGGTGAAAGAATCAAGCAGTTCATGGATTTCATCCGCACGGTTATACGAAGGAATCAGAACGGAGAAAACATTGTAGAGTGGATCGGACATGGACCTGCGAATGTTTTTTCAAACTATGACATTATTTCTTCACGAATCGGGTATTTAATGGAATCATCTCTGGTACTTGTAAGCATTTCACCGATCAGTCCCAGTGAAAACGACTGTACGCCAACGATTAAGAGCAGCACGCCCAGAAAAAGGAGAGGCCGCTGACCGATACCGTGACCCTGGAACCACAAGACAGTCAAGTAGGACAAAATAAAAAAACCGGCCACGGAAGCCAGAAGTCCGAGGAAACCAAATAAATGGAGCGGTTTTTGCCGGTATCGTGTGATGAACAAAACCGTCAGCAAATCGAAAAATCCGCTTAAAAAGCGCCGGACGCCGAACTTTGATTTTCCAAACTTCCGGGCATGATGTTGTACGACGATTTCACCGACACGGAAGCCCTGCCAGTGGGCAAGCACCGGCAGATACCGATGCAATTCACCGTATACCGGGATCGCCTTGATCACTTCATTACGGTAGGCTTTCAAACCGCAATTGAAATCATGTATGTCAATACCTGTCAGAACACAGGTAATATAATTATATAACTTGGAAGGAAGGGTTTTTGTGATAGGATCATGACGCTTTTTCTTCCACCCCGATACCAGATCGAAGTTCTCGTTAATCTTTTTGATAAGATGGGGAATCTCGGCGGGATCATCCTGCAGGTCGGCATCCATGGTGATTACTATTTCCCCGCTCGCCCGTTTGAATCCTTCCGAAAGGGCGGCACTTTTACCGAAATTTTTCCGGAAACGGACAATTTTCAGATTGTTATACTTCTTCTTCAGCTCCAGCAATTTTTCAAAGGAGCGGTCTGTACTGCCGTCATCAATAAAAATAATTTCTGTCTGATTGCTGATTTTGTTCAGTTGTTCCGTTACCCGCCGGGTCAGTTCATCGAGGGATTCTTCCTCATTGAAGAGGGGAATTACGAGTGAAATATCCATTCGATTTCCTAATATTATTGAGTTTGAATAGAAAGATCGATCTGGTCGGCCGAATCGGAAATTCTTATATCGAACGCATCCCTCTCTACCGGCTCATTCAGCGCCAGGGATGTAAAGAAAATAGACAGGCCCTCCTGTGATTCCGGCCGGACAAAATTGATTACATGCGGAAACCAGGTATCGTTTACCTTACGGAAATTGTTATATTCTTTATAAAACGCAAGTGTACCTTCATGATAGTATTCAATCTTCGATATCAGTCTGTTTCCCGGATCGAACCAGATATTATAAGAAAGTCTGCCATTGTTCGCCTTGAGGAAATACTTGTCATCCCGAATTTCAAATGTTTCCATCTGCAGCACATCGAACTTATCCTGCGCGATAAAAACATCCCGAATCTGCCCGATCTCTATCGGAAACTGCAGGAAATTCCTGCCCTTGAAGTCCTGTCGTGATCCCGTATAGAACTGGTTCATCAACTGGTTATAGAACAGAAAACGGTTTTTGGACAGGAACACTTTGCCCAGGCGCATACCAAACGGGCCGGTGACGGTAATCATGAGGGAATCATTTCCCCTGGTCATAATTTTCGCATCGAATTTACCCGAATAGTTGGGTGAATCAAGGGTAATCCGTGTACCGCCGCTCAACGTAGTGATACTGTTCTGCCAGGCCACATTATGTTGCAGCAGATCCCTGTAATTCGTTTTTGACAGGTCCGGAGCCGGCTGTTTCCGCATCAGGGTGCACCCCTGGATGGCCAAATATATAATAAGAAAGAAAAAGATATAGCGTTTCATTTTAAAGCTTCCAGCTTTTCGGTGAGTGTTTGATTCCCGGAATCCAGTTCCAGTGATTGTTTCCAGTATTGTTTAGCAAGCTCCACGTTTCCCAATTTAAAATAGACATCGCCCAGGTGTTCGAGCACCACGGGGGAATCCGGCTGGAGTACGATAGATTGTTTTATATAACGTTCTGCTTCATCGTATTTGCCCAGCTTGTAATAGATCCAGCCGATGGTATCGAGGTAGGCTGCGCGATCGGGTTGTGCGGCAACAGCCGTCTGTGCCATTTCCAGGGCTCTCTCCAGCTGGAGGTCCCTCTCCGAAAGACTGTAGCTGTAATTATTCAGAAGCAGTGCATTGTCCGGATAGCGTTCTATGGCAACCTCGTAAAGACTGTCGCTCTGTGCGAACATTCCCAGCATTTCGTAAACCACAGGCAGGGAACTCAATGCATTCAAATTATAGGGATCAAGTTGCAACGCTTTATTATAAGAAACAAGAGATTCTTCATACTTTTCCAGTTGCTGTTGCGACATGGCATAATAGACCCATAATGTCGCATCATTGGGCAGATGTTCCAGGGCTTCGGCGTAGTTTTTCTCCGCCTTTTCCAGGCTGTCCATGTTTGAATATGCAAACCCGAGAAACAGCCAGCCATAGCGATTCCCGGTATCTTTCGAGATAATCTTGTTGAAATAGCGGATGGCATCGCCGAATGCCTCTTCCTGCAGGGCAATCCTACCCAGCAGATCGTAAACGCCCCAGGGCACGTTTTCCACAGACAGAACGGGGAGCAGCATTTCCCTGGTTTCCTGGTAATTCTCCAGGTAAAAATGCGCCTCGGCAATGAGGATACGGGAATACAGATCCGTGCTGTCGCGCTGCAGCATTTCCTGGTGCAAATCGATGACATTTTCCCAGTTCCCCTGCCGGCGGTATAACATGGTTAACCGTTCCATGGCGTCAAAATGAGCGGGATCGAGGCTCAGTGCTTTTTCGAAGTAGTGGATGGCTGTATCGAACTGCTGATTTATTTCTTCGATGCTTCCCAGTGTATAATAAATCTGGGCATCCGTTGAGTCGATGCTGATGACTTCATTATAAAACCGGCGCGCTTTCTCATAATCTTCATGTTTAAAATAGATATCCGCGACTTTTTCAAGCAGGAGCGGATCCCGGCCGTATAATTCGATTAACTGTTCAAAAATCTCGGCTTTACCGATTTCATTATTATTCTTTCCATAGAGGAAAAGCAGGAAATTCCGGGCCTGCTCGTCATAGGGATTAATCTCAAGAAGCTTTTTAAAAGTGGCAATCGCTTCTTCATCTTTCTGCAGGCGGAAATAACATTCACCGGTCAGCCGCAGGGTTTCCTCGTTATCCGGGTCCAGACGCCTGGCCTGGCCAAGATGGTAGAGAGCAGGATCAAACTCGCCGATTTTCAGATAGGTCTCCGCCAGGCTGTTCGATATCGTTACCGATGATGTATCGAATATCTGTGCTTTATGGAATTGAACCAGCGCTTCATGATACCGTTCTTCCATCTGCAGGAAAACGCCGTTGAGGAAATATTCCTTTGCCTTACGCGGAACCTTATCTTCACCGGCCGAAGGCTTTTTCAAGGTTCCGGCGGGTGAGCAGGCCAGCATAACAACCCCGAAGGTCAGGGTTAGCAGTATGTTTAATATTTTCTTCATATCGAGTCGCTAAATATATATGTTATAACGAGAAATAACAAGGTTTATATCCAATTTAATTTCTTTCATTTTATCGCCGGAACCGGCACGGAACAGGGTAATCGATCCTGCTTATCTATGAAACTTTTTAGCACGGATTAAGTTTCTAAAACGTCAAGTTTATTTGAATTGAATCTGTTAATTAAGTAAAATTATAGGATATGAAAAGAAAAAAACGAACCGGTACGGCGACATCGCTGACCAGCAAACCCATACGCCGTACCTCATCGACACGCACTAGAACGCCCGCTGCGGTAAAGGGCAGCCGTAAACCTGCCTATTTTATACTTGGTATCCTGCTTGTGATCCTGATAGGCGGATCTGTTTTTCTGTACCGGATCAGCCATGATCTTGTATCCCTTACGGAGCTGGAACGGATCGAACCCGATGTCGCTACCCAGGTCTATTCGGCCGATGGTGAAATTCTGCACTCCTTTTTCACCTACAACCGGACCTACACGCCTTTCAATAAAATTCCCAAACCGGTCATCGATGCACTGCTTGCCGCGGAAGACCGTGATTTTTATAACCACTGGGGTATACATCTTACCGGCATCCTGAGGGCACTTATTGTCGATATCATGCATATGGAAATTAAGCAGGGTGCCAGCACCATTACCATGCAGTTGGCCAGGAACCTCTATTTCGGTCTGGAACAGACCATTACCCGTAAAATCAAAGAAGCGTTAACGGCCATACAGATTGAACGCAAATATGCCAAGGATGAGATCCTGGAAATGTACTGTAATGTCGTCTTTTTCGGCAATAATGCCTACGGCATTCAGGCTGCTGCCCGACGTTACTTCGATAAAAGGGTTGAAGACCTCAGGATTGAAGAAGCCGCGCTGCTCGTTGGCGTCCTGAAAGGCCAGACCCTCTATTCCCCCATTCGCCATCCCCAGAATGCCCTTAACCGGCGTAACGTCGTTCTGAAGATGATGAATGACTACGGCAGGCTGACACGGGCTGAATTTGACAGCCTGAAACAACTGGGTCTGAACCTCACCCTCAATGATCCGAACCGCATGAAAAAAGCGCCCTATTTTACCGAGCATATCCGCCGGCAGATGAATAAACTGCAGGACTCCCTGGGAGTTAAAGCCTATGAAGACGGCCTGCGTATATACACAACCCTGAATACCGAGATGCAGAGCATAATGGACAGCAGTATTGCCAAACACATCGATCGTATTCAGGAGAGGGTTCGCGCTCAGAGAGCCTTTAATGAATTCCGCGAAACTATGACCGATTCGGCTTTCAATGAAATGACCACCGTACAGATTGCCTTTACCGCTATCAATCCGCATACAGGACACATCCTGGCTATGGTCGGCGGCCGCGATTTTTACAAGTCGAACTGGAACAGGGTGACCCAGGCGAAACGCCAGCCCGGCTCTGCCTTTAAACCGTTCCTATATTCCGCCGCCATCGATAACGGTTATTCGCCGGCAGATGAGTATCTGAATCAACCAACTGTGGTAATCAATCCGGACGGCACCCGCTGGACCCCGGTCAACTTTGACGGCAAAGTAAGTGGCCTGATGACGCTGCGCGAAGCACTGTACCGTTCCATCAATCTTGTCGCCGTGCGGCTGATTGACGATATTACACCCAATGTCGTGGCACACTATGCCCGCCGTATGGGTCTTTCCACCCCTATACGTCCCTATTCGGCTCTTGCCCTGGGCAGCTCGGATGTGATCCCGCTCGAACTGGTTTCTGCTTATGGTACGTTTGCAAATAACGGCGTTCACGTCAAACCGATATCGATATTGCGGATCGAAGACAAAAACGGTAATGTCATCTATGAAAGCCGTCCGGAACGTCGTGAAGTACTGTCCGAAGAAACGGTTTACATCATTAACGACATGCTGCAGGATGTCATCCGCCGTGGAACGGGTTATGGCGTCCGCCGGGATTACAAATTCTATACACCCGCGGGCGGAAAAACCGGAACGACAAATGACAATACAAACGCCTGGTTCGTCGGTTTTACCCCCGATCTGGTCGCCGGAGTCTGGGTCGGCCTGGACGATTTCAAGCTGGGACTTGGAAAGGGAATGACAGGAGCTGTCGCCGCACTGCCTTTCTGGGGTGAATTCATGAGCTCCGTTTACGACTCCCTCTCTTTTCCCCGTAAACAGTTTCATGAAGCCTCCGGTGTCGCAAAGCTGGAAATCTGCAGGGAAAGTAAAAAGCTGGCCACACCTTTCTGTCCGGATACCTACGAGGAATTATTCAATATTGATTACCAGCCCGCTGAGAAATGCCCCATCCATACCGGTACGCGTACTATCCGTTCGGAAAGACGTAAACGTTTCTGATGATGCGCCGGCCGATACAATCACTTTTCCCTTCTCCGGCTTAACTTCCCAGCCATACTTCCGGATTGTACGTTTTTGTTTCACCATAAATCCCGAATTGCAGTTTGGGACCACTCAGGGAACCTGAATCGCCGACGGTGGCTATCACATCCCCGCTCCTGACAAAATCACCTTTGTTGACATAGATCTCATCCAGATGTGAATACACCGTATAGTAGCCTTTGCCATGATCAACAATGATTGTATTTCCGTAGCTGGACAGATAAGTAATCATTCGTACGGCACCATCGAAAACTGTTTTAACCGGAGTCCCGTGTTTGCTTTGAATTTCAATATCCGTGTTGTTGATGGTTGTTTTCGATTCCGGGTCTCTCTGCTTCCCATAGCGCGTGATAATGCGTCCCCGGACAGGCCAGATCAGTTTGCCCATGGCATTTTTAAAATCCTTGAAATCATAGACCACTTCCGGTACGATATCCGGACGCTGACTCTGCAGCCTGCGCTGTCGCTCCAGTGCGATAATCATGGCATTGATTTTTTCCTGTTCCTCTTCTTTGACCTTTATTTGCTGTGCAAAAAAGCCCTGGTCTTTGCGGATTTTCCTGAGTAACTGCTGCTTTTTCGCTTTACTGGCTGTGTACGCCCTTGATTCCTCATTTTTTGCCCGGATCGTGTTATTCTGAGTTTCCAGGTCTTTTTCCAGTGATGCGCTGAGAAAGGCAATCTGTTCCCGTTTTCTGCGGATGCTCCGGATCGTCCGCTCGTCCTGTTCGGCAATGGCTTTCAGATATTTATAACGCACAAGGGCCTGGTTGAACGATGAAGCGGTTAATATATATTCGATGTTTTTCACCCGACCGAATTTATAGGCATAGATGACACGTTCGGCATACAGCCCCTCCAGGCTGTTCAACCGTTCCTCGGTATCCCTGAGCCGCGTGTTGGTTTCTTCAATACGCTTCTCCAGAATCTGCTTCTGCTGTTCAAGCAGCCCCTTGGTCCGGGAAATAAGAGCCACTTTCTGGTCGATCAGGCCAATCTGCCTGGAGGTGGATAACTCCCTGGACTTAGATTGTGTAAGCCGCTCCTGCAAGGCCATTATTTCCTGCTTGATCTCTTTAATTTTACTCCGGTTCGAGACCAGCTTCGCATCATAACTGTCGTTTCCATAAGCACTGATCCGCAACAAAAGAATCAGCAGTAAAAAAGACAATCTAAAAGTCATAATGCATACTCACGCAATTTTTCCCTCCCAGAACCATGTGATACTCCAGCGCATAGCCAAGCTGCAAACGACGGAACAAGAAAGAGGCCCCGAGACAAACGGAACCTGCCTGTTCCCTGTAACCACACATCACGATACATTGTTTCGATAAAATATATTCCATACCGTATCGATAATCAAACGGCATTTCATCGGTTTTACCGATTTCGCCGCGCAGGTACACACCCTCAACCGGCATGTATTCCAGTCCAAACATCAGCGAGCCGGGTATGTGCTCACCGGATGCGCCAATCGCGGCCCGGTTGAAATTCCTGAATATGAAGGCACCGGAAAGGGCGTTGGAAACGTTGTACAGGCCACCAACACTTACACCCCACTCCGTGGCGCTGCCGTAACGGGCTATTTCCAGATTACAGGCGCTGACCGTGATACCTGCGGAAAATCCGCCGACCTGCTGCGCAAACCCGAACTGAAATTCTCGTTCACAGTATAGATTATTACCGAATTCGGTAATCCCGATGCCCCATGACCGGCGGAAAAAGCGACCGTGAATATCCAGCGCAATCAGACGCACTGATTTCAGGCCGTAATAGTCCTGATAATCTGCATCCAGTCCAAACCGTGTCACGGCAGCAAGCTTAGCGGGATTCGATAAAACCGGAAACAACGTCTGTGCCGAGGCAATGCCGGTATATCCTGCAGCAATGTAGCGGCTGCCGCTTAATCGCGGTTCAAATGCGCAACGCCCGTCCTCTGCCGGTAAAACAATTGCCAGCAAGAAGGACGTCACAAACGTTTTAAACCACGAATTTCCACTTTTTGAATGAAAATATAATCCCATGCAATAAAATTTCAAAACAAAAGGTTACAAACAGATCATTTAAAATAATACTGAAACTGCTTATGAAAATATATCTCGATTATTCTTCCACAACACCGATTGCACCAAAGGTGCTCGAAGCGATGTACCACTTCGGCAGGGAAACATTTGGAAATCCTTCCAGCCCCCACCAGTATGGCCAGAAGGCCCGTTTCGCCATTGAAAACGCGCGCGACCGTATTGCGGAAACATTACACTGCAAATCGTCAGAAATCGTATTCACCAGCGGAGGCACGGAGAGCAACAACCTGGCACTTGCAGGCATTTTATCTGCAGCCGGCGGTGACCGGAAGCATATCGTGACCACGGCCGTGGAACACCCGTCTGTGCATGATACCCTTACCCATCTGGAACAATCGGGATGCAGCGTCAGCCGTATTGCACCCGACTCTTCCGGTACTATTCGTGTCCGGGATATCAGCCGTGCCATTACAGATAATACCGCTCTCGTTTCCGTTATGGATACCAACAATGAAACAGGCATCCGCCACCCCGTCATGGAAATAGCTGAATACTGTCACGAACAGGGTATTCTGTTCCATTGCGATGCCGTGCAGTCTTTCGGCAAGTTTGATATCGATCTTCACACATTCAAAGCGGACCTCCTTTCTCTTTCCGGACATAAAATTTTCGCACCAAAAGGTATCGGGGTTCTATTTATAAGAGAGGGAACACCGCGAAATTCCATATTTTTCGGTGGAAGCCAGGAAACAAACCGCCGGGCCGGTACCGAAAACACACTGGGGATTGTCGGACTGGGGGCCGCGGTGGCATCGCTTGAGCCTGAACGATCGCATAAAAAGGTAAAAACACTACAATCATATTTTGAACAGCGGCTCACCGGAGAACTGCCCTTTATTCAAATTATAGGTGACAAAGTGGAACGCTCACCTTATATTAGCAATATTCTGTTCAGGGGCTATGACGGCAGTACCATACTTATGAACCTGGACATGGCCGGCATCGCCGTATCGGTTGGTTCCGCCTGCAGCTCCGGAAGTATTGAACCATCCCGTGTTTTGCGGGCTATGGGTATCCCGGACACTGAAGCGAAAGGGGCTGTCCGGTTCAGTTTCAGCCATCTTACTGAAAAAGATGAGCTGGATCAGGTTATTGAACATATTCATCTTATTCTGGAAAGGATACCGGGCGGGCATACGTATGCATGACGACGATATTAAGGGAAAAGTTTACGACAGCAATTTACTGAAACGTTTGTTCCTCTATACACGGCCTTACAAACATCTCGTTGCCACTGGGGTATTTCTGATCATCATCGCGGCATTTCTGCAACTGGCCGGTCCTTATATATCCAAAGTGGCCATCGATACATATATTGCCTCCGGCGATATTGACGGACTGACCACGATCCTCGGGTTGTATGTTATCGTTCTGGCTGTAACGTTTGTTTCCCAGTATGCCCAGATCTACGTAACACAATATCTCGGCCAGCAGGTCATGTACGATATCCGGTCCCAGATATTCCGTCACCTGCAGAAATTATCACTCAGCTTTTTCGACAAGAACCCGGTCGGCAGACTCATGACCCGCATCACATCGGATGTGGAATCTCTGAACCAGATGTTCACACAGGGTGTCGTCAGTATTTTCGGGGACATATTTTTACTTTCGGGTATCATGATCGTCATGGTCTCCATCAATGCCGAACTGGCCATCTGGACCTTCTCTGTAATTCCTTTACTGTTCGTGATAACCGCTATCTTCAAACGAAAAGTCCGGGATGCCTTCCGGAATATCCGGCTCTGGCTGGCACAGATAAATTCCTACCTCCAGGAAAATATCACCGGAATGTCGATTGTACAGATTTTCAACAGACAGGAAAAAAATTACAACCGCTTTCAGGAAATTAACCTGGAGCACACCAAAGCCCATGTAAAAACGGTCTCTTACTATGCGGTGTTCTATCCGGCCATTGAACTGGTCAGTGCATTTGCCCTGGCCATCGTCATCTGGCAGGGAGGTATCTTAAAAAGCAACAATGCGGTTACGTTCGGTGTACTGGTCGCATTTATCCAGTATGCTCAGATGTTTTTCAGACCCATAAGCGATTTATCCGAAAAGTACAACATACTGCAGGCGGCAATGGCTTCCTCCGAACGTATCTTCAAACTTGTTGATACGCCTCCGCGCATAACGTCACTCAAAGACCCCGTCGTCAAGCGCCACATAAAAGGGAAAATTGAATTTCAAAACGTCTGGTTCGCTTATAATGAAGAGGAATATGTCCTCAAGGATATCAGCTTCAGGATTGAACCCGGTGAAAGTATTGCCATCGTCGGACACACGGGGGCCGGCAAAACAAGTCTGATCAACCTGCTGGGACGTCAGTATGAAATCCGGAAAGGATCGATCCTGATCGACGATGAAAATATTCAGAACTGGGATCTGCGTAACCTGCGGCGTACCATGTCCATGGTACCCCAGGATGTGTTCCTGTTTTCCGGCAGTATTCTGGAAAACATCCGGCTTCATAATACGAAGATCCCGAAAGAAGCCGTGATAGAAGCCTGTAAAAAAGTGAATGCCCATAACTTCATATCGCGGCTGCCTAATGGGTATATGACACAACTCAATGAGCGGGGCGGATCACTTTCCATGGGTCAGCGGCAGCTCCTGTCTTTTGCGCGCGCCCTGGCATTCGATCCGGATATACTGATCCTCGATGAAGCCACTTCCAATATCGACACCGAAACGGAAATTCTTATTCAGAATGCCCTCGAGATCATGATGAGAGAACGGACCTCGATCATCATCGCGCACCGGCTCTCTACCATCAAACATGTTAACCGTATCCTTGTCTTCCATAAAGGGCATCTCAAAGAGATCGGCACCCATCAGCAACTGATGCAGCAGCAGGGATTATACTACCAATTGTATCAGCTCCAGTACAAAGAACAGGAACTGTTCACCGGATAACCGGGTTTACGCTTTTCATATAATCTTCATTGCCCTTCATTCTATTCATTGTTATTTTATTAAGATATAACCAATAACGGACAAGGATATGGATAAACCTTCAAAAAAGCAGCGTCTGGTTTCGCTCGATGTATTCCGGGGGGCAACTATTGCCGCCATGATAATGGTCAATAATCCGGGAGACTGGGGACATATTTATAAGCCGCTGCGTCACGCAGAGTGGCATGGCTGGACCTTTACCGACCTGATCTTTCCGTTTTTCCTGTTTATCGTTGGCGTGGCAATCGTTTTTGCCCTGTCAGGAAAACTGGAAAAAGGAGTCCCGAAGAAAAACCTGTATACGAAAATCATCCGGCGCACGCTTATCCTGTTCGGTCTGGGACTGTTTCTGAACGGCTTTCCCTTCTTCAACCTTTCGACTATACGCATTCCGGGTGTACTGCAACGCATTGCCCTATGCTATTTTGTTGCATCGCTCGTTTTTCTGCATGTAAGAATACGTGGCCAGATCGCGATCGGCGCATTTCTGCTCCTGCTCTACTGGGCGCTGATGGAATGGATTCCCGTTCCCGGTATCGGTGCCGGCCTGTATGAAAAGGGGGCAAACCTGTCTAATTATATCGACAGCATCCTGTTAAAAGGACATATGTGGAGCTATACGAAAACCTGGGATCCCGAAGGAATCATCAGCACCATCCCGGCTATCGTATCCACAATGGCCGGTATGATCACTGGTCATGTTTTACGTTCCGACCGGTCACCGACGGAAAAAGCGCTCTGGATGATGAACGCAGGTACGATCGCGCTGCTGGCCGGATCCATCTGGGACATCTGGCTGCCGGTAAATAAAAGCATCTGGACCAGCTCCTATACCGTCCTGATGAGCGGTCTGGCCCTGCTTACACTGGGACTCGTCTATTATTACATCGATGTTAAGGGGCGCCAGAAAGGTGTCCAGCCCTTCCTGGTATACGGAACCAATGCCATTACCGTTTTCGTACTTTCGGGGATCATTGCCAAACTGACTTACCTGATAAAATTTGAAGGCGCCGGCGGCACCACGATTACTTTAAAAGGCTGGATCTATGAAACTTTTTACACCTCCTGGCTGCCGGATTACACCGCATCACTGGCTTATTCCATCGGATATATCTTCTTTTTTTACCTGTTGATGCTGATTCTTTATAAGAAAAAGATTTTTATCAAAATCTGAAACGGAGTGGGAGCGATGGGGAAAAAATTATGCCCGAAGATCATACAGGAGGGCACCCCCATCGCCCGGTGGCTGGCATCAACAGGCGGTCTCCGGGCGCCATAAATACACGCCACATTGTCATACTTATCGGCCAATATGGCGAAGCCTGCTTCATTTTTGTCATACCTGCTTTTCTCCGCTTTCAATCGTCAACAAAAGCGTAACTTATTTATAATCAACATATTAAGGAGCCTGTTTCAATTTTGGCACACAGGTTGTATACCTAAAAGGTAGAACTAAAAAACAGTATTACCTTAAAAAATAGGAGGTTGTCATGACTTTAGTACGATTCAGCCCGGCAAGAAGACTGATCAATTTAAGAAGCGATATGGATCGCCTGTTTGATGACGTTTTCGGTGGAGCGGCAGAGGAAGAAGATGTTTACGGAGGGCTTCGACCGCTGGTCAACATGGAAGAAACGGACAATGATTATCTCGTTTCCATTGAGGTTCCCGGCATAAAAAAGGATGAAGTAAAAATCACCTTTCACGATGGTGTTCTCTCCATCAGCGGTGAGAAAAAAGCCGAGAAAGAAGTGAAGGATGCCAACTACCACCGCTATGAGCGTCGTTACGGCAAATTCTGCCGCAATATTGAAATTCCTTCGACCATTATGACGGACAAGATTTCAGCAGATTATTCCGAAGGTGTATTGAATGTAAAACTTCCGAAAGCCGAAGAAGTCAAGCCGAAACAGATCGAAGTTAAGGTTAAATAGTTCCTTGCAGAGGCAGGCCCAAAGGCCTGCCTTTCTTTTTTGCGTCAGCCTTCAGCCCGCATAAATTTAATTGCATTCAATTTATAATCATCATTATACTAAGTCACAAATCAACGAAAAGGGCGTATATGATCAGTAAACTCGAATCACTGGTAAAAAAGTATTTTTCTGATGATACAGAAGATCATAGTGCTGCTGATGAAGATACCCTTATGATTGCCACGGCTGTTCTATTTCTGGAAATAGCCTACGCGGACTTCGAAATTTCCGAAGAAGAAGAAGCCCACATGAAAGGGACGCTGGCAGGTTTGTTCGGCATACCGGATGGTGAAGTGGCGGATCTCATTGAAGCAGCCAGGGAAAAGCGGGCGAATCGGCACGATATATGGTTTTTCAGTAATTTAATCAACACCCATTTTGACCGTCCGCAAAAGATGTGGATTCTGGAGCATCTCTGGAAAATGATCTACGCAGACGGGAAAGTCGATAAATACGAAGATCACCTGATACGCAAAATATCAACCCTGATCGGGCTGTCCCATCAGGAAATGATACAGGCTAAAATAAAAGCGAATCAATAATCCGCCATTTCCGTGCGGCAGGGAGGTTTCCATGAGCACATCGTTTTCTGAAATCGTCATCGAGGGACCCTTTATGCTGGTAAAAGGGTTTCTTCTGGGATTCCTGTCCGGCAAATCCGCAGACAATCCCTACTTCTTTCACAGAAAATCAGGCATTAAACGGGAAACACTCAAGGAGTTTTTGAAAGAATTGTTTGAGCTTGATAATTATGTCCACCTTTGCCTGAGGTCCGATCTGGTTGAAGAATTCGAAAAGGCGACCGCCTACTACACCAAAACCACAGGGATGAAAATTCAATCCGTCAAACCGATTAAATCCGCCAGCTTCACTTTCGCTTATGAATTTTACAATGAAAGCATGGCTTCCGATGCAAAAGAATTGATGTCCTCCATTCCGGAAGATATTCAAATCGAAAATTACCAGCCCTTTGAAATGAAAGATGCCTCGGGGATTGGCGTGGAAGCGTATGCTCCGCTCCATGAATTTACATCGCGGGCAAAAGGCACCGTCTCAGGATCCTTTGCGTCCATTATTGACGTCTATCTTAAAATCAAGCGAAGCAGTTTTTCCGAGTTCGTAATAACCAGCGAAATTGCTCTCGAATTTGAAGACTAAAATGCCGGTCCGGTGCTGACACCGGACCGGTTGATCAGTTCCCGCCCTTTTTCAGTTCATCGATCATACGGGGTACAATTTCAAAAGCATCACCGATGATACCGTAATCGGCAATTTTAAAAATCGGGGCTTCCTCATCCTTGTTAATGGCCACAATGTATTTCGAAGAAGACATCCCTGCCAGGTGCTGAATAGCACCGGAAATGCCAACCGCAATATAAAGGCTTGGTGCAACGGTTTTTCCGGTCTGCCCGACCTGTTCGTCATGCGGACGCCATCCGGCATCCACCGCGGCACGCGACGCTCCGTGCGCTGCCCCCAGCAGCCCGGCAAGATCTTCGATCATGTGCCAGTTTTCCGGCCCCTTCAATCCCCTTCCCCCTGAAACGATGATGTCGGCTTCGGTTACATCGAGTTTACCTTTATCCCCCGTGACCAGTTCCTTAACGGCCGTTTTCCCTTCAGGCAGGTCTACGGAACGCTTTTCCACCTGCATGGAAACCGGTTTTTCTTTTGCCGCGTAAACATTGGGACGCACGGTTATTATTTTTACATCGGAGGTCAGTTTAACCGTAGCCCGGACTTTTCCCGCGTACATAGGCCGGACAACTGTCACATCCCCCTGGTCTGACCTGACTTCAATGCAATCGGTTGCCAGTGCGGCATCCAGATGAGCTGCCATGCGCGGCGCCAGGTCTTTACCCGTTGCGGTTGCACCCATAATGACCACATCCGCTTCCTGTTCCTTCACGATACCGGCCATCATTTCAGCATACGCGTCCGGAGAGAAAACGCTCAGGGAATCACCGGTATAATACAACACCTTTTCGGCACCAAATTTCCCGAGCGTATCTTCAAAATTATCAATTTCCGGACCAATGACAGCAACCGTAAAAGGCATGCCCAGTCCGGCAGCCAGTGTTACATTCTCGGAAGTGATCTTTCTGATCTTTCCATCTCTGTGTTCTGCAAAAACTAATATATTCATTTCATTACCTCTCTCTTTTCTTGTTCAGACATTTTCAATACTCAGATAACCTTGGCTTCTTCATGGAGCAAACGCAAGAGCTCCGGCACGGCATCGGCATCTTTTCCGACAATTTTACCCGGGCTCTTTTCCGGCGGATAATCGAATCCGGTTATCTGCAGCTTGTCTTCCTTCAGAGAAAGTTCAACTTCTTCGATCTGAATTTTCTTGGCCTTCATAATGCCTTTCAGCGAAGCGTAGCGGGGCTCATTCAAACCGCGCTGGGCACTGACAATCGCCGGCAGACTGCATTCCACGATTTCATGGGCACCATCAATTTCCCGTTCCGCACGAATCCCGCTATCTTCGACATCCAGTTTTACCACCACGGTCACCGCCGGCAGGTCCATCAGGGTGGACAATATCGATGCAACCTGGCTGTGGTCATCATCGATGGCCTGTTTACCTAGCAGAATCAAATCGTAATTTCCTTCTTTCAGCACCCGGGCCAGGGCATCGGCAACCACAAGGGGATCATCCGGATGTTTATCCGCTTTAATGCGGATGGCATGATGGGCGCCCATAGCCAGCGCACTGCGGATCGCCGATGTGATCCGGTCCGGACCCAGTGAAATAACCGTAACTTCTCCGCCGTGTGCTTCCGTGATTTTTAACGCTTCTTCGACGGCAAATTCATCATAAGGATTGAGAATGAAATTAATATCATCTTCCACAACCGTTTTTTTATCCCCGCTCAGTTTTATGCGTGTCTCGGTATCCGGCACTTGTTTAATACAAACGGCAATGTTCATGATGGCCTCCTCAAATTTATTAAAAACTCTTTATAACGTCATTTTATAAGGGTAAAGGGGTATTCTTTCGACTGAATGACGGCATCGGCAATGGCCTTGATATTTGTATCCGAATTATTATCCACCATCAGCAGGTTTCTGCGGACACGCCGCCATGCCTGTTCGCAGAAGGTATTACAGATGCGTATTTCACCTTCAGCGCTTTCCGCTCCCGATTGCCTGATTTTCGTGTCCACGCGCGAAATCGTCGCGATCATTCCAAACAGGTCGATCGCTGCATCGGCCATTCTGTTCGAGACCATCTCCCGGTAAATGATGTTTTTACCATACTGCATCAGGATACGCTCTGTCGTAATATGCAGGTTCTTTGCCCATTTCTCGAACTGCACCTTCGCGTTCATCAGCGATGGATCCACATCGCGGATACGCCCGGTGGAGATACGGTCTTTCAGCCAGTGCGTGGCATAATCCGTCAGCAGTCCGAAACCCTTGATCGGACCTTTGAGGGCATGGCCGATTTTTTTCAGGTATTCGCCACGTTCCTGGATACCCGACAAACAGACAAACATGCGCAGGATTTCATTGGTTCCCTCAAAAATGGGATTAATGCGCGCATCCCTGAAAAAACGCTCATACGGATATTCCTTCATATAACCGGCTCCGCCCGCCATCTGCAGGCATTCGTTGGCGCCTTCGAAAACCACGTCCGTCGCCTTCACCTTGCACATGGCCGACTCCAGGGAATAATCCACATCCCCGCGGTCAATGAGGGCACTGGTCAGGTATACCATGCTTTCTGCCGCAAAAAGATCCATGGTAATCTGACCTATTTTTTCTTTTATCAGTTCAAATTCGGACAGAAATTTCCTGAACTGCTTACGTTGTGTAATATGATCCATTGTGATTTTAAGTAAGGCTTTCAGGCCTCCAAGCGCTCCGGCTGCCAGACCGAGTCGTCCCGAATTGAGGATTTCCATGGCGACCTTGAAGCCTTTTCCGCGTTCACCGAGCATATTTTCAAACGGGACATGGACATCCTCAAAAAAAATAGCGGCTGTCGACGACCCCCTGATTCCGAGCTTCGATTCTTCTTTTCCGCTGGATACCCCCTGCATATCACGCGTCACGATAAACGCACTGATCTTCTCTTTTTCCCCGCCTTCCTGGTCGGTTATGGTTTCTTTTGCAAAAACGGTAAAGAAATCAGCAAAACCGCCGTTCGTGATCCAGAGTTTGGATCCGTTAAGGATATATACGCCTTTTTCTTCATCCCGTACCGCTTTTGTCTTTATGCCTGCCGCATCCGATCCGGCTTCGGGTTCCGTAAGGCAATAGGCAGCTACCAGCTCACCTGTAGCCAGCCGGGAAAGGTACTTCTTTTTCTGTTCTTCCGTTCCGAACATCAGAAGTCCTTTCATACCGATGGATTGATGCGCTCCGAGGGTCAGTACCGTCCCACCGTCAACTGTGGCTACGGCTTCCAGCATCCGTGCATAGGCCGTCGTTGAAAGACCGAATCCGTCGTGATCCTCCGGTATACTCATTCCGAAAAAGCCGAGCTCTTTCATTTCTTCAATGATTTCCACAGGGAGCGCAGCCTCCTCGTCAATTTTGGCCGCATCGATTTTTGCCTCGGCAAACTTATAAAACGTATCCATGACGAGTTTAAGATTCTCTTTCTCGTCCTTATCCAGCTCCGGATAGGGAAAAATCAGATCATCTAAAAGAAGACCGCTAAACAACCCCTTTGAGAAACTCGGCAAAGCTGTTTCAGACATGTTTTGTCCCTCTATTGTTTCTTACAGTATATTTTATATTAATGAAACGTTCGGTTTTCATGTGCCATATTCCGCAGTGTCTGAGCCGGGTTGAACCGTGATCCGAAATGATCCGAAAAGGTATCCAGTGTATCGACGATTTTTCCGGACCCTTCCGCGTCGGCATACTTCAGCAGACCACCACGGAACGGCGCAAATCCCGTTCCGAAGATCATACCGATGTCCACATCGCGTGGGTTTGTCACAATCCCCTCCTCGATACAACGGGTCGCTTCATTGATCATCGGATAGACCATGCGCTGTATCAGGGTTGCATCGTCCAGCACATCGCCTTCGCGTGACGTTACCAGCGTATTGATAAAGGCATCGAATTCCCGTTTTTTTCCGTTATGGCGGTAAAACCCTTTAGCGGTTTTCTTGCCAAGCCGTCCGTTATCGATCATTTTTGACAGTAAATCCGATTCGGCCATACGCCCGGCCATGGTCTTCTGAAGAATGACCGCCACCTTTTGGGCGACATCAATACCGACTTCGTCAAACAGCTCGAAAGGTCCCATCGGCATACCAAAGTTCCGCATGGCTTTATCGATACGGGGCACACTGTTTCCTTCTTCCAGCAGGGAAACCGCTTCAACCATATAGGGAACCAGGATGCGATTCACAAGGAAACCGGGACCGTCATTGACGACAATGGGTGTTTTACCGAGTTTCAAGGTCAGGTTATATACTGTTGCCACAGCCTCATCCGACGTCTCCGGTCCACGGATAATTTCCACCAGGGGCATGCGGTGAACGGGATTGAAAAAGTGCATACCGATAAAACGCTTACGGGTTTTCAATGCTTCTCCCATGTCGTCAATGCGCAAAGACGATGTATTGGATGCAATAATGGTATCCGGACCGGTATGCGTTTCCAGTTCCGCGAGCACCTTTTTCTTGATTTCCAGGTCCTCCACAATAGCTTCGACGATCAGATCTGCTTGTTTCAAACCCCGGTAATCGGTTCCGCCGCTAATCCGCAGCAATATCTGCCTATATTCTTCTTTTTTAATCCGGCGCCGCTTAAGCTGCCCTTTGAGAACACCGGCGGCCTGCTGATAAGCCTTGGCTACGGCATCGTAATGGATATCCTTTACACGAACAGGAATACCTTTGGAAGCGAATAACTGGGCAATACCACCTCCCATAACCCCGGCACCAAGGACACCGCCCTTTCGGATGTCGCCCCCTTTGAGATCGGGCCGTGATGTACCATTTTCTTTTTTAATCTCATCGGTCCAGAGGAAAATCTGTACAAGGCTCTTGCATTCCGGCGTTACGATTAATTCGGCCAGCGCTTTTGCCTCTGTTTCAAGCCCCTTTTTCAGGGATTTCCCGCGCGTCTTACGGATCACCTCGAGGGCTTTCAACGGCGCCGGATAGTTTCCGCCCGTCTTTTTCAGCACGGTTTTACGCGCCTGTGAGAAGAGCAGTTTTCTGCCCAGTGGATTTTTTTCGAGAACAAGGGGTAACAAACCTTTGGGTTTCCTGCGGGATGTATAGCGCGCTCCTTTCCCCGCCATTATTTCCCCGGCAAACTCAAGCGCTTTTTCGCGAAGCCATTCTGCAGGGATCATCCGGTCGACGATACCCGTTCGCCAGGCGCGTTTCGTGTTCAACTGCCTTCCGGATAAAACGACATCCAGTGTGCGCTGAAGCCCGATCAGCCGCATCAGACGCTGCGTCCCGCCCCAGCCGGGTAAAATACCCAGGGTTACTTCGGGCAGTCCGATACGTGTTTTCGGGTTTGTGGTAGCCAGCCGGTAATCACAGGCCAGCGAGAGCTCGGTTCCGCCTCCCATGCAGGCGCCGTTTATCGCCGCTATGGTTGGAAATGGAAGCCTCGAAAAGCGGTCGAAAACGACCTGTCCCTTCCGCGCTGCCTCATACCCTTTCTCCGTATCCGTGATATCTATAATTTCATGGACATCCGCACCGACAATATAGGAATCCTTTTTACCACTCATAAAAACCAGGCATTTCAGGTCGGTCATTTGCTCCAGCTTGTCAATCCATCTGTCCAACTCCAGCATGACCGGCGTATTGAACTTATTGACACGGGCATCCGGGGTGTCAAAAATCAGGAAACCGACATCCTGATCGGCTTTTTCAAATTTAAAAGCTTGCGACATGATACATTCCACCTGTTTTTAGATAATAATATAAGCGGATCATGAAACCCTGCCTATAAACGTTCGATGATAAAAGCGGCTCCCTGGCCGCCACCGACGCAGAGCGTCGCCAGACCGATTTCCAGGTCGGAACGGTGCAGTTCCTTTGCCAGCGTGAGCAGTAACCGGCTGGCCGACGAACCGACCGGATGCCCCAGGGCAATGGCACCACCATTGACGTTCAGGATATCCGGATCGATCGGACCTAAAGCCTTATCGCGATCAAGATATTCTTTACTCAGCGTATCGGATTCAAAAATACGCAGGTTCGCCAGGACCTGGGTTGCAAACGCTTCATTGATCTCCACACGTTGCATATCGGCAACCTTCAGACCCGACTGCTCCATCACGAGGGCGGTACTGTATGCCGGGCCAAGCCCCATACGGGCCGGATCGAGGGCGGCGAAGGCAAAACTGCGGATGCGTGCCAGCGGTTTATAACCCAATTCCGCCGCCCGCTCACTGCTCATAATCATCAGCATGGCCGCACCGTCGGTAATCTGACTGGCATTACCGGCCGTCACCGTGCCATTGTGACGATCAAATACCGGTCGCAGTTTTTTAAGCGCTTCCATATTCTGACCGGGGCGGATACCGTTATCCTTGTCTACAACATGATCGAATTTGGGAGGAACGGGTACGGGCATGATCTCCTCGCCGAGGATGCCGTTTTCCGTCGCTTTTTCCGCTTTCAAGTGACTGTCCATGGCAAAATGATCCTGCTCTTCCCGGGTAATTTTAAATTCGCGGGCAAGGATTTCAGCGGTATCGCCCATATTCAATCCGCAAAAACCGTCAGTCAATCCCAGTCTCAATCCGATAATGGGTGTCAGGAATTTGAATTTGAATTTAAAAAGCAATCCCAGTTTCTGTCCGGCCGTTTTAGCCTTGAACAGATCCGACATCCATTTCGTTGCAGCTTCATTCCATAAAAGTGGAATGCGCGACATGTTTTCCACGCCGCCGGTGGCATACACGGAACCATGGCCGGCCTGGATCCGGTACCAGGCATCCGCGACCGCCTGCATGCCGCTGGCACAATTCCGCTGGACAGAAAACGCCGGGATACGCTGCGGTATACCGGCAAGCAAAGCAATATTCCTGGCAATATTAGTCGCCTCCGGAGGCTGGGCAACGTTTCCGACAATTACTTCATCGATGAGACTGGTATCCATATCCATACGTTCGATCAGCTCTTTCAGAACGATGGCACCCAGTTCCTGGGCCGGAACGTTTTGAAAATCTGTTCCCATCTTAAGATAAGGGGTACGAAGTCCATCGACAATAACGACATCTTTCATTGTATACTCCTGCGTTTATATGGAGCCGGTAGGGGAAAGACACTCCCCTCCTTTATTAAATTGGCATCTATTGCGTGGATAGCAGCCCTGATATTAAAGTTCGGGATACTTCCTTCGTGGCTTCTTCCAGGCTGTATTTGGATTCCGCACCCAGGATCCACTGCCGGGCCACTTCGTCGATCGCTCCGAAGATAACCAGCTTCATAATCTGGACATTGATATCGGGACGGAAAAATGCGCTGTCGATACCTTCCTGAATAATTTCCGCAATCAGGTTCAGATAATCAGAAAACTTCTGATTCTTATAATCTTTCAGGAACTTGCCGGACTGACGTAATTCCACCTGGAAGACCTCCGCCAGTTTTTCGTCTTCCTTAATAAGATTGAAATACAGTTTAAAGAAAAGGTTCAGTTTTTCAATCGGATCATCGGACCGGGAAATGGCTTCCCTGAACCGGGTCAGGATAAGGTCCATTTTGGATTCAAAGAGGGAGATCAGAATGTCGTCTTTGTTTTTGAAATAGAGGTAGATCGTCCCATCGGCGACACCGGCTTCCTGGGCAACATCACGCACCTTGGCATAATAAAAACCTTTATCGGCAAACACCCGCACCGCCGCTTCAATGATAGCATCCTTTTTCTTTTTTCTTCTTTCTTTTATCTCTTCCGCCATGGCATCCCTCACATTGAATGAATCTTCATTCAATATAAAATATATGGATGGAAAAGCAATAATTATTTAAAAAAAATGAAGA
>CAYPHA010000053.1:0-6970 GCA_964410215.1 uncultured Calditrichota bacterium | reverse complement strand
TTTCGGATTTGATTTAATCCGGAAATTCCCTTAAATATACATACACTCACTTTTCATTTATCCGGGAGAATTATGAAATATTACTTTATTACCATGATTGTACTCAGCCTGTCTTCACAGTCTCTGATCGCCCAGGAAATCACCCAGTGGCGGGGGCCTGACCGCAACGGTGTCTTTCCGGAAACAGGTCTTCTGAAAAGCTGGCCGGAAGAAGGGCCGGCCTTACTCTGGTCCGTCGATAATCTCGATGAAGGCTATGCCTCGGTCAGTGTAAGCGGTAACCGGATTTACCTGACCGGCAGGCAGGATTCTACCGAATATCTTACGGTTCTGGATACACGGGGTAAGCGCATCTGGCGTGAGGCCTTCGGCCGCGGCGTCCGGCAGTCGTATCCCGAAGCACGGTGCACGCCAACGGTTGAAGAAAACCGCATCTATCTTATCAGCGGTGGCGGCGAAGTGGTCTGTATGGACGATAAAACCGGGGATGTCATCTGGTCCGTTCCGGCTTTTGACCGCTTCCGCGGTGAACACTGGAAATGGGGTATCGCCGAATCTCCCCTTGTCGTTGATAATACCGTCATCTATACACCGGGCGGATCGGTGACGACGATGGTTGCATTGGACAAATTCACCGGGCGGACGGTATGGCAGACGGAAAGCCTGAATGAACCATCGGCCTATGTCTCTCCTGTTCTCATCCGGCAGGGAAACAGAAAACTGATCATCCAGGTACTGACAACCCATATAGTTGGCGTAGACGCCCATGATGGCAATATTCTCTGGAAAATAAAATATGCGGATATCCAGTCTGAGGAAACACCGACCAGGAGGCCGGAGAATAACTGTATCACACCCCTGTATCATGATGGCCAATTATATGTAACCAGCGGCTATGATCACGTGGGTGTCATGTTTCGTCTGATGAACGGGGGCACCGAAATCAAACAATTATGGATGAATCAGGACCTGGACTGCCATCACGGTCAGGTGGTACGTGTCGGAAATTATATTTATGGTGCGAACTGGCTCAATAACTCAAGAGGAAACTGGTGTTGCGTGGACTGGACAACGGGACAGACCATGTATGAGACGGAATGGCATAATAAAGGCTCCGTCAGTGCCGCCGATGGCATGCTCTATTGTTACGAAGAGAAGAAAGGTTATCTTGCCCTGGTTGAGCCGACGCCGGACGCGTTTAAGGTGGTGAGCAGCTTCCGTATAACACCGGGCAGCGGTCCCCACTGGACACAACCGGTCATTCACAACGGTGTGCTCTATATCCGTCATGGCGAAGCGTTGATGGCATTTGACATAAAAAAGTAAAGGCAGAAAAAATGAAATCCATGTGTATCCTTCTTTTATCTCTGAATATTTTAACAGGATTTGTATGTTCTTCAGATGTGTATGCGGAGGTACCATTGAAATCCGTCAACCTCAAAGTTGAATATCAGACCAATCCGGTCGGTATTGACATCCTGACACCCCGGTTGAGCTGGGAAATCGTGTCAGACACCCGCAATACCCGACAAACCGCTTACGAGATCCAGACAGCTGCATCGGAAAAAGATCTCAATAACGAAATGAACCTGATCTGGCAGAAAAAAGTCGATTTCGGGCAGTCTGTTCATATACCCTATGAAGGCCCTGCACTGGAATCACGCCAGCGGGTGTACTGGCGCATCCGTGTATGGGATAATCACGGCCGTGTATCCGGATGGAGCGCACCGGCTTTCTGGGAGATGGGACTTCTGAAAACAGAGGATTGGAAGGCCCGGTGGATCGAAGCGGATATTGCCGAGAATCCGAAAATATCGGAACCGGCCCCGTATTTCCGTCATGAATTCGAACTGGACAAGCCCATTCAGTCGGCTCGTTTGTACATCACCAGCCATGGCCTTAACGAAGCCTTTCTGAATGGAACCGTCGTCGGCGACCGTGTTTTCACGCCGGGATGGACGAGTTATAATAAACGTCTGCAATACGATGTGTACGACGTAACAAAATTGCTGGAAGAAGGTGATAATGCCATCGGCATCACACTTGGCGACGGGTGGTATCGCGGTTTTCTGGCCTGGAGAAATAATCGCAACGTCTATGGCGACAAGCTGGCCGCCCTTGCTCAACTGGAAGTCACCCATGAGGACGGAAGCCGATCACGGATTATCACTGATGACACCTGGAAGGCAACCAATAACGGTCCCATACGGATGTCGGATATCTACATGGGTGAATCGTATGACGCCCGCAAAGAAATGCCGGGCTGGACAATGGTTGGTTTTAATGATGACAACTGGAAAAAGGTGATTGCCAGGAATCACCCGAAGGAACATCTTGTCGCCTGCTACGGTCCGCCGGTTAAACGTATAGAGGAATTACAACCGGTCCGTATTATACCACAAGAAAACAATACGCACATCATTGATATGGGACAGAACCTCGTCGGCCGGGTACGTCTCACGGTCGATGTACCATCCGGAACAACGATCCAATTAAGGCATGCCGAAGTATTGGATAAAAACGGGAACTTTTACACCGAAAACCTGCGTGCGGCAAAGCAGCTCCTCACCTACACGGCCAGGGGCGACGGAATGGAAGTATACGAACCGCATTTCACCTTCCAGGGATTCCGCTTCGTGGAAGTGTCCGGATTACCTTATGCACCAACACCGGAAACGGTAACCGGTATCGTCATCCATTCCGATATGACGCCTGTCGGAACCTTTACCTGTTCGGATTCGCTGATCAATCAGCTGCAGCACAATATTCAATGGGGCCTGAAGGGCAATTTCCTCGATGTCCCCACGGACTGCCCGCAGCGGGATGAGCGGCTGGGATGGACCGGCGACGCCCAGGTCTTTGCACCGACCGCCTGTTTCAACATGGATGCCGCCACCTTTTATACAAAATGGCTGAAAGATCTGGCCCTCGATCAGACCGAGGAGGGTAAGATTACCGACGTCGTTCCGGATGTGTTAAACGGCGGCGGTGCGCACACCGGCTGGGCGGATGCCGGTGTGGTGATTCCCTGGGTTGTCTATCTCAACTACGGGGATAAGCGTATCCTGGAGGATCAGTATCCCAGTATGCGGAAATGGATCGCCTACATGAAATCCAGGTCCGGCGAAGGTTTTTTATGGCTGAACGACTGGCATTACGGGGACTGGTTGTCGTATGATGACAGTCATCCGGCCTATATGGGGGCGTATACGGAAACAGACCTTCTGGCAAGTGCCTACTTTGCCTGGTCCAGCACACTGCTCGGCAAAATCGCCCGAATTCTCGGAAAAGAAGAGGATGCCCGGGAATACGCGGATCTTGCCGCCAACATTAAATCCGCCTTTCAGAAAGAGTTTCTTACACCGAACGGGAGGCTGGTATCGCATACCCAAACGGCCTACACGCTGGCTCTTGCCTTTGATTTATTACCGGAATCCATACGCCCGAAATCCGCTGAATACCTCAACAGCAATGTCAACCGTTTTAAACATATCACCACCGGTTTCCTCGGCACGCCGCTCATATCACAGATTCTGACGACGCACGGTTACCCGGAAACGGCCTATATGCTGCTCAACCGTAAAGAATATCCCTCCTGGCTCTACCCGGTAACCATGGGCGCGACCACCATCTGGGAACGGTGGGACGGTATCAAGCCGGATTCCACATTCCAGGACAAGGGTATGAATTCTTTCAATCATTACGCCTATGGTGCCATCGGGAAGTGGTTGTACAGCACCGTCGCCGGTATTGATATTGACGAGGGCGATCCCGGTTATAAATCGATCCTGTTCAAACCGCTGCCCGGCGGTGGCTTGACCCATGCCCGGGCAGAAATTCACACGATGTACGGTCCGGCTTCTTCGTCCTGGAAGTGGGAAGAAGGCCTGATGAATTACACGGTCGTCATTCCGCCAAATACGTCAGGGAACGTCCATCTTCCTGTATTAAACGTTGAAGATGTGCAAATGGAGGGTCAGCGGCTCGATAAATATGAGGGTATTGAACGAATGAAGAACCAGGAAGGTCATCCGGTTATTAATATTGGATCAGGCCGTTATACGTTTGATTTTCCGTTTCAATTTGCTGTTGAAGAGGAGTAGGGGGAAATACAAAATAAAAAGTACAAAATACAAAATATAAATATGGGGATGAGGAGATGTACCGGATTCTTGTTGCAATTTTAATTCTTGTTGTGCTGTTCGGTTGCAGCCTGTTTCAATCGTCAGGTGACGTGTGGATTGCATCGGCACCCGCCGGATCAGCCTTCACAAAAATTGATGTGAAGGGTAAAACCGTGATTCCCAATGGACGGTTTCTGACACCGTCAGGGCGCAGTATTATAACGGCCCCTCATCCCTATGGCCTCACCCTGAGTCCCGACGGTAACACGGCCGTCACAGCCAATTCCGGAACCAGTCCGCTTTCTATCACCATCGTCCGCAACCTGTTAACCAGCGAACCCGAAGTGCAACAGGTGCCGCCCGGCCCCTCCACAGACAGGGGTGTTCTGGCTTCGGTATTCATGGGTCTGGCCATCTCCCCGGATAATCAGACCATTTATGTCGCCGGAGGACAGGAAAATGTTATTTATTTGTTCGATGTCCAAACCGGTCGAAAAAAAGGATTCATCGACTGTGCGGCTGTGATAGAACATGGCGATTATTCCCACGGATACATCGGCGACCTGGTGCTCACCCGTGACGGCAAGACGCTGTATGCTGTGGACCAGATTGGTTTCCGGATGATCATCGTGGACACAGAAAAAGGTGAGCTGAAACATTCCGTGCCTGTCGGGCGCTATCCGTTCGGTATCTGCCTGTCTCCCGATGAACAGAAAGTCTATGTAGCCAATGTCGGGATGTTCGAATATGCCCTGATTAAAGACAAAAAAGATCCGCTGGCAAAAATCAAACCCATTGATTATCCCGCATTTGCCTATGGCTCGGAAGAGATGATTCATGGCGTTGAAAACGATTCCGTTATCGTACCTGGTCTTGGTGAGATGAACGTACCCGAGGCTTTTTCCGTATTCGCCATCGATATCGGAGATCCCGATGCACCGGAAGTGGTTGCCCGGATAAAAACCGGTCACCTTGTGGGCGCCCTGGTGGAAGGCATTCCTGCCGTCGGCGGTTCCAGTCCCAACTCGATCGTTGCCAGCGAGGAATACGTTTTTGTCAGCAACGGCACCAATGACAACATTTCGGTTATTTCCATGGAACAGGATACGGTGGTGCATACCATCGATCTCAAACCGGATAAACGCATGGCCCATTTCCGTGGTGTCATCCCTTTCGGCCTGGCTATCAGCCCGGACCTGCAACGTTTATATGTGGCTGAATCCGGTATTAATGCCGTCGGCGTTATCCGTCTGTCGGATTTCAGCGTCCTCGGACACATACCCACCGGCTGGTTTCCGGCGAAACTTGAAGTGAGTCGAAATGGTGAAAAACTGATTATCGCCAATGCCAAGGGATTCGGAAGCGGCCCGAATGGCGGGGATGCCTTCGAACAGGGCCCGGAGGGCAGTTACATCGGGGCGTTGATGAAAGGAACCGTGCAGGTTGTCGACATTCCGGATGAGGCTCAGTTGGCTGAAATGACCGAACAGGTTATATCGAATAATTTTCAGTTTCAAAAGGCGAACGAACCTGTTTTTGCCGGGCGTAAAAACAACCCCGTACCCCTCTATCCCGGTGCAAAAGAAAGTCCGATCAAGCATATTGTTTTCATATCAAAGGAAAACAGAACCTATGACGAAGTTTTCGGACAGATCGAAAAGGGAAATGGCGATCCCGGCCTTGCGCGTTACGGAAAAAATGCAACCTTTTCGAACCACAAGGGTACGGCGACCGTTACCAATGCCACGGTGATGCCCAACCATCTGGCCCTGGCCCGGCAGTTCGCCATGTCCGATAATTTTTATGTGGATTCGGATGTCTCCGCCGACGGTCACCGCTGGCTGGTCAATACCTATCCCAATACATGGTGTGAGACTTCCACTTCCGCCAGCTATGGCGGCAACCGGAATTTCAAATTGGACTCCAAGGCGCCCGGGGTGTTTGCCATGAACGGCGCTGCCGGCGCCATTTACCCCGAAGACTATAACGAAGCCGGTTCCATGTGGGATCATTTAGAGCGTCATGATGTTCGGTTCTATAATTTCGGCTTCAGCATCATGTTCGAGCCGGCCCTGTACAAAGTGGAATATAAAAACACCGGCATCAAACAGTACATCAACTATCCCATGCCTCAGCCGCTTTATCACCGTACATCGAAAACCTATCCGACCTATAATATGGCCATTCCGGATCAATTCCGCATCGATCAGTTTATCAAGGAGTTCGATGAAAAATGGATGACGGGAAGCGAAACCATGCCGCAGCTTCTGACGGTCATCATTCCGAATGACCACGGTGCCGGTGACCGGCCGGAAGCGGGATATCCCTTCCGGGAAAGCTACATGGCCGACAACGACCTGGCCGTCGGCCGGATTGTCGAATATTTATCCCGGACACCCTACTGGAAGAACATGCTGATCGTCATTACGGAAGACGACGCCCAGAACGGGGTGGATCATATCGATGCCCATCGCAGCCTGCTGATGGTCATCTCACCCTGGGTAAAACGGGATTATGTCAGTCATGTGCATTACAGCTTTGGCAGTATTTTCAAGACCTTCTGGAACATTCTCGGATTACCGTACCTCAATCAGTACGATGCGGGAGCCAGCGATCTGGGCGATTTCTTCACGGATTCGCCGGATTATACGCCCTACAATGCCCTTGCCGTGGACAGCCGGGTATTCGATCCGCAGAAAGCGCTGGATCCGTTTAACGAAGACTTCGACTGGAAGGCAATTGAAGCGTCACCGCAGATGGATAATGTGGAAGACATGATCCGGGACAGCAAAGAACAGGATGCTTTCCGGCTGGAAGACCGGGAGCGGAAAAATTAGCCGGTCCGG
>CAYPHA010000052.1:2641-32456 GCA_964410215.1 uncultured Calditrichota bacterium | reverse complement strand
GTGGAAAAAAGCCGCATTCTGGTTCTGGCGAAAAAAAACTGGCATCTCGGGGTTATTGGGATCGTCGCTTCCCGGTTAATGGAAAAATATAACCGGCCGGCTGTTCTTATCTCCATTCAGAATGGTGTCGGTAAAGGATCTGCAAGGTCAACAACATCGTTTAATATCTATAATGCGTTTAACTCAATGAGCGCTTTGCTGGAAAATTTCGGCGGACACCGCTTTGCAGCGGGACTGACGATTCTTCCTGAAAATATTAAACCGTTTGAAGAACGGCTTAATTACCTGGCGCATCAGGAGATCGAGCGGGAAGCGATGATCTCAAAGCTCGATATTGATGCCGTTATCGGATTGCATCAGATCGATGCTAACTTTCTGCAATGGCTGAAAAAATTGGCACCGTTTGGTCCGGGAAATATGAGACCGGTCTTTGTTACCAATAATCTTAAATTATTTGGTCCGGCTTATAAAGTGGGGACAAACCATTTAAAACTGAAAGTAAAACAGGAAGGTGTTGTTATTGATGCAATAGGCTATAATCTCGGCGCGCACGTTTCCCTGATACAGGATCCGGATACAGTTGTAAATTGTGCTTATGTCATCGAAGAAAATAAATGGAGTGGGCAAACCACGGTTCAATTAAGGATCAAAGATTTCGAGGTAATGTGATCGATGGATGATACTTATGACATTTTTAAAATTCTCAAGTCCATACGCATTGAGAACAAGCTGAACCTCGAGGATATTGCTGCGAAGACGAGGATCAGGCTTTCCTATCTGCAGGCGATCGAGAATGGCGAGATTGATAAAATCCCCAGTGTCTATGATAAATTGTTTTTTCAAACATATCTCGAAGCGATCCGTGTGGATAATCCGGATTATTATATGGAAGCGTTTCAGCAGTTGCGAAAAGGTTCGAGGGCCGGCGATCCGACAACAATTACAACATTGCGAACTGTTAAACCTGAAACCCATAGCCTTGTAAAAAAAAGAATCGTTTATGTCGGAATTCCGGTGCTATTGGCCCTCGTTATTATTATTATACTTGCCCTGAATTCCAGAAGGGTGGATTCCCCCGCGACGGAGGAAGTAATGGAAGTACAGGTGCAGGATATTGTCGATGAACTGGAAGCGCGCGATAAAATGCGTCAGGATTCCCTTGAGGCGGCTCAGCATAAAGAAAGAAAACGTGTTACTGTGGATTTGCGTGCTCTCGAGGTGACATGGCTCAGAATGGTAAAGGATGAATCCGATACAACCGAAATGCTCCTCCAGGTGTCTGACAGCGTCACCGTGGAGGCTGACTCCATGATGGAGTTCTTAATTGGAAAAGCAAGTGGCCTGGATTTCAGGATTAATGGAGAGGAAACCGGTGTTATCGGTAAAAAGGGCGAAATAATTACCAATCTGACTATTACAAAAGAGGGTATTGTCCGTAAACGTGTTAAAACGGCAGCGACCAGAGGAATGACAAATGATTCTACGTTTAATAATTAGTCTGTCCATAATAGCAGCCCTACCGGGATGTTCTACTAAAGTCACGTCCCGGCTGGAGGTACGCGATGGGATTGAAATGCTTTATGGAAGGATTTCGCCGGAACAGCTTTATTTCGATTTTCCGGAGTGGCAGGAAATTGAGAAAACGTACATGCCCGATCCTGCCCTTATCGCAAAACTGGCTGCCGTGGATCAACCTGTTGATGTAACTGTCTTCCTCGGTACATGGTGCGCGGACAGTGAACTGCAAGTTCCCCTGTTTTTTTCCGTTCTTCAGAACCTTGAAGATAAATGGAACTATGAATTGGAACTCTGGGCGGTGGACCGCTATAAAAAACTGGATAACGATCTCCCGGAAAAATATGATATTGAAAGAGTTCCAACATTTATATTTGAACGGGATGGGGTGGAACTCGGAAGGATTGTGGAATCCCCGGTGCAGTCGCTGGAAGAGGACCTGCTGAATATAATGTCAAATAATATATCTCCCGAACAGGATTAAAATATGGCAAAGAAAACCAGGAAAAAAAGAATTGATAAGCAAGCAGACAACCGTTCGTCTGCGTCAAAAGATCAAATGATCGGGATCGATGCTTCCACCGAACGGCTTTTTAAACGCATTCTGAAAACGATGAGCTGGATTGTGGGAGTCGCCTTTGTTCTCATCATTATTTTACCCCAGTTTAACAGCAAGGCTCTCGATAGCCTTACACAGGTGCTTTATTATATCGGCATAATTAATCTCTTGCTCTTCACATTGATAGAAATGGTTGCAGACAGCGTGAAAAAGATGTTACAGAAACTGGTTGGACAGAAAACCAATGAATCATAAAATCTTTTTAGTTGATGATGATGATTCTATAAGGCACCTGCTTACTTCGTTACTCGAGAGCGAAGGGTATTCCATAATTGCCTGTGAGTCTGCCGCAAAAGCAAAAAAACTTATCTTTGAAAACAGCTATGCGGCAATTGTTGTCGATATTTTTTTACCTGATCTGAATGGTATTGAATTTATACGCGAAATCCAGGATACCGGGATCGTTGCCCCGATCATAATTATCACCGGCAGCTCGGAATTGAATCATGCCCGGGAAGCAGTCCGGCTTAAAGTATTCGAATACCTCGTAAAGCCGTTTAAAACGCATCAGTTTGTTCAGATCATCAAAACCGCCATTCTTCATTATGAGTTGGAACTCCAAAAAAAAGAAATTGAAGAGCAGAAACGTAAATACCAGCAGGAACTGGAACGACTTGTGGATCAGAAAGTTGCCGCGCTCCGGGTTTCAGAAGATAAGTACAGAAGCCTTGTCGAACAATCCCTGGTCGGTGTCTACCTCATCCAGGACAATGTATTTCAATATGTAAATAAAAAATTATGTGAAATCCTTGCCTGTAATGCGAATACGATCATTAACCAGTCGCATATGGCCGATTTTGCCACAGAAGGCGATAAGCAACTGGTAAGGGATACTTTTGATTCCTTGCTTGAAGGGCGGCAATCTACCGTGAATTTCGAATTCCAGGCACGAACGTTTGATGACCGGAACCTGATACTGCAGGTCTGGGGCGCGACCTACAATCATGAGGGGAAAACAGCACTTGAAGGGATCATGATCGATGTAACCGAACAGCATAATGCCCGGGAAAAAGAAAAACAGTATGAGCTTGAACTGCTGAATGAACATAAGCTGGCCGCGATCGGGCAACTTGCCGCCGGAATCGCCCATAACCTCAATACCCCTATTTCCATCGTCCAGGGCAATGCCGAACTGCTGCGTCTGAAATATCCTGAAAACGGGGATGAAATCGAAAAAATCCTCAGACAAACAAAAAAAATGTCCGATTTGATTAACTCTGTTCTGAATAAGGGAATTAAAGAACAGGATATGTCCGTCGGTGAGGTCGACCTTAATGATCTATTGACAGAGGAATTGGAATTCCTGATGGCAGACCTTTACTACAAACATCACATTGAAAAGGACATCAATCTGGATCCGGAAATACCTAAAATAAAAGGTATTTACAGCGATTTTTCTCAGAGTATTATGGCTTTTATCCAAAATGCCATTGACGCGATGTATAAGACACCTGTTCGAAAACTGACCATACAAAGCAGTGCAGATGATGCATATGTTATACTCAATATTATCGATACAGGCTGCGGCATGGATGAATCGACGAAGCAGCGATTGTTCGAGCCGTTTTTTACGACCAAAATGAAGGAAAAAAGACCGGGTGCCGAAAATGGAATTCCCAGGGGAACAGGACTGGGGCTTTCCACAGCCTATAATATTCTGATTAAGTATAATGTGAAGATTGACTTTACGTCGGAACCGGATAACGGTACGCGGTTTGTTCTGAAATTCCCGTACCTGCAGAATAACAAGACGTCCTGATTTTCGATGGAGGCAAATTGAATTTTTCCGTTACAGGGCTGCAAGCGATTTTTGACCGGTTCAGGGATAAACGTATTCTGGTTCTGGGTGATGTCATGATCGATGAATACCTGCGCGGTAATGTTGCGCGATTATCACCGGAAGCGCCTGTGCCGATTGTTGAAATAGAAGATGAGGAAAGGCGGCTCGGTGGTGCTGCAAATGTGGCCTTAAATGTTAAAACACTGGGTGCTGAACCACTGCTGCTGGGTGTTATCGGTAAGGACGGGATGGGTTCCCGATTCATGGAATTACTGCATCAAAGCGGTATGGCTACAACTGCCATGGTGGGGGATGATACACGACCTACCACGGTCAAAACACGTATTATCGGTGATAACCAGCATATTGCACGTGTTGACAAAGAGAAGAGAAATGCGGTTTCGGGAAAGACACTGAAAAAAATTCTGGAACGTTTGAATGATATGGTCAGCGGGGTCGATGCCATTATTATTGAAGACTATAATAAAGGCGTTTTATTGCCGGAAGTGATTGAACATGTTCTTCAACTGGGCATACAACATGAAAAAATAATCACTGTTGATCCAAAGTTCGTTAACTTCATGTCCTATAAAGGTGCCACCGTTTTTAAACCCAATATCAAAGAAACTTCGGCTGCATTGGCCCGGGAAATCATTTCTGATGAAGATGTTGACAGGGCCGGACTGGACCTGCTCGATCAGATGGATGTGGACTGTGTACTTCTGACAAGGGGGGCCAGGGGCATTTCCATTTTTGAGGCCGGAGGCCATATTAATCACATTCCCACCAAGGCGAAACATGTTGCAGATGTATCAGGTGCCGGTGATACGGTCATCAGTACCATGACCGTTGCCCTAACGGGCAATGCATCTTTTCTCGAAGCGGCTGCTCTGGCAAACATCGCAGCGGGCATTGTATGTGAAGAAGTGGGAATTGTTCCCGTTGAACTGGAAATACTTAAAAAAATTACATTGAATTCCATTAAATAAATGCATAAAATTATCCAATTTGCTGAAGTAAAAACCGTTGTTGCCGAATTACGGAAGAGGGACATACAGAAGATCGTTTTTACAAACGGTTGTTTTGATCTTATCCATCGCGGCCATGTTGAATATCTGGAAAAGGCAAGAGCGATGGGGGACCTGTTATTCCTGGGCCTTAATTCCGATGCGTCGGTATACCGTCTTAAAGGTCCGGAACGACCGTTTATGAATCAAACAGACCGTGCATATGTCCTTTCCCGGCTGGAAGCCGTTGATATCGTATGCGTATTCGAAGAAGATACGCCTTATGAGCTCATTTCGGCCGTTAAGCCGGATGTGCTTGTCAAAGGCGGGGATTATGACATTTCAGAGATTGTCGGAAGAGATATTGTCGAGGATAATAACGGTGTGGTCGTTACGATCCCTCTTGTAGAAGGGCGTTCATCGACGAACCTGATAGAAAAAATTCGAAAAGGAATACATTCGTGATAATACATAGAAGTGCTCTGTTATTCGTTGCCCTACTTTTTATATTTTCCTGCAGCCGTTCCGTCAGACAAAAGGATACATCAGCCGATCAGCGGGTTCCTCATGGTTTGCCTGAAGACGTATGGCTTTCCCAAGGCATGACGAAAAGCCTGGATTCTCTCTTTACACTTACCAAAATGGCTCATACGAAACTCAATGAGAAGGATACCCTTGGTGCCGAATTGTTTTTCGAATATGCATTCGGTATTGTTTCCAAATTTACCGAGGAGCAGCATGCCACACTGGAAAACTGGGCCGCGTATGACTCCCTTTTAATGGTCATGAATGAGGACTACGAACGGATATTCAATACAAAAGAGGTTGAAATTGAGGCGGAAGAGATTCGTGAAGATATTATTGAAATGGAAGAGCGTTTCTCGTTTCCCGATTCAGTACTGTTTGGAGATGGTGTTGCTGTGGACAGCAGCAGGGGATTCCCCATCACATTGAACTACAAAGTACGCCTGGCCATAAAATATTTTCAGACCAAAGGACGGGGCGTATTTACACGCTGGCTCGAACGCAGCGGTAAGTATGATAAAATGATTGACACCGTTCTGGCTAAATATAAATTACCCGCTGATTTGAAGTATCTGGCAATGATCGAAAGCGGATTCAATCCCAATGCCTATTCGTATGCCAGGGCATCCGGAATGTGGCAATTTATCTCTGCGACGGGCCGATATTACGGACTTCGCAACAATTGGTGGTTCGATGAGCGCAGAGATGTTCTGAAAGCCACCGAAGCCGCTGCCCGTCACCTGAAAGATTTGCAAAGCCAGTTCGGACACTGGTATCTGGCGCTCGCCGGTTATAATTGCAGTCCGAATACCGTACGCAGAAACATGCGCAGATACAATACCACGGATTTTTGGAAACTGAAACGATTGCCACGCCAGACCAGAAATTATGTTCCGACATTTCTGGCGGCCACCATTATTGCAAATGATCCAAAAAAATTCGGTTTCTATGTGGATAAAATGGCATCCGTCGGATTCGATTCCGTGCATATTTCGGAGTCTCTGGATTTGAATGTGGTGGCAAAGCTTGTGGATACCACCTATTCCTACATCAAAGAAATCAATCCGGCTGTCAGGCGCTGGGTTACCCCGCATGGTATTAAGGATTTTGCATTGTATCTGCCGGAGGGGACCAAACAGGCATTTCTGGAGGGATACCGGAACATTCCGGATTCAGAAAAACGCTCCTGGGTCAGGCACCGCATACAATCGGGCGAATCCCTCTCTACAATTGCTCGAAAATACCGCACAACTATTTCTGTTTTAAAATCCACCAACAACCTGAGAAGTAACCTGATACGGGCCGGTCACTACCTTCTTATTCCCGTGCCTCAGAACAAGGCTCACTACTATGCTGAGAGCAACACGTACCGCCGCCCGGGAACCGCAAAACGTTCACGCAAACCGGCACCCGTCACCACCAATGTCCCGGGACATAAAAAGGTCGAATACATCGTTAAACAGGGTGACACAATCGGTGAGATTGCGGAATTATACAATACGCGGGCAAGTAAAATACGCTACTGGAACGGCCTGCGCTACGGTCGCTATATCTATCCCGATCAAAAACTGACCATCTGGGTGCCGAATTCCATGGAACAACTGGCATCAAAACAGACGGAGACCACTGAATCGAAAACCATTATCGGTGTCCGTGATGGAAATTATTATACGGTTAAACGTGGTGATACACTCTGGGATATCGCTAAAAAGTATAATGTCTCCGTCAGCCAGATTAAACAATGGAATAATATGCGCAGTGTGCGTATCAGACCCGGCGATAAAATACTGATTAAGAATTAATGCCCTTTCATCATTCCGGTCAGGAGATCGTATCCAGTATTGACTTTTATACAATATTATTGTAAAATAATCTTTTATTTAATTTATAAGATGAGATATGTCCCAAATAAAGAATAAAGCGTGTCCGAAATGCGGCACGGAAAATACAGCTGATGCAAAATTCTGTAATAATTGTGGAACAAAACTGCGCGAAGTTAAGAAAAAGAATGCCGTCAGGCATGATAAACCTGCTTCAAAAGGTATCCTTCACAGGGTAAACGGATATGGTGCCATTGGATTTGCGTTCGTTATTTCCGTTGTGGTAGTCCTGGTAATCCTGAGCGGTAACCGTGAAGCACTTTACAGTAAACTGAAGCCTGCGAATACGACGCATAATCATGATCATGCCCATAATGAGGAAGTGCTCCAGCGTATTCAGGAGCTTAATATGCAGGTGCTGGACAATCCGAATGACTACATGCTCAATGTACAGCTTGCCAACAGTTACTTTGACATAAGGGATTTTTCCAAAGCGGTGAGCCATTACCGCAAAGCGCTAAATATTAAGGATGATGACCCCAATGTTCTGATTGATCTGGGTGTTTCTTTGTTTAACCTGAACCAGATCGATTCGGCTTCCGTATATATGAAGCAAGCACTGGAGATCAATCCGGACCACATACAGGGGCTTTTTAATGCCGGAATCGTATATTACAATATGGGAAAATTTGAAGCCGCAATCTCTGCCTGGGAAAAACTGAATCAGAAACATCCGCAATCGCAGGAGGCACAGCGGGCTGCCGGCTTTATAGAAGAGGTGAAAAAACAACAGAATAATTCTTAATTTTGGAGAATCTATGCCAAGCGGTAAGAAAAGAAAACGTGCGAAGATGGCGACGCACAAGCGCAAGAAGCGTCTGAGAAAGAATCGTCATAAGAAAAAAACCCGTTAAAAAAGGTTCAATTTTTGAGCCTTTTTTTTATTTTGTAATCCGGGAGCGGAATGAACGAACATATTTATTCAATTTCCGAAATTACACGTGAAATAAAACTCCTGCTCGAAGATACAATTCCAACCGTGTGGGTGCTTGGTGAAGTATCCAATTTCAAACATCATTATTCGGGACATCTCTATTTTACACTGAAGGATGCCAGTGCACAGCTTTCTGCCGTCATGTGGAGTTCACGGGCCAGTCTGGTGGATTTCGACCTTCAGAATGGCGTCCAGGTGCGTGCATTGGGCAATATCCGTGTCTATGAAAAAGCCGGACGTTATCAGCTCGATGTCTTCAGGATGGAAACCGCCGGCGTCGGTGCCCTGCAGATAGCCTTCGAAGAATTAAAACAAAAACTGGGGAGAGAAGGCCTTTTTGAGGAAACGAACAAGAAGGAAATGCCCTCCTTCCCCTCTAAAATCGGGATTGTAACATCGGAAACGGGGGCTGCCGTTCAGGATATCATTCATATTGTTTCCAGGAGGGCACCCGGTGTTCAAATGATTTTAAAGCCGGTAAAAGTTCAGGGTGAAGGAGCCGCCCGGGAGATTGCAGAAGCCATCGATGATTTCAATCGTTTTAAAGAAGTCGACTTGCTGATTGTCGGCCGCGGCGGAGGCTCCCTGGAAGACTTATGGGCATTCAATGAGGAATCGGTGGCGCGTGCTATTTTTGCTTCTGAAATACCGGTTATATCGGCGGTTGGCCATGAAATCGACTTTACCATTGCCGATTTTGTTGCGGATCTCAGAGCACCAACCCCTTCAGCGGCTGCCGAACTTGCCGTTCCGGACCAGCAACAGATCCGGCGGGATATTACCGAAACGCACAGACGTATGCAATTTCTTGTGGGACGGCGGATTGACTACCTGAAAGAAAAAATAGAAGCAATACAAAAAAGCTATGGACTGAAAATGCCGGTGGATATGGTACGGCAATATGCGCAACAGGTGGATGATCTGGCCGTCCGGCTGCATAAAAATATGAAATTGTTTCACAGTACCAGACTGGAAAAATCCAAAAACCTGGCAAGCCGACTGGGAAACATGAGCCCGAAACACGTCCTGAAACGGGGATACAGTATCACCTATCAACAGGATAAAATTCTGACCGATGCCGCCCTGGCTGATCGTGATGAAATGCTTGTCACGGAGTTAAAAACCGGCAGACTGGAAAGCCGGATCGTTTCAACAAAAAAAGGAAAAAACGATGAAAGATCATAACTCCTTTGAATCTGCACTAAAAAGACTCGAGGATATTGTCAGTGAGCTGGAGGCGGGTGATATTCCGCTCGAAAAGAGTATCAAAGTTTTTGAGGAAGGTAATAAATTGGTTACATTCTGCCTGTCGAAACTGGAAGCCGCCGAAAAGCAGATTATGAAACTGTCTAATGATGCAGACGGAAAAATTAAACTAGAGAATATGACTTGATGGAAAGCGGGAAGACCGGCATCGGTAAACAGACGATTGGAATCGTCGTTAATCCCAGAAAGGAACAGGTCCGCCCCCAACTGGCGGCTCTCGACGGCTGGATCAAAAGGAAAAATGTTGGACACCGCTTCCTGTTGTGTGCCTATAATTCTGTTTATGTCGATAAGACCTATCGGCACCTGAAACAGGTCTCTCAGGATGAGCTGCGTGGTAATGCCGACCTTATTGTAACGCTGGGTGGAGACGGAACAATTCTCAGCACTGTACAATGGCTGCGGAATAAAGCTATTCCAATACTCGGTGTAAATCTTGGCGGGCTCGGTTTCCTGGCGGAAACCGCGCCGGAACATTTCCTTAAAAATCTTGAATCCTATCTCGCAGGCCAGTATTTCCTGGAATCGCGCGCGCTGCTGGAAGGTACTGAGAAAAAGTCGGATAATCGCTTTTATGCATTTAATGATATCGTATTCGATAAAGCCGGATTTCACCGGGTTATTGAAATTATAACAAAAGTAGATGGTGCCCTGCTCAATTCCTATATTGCAGATGGCCTGATTCTTTCCAGTCCCACAGGTTCCACAGGGTACTCATTATCAGCAGGGGGACCTATCGTTATTCCTCAGGCGAATGTGATCATTATCAACCCTATTTGTCCTCACTCACTGACAAACCGTCCCGTCGTTGTACCGGACGAATGCACCATTCAAATTCAGGTATTCAGTGAATTCGATTATATCAATGTCTTCAAAGATGGTACGCAGGTCGGTAATTATCCAAGTGGGAGTTCTTTTGAAGTGAAACGGGCGGATTATACGGTCCGGCTTGTACAAATCAAAAAAAATGCGTTTTATCCCACATTACGAAATAAATTGGGTTGGGGAGAAGATTTCAGGGATAAAAAACGCTGGTCCTATCAGAAAAACAAAAAAAAATAGCCTTTCCTCTGCTGCAACATTTCTGTTCCTTAAAAACCTTCATTATATGTTCCTGATCCAGTAGCCGCTTTGTAGATAATCCTCTGCCAGTTCGGATCGCTTAATTCTTTCCGGTACGTCGAATGAATGAGTTCATACTGGCCGAAGCCGTCTCTGTCGCAAAAGATGAACTGGGCTCCGCCTTCCAGTTCATAATAATGCCAGACGACATAGGGAAGCCTGTCGATGGAGCTCGGATAGCGTTCGACTTCGGAAGGCCTGCCATACAGAAGCAGCACGCGTCCACGATCGGATTGCCAGCCTTTTTTCTGAAAGGAACCGAAGTTCTGATTCGAAAAATTTACCCGTTCAAAATAATTACGGCGCGATGTGCCCATCGGCAGTTGTTTTGATTTATCACGGTTTCTCCAGAATGTTGTCAGAAATTCGCGCATGGCATCTGTATTGTCGAGGTTTCCGAATATTTTTTCTTCTTTGCGATCAGCGATATATTTGGCCATTTGAAATTCAGCTTCCAACTCTTCTTTTGTTTTTACAGTGTAGAATTCATCAATATCCGGCAATTTCGTATCTGCCAGTGCCTCCGTTTTTTTACCGGGCTTATGCACGATAAATTTTTTCCGGCGTTCTATGGTTTTGCCCGTAACCTGATCCGTTGCCACCAGACTCAGAAAATAAACATCCTGGGTGAGTGAAATGACATTAAATCCTCCCGCTTCAACCTGTGACGACGCCAGGATCTTCTTTTCCTTCGCCGGAATGTTCTTTAGTGTATCGCCATTGCTGTTTGTGACGAAATAATGGAATGTATAATGGTTGTCGCTTTCGACGCCCGGTTGAAGACCATAGAGCTCCACATAAAAATAAAGAACCGGTCTGAGGACATCATAAGAATTACGGGGATTGGGAATGACCACAAGACCGTTTTTATTGAACAGGGTTGTACCATCGTCACGGGCCAGTTTAGTCGCCAGTTCGATATCAGAAAAATACAGATCTTCATCAGGCTGCTTCAATTCAAGATCAAGCACGTATTCACCGGTCAGCTGGGTACTCAGATCCTGAATCTGAATTTTAGCCCTGTATTCACCATAGGGCAGTTCAAAGGCAAAAAGATCCACGAATTGATTAAAGGAACGGAACGTACTTGTATCCGTTACCGTATTCTGATATTTATGCTGACTTTCCTTTACCACTTCGTAGTCCTGACTGATCTCAATTTTGGTCATAAATGAACAGGTTGCCGTATCACCATGAAAATTGTATTTCAGATTGCCCTGGAACAGGGACAGGTAAAATTCCACATATGCACTGGTATCACTCTGACTGAAAGATGCATAATCGGCGCTTATGGGGATGAATTGTAACTGAGCCAGGCAAAGGATGGGGATGAAAAGAATGATTAATAAAAACTTCATTTCGACTGTTACCTTTCCTGAGATTAATTAAATTTGACGGAAACAAGCTTGGATACACCTTCTTCTTCCATGGTTACGCCATACATTGTCCTGGCTGCTTCCATCGTCCGCTTGTTATGTGTTACGATTATGAACTGCGTATTGTTCGAAAAATTTTGTAATGCTTCTGTAAATCGTTTTATGTTAATATCGTCGAGTGGTGCGTCTACCTCATCCAGGATACAAAACGGACTGGGTTTTACGAGATAAATTGCGAACAGCAGGGAGATGGCCGTCAGGGTTTTTTCGCCCCCGGACAGCAGCGAAAGCGTTTGTGGACGGCGTCCCTTCGTCCGCACCTCTATATCAATATTGGCTTCCAGCGGATCCTGGTCCTGAACCAATTTAATAGTTCCATCTCCATTTTCAAAAAAGTTATTGAAAACGCGTTCAAAATTGACTTTTATCTTTTCAAAGGTTGATGTGAAGTTTTCACGTGCCGTCTTATTGATTTTCGAGATGGTTTCCAGAAGCGATTTTTCAGCATCGAATAAATCGTCCCTCTGCTTGGACAGAAAATCGAGACGTTCCTTCTCTTTTTCATGTTCGGAAACAGCAAGGGGATTGACCGGTCCCATGTTTTTAATGCGCGCTTTCAGTACTTCAATCCGTTCTTCTGTTTCGGCTTCATCCAGTCCTTCAAAGGGAATCATGACGGCCACGTCCTCTGAATACTCTTTCAGAACCTGTTCCCGGATCCCCTGTGCTTTAAGCGTATTCTCATTGATCCTCAATTCAAGGGAGCGGCTCAGTTCAATGGAAGAATCATGTTCTTTGCGGTATTTCTTGATATCTTCTTCGATCCCCAGAATCCTGGATTTTATTTCCTGGTAGGCCTGGTCCGTTTCTTTTTTCTGTTCAGCAAAATGGTCGCGCTTTTCCCAAATTCCGATCTGTTCCTTCTCCCGGTTCTCAGCGGAATCTTTCAGCTGTACAACTTCTTCCTCTATCTGAATGATTTCAGATTCACGGTTTTTAATGCTCTGTTCAAATTCCTCAATATTCTGCTGCCCCCGTTCCAAATCGTTTTTACGGTTTTGCAACTGATTACGAAGATTTGTCGTGTTCAGGCTCAGGGTTTGTACTTCCTGCTGAAGCAGAGTCAGGTCGTCATTTTTAGTGTCAAATTCATTAGTGCGTTCGATCAGCTTCTTTTCAAAAGCGTTCAGCTCGTTTTCAATACCCTCTGCGTCTTTTTTACTTCTTTTTATTTCTGCATCCATCGATTCGATGGATGTCAGGATATCGGATATCTCCTTCTCATCGGATGTCCGTTCCAGCGTATGCTTGTTAACCTCATATTGGAGCTGGCTTACCTGTTTTTCAATCTGCAGTAAAGACTGTTGTACGGATTCGATTTCTGAACGGACAGCTTTTTGTTTATCCCTGTTTGTTTCGACCTTATTCTGGGTATCGATAATTCGGGATTTATGTTCGGATACCCGTTTTTCGAATTCTTTGACCAGTTCTGTATAGCGTTTATACTGATCATGACGCCCGATGAGTGCTGATCCCTGTTTCTTATAGGCGCCGCCGGATACTTCACGATTAAAATTGATTGTCTCACCCCTGGCGGTGATAAGGCGCAAGGCAGGATGGGTCTCCGCATATTTCAAACCATCATCGAGTGATTCAACCAGGGCGACGTCTCCAAGCAACACCTGGAATAATCCTTCATAGGAATCTTCGTATTGTAACCGGTCGATCAGCAAATCAATATTAAGGCCGGAACGATCAGGTGCGGAGAGGTTGGTATGCTGCAACCGGCTGAGCGGAATACAGGTAATCCGGCCTTTATTCACATTATTGACTTCGTCAATGATTTGCATGGCGTCGGATACGTTGTCCACAACCAGAAAATTAAGAGCATTTCCAAGAACGATTTCCACCAGGGGTGCTGTTTCTTCCGGCACCGAAAGCAGATCGGATACTGGGCCGCGCAGTCCTTTAAAACGGTCGCGGGAAGCCATAATATGCTGTGTACTTTCTGAGTGCCCCTCGTAACTGCTCAATAAATCCTCATAGAAGTTCTGACGTGAGCGGGCTTTTTCAAGTTCCGAGATCAGGTTCTGGTATTCAGACTCAAGGGTGTTTTGCTCCTTCTGCTTTTGAACCAGTTTTTTTTCCAGGCTGGCTGTCTCTGAGTGAAGCCGGGAAAGGTCTTTTTCCAGTCTGATTTTTGAATTACGTTGTTGCTCGAGGCTCTGGCTGCTTGTTGTAATGACATTATCGTGTTCCTGTATTTTCCTGCGGAGTGCACTGAAGTCATCATTAAGCAGCGTTAATTGGAACTTTTTTTGTTTAAGGCTCTCTTTTTCTCTGGTGACCGATTGCAGCCGATTCCTGAATTCCAGGTTAAGCTGGTCAATTTCCGCTTTTTCCGCATTGATAATATCACTTTTTTCCAGCCGCTCTTTATCGGCATCCTCATATTCTCTCATGGCGTTTTCGAGGTTGCCTTCTATCTCAATAATTTCTTCCTGAAAGGCTTCAATGCTTTGTTGCTGGTGACGAATCCGCTGCCGGTATTCCTGGATTTCATCCTTATAGCGTTCACGTGTTTTTATCAGCTCATCGCTTTTGGTTACTGATACGGCGTTTTCCTGTTTGATTCGGGCAATTTCACTATCCAGTTCATAAACGGTATTCTGTATATTGGTCAGCTTCTGTTCCGTGGCGATGAGTTCACGTTTATAGTCTTCAATAAGTGCTTCATCGATAGTAATTTGTCGGTGGCTCGTATCCTTACGACTTTTCAGCTCTTCCAGCTGGGCTTCCAGCGGGCGGACGCTTTCAAACAGCTTATGATAGCGGAATGAAGATATATCCAACTCATTTTTCTTCAGTTCTTCGGTATAATTCAGGTACCGGCGCGTTTTAGAAACCTGACGGGAAAGGGTGGAGACATTTTTTTCGACTTCAATCAGAATATCGTTCAGACGCAACAGGTCATGCTGAGTAGCTTCCAGTTTACGTAGAGCTGATTTTCTTCGTATTTTATATTTCACAATACCGGCTGCTTCTTCAAAAAGCTGCCGGCGTTCCTGTTTGCTCTCGCTGAGAATGCTTTCCACCATATTCAATTCGATGACCGAATAGGAATTTGCCCCCATACCCGTATCCATGAACAGGTTCAGCACATCTTTCAGCCTCACGGGAACTTTATTTATCAGGTACTGACTTTCTCCGGAACGATACAGCCGCCGGGAAATAACGACCTCGTCAAACTCCGTTTTTAATATTTTTTTGTTATTTTCTATTGTCATGGAAACTTCAGTGAATCCCATTGGCTTACGGGTTTTGTTGCCGTTGAAAATAACGTTTTCCATCTTATCACTACGAAGCGAGGAAACGCGTTGTTCACCAAGAACCCAGCGGATAGCATCCACGATATTCGATTTGCCCGAACCGTTCGGCCCGATTACACAAGTGAGACCTTCGGTAAAATCCAGACGGGTACGATGCGCAAAGGATTTAAACCCAAATAGATCTAAGCGTGATAAGTACATATTTGTCTTTCTGGTTTAGTAGAGCCCGTTCGATTCTAAAAGGTACCTCAGGTAATCGTACCAGTAAGGACCCGGTTTCAGAATAGCCCAAAAGATAATCAAAGGGATACAATAAGACAATAGCAAGATAATTAAAACTTTACGCGATCGTGTCGTAAAAAGCACGCGAATACCGTTTATCATGCGGATATGAGCCCAGAGGATAAAGATAAGAAATATAAGGGTCAGGTACATCCGGAACGTTTCGTCTCCAAGGATATGAAATGCAATCAGTGAAAACGGTGCCATGAAGATAAAAGGCGCACCGGACCAGAATCCGATGGCCAGCCCTTGCCTGAAGCGAATATGCACCCGCGCAAACCAACTGAAAAATTTTAAAAATATACTCAGAAAAAGGGGAAACATGAAAAACACAAGAAAACCGAAAAGAAAAGCGTTCAGATAGGACTGGGTGATAATCAAAAAATATCTGTAAAGCGACGATTCCAGAAAAAGGGCACTGGCGAATTCCTCTATGTATAATGAATCATTAAAATAGACCAGAAATGAAGCGAGAAAGGTGGAAAGTATTACCGAATAATAAGTTCCTGCAATAATAGAACTGAAAAGCGGTATAATGCGTCTTTCGCGCATGTCTACAAAAAAGCCGTAGGGATGACGCAGTGCGCGTTTCATGTTTTCACGGAATCTTCTGTTCTGCTTGTAATAGATAAAAAATAAAATGGTTGTAAAAAACACAATTATGGAAAAAAGGTTCGATTCTTTACCCGTCTCCGCTTCCGGGAGGAGCGAAAAATGTTCACGGGTCCACAGATTACCGAGGAGATCTTTGCTCCAGAACTTGGGTTGGCCTTCCTGGTCAAAAATGCCGATCGGGGCAACAGGATCTGTAAGGTTATGATAATTAATGTGACTTATTTGATTCGTGGAATAATCCGCATAAGCGTCGATAAACCCCCCGCTTGCGCGGGAAACCTGATACAGGTTGTGAAGGTTATACTTCAGATGGTTCTGAAACTGCAGGGCCCGTTCATTTTTATCAGCCGGCTCCGTGCTGAGGGCACGCATCATGCTGATTGAGCCTGCCAGTGTAAAAGGCGGATTAAGCGGCCTGTCAGCAGGAATCGGTTTCCGGGATTCGTAGACATAAAAATCCGCAGCGCGTTCGGCTGGAAGTGCGCGGCCAGGGACAGGGGACAGATAGGTTAAGAGATCCAGATTTGAAACAGCATAGTTCTTTAAAATCAACATAAATTTCTGTGCCTGCGCCTTGTGCAAGGGGATTTGCTGACCGATACTCAGGGCCACCAGGGAGGGACTGGTAGTATAATGTCTGCTCAGATTCCGGATGGTCGTTTTGGAAAATTCAAGCAGGCGGTCGCTCTTGAAAAGGGCGGCGGGATAACGCCAAACCGGAAGCTCGCCGAACAGCAGAAGGCCAAGGGAATCAGCAATACCGACCGCGGTCGGCCCCGGGAGATAATGGGGAAAACGCACGGCGTTGAATCCCATTTCTTTAATATGTACAAGATCATTGAGAAGCAGCTCTGAATAATCCTTTTCCCGGCTCCTGTACATGTTCTCATAATAAGTGACGCCCTTAACGAACAATGGTTTTCCGTTTAAAAATATGGTTCTTTCCTCTGTGCGCAGGGCGCGTATGCCGAAACGGATTCTGGATTGCCGTACAGCCTGGTTTTTCGGGTTTAAGTGAAATATCATTGCCGAGAGTTGTACCGGGGTTTCCGGGCTCCAGAGGCGTTCTTCCGAAACCGTTACACTGTTGGAAACAGGGTTTGAACCGGGTACATACCCGAAGGACCGCCTGAAGAAGACTTTTTCATCAGAATCTAAAAAACGTTCTTCGAGACGTATTTCATCTTTTTCATCGGGACGGATGCGTACGTCATAGGAATAGTGTAAGGTAAAAACACCATTTTTTTCAGAGACCCTGTAATGCAGGTTGTCAATCCACTTTTCAGCGTTGGTTCGGAGCCACAATGGCTGTGTGATGCCGACATAATCTTTCTCGCGTTCCACACGTGCAAAATCTGTAAATCCTTCCGCGATGGAGGACGCGCTTTCAAGTATGAACAGAAACGTGTTATCGCCTTCTTTGTTCAGGTAATGGCGTGGTAGTTCAAAAGAAAATGGTGCTGAATTGTTAACCTGGTTGTGAATCAGTTTGTCATTGAGTAAAATACGGGTAATGCAACCGAAGCCATTGCTTTCAAAGTAGATTGGTGATGCCGTCTGCACAGAATCAAGTTGGAAACGGCAGCGCAGTGTTACGACATCACGGTCGGTGAACAGCACGGGTGGGACAACAGGCAGCCATGCGTCCGTTTCCGATTGATAGTGCCATGTACCTTCACGATCCAGGTGAAAGCGGTTGCCGTTATCGGATTTTTGACGGGAACCGAACTGGAAGGTATGTATTGCAGGGAAACTATTCGTACTTTGAAGCAATATCAGTACAATAACGAACAATCCCAATATGCTTTTGCCAGGCCTCATAGTGATCCTTAAGTATCGCTGAATTTGGAAATATAAAAGGTTAAAACTGACTGATAAGGTCGCGTACAGCCTGTTCGAATCCGATGAGAAGTGCCCGGTTGAGTATCGGTTTACCGATGATTATATCCTCAATATAATCAATTTGTGCAATCTCCCGGACATTGTCAAAATCAAGGCCGCCGGAAATATTGACGCCCAGGCCCATTTTGCTCGCACCGAGTGTCAATCCGGAAATATGCTCGAGAGCCTCAATTTCAGCATTCATATCTTCTGCCTCGGAGTAATGACCTGCATGAAATTCGATATAGTCCAGTTCCAGTTTGCTGGCAAGTTTGACCTGATTAATATCAGGTTCAATCAATACGGAACTGAGGATGTTGTTGGAGCGCAGTTCAGCGATATAGTTGATTAACTGGGTGGAATACATGTCCAGATCCAGCGGTGCCGGCGCTATTTCTGCAATTTCGCCGGGCGAAACAAATGTAACCATGTCCGGTTTGACACGCAGCAATTTGCGGATGGTCTCCTCGGTCAGGTTTGCCCGGATATTGAGATATGTTTTCGTTATCTGCCGTAATAAAGCGATATCCCGGTCCAGTACCGTTTTCTGGTCATCACGGAGATAACATACAATACTTTCGGCTCCTCCCATTTCGCCCAGAACGACACTTTGTACCGGATCCGGAACAGAATCCTCCATTAGATTCCTGATATAGGCTACGGGATCTACATCCAATCCAAGACGATGCATTTTACCTCCAGTTTTTTCACATGTAGTTCTGAATATATTTATTGTACACTTATCATTCCAAAATTAAATAATAACAGTTCTTTTCCATATTATATTCGTGACAAATCATCCCAGCGGATAATTTTCCATACCCCCGTTTTTTTACGTATAAATGTAAACAATGCCCATCCGCTGATGGAAGGAATGGTCTCACCCCCATCCAGTGTGAGCTGAAAGGTTTTTTTTAATTCTACCTGGGAACTGTCTTCATTAAGGTAAACCCTGGAAGTTGTCTCTCCCCAGACCAGGTCCAGACTCTGAAAATGCCTGAACATTTTTACCGTTGTCTGAATGTCTTTGTCCCTTCCCCAGTTGTCGCTGGTCGGCTGGTCCGTATCATAATCGATAAAAATAAACTGAAAGCTGCTGTCCAGCAGATCGGCATAAACAAGTGAGTCTTTAAAATTATAGGCATAGCTGAAATTGGTCAGCACTTCTTCCGGTGTCTTCTGATCCGTTAATATCTGACTGCCGGGATCATCATCCTCTGTCAGACCCGGGGCAAAAGGATTGACGCAGGCGGTCAGAAGGATGAGCAGGCTGATATGTAAATAGGGACGCATAATAAACGGTTACCTGTTTTCAAATTTCAGAAATGTCCACGTGGCCTCGAGCTGATTATCGATGGCGAAATCATCCCAGCGATATATATACCAGTTTGAATCGGTGGCCCGGGACTGAAATGCACGAATTTTCATCTGACCTGTATATAGCTGCACCGTATCGACCCGTGTGATCGAGAGTTGATAACGGAAAATACGCGTTTCGACGGAGTCGTCGGGTGCCGAAACATTGATGGGCTGGAACACGGGATCATCCAGCGCATTAAAATTGATTCTCGGGAAATCCGCGCGCTCTTCTTCCGTAATTTTTATAAAATAATTCTGCTCATCCTGTTTTGTCCAACGGTTAATCAAGAAATCACTTAAGTTGGCTTCCGGTTGAAACCGGTAGATTTTTTCATGTCCAAGACCCGGATCTGCAAAACATTTCATATGCTCGGATACATTCTTTTCCTCAATGGATTTTTCAAAATTAGTGAAAAGCAACTCGGGTGTGCGGGCATCCTCAAATCCCTCTGTATTGTCTGTTGCCTCAGGTGTTTCCGGATCCCGCGTGGAGAATGGATTAGTACAGGCGATCAAGAAGAATAGCGTTATAACTAAAAGCGCATTTTTCATACGGTAATTTTTGTTTCATTAAATGATCAAGTATACTTATATTTCGCTCAAAATACCAAAAAATCTCAGCTGCAGGTGGCCGGTACTACTTGAACTTTGATTAAAATTTAAATATATAAACGGTTGATTTGCAGATCAACGATAAAACACAGGGGAATCCGTGGCAACAGAAAAGCAACTCGAAAAGTTACGTGACGCGATCAGGCGCCATGATTATGCATATTATGTCCGGGCGGAACCGGTTATCAGCGATTATGACTATGATATGCTCGTGAAAAAACTGGAAGAACTGGAAAAAGAACATCCCGATCTCATAACACCGGATTCGCCGACACAGCGTGTTTCAGGAATCCCTACCAGGGATTTTCCGACTGTCAGGCATCGTTTTCCGATGCTTTCCCTGGCCAATACCTATAATGAACAGGAACTGAATGATTTTATCGAACGGGTAATGTCCGGTCTGGATCAGCCAGAAACCGTATCTTTCAGTTGTGAGCTGAAAATTGATGGTGTTGCGGTCAGCCTGCTTTATTCCGATGGCCGCCTGATCAGAGGGGTAACGCGTGGTGACGGGGAGCAGGGTGATGATATTACTCAAAATATCAAAACGATTCGTTCCGTTCCGTTGAAGGTGGCGCATCCAGAAACGATAAACGGCGCGTTCGAAGTGCGGGGAGAAGTGTATCTACCGAAAAAGACCTTTGAACAGATAAACCGTCAGCGTTCCGGGCAGGAACTGAATCTCTTTGCAAATCCCAGAAATGCCGCTGCCGGCAGCTTGAAAATGCAGGATTCCCGCATCGTTGCGGATCGGAACCTGAAGATATTCTGCTACTATCTGTACAGGGAAGCGGGAACAGGCTCAAAGGAAGAAATGCATACGGACAATCTGGAGCTTTTGAAATCCCTTGGTTTCGTTGTGAATCCGCATTGCCGGGTTTGCAGGGATGCCAATGAAATCCGGGACTTTATCGATTATTGGGAGAAACGCCGGAATAGCCTGGAATATGAGATTGACGGTGTCGTAATTAAAGTGAATGCCATCGACCAGCAGAAAAAACTGGGTGCCACATCTAAAAGTCCCCGCTGGGCAATTGCCTATAAATTTAAAGCGCAACAGGCCGAAACCAGGATCAGGGCGATTACCTGGCAGGTTGGCAGAACCGGTATCCTGACGCCGGTTGCTGAGCTGGAACCGGTATTCCTGGCAGGTACAACCGTCTCCCGTGCTACATTGCACAATGCGGACGAAATAGAGCGTAAAGATATCAGACTTAATGATGCGGTTTTTATCGAAAAGGGCGGCGATATCATTCCCAAAGTGGTACGCGTTATTGAAGAGCGCCGTCAGCCGGATTCCAAAACCCTGGAAATACCCGGTTCCTGCCCCGCGTGTAAATCCGCCGTCGTACGCATCGAAGGTGAAGCCGCTCTGCGCTGTCCGAACCCGCACTGTCCAGATCAGGTTGTACGCAGAATTGAACATTTTGCAAGCCGTGGTGCGATGGATATCGAAGGGCTTGGTTCGGCTGCTGTTGAATTGCTGGTAAGGGAAAAACGCATACGGGACATCGCGGATATTTATCACTTGAGTGAAACGGATCTGGCGACACTGGAGCGAATGGGTGAAAAAAGCGCGCAGAACCTCATTGAAGGTATCAGAGCCAGTAAAAAACAGCCCCTTCATCGTTTGATCTTTGCTATCGGTATTCCCTTTGTCGGTGCTACTGCCGCACGCCTCCTGGCACGACGTTTCCGGTCACTTCCCAGACTTAAAAATGCAACGAAAGAGGAGCTTACTGAAATCGACGGCATCGGAGAGCGGATGGCGGACAGTATTACCACATTTTTCAACCAGGAGATTAATGCGCACATCCTCAACAGGCTTGCTGAAGCCGGTCTCACGATGGAAGAGCAGGAAGAAGTGGCCCCAACCGGCCTCCTGAAAGGTCTGACCTTTGTTTTAACCGGGACGCTGCCCACCATGAAACGCGAAGAAGCCGCCGATATGATTGAACGACACGGTGGTACGGTCAGTTCTTCTGTTTCGGGAAATACGGATTACCTGCTCGCCGGTGAAAAAGCCGGATCAAAACTGAAAAAAGCGGAATCTCTCGGGGTGAAAATTATCGGAGAGGATGCGTTTCTTGATATGCTTCGGTAATAACCCGCTCCCGTTACCGATTGCCTTGTATCAGTCTAAAAATTGTTTGACTTTAACGGGTACTAAACATAAATTTAAAGATTTTGCATAGAACGCATCAAAGTCTGTAAAACAGATGCATAACCTGGAGGTTTAATCGTTTCATGAGATCAAAAACAACAACTAAATTCATCCTGATTATGGTGGTTATTCTGGTCGCTGTATACCTGCTTTATCCGACTTACAAATACAATTCGATGACGGAAGAAGAAAGAGAGGCCATGCACCTCAATAATCAGAAAGAGTTCTTCGATTTGAAATCGCAGACAATCAATCTTGGACTGGATTTACAGGGCGGTATGCATGTCGTCCTTGAAGTGGATATGAAGGAATTATTGAATAAGCTTGCCAAAAACAAGAATGAAACCTTCATGAAGGCATTGGATGAAACGGTGGAGCAGGTTGAACTGACGGATGAGGATTTTATTTCTGTTTTTAATGACAGGCTCAAAGAAAAAAATGTGAGCATTGTCCGTTATTTTGGTTCGGTAGAACGGCGTGACGAAGGCGATGTCCTTGGTTTCCTCAGGGATCAGTCGACGGAAGCTGTTGCCCGCTCACTGGAAATACTTCGTAACCGTGTCGATGAATTCGGTGTTTCTGAGCCGACCATACAGCGTCAGGGAGACCGGCGGATTATCGTGGAGCTGGCAGGAGTGACCAATCCGACTCGTGTACGCCAGTTGATCGGAAAGACGGCCTTACTCCAATTCAAGCTTCTCAAAGATAATGTGGTTAGCTCACAGGTTGCGGAAAAGATAAATGATTATATTCTATCCCAGATATCACCTTCGGATACGCTGGTTGAAGCAGAGGAGGAGGAAAAGGATACGACAGCAGTCGCCCTGGAAGATATGTTCGGTGTAGAAGAAGGGGATACGGTGAAAACGGCTGCGGCGGATTCCGTTGAGACCCTCTTTGAAGAAGGTATATTTTTCCTGGATCCTTACAATCGCCAGACACTGCTGGTCCCCGTTGAAAAAGAAGCTAAATTCAGGGCGATCATGGAATTGCCGGAAATCCAGAGGATTCTGGAAGAGGAAGGCGGCGATGCGCAGTTCCTGTGGAATGCCAAACCCAAGTATGAAGAGCGGTATTATGAAGTTTATCTTGTCAATAAAAATGTGGAACTGAGCGGTGAAACCATTGCCGATGCCTTTCCCGCACCCGGTGATCCGAATGATCCCAGTTCCATTGGAAAATATGAAGTTTCACTGACCCTCAATGATGCCGGGTCACGCATTTTCTCCCGTGTCACCGGGGCGAATATTAATAAGCGCCTGGCCATCATTCTGGATAATAAAGTCTTCCTGGCACCGGAAATACGTGTTAAAATTTCCAACGGGCGTTCCCGTATCACCGGTCTGGAAACGATGGAAGAAGCGCAGGATCTGGCGGTAGTGCTGAAAGCCGGAGCCCTGCCGGCACCGGTTACGATCATTGAAGAACGGACGGTTGGTCCTTCCCTCGGGCTGGATTCGATCCGTGCCGGCAGTTATTCCGCCATGATCGGTCTGTTGATCGTAATGGTGTTCATGGTTTTTTATTATCGTCTTTCCGGACTTGTAGCCGATATGGCATTGATGCTGAATATTGTATTCATCATGGCTGTTATGGCCTCCTTCCATGCGACACTCACAATGCCGGGAATCGCCGGTATTATTCTGACAATTGGTATGGCTGTTGATGCGAATGTGCTTGTTTTCGAACGGATCCGCGAAGAACTGGATCGCGGTAAAACGGTAAGAGCATCCATTGAACTGGGATATGGAAAAGCGTTCATTACGATTCTGGATGCCAATATCACCACGTTTATTGCCGGTCTGGTCCTGTATACATTTGGTTCAGGTCCCATTCAGGGATTTGCCCTGACACTGATGATCGGTATTGTTGCCAGTATGTTCACAGCAATCGTTGTCACCCGTGTCGTGTTCGATTATTCTCTGGAAAAATCAGCGATTAAAAAGCTCAGTATATAACATTTGAGGCAGATAGGAGAACAAACAACCATGCATTTCTTTAAAAACGCGAATTTTAAAATTATAGACAGTCGGAAGATCAGCTATATCGTGAGTATCGTTCTGCTTGCCGCGTCGATTATTTCACTGATACTGCACGGTGGCCCCCGGTACAATATCGACTTTACAGGTGGTACGCTTGTCCATCTGCAATTTGAAAAAGATGTCGAAATTCAAAGTATCCGGACACTTCTCAGCTCTAAAGGGTATGGCGAAGCTGAAATTAAGCATTTCGGATCTGAGAATGAAATTTCCATCCGTACCGGTGTCGCAGAAAAGGCTGAAGAGATTTCAACAGCTATGGAAAAGGTGATCAGTGATAATCTGACCGATAACCCCTTCGTTGTACAGCGGGTCGAAAAAGTCGGTCCGAAAGTGGGGAGGGAATTGATTCTTAAAGCACTGTATGCTATATTTTGGGCAATGATTCTGATCCTGATCTATATCATGTGGCGCTTTGAATTCAAGTTTTCGATCGGCGCCATCGCCGCGCTGCTTCATGATGTGATCATCACACTCGGCATTTTTTCAATCGTTGATATCGAACTATCAGCGCCCATTATTGCGGCTGTTTTAACGATTGTCGGCTATTCCCTCAATGATACCATTGTCGTTTATGACCGAATCAGGGAGAATGTTAAGGCCAGTAAAAAATCCATGAAAGATCTGCCCGGTCTGGTAAACAGAAGTGTGAATGAGACGCTCAGCCGTACAGTCATGACCTCAACAACGACACTCGTTGTTGTGATAGTGCTATACTTTTTCGGAGGCGAAGTGTTACGTACCTTTGCACTGGCCTTGATTATAGGCGTTATTATCGGGACATATTCATCGATGTTCGTGGCCAGCCCGATTGTTGTCGACTGGAAAACTAAAAAGGCTTAATCCCTAATAAAGGATTTATATTATGAGCATTCAACTCGATGAAAAAGATGGAGTCGTAATTCTTGCCTTATCAGGAAAGATAATGGGAGGACCTGAGGCAGGGCAGATTAATGATAAAATCAATGCATTAATCGATGAGAATAAGAAAAAAATTGTCATCGATCTTGAGAAAGTTGAATGGATGAATAGTTCGGGATTGGGTATTCTCATAGGAGCAATTACCACGCTGAAAAATAATGATGGGCATATGGTTTTAATACATGTTTCCGACCGTATCGAAAACTTGCTGAAAATAACCAAGCTTATCAGTGTCTTTACGATCAAACCGGATTTGGAATCAGCCTTAGAAGCCCTATAATGAATTAATACAAAAATATTTTATATCAGACTCCGGTATCTTCAGTGCCGGAGTTTTCTTTTTGAGGAGTGTTATGCCTGTTCAAGTCGTTGTCGGCAGCCAGTGGGGAGACGAAGGAAAAGGAAAGATTATCGATGTGCTCAGTGAGAAAATGGACCTGGTGGTGCGCTTTCAGGGAGGTGCCAATGCCGGACATACCGTTTACATCGGTGAACAGAAATTCGTTCTTCATCTGATACCCAGTGGGATCCTGAGGCCGGGGGTTGTGTGCATTATCGGAGAGGGCGTTGTCCTTGACCCTGAAGCCTTTATTTCTGAACTGGACTATCTCAGCGAGGCCGGTGTCGATTTTAAAGAGCGTATCCTGGTATCGCCGCGGACGCATATTATATTTCCCTATCATAAGCAACTGGATCAGTTCTCCGAACAGGATAAAGGAGCGAAACAGATCGGAACAACCGGTCGTGGTATCGGACCGGCTTATTCGGATAAATATAACCGGATCGGAATACGCGCGGTTGACCTGATAAATGATCGTATCCGCGAGCAGAAAATCAGTGAAAATGTGGCATCTAAAAATTTTCTCTTCCAAACCTATTACAAAGGCGCGGGCATGAATGAAGATGAAATGCAGGAAGTCGGAAAGAAGTATGCGGAAGCTATCAGACCCTATATCCGTGAAACACTGGATATCGTTCATAAATACCGCATGAAAAACAAAAATATACTCCTTGAAGGGGCCCAGGGAACATTGCTCGATGTCGATTATGGTTCCTATCCTTATGTAACATCATCGCATACGCTTGCCGGCGGATGCACTATTGGTTCCGGTGTGCCACCGACCGGTATTGATGAGGTAACCGGCGTACTGAAAGTCTATCAGACCCGTGTTGGAAACGGTCCGTTTCCAACGGAGAATCATGGAGAAGATGGTGAGAAACTCCGTAAAATCGGCGGAGAATTCGGTGCAACCACCGGCCGCCCGCGAAGATGCGGATGGCTGGATCTTGTAGCTGCCCGTTATTCAATCATGGTAAACGGCATTACCAACCTCGCCCTGACTAAACTGGATGTACTGGACCATTTTGATACGATTTATGTCTGCACGGCCTATAAATATAAAGGTGAGCTACTTGAATCATTTCCGGCAGACCAGAGTTGCCTGGAAGAAATTGAACCCGTATATGAAGCCATACAGGGGTGGAAAGCAGCCACGTCCGGCGCGCTTACATATGAAGAACTTCCGGAAGGTGCGCGGGCCTATATTGAACATATTGAACAATCATGCAATGTCCCCGTAAAATATGTATCGGTCGGCTTCCGGAGGGATCAGATTATTATCAGAGGATAGAAAAACGTCCTATGCCTGTTCGTTGTTTCTTATATAAAACAGTCATTTTTCTTTTTTCCGTTTTAAACCTTGCATTATTTGCCGCTGACGATCCTCCGGATCAACATCCCGGAAATGATAATAACGTGATAGAAATACTTTACTATTCCAATCTCAATGGAAATGTGGAAAATTGCAGGTGTGGTAACCCACCACTGGGCGGATTGTCAAAAATCATCACGATCGTTAAAGAGAAAAAAAAGGAAAATCCGAACCTGCTATTTATTGATGGCGGTGACTTCCTTAATACCTATCCCTTTCCGGAGCTGAACCGCAGTATTCTGAAAAGCTACAGTTATTTAACTCCGGACATTATAGCCCCTGGTGACCAGGAGTTTATACCGGAAACATCCTTCACCCTGCCGTTTTTCATGCAGAACAGGGAGCGGATAGTGTTGACAAATGCCCTTCCGGACAGCCTCTGTTTAAGAAAGACGTATGAAAAGGAGATCTTCGGGCACAGCATAACGATACTTAGTTATCTGGATTCTTCGGCTTTCTATTACGGGAACCGGAGGCCGCCGGTAAAGCTTGATGAGATGACGTTCCGGGAAACCTATAACGGGTTGGCAGAAGAGGAATGCGTCATTGTTCTCTTTCACGGATCGGAAAAAGCGATGAAGCGGTTTCGCGACACGTACCCAAAAATTACTCTGATTCTTTATGCCCATGAACAGAGCAGCCTCATAGTGGATGGCACGCCTCCTTTTATTGTCGGCGGCGGCGCCGACGGCGAGTTCCTGCGTCTTGTTCTTTTAGGCTTCTCTCAAAAGCACCCATACATATCGGTTAAGCACTTTCCTGTTAATGAAAACATTGAATCCGATGCAACAGTAGAAGCATTTATCGATGAATACCGGTCTGCGCTTAAATAAACTCCGCTAAAGGTTTAAATTGCTTAACTATTTAATATTTTTTAAATTAAAGTTTATTATTTTCCTGAGCAGTTCGTGGGTACTATTTCCAGAGGGACAGTGATACGAATGAAAGAGAACTATCTCGAACAAATCGACCAACTGCGGAAGAAAATTGACGATGTTGATGAAATAATGGTCCGGTTGTTGAATGAACGGGCCGGGTATGCCATTGATATTGGCCATATAAAGCGTCATCTGGATATGCCCGTTTATGTTCCTGCAAGAGAAGAACAGGTTGTGGAAAATGTTCAGAGTAAAAACCCCGGACCCTTGAGTGACGAAGCGATTCGCCGTTTATACGAGCGGATAATTGATGAATCCCGTCGTTTGGAAAGGGAACGCTTTGCCGAACAGCAAAAATGAAACAAAAAAAAATTCGATGCTTTATAGAAAAACGTTACCGGCTGCTTATTCTGCTGGTTTTTCTGTTACCATTACTTGTCATCGATGGGCTTAATTATTTCGAATTGCCGGATTCTGACCTGCTGGAAAAGCACCGTGTCGAAATTCTGATTCCAAAAGGTGCTTCACTGGGCCGGATAAGTGATTCGCTTAAAGTACATGGCCTGATTAATGATGAAAAGTTATTTAAATTATGGGCCGTTACCCTGGGTTATGATACAAAACTCAAGGCCGGACTGTTTGATGTTCCGACCGGGCTGAATGACGCTCAATTGCTCGAGTATCTGACCCGGGCCCGTGCAAAGGAAATAAGTGTCACCCTGTTGGAAGGATGGGAAAACGATCAGATCACGTCCGTACTGAGCAGAAAGCTGGGTGTCAGTAAACAGGTTCTGGATTCATTATGTGTCGACGATTCGTTTGTTGGTCTATATGGCATCAAACAGATGGATCTGACGGGGTATCTGCTTCCCGATACCTACGCGTTCTATTGGGGAATAAAAGAGAGGGAAATCCTTGATTTCCTGGTAAAACGGACCCTGTCTTTATTTAATACAGACAGTGTCCGGCATGCCATGAAGCGTCTGGACATGAGTCGGGAAAAAGTGATTACGCTGGCTTCCATTATCGAAGGGGAAGCTATCCTGGATGAAGAGCGACCGGTCATCGCCTCCGTCTATTATAACCGATTGAAACGGGGTATGCGGTTGCAGGCAGATCCGACTATACAATTTATTATCGATGGGCCGCCGAGAAGACTTCTGGAAAGGGATCTGAAAATCGATTCGCCGTACAATACGTATCGTTATGCAGGATTACCACCCGGACCCATTAATAACCCGGGGAAGTCTTCCATTATTGCGGCACTTTTTCCGGCAGAGACAAACTATCTGTACTTTGTTGCAAGGGGAGATGGCGGGCACACCTTTTCAAGAACGCTCAGGGAACACAACAGAGCCAAAGCCGCCTTTGATAAAGTGCGCAGACAGGTAAGAAGAGAACAGCGAAATAAAAGGCAAAACTGAGGAACGTTAATGGGAATCAATTTTTCAGATCTAAATCCGGAACAGAAGAAAGCCGTGGAAATGGTGAACGGACCGGTCCTGGTGCTTGCCGGGGCCGGAAGTGGGAAAACGAGGACACTTACCTACCGAATTGCGTATCTGATAGAAGAAAAAAAGGTGAATCCCGCGAATGTGCTGGCGGTTACATTCACAAATAAAGCCGCAAGTGAAATGAAGGAACGTGTGGAACAACTCATTGGAAACCATATTAAATCGATTTGGATAGGAACCTTCCACAGTGTCTGTGCCCGCATTTTACGAATGGAAGGGCACCACCTGGGTTATGCGCAGAATTTTTCAATTTACGATGTTGATGACCAGGTCCGTTCACTTAAAAAGATTATCAGTGCCTTGAGTATCCCGCAGCAACTGTATTCGGCTAAAATGATTCAAAACCGCTTATCCAAGATAAAAAATCAATATATTACCTATGACGAACTGGTTCGGCAGGAAGGTGACGGACTCGATGAATATCTCCCTGATATTTATAAAGCCTATCAGGAATTTCTGAAAGAGAATAATGCCCTCGATTTTGA
>CAYPHA010000052.1:0-2541 GCA_964410215.1 uncultured Calditrichota bacterium | reverse complement strand
CTGTGGACGAATCTCGAAGCCGGAGAGCGGATACGGCTGCATATCGCTTCGGATGAGGTACAGGAAGCAAAAAAGATTGTAGAAGCCATCCATGATGAAATGTATACCTATAAACGCAGTTTTAATGATATTGCCATTCTTTACCGCACCAATGCACAGAGCCGGGCAATTGAAGACGAACTGCGTAAAAATGCCATTTCTCATAAAATTGTAGGTGGAACCAAGTTCTATGACAGAAAAGAAATTAAAGATGTCCTGGCTTACCTGAAACTGGTCGTAAATCCCGCAGACAGTATTGCTCTTAAGCGCGTGGTGAACTTTCCCCTGAGGGGTATCGGGGAGACAACCATTTCTAAGATTGAAAAATTTGCTGATATGGAACAGCTCCATCTTTTTGATGCCCTGGGGCGTGTAAAAGAAATCGCCGCGATATCCCCTGCAATGAGTTCCAGGGTTCTGGAGTTTTATGAGCTTATAACAAATTACATCACCCTCAGTTCGGAACTGTCCGCCGTGGAACTTGCCTCAACACTCGCCTCTGAAACGGGCATCATGCACCATTATAAAACCGAATACGACCCTTACGAAAGCGAATCCCGGGTTACCAATATCAGGGAACTGTTCAACAGCATCGAACAGTTCTGCGAGGAAAAAGAGGAGCAGGGACTGGACAACAGCCTTGCCGCTTTCCTTGAAGAGGTTAGTCTGATGACGGACATCGACTCCTGGAATTCCGAAGCCAACGCCGTAACCCTGATGACTCTCCACGCTGCTAAAGGTCTGGAATTTCCGGTCGTTTACATTACCGGACTTGAAATGGGGCTGCTGCCTTTGCAGCGCAGTTCAGCTGACATGAATGAGCTGGAGGAGGAGCGACGGTTGTTGTATGTTGGCTTCACGCGGGCGCAGAACCGCCTTTATCTTAGTTATGCATCGAGCAGGCGCAGGTACAGTAATCATGTACAGACGACGCCGTCGCTATTTCTGGATGAAATTCCGGCAGAACTGATCCAGCTGAGGGCTTCGGCGCGGCCGGCCGAGATAACGAAGTCGACGCGTTCAAGATCACGAAGAAAAAAAATACAATCATACATCAATGCCGGTGATAGCGATACGGGACCGGATGATACCTTCAAAGTCGGTCAGGGTGTTTACCATTCAACGTTCGGTAAGGGTAAAATCCTGAGCCTGGAAGGCAGCGGGGATAACATGAAAATAACAGTTGAATTCACTGATGAAGGAATTACGAAAAAACTGGTAAAACGCTATGCCAACCTTACACCGTTGGAAACGGAATAAGGCAGTTACGGGATCCAACTATGAAACGTGTACTTTTTTTAATTTTATTTCTTATTGCCGGAAAAAGTCTGGCGCAATCTCAGAGTGATGACTTCTCCTATGCCGTAAAACTGTATAACCAGGAATTTTATGACCTGGCCGCACAGCAGTTTATTAAATACTATAATGATTACCCGCAAAGTCCGAAAAATGATGAAGCAAAATATTATGCGGGTATGTCCCTGTTCCTGCTTGAGGATTATAAACAGGCACGAATCGAGTTTCAGTCACTGGCCCTGGAATTTCCGAAAAGCAGCCGGGCGGGGGAAAGCTGGTATAAAATAGGGGATTCCTACGAAAAACTGGGTAATAAGGAAGAAGCTGTTAAAGCCTATGAAACGATTCGTATCCTGTATCCGGAACATGTTTTTGCATCAAAAGGCCTTTATAAAGCAGGCAGTCTTTTAATAGAACTCGGGGATTATGATGGTGCATCCGGTAATTTCAATATCATACTGGATCGTTATCCCGGCAGCCATGAGTATTTTCCGGCCATGGCTAAAGCAGCCGTCAGCCATTATCGGAAAGGAAATATCGAACAGGCCCGTAATTTTATAGATAAAATCATGGCATCGGAAGTGGATGCCGCTACAATGGCTGAAACATTATTGATCGGCGGGCGGATCTATATCGATCTGGGGCATTATCAGGAAGCCTCGCGGGAACTGATGAAATTGATTAACAATCATGAAAAATCAGTCCTGTATCCGGAAGCGATTATTGAATACAGTGATCTGAGCGTGCTTACCGGAAACTATGAGGATGCACAGTTATACCTGAAAAAAGCACTTGGAAAAAATCTGACGGAAGAACAGAAACGTGCCATTCGTTTCCGCCTTGCCGATGTCTATTATCTGAACGGTAATTATGCGCTTGCCGATAAAGAATTTGAACAACTTCAAATGCCTGCATGTGATTCCACATATATCTCCGTTCAGTTGAAACAGGCGTTGTCAAAACGGAAACAACACCTTGATAAAAAGGCGGAGGAGATTCTGGCCGGCGTTTTGGAGTCCTGCCCGGAGATGAAATCGCCCTATCAGCAGCTTGTATTAAACATTTACCTGGATTGGCTGGAAGAATCGGGCGACTTTGAACGCGCAACTTCAGAAATAAATAAAACACTGTACATGGTTCCGGATTTGTCTAACCGCATTGAACTCGTAACCCGGCTCGTCAACTATTATTCCCGGCTTGGAAAAT
>CAYPHA010000051.1:0-32522 GCA_964410215.1 uncultured Calditrichota bacterium | reverse complement strand
TCTTCGGCGCTGATTCAGAAACTTGTTCGCAACGGCGGGCTCCATCATGTTCGTCATTACATACGGATTCGGTACGACCTTAATGTCATCCATTGTCGAATTCAGATTCATTTCGGAGATCTCAGCTGATCCTTCAACTGTAAACATGATCGAGTCCTGGGTACTGAACGGTCTCAAAAAATCATACCGGTAAATGTCTCCATCCGACGGCAAATCATTCTCATTCTCGGCTCCGAGAAAGTCAATCCCGAAAACCGTCCCTCCCCATCCGATAAGCGTACCGAAATTGCTTACCCTGATGGTTGCATGGCCAACCAACACGCGGTCCTCCAGAATATCGTAACGACCGTTCATATTCAGGTCCTCAACGATCAGATCCATTCGTTCATACTCACCTTCTGCATTGACGGAATGCCTGTTTATGACATAAAACGGAAACGCTTCGTTAAAGAGAAATTCCGCACCGGCGCTATTCAGATTTGAAACTCCGGTACTGCGTGATACGATACCTACATAGGCTGAATCATTATCTGTAAAAATAATATCATACATGAAGGGGAAACCGTAATATTCATACTTACTGGGTTTCACCGTCATCGGAGCATTTCCGGTCAACCAGCCACTGGATTCCGGATTCATACCGCCCTGTGGCGCTGGAATTGTATGCTCTGGTGGAAAATATCCATTCATTCCGGTTAAAATGAGTTGGATACCGTCAAAGCTATCGGTCTTAAGTTCAGCGGATGTATAATATCGTGTTTTAACAACTTTGGATTGTCCTTCCAGCAGTGTGGTATTCCTGTCATCACGTTCCATGATATTCTTAAAAGGGTAACTATTTACATTTTCCTCATATACTAATTTGTTTCCTGCCGTTACATCGTATACTTTTAACCCGTTGTTTACCGTAACCAGATCGAGCGGATGTCTCCGGTTCTGATCCCTGACAACGGTGCCTAGTGTATCTGTGCTGAACTTTACCTTATAAGTATGATTAGCCTTAACTGCATCCCGGTCGTAAATACTGGGAACGACCGACGCATTCCCAATCAGGTCGGTTTCATTTTCAGTAATGGAGGGATCCTGATATCCGGCTGCTTTCTGATGAGGAACGACAACCGCTACATTTTTACCCATGCGGATAATTTCTTCCGCCTCATCCAATTCTATGGTAATATTATTTTCCGTCGGTGAAATGCCGTCCCCGATTTCCGGAGCACCGAAGTCATAGGCGACGATGGCATAGTAATAGGTCCGGCCGTTCTGGACCTGATCATCGACAAAATAATGGCTGATCCCTGTATCATCACCGAGGTAATATTCCACACCGCCGACTTCGCCAAAATCCGCATTACCGAAAATATCATTAACGAGATCGCATTGGAAAATGGGTTTTTTACTCGCTCTGGCACCCTGATTATCCGTAATGATTTCGGTATCCTGAAAATATTTATCCGTCGATTTATACAGTTTATATCCCTCGAAATCATTGATCCTGCCAAGAAAGGGTTCACGCGTGTATTTATCTGCAAGATCGTCCCAGCTTAAAAACACCTTACCGTCACCAGCGGTTGCGGTCAGAGTCGGAAGAAGGGGAGGTTGGGCAAAGCGGTAATCGGATTCATAAATGATCTGTGTCGTTTTTTTCAATACAAACAGATTTCTTGCAATATGCCCCGGAGCGGATATTTCCTGTAAATTTTCATAAGCGTGAAGCAGGCCGACTGAAATCCTTTCTGTCCGTCCTTTATAAAGTGAAAATGTCGATGAAGTTGCTGCAAACCCGAGTCGTTGGGGTTGTGCACCGGAAAATTCTTCAAATACACGTGCATCGAGGAATTCGAAGCATGTTTCATCATCGATGTGAAACCAATTCTTACTCGATCGTTCGGTATCCTGCATCAGCCGAAATGTTGTTAAACCCAACATGTCGGATTCCGATACATCGGTGACAGCAAAATTCGGTTCACAGCCTTCACCTTCCCGAAAATCCGGTTTATGATTACATTCTCCTTCATCCGGACCATTATAATTGATATCCAACGGACCAACGCCATCAAGGCCCACATCATCACCCGGTTGCTCGCCAGGTTCCGGAACCCAGTAACCTTCATCATTCAGCATTGCATAGGTTCCGTTACCGTTTAAATCAAGTCCGTCCTGCCAATCCTGGTCCTCATCGCCTTCATAATGCTCCTTCAGATCACTTTCATCTAAATTATAGAATGCAAGGAAATTAGAAAGATTTTCGATATTGTCATACGGCCCAATAAGATTGCCGGCAGGATTATCACGTTTCTCATCGACAAGACCGTCCTCATCATTATCGATATTGTCATAGGCCAGTCCCGGACTTTCCAGATAAGCGGTAGCAAAAGTCCCGGGTATCAACCCCCCGACACCGACACCATCCCAATCCCATACATAAACCATATCCAATTCTTTGTTGAAATACCCAACATCGTCATCCGGCGAATGTTCGTCACCCAGGGCCATATCGATATCATAACCGAAACCGCTTATCGGCAGATCATAGTCGGAAATATTGGTTATATCAAACTCCCAGAAAATAATATCCTTTGCCTCCGGGTTGTTCCATTGAAAACCACGTGCAGCCACCCGCAGGCCCAATCCGCCCCAGGGATATCCTTTTTGCACGGTCACGCCCGGATTCAGATCACCGATATATCTCCCCGGTCTGGGATAATACCTTCGACCTTCCTTGATTACATTCTCTTCGGGATCACCTCGCTGTACAATTTTTTCCAGATCCTGAGCGTCATTTGTAACATAGTAGCTTTCCAGGTCAGCATACTTGATCCCCCTGCCGAAACGACCGTTCCATTCCCCTGGCCATTTGGTTTCAAATCCACGGGAAGGCCATCCTTCAAGAGGCCAGGAATCCGGTTTATTGCTCATGGCCACATAATCCTGGGTCGGATTGAGATATCCTTTAACCGGGTGGAATTGCCATATGACGGTTTCATCATAGTTTTTATCAGCAATCCAACCCCATCCGGATTGAACGAATATCAGTGAATCGATTTGTCCGGCCATTCTTAATCCGGCGACCTCATCAAGATCTGTAACCGGTATCGAGTCCTCTGTGACATAGACTTTGCTGAATACGACAAAAGTGCCCACATCGATCATCCTTGTACCGAGGTAATTATTAGGCCATTTGCTGTCGCGCGGATTATTGTAACCAAACCGAAAAATATCTGCAATCTTCCCCTGATTTTGAAAGTAGAGCAGTACACGGTTACCATTCATATAGCCTTCACGCATTTCCGAAGGATCCGCAGCCGGATCTTCAGGTCCCTCGTAAAGGCGCCCCTGCGCAAAAACGTCCAGGCTTCCGTTTAAAATGATGAATGACAGAAGAAAAAATGCAAATAGAATGTTTTTCATGTTACGTTAACTCACCTTTTTTTATACTCATCCCTATTTTCTTTAGAATTCAAAACCAAGTCCTATTTTAATTTCCCTTGGCGCAGAGAAGGCCGTTGGATTTTTTACACGATCATAATAATTGTTGAAATTACTCCTGTGAGAGACTATATCAGCTTCCCGTACGACTGTTGTGTAGGCCTGACCGGTATCATTATACACCCAGGCTGCATTTTTACGGTCGAGCAGGTTATAGACACGCAGGGTAACTCTGGCCCGGATATCGCCAAATACCGAAAACGCGTAATAGGAATTCAGGTCAACAGAATACGTTGTCGGTTTCGTGTCATTGTTCTGATATAAATTGATCAGTGTCAGGGGGCTTTCCGGCTGCGGCGTAAAGCTGTATGGTGTTCCTGAGTTATAATAACCGGTAAGGGTAACACCATATTTCGGAGTTGAATAACCTGCTGTCAGGTTCAGCGTATGTCTCTGGTCCCAGCTCATCGGAATAAGGCGTTTGATCGGATCCATACTGTTTCCGGCACGGGTAAATGTCTGTGTCGGATTATCCGCATTTCCCTTTGTATAGGCAAGGGTATAGTTCATGCTGGCAAATATCGGTCGCATAGTAAAATCAACTTTAACCTCCAAACCGCGTGCATTCCCATAGTCCTTGTTTGTGTATAATCCATACTCAATCTGGTTATAGGTTGAGATGATCCGGGTACTCAGCAGGTCATAGATGTCTTTATAATAAAGTGAGACTTCAACACCCAGACCTTTCAGCAACTCCTGCCACAGACCGATTTCATACTGGACCGTCTTTTGGGGATGCAATTCGGCATTTCCCATAGTGGTACCGAAATCGTTGACAGGTACACGGAAGATATTATTTTCATAAAGCGCATACATGGGTGGCATCTGAAAAAAATGTCCATAACTGAAGTGCAGTACCGCCCGGTCACCCAGCTGATACGCCAGTCCAAGACGCGGACTCAGTTGTGTTTGCGGATCGGCTTTTTTATAAGTGGTCATCATGCTGTCGGGCAGGTTCAGCTGGTTTGATGGATTACGGCGGTCCGTCGGATAGACCTGGTCCGAATAGAAATAATCATAGCGGAGACCGAGATTGATTACCATGTCTTCAAATTCCATCTTATCCTGTAAATAACCGGAGAATTCAAAGGGTTCCACTTCATAGATGCCCATTGTTTTTTCCGTTTGCGGTACTATTTCCAGTTCATAATAGGGCCAGTCGATTTTCCCCGTTTGCGGATCGACGACAAACTGGTTTTCTTCAGGAAGACCGGACCATTTATTACGCACATCTATACGGTCTTTATTAATATAATGATGGGTATACAGCACACCTGCTTTGAAGCTATGGTTCATATTAGCCTGCCAGGTAATATCATATTTAATATTGGTATCTTCGTAATAAGACATCGATTTACCAGGTCCTGCCAGACCACCCGTGCTAAATCCGGTATGCCCCGTACCATTGTAGCGGGGATGCAAATAGCGTTCATCCAGGGGATCTTCAAATTTATAAGAATCATATTTATTGTCTATGAATGAAGCTTTGAATTCATAAAACAGAGAGGGCGCAAGCGTATGATTCAAGGTAAACGTATACATGTAGGACCTGTGGTAATTATTCCCGGGATAATCCGGATTATATTTAAGACCATGGCTGTATCCTCTCCCTATATCGTCATTAAAGGTGAACATGGTACTCATTTTTAATCTGGAAATGGGTTTGAAGGTAATTTTTCCAAGAAAGGAATGATACCACCCTTTATTCATACTGACTATTTCATTATCACCGGTATTTTCAATATGCCAATCATTGGGATTTCCACTTGTGTAATCGCTGTAGTCCCGTGCGGTGAAACGGCGGATTCCATTAAGATGTCCGTTTATAATCTGCCGGCGGTAGTTTCCAAAGAAGTTTATTTTGTCTTTCCAGATCGGTCCATCAAGCTGAAGTTTGTAATCCTGACTCAGATTACGTGTCAGGTATCCTTCATCCAGTCCCAGAAATACATCCGTATGACTCGTAAAATAATTCGAGAGACTACTCGAGAAAGATCCGTGCCAGTTTCTGCCGCCTTCTTTAGTGACGGCATTGACAACGCCGCTCATCGCCCTTCCATACTCGGCATTGAAGGTTCCCTTAATCACTTCGAGGTCTTCGATGGCTTCTGTTTCAATGGTAACGGCACGTCCGGTACCGCCAAAGCCCTCGTCAACCTGAAGTCCGTCAACAAGATAGGATACTTCTGTTGCCCGGCCGCCTCGGAAATGACCGGCAACCACTCCCGCCTGCATACTGACCACCCCGCTTATACTCTCAACCGGTAAGAGTTCCATTTGGTCGGAACTGATCGTCAATGAGGATCCGGTCTGGTCTTTTTTGGTGGCGACCTTATCTACTTCGACAACGATGGTTTCACCTTCCATGATCGCCTGTTCCATTTCGCCGTTGATTGTCAGGGTGGTATTCGTACTGACACGCACATTTTTGAAGGTCATTTCCTTATAACCGATCATCTGAATCACCACATCATAGGTACCGGGCGGAACATTAATAATATAATAATTACCTTCCAGGTCCGTTGAGGCGCCGAGACTGGTTCCCTGAATAAAAACATTCGCTCCGGCCAGAGCTTCCCCGGAACTGGCATCTTCTACATATCCGGCGATTTTACCTGTTGTTTGTCCGGTAACGATACAAACAAAGATAAAAGAGAGCCAGAGGGCACATGCGGTGTGTTTGATACTTTGATTCATGGCAACATCCCATTTTGTTATATGTCTTGTATGTTTCGTTTATTTAAAGTTGGGGACTGGTCAATTTCTGCAAGGCGCGTTTACAAAATTTTTTTAAACTGTTCAGATCGTCTACAGGTTTAATCAACTGAAGAATAGGACAATCAACTGCATCATGCTGAAATTTATTATTTGTTTTTTTCAAGACAAAACAAACTATTTTAAAATTTCATATTAAAATAATTAATTACATAACAAAAACAAAGAATATTTTTGCTTTATTGAACAATAATTTCATCTATAAAAAAACCAGGCTTTTCCGCCCATGGCTTTGTTTAACAGGGGTTTGACCAGAAGGGCTTCTATTTGAGCGGGATCGAGTTTTGCAGCAGGATTGAAATGGTCATTTTTCATATATTGAAGCAATGCATATCGTAGTTGACGGGCTACCGGCCGCTCTTCCAGGTTGTTTTCGATATCGATCCCGCAGGCGAGTAAACGGCCTTCACCGACTTTTGCCTCGAAAACCAATCCAAGGCGACGGTTCGTAAACCAGTCATCGATCATCTGAATCAGTGGCCTTAACTCCGGCGGCATCGGATTAAGTATAAACGGATGAGCCTGTGTGACAAGTTCCCACCACTGCCAGTTGCTGTGGAAATCCGTCGGAAACTGATTAAAAACCGGATGTTCAGGATCACAAAGAATGCCCAGGGTATGTGGAGGCTGCCGGTTTGTCCAGGCTGTATTCCAGAAAATGGAACTGAATCCGGCCGGGATGGGTCCATACTCATCCGATTCTATTTGCGCGGGATGCGGTGTGAATAAAACCATACCACCGGATTCGAGTACCTGCACAGCTTTTTTATCCCATTTCTTTGCGACATAGATATCTTTTATAGATGTTTTAGCCGGTTTTGACGGATATACCCAGAAATCCCAGTCATTGGCATACAAAGTGCCGGGGATGAACACTTCCAGGTTTAAAGCAACCGGTTCTTCCAGGGTCTTCAGATCAAAAGTGAGCATGCCACATTCATTCAGCATACCCGTCCTTATACCACTGATTTTTAAATCACCTGCACTTAAAACCCGACCGTTCCTATCACTGATTTTCCAGTGAACAGCCTCTGTCTCCAGATCCCGCGGACCATAATGTGCGATTTCTATATTTGCATGAAATGCTTCATTATCGGTCCATGTGCGCTTTTTCATCCGTACCAGCGGCACGGTTTCACAGGCAAAACGATGATACTCTTCAGCCGTGATATATCCCTTCTCTCCCCAGAAGGCATCCAATACACCAACCAGAGCCGTTCCCTGACCGGGAAAATCATGGAGATCCAGTAATTGAAAGCCGCCCATGCCCGGTGTTCTCAGCGCCGACTCAATCTCTTCCTTATAGCAGAGCGCCTGCAACTTACCGGAAGCCATCAGAAAATCATCCGCCAGATCCAGCATATGTTTTTTTTCCAAATCATTCCTGAAGATTTCAAAATTACCGGCTTTCAATACGCCGGTGTACTTGTCAATCTCCTCGAAATTCGGATAAACACACCACTGTCCGATTTCGTGACTGACTACCGGTTTACCCTGTTTATTGATAAAGTCCCGGTAGTCCGTTTCCGTCTCCGGCGGCCGGCTGTTAATACGGCTTGATAAACCGGCTCCCCATCCCTGAATACGGGGATTCGGCGTATTATGGAAATCATTTTCCGGGATCAGGGGCCAGCCCGCACCGCCTGTATACAACCGGCGTCCATCCTTTTCTTTCCAGTAATCAAGCAGTTCACCAAGATAGATTTGCTGATTTTTACCACCTGGCTCGTTACCGTATGCCATTAGAATAAATGAGGGATGGTTACCATAAGCCTGCAAGATCCGGTCTCCCTCATCATAAATCCATTGGTCAATTGGATCCCCATCGCCAATTTTGGCCCAGGCTCCACACTCAACCTGGAAATAAAAACCGAGCTTATCGGCAGCAATAAAAGCCGCTTCCGGGGGGCACCAGGAATGAAACCGCATATGGTTCAGCCCGTGTGCCTTACAGATATTAATGATGCGTTCCCATGATGGAACATCAGTCGGCGGATATCCGGTTTCCGGAAAGATAGCGCATTCCAGTGTGCCTCTCAGAAAAACAGGGCGCTCATTGAGAATAAAGCGTGTGCCTTCAGCGGTGAATTGCCTCATTCCGAAAGTGACCGATCGCTCTTCCGTCAATACCTGTACCCCGGCAGACTCCAATGTCACCAAAATTCTATAGAGAAACGGATTAAATTCATCCCAATATACGACGTTTTCTCCCATGGGATAGGCGATTTCAAATCGGTTTTCCCCTTCACTGATATGGAATTTTTGTTTTATTTCAGGGAACGGTGATCTTTTAACTGATTCCTTTTCTGCCACCTGTAAGATAATCGTCCCGGACGTTTCAGCGCCGGAGTGATTATTAACAGCCATCTTTACGGTGACGATATTCGTATTAATATCGGGATAGATCTGGATATCATTAAAATGCAATTCCGGTTTTGCCTGCAGGTTTATACCTCCGATTATGCCGTTCCAGTTGCTTTGGGTATGATCGGATACGCTATGGGCATTAATACCGACCTGAATCTTTATCCGGTTGTCAATGCGAATGGTTATCCGGTATTCTCCCGGGCTCATTTCTGCGGGCAGTTTGTACTGGTGTGCTGCGGAAAGACTGTTATTCTCACCGATCCACTCTTCATCCACCCAAACCATACTGTTCCAGTGACAGCGTTCCAGTTCCAGTATAATCTGCCTGTTTTGCCAGTCGTCCGGAATTGTTATAACTTTTTGATACCAGGCTGCACCAACATAATGCTTATCCGGCGTCAGCCAGAAAGGGACCTTTATATTATCAGGCTGACGGTACGGGGCATATTTTTCTTCCGTATACCAGGATTTATCAATAATAGCTCCGGTCCATTCCGTTTCCATCGACACATTATTACCATACCCCTGTTCCTGTAATGAGCCGGGTAACGTGATCGGATCATCCAATATTTGGTTAAACCATTTCTCTCCGATTCCTCTGTCCTCCGGATCGATCCGGAAGGTCCATTTTCCGGATAGATCGATTACATCTTTTACTTCAGAATAAACGCCTTCTGCGTACATCATCAGACAAGCCAGTAGAAAAGTGACAACGCGTTTTCTCATAGTATATCTCCGATTTTTTTCTCCGTGGTTCTCTGCGTCTTCTCGGTGAATCTCCGTGTCCTCTTCTGGACACAGAGGTACACGGAAGAGACACGGAGCAGCACAGAGAGTTTTATAATTATTAATTCTTAATTTTAATCCAGATCTGACTGTGAGCTTCGACATCAATAGGTACGATAACCCGGTATTCCCTGTCTAGTTCATAGAGGACATTTTCCCCATCCATGATGCTAATGTGGGCCTGATCCCGAAGACCGGTATAATACAGCGGCAAGGTAATTTCTTTCCTGATTATCTTCGAAGTGGGATTGAAGACCATGGCCAGGCCCTTTGTTTCCAGATTGGGATTCACATGCAGAATGCAATCCAGATCACGCCCGTCCGGACGACGGACATGAATGATATCGGAATCAAGGATTTTACGATGCTTCTTATAAAAATCCACCCACTTTTTCACCAGCGCTCTGGTTTCATCCGTATCATATAATCGCGGTCCCCGGTAACAGGCCTGGACACCGGCGCCAAAGAGATTTGCCAGGCGTTGTCCATAATGATCGAGATGTTCATGCAAAGGTTCGATCGTGGCGGCAACGCCTCCGCCATGATACTGGGTCAGCGGGACGAACATCCAGCCCATGGAGGGCGTTTTCTCCCAGGTACCGTCAAATATGTTCTGCCTTTCTATAATTTCCTGCTGCTTTCGGGGCAGGGACCAGTTGGTCTCACGGTAACCCATCCCGGTCTTATTACTGCCATTCAGGAAATACCAGTCCGGTACATTCAGGTAGATACTGTTTTCACGACACCAGCGGTAAAAATCCCGGATCTTTACAAACTGATTCCACTGGGAATCTTCCAGCCCTTTATGACCGGGATGGTCCTTTGAGATACAGATATCGCCGGGATAGGATCCGTCATGTTCCAGGATATCCATTCCGGTTTTTTCAAAGAACTGGTACAACTTCCTGAAATAATCTTTCCCCCATTCACTTTCGAGGCAGGGTGAATTGCCGAAACGGGGCGTTTGTCCCGGCTGCATCTCCACATCATTACCGCCTCCGACGCGACGACTGGCCAGCAGGGAATAGCCACCCAACGCGATGTTTCGTTCATGGGCATAATCCGCCCATTTTTTTAATCGCTGCAGGTTATCCGCACTTTCATCTTCGATATTGAAGCCGCTGCCAAAAGTCAGAATAACCATTTCAAACCCGACTTCCGCACACTGGTCAATGGCTCGTTTTATAGATTCATCATCCGATTGGCGCACGTGCATCAGAATGGGATTTTCCGTCACCCAGGGGGCAATGGTGCGGTACATACGGCGCTGGGCCAGGCCTTTACGTTCGCGCTCCCAGCTGTCATGCAGTAATTCGAATACACGAAAGGATTCCAGGGAATCGCCCGGTGCCAGCACCTGAGCCGGACCGTGCTGCGGTTTGCATTCCAGCAGGCAGGGCGTCTGTCGACGGTAATTCACCTGTGTGGCATAGAGCGGATCGGTATTCCAGAACACGCTTTTTCCCAGGCTGCTCGTGGAAGACATCCCGCCGCCGAACGCGTAATCGGTTTCGACGGTCAAATTCGGAAGACGCCAATTTGGCAGGACACCCACCGGGCTTTCCGGCTCGACGACAGCCAGTATTTCGTTTACAAAGCGATCAATTGTAATAACGGTATCAGCTTTATTATGGATAGTGAGCCATTTGGCAATCAGCGGTAAACCATCATAGATCTCATAATGGACATCGATGTTTATTTTTTTGAGGTGTTCCAGCCGGCCGGCTTTATCTTCGACAATAAGTTTGTGATCCGATTCTCCAGCTTTTACCGACAAAAGGGCATTCATCGTTTGTTCATCTGCTTTGAACCGGAGAATCAAAGATTTTCCCGGAGGCGGCCAGGAAAGATCCTGTGCCATCCAGTCCAGCCGCTTCTTCCAGGGGAATCGCGCCTGTGTTTTTCCTACGGTATGACCGACGTACCTGAACGCCAGCAGATCCGCTTCCATGTCATCAATCCATTCCGGCAGCAAATAGTTATGAATTGGTTGACCGATGAGTCCGCCGATATGGAATGTCATTCCATCAATTTCCACGACAGCTTCCGGCCGGATGGACCGGACAAATTCTTCACCGGTTACCAGATGCTTCAGACTGAACGTCGCGGCATTGGGTTGGAGAATAAAGGAACGACGGACAAGTCCGTTGTCCAAATCAATTGCCCCCCGGTCTTCCCGGTGTATTATTTCGGATGTGTACGGAGTAGGATCAATCAGCCAATCCGGTTCTGATGCATACAAAGCTACACCATAGGCAAAGTGCAATACAACCAGAATAGAAAATATTTGTTTCATTTGTTCTTATTCCTCTTTTTAACCGGATCTATTGTATTGAGTTATAAACAGCAAGTAACTTTATAAATGGAGGTGCAACAGACTTCGAAGCACGCAACCGAATGCCGGTGCACTTCTGTGGAGCAAATTGATGAATTCTTTTATGACCGATAGAGATGCCTGATTCCAGTTTTTGCCAATTTCCATTTTGCAGAACTTCCAATGTGTATTCCCGGATGCGTTCACCGTACCTGATATCCTCCTGAATAACAATATGGTCTACTTCTTTACTCTCATCAAAACGAAGTTCTGTCACATTACCCGGGCCCGCTGTTTCTGCTACAGGTTTACCAAAAATGCGTTGCATTTCATCTCCCCATTCCTTAAGTCTCGTCACATCCGGTTCCGGAATCAAGCCGCTGGTATCCGGCGTAATCCCAAGAATCAGTGTGGAATTTCTTCCCACCGATTTATAGTACATATCCATCAGGTTTTCCAGCGGGTAGATATGAGCCTCATCGCCCGGCTCCCAGAACCATTCATGCCGTCCGTTATACCCGCGCAGCGGGGCATCGGACATGGCCGGCACCCAGTGTGTGCCGTCCGGATCGCCATGTTTCAGCAGTTCAAAATTGTTTTCTGAAATATGCTGTCTCGCTGATTCTCCGGCTCCCGTTGACGCGTATGGAAAGGTCGCCCAGCAGGGATATCCGACGGTTCCCGTCTCCGATCCTCCCCAGCGTGCATCCGCCCTTTGAAGGTTATGATAGAACAGGGCATCCGGCTGATATTTTTCTACAATGGAAAGGACATCAGGGCCGCCCTGCTCCGGACCATGCGCACCGCCATCAAACCAGAATTCAAACCACTCTCCATAATTTGTGCAAATTTCTTTGACTTCTGCTTCAATCAACCGGTTATACGCTTCCTGGGTTATGGTACTGCGCTCCGTCACTTTAAAGTCATAGACACCGAGTTGTGCATTCCAGCGCGTGCCGAGGTAAATGCCCGGTTTTATGCCGTATTTAATACAGGAATTATAAAATTCACGGACAATATCCCGTTTCCCTTCCCCCCAGCGGACGGCCTTCAACGAAAAGGGATTGACTTCCGACTGCCATAGCCGGAAACCGGACTCGTGGGAAGCCGTCAATATGGCGAACCGCGCCCCGGCATTCTTCGCCGCCTGAATCCATTGATCCGTGTTTAGCCGGCCGGGATTGAATTGATCCGCATCTTCAATAGGTGTGATGCGCGCCATCGGCTGATTATAGCGCCCCTCATTAAAGGTATGCAGCTCATAACAAATCAGCATCCCCAGCTCCGCTTGCTGCCAGGCCAGTTGTGCCGGACGGGGCTTCGGAAGTGTATCATGTTGCTGTTGCGCTTCCCGGCATGCGCATAAAAAAAGAAAAACTATAAAAGTAAAAAGAATCAAAGATCGAATCATTGTTTTAATGGCTCCGCTTTAATGGTAATTATATAACACATTTGTGGTTTAATCGGGAACTACTGAATAAACGGTAAAATTCTTTATCAGTGGCTCGTCGATCGATTCTTTCACCTTCAGTCGTATCTTGTTGGAAATAACCGGATCCATTTTGATAATTCGTTTATGTCCGATGCATGAGCCAGTATTAACAACCTGCCATTTTTCATTCCGCAAGATTTCAATTTCAAAGGAACGCACCCTTTCTCCCTGGCGGATATCTTCCTGAAGAACGATCATGTTTATTTTCTCAGCTTGCTCAAGGTTTATTTCATGTATGTTTCCTTCACCTGATAAGGAGGCGAGGGGATTGCTGAACGCGTGTTTAATGGCATTTCCCCACTCCTGAAGACGCTGCACATCGGGTTCCGGCAGCAGACCCTGCGGATCCGGTGTCAGACCCATGATCAGTGTGGAATTTCGTCCCACTGATTTATAGTACATGTTCATCAGATTTTCAAGCGGAAAGATATGGGCTTCATCACCCGGCTCCCAGAACCATTCATGCCGGCCGTTGTATCCGCGCAACGGGGCATCGGACATGGCCGGCACCCAGTATTTGCCATCCGGATCGCCATACTTCAATAAGGCAAAATTGTCATCAGCGATATGCCTTTTCGCTGATTCGCCGGCACCGGTTGCCGGATAAGGAAACGTCGCCCAGCAGGGATAAGCGACCGTACCGGATTCCGATCCGCCCCAACGGGCCTCGGCCAGCTGTCCATTGTGGTAGAAGAGGCAGTTGGGTTGGTACTGCTGTACAATCGGCAGCACGTCCGGTGCCCCGTTATCGGGATGATCCGCTCCGCCGTCAAACCAGATCTCAAACAGTTCACCGTAGCGGGTACAGATCTCCCTGACCATCCCTTCACACATCCGGTTATAATAGGCCTGACGGTTTTCCCCGAAAGCACCTTCACCATTGACTTTAAAATCATGCACACCAAAGAACGAATTCCATCGAATACCAATATAAATACCCGGCTTGATGCCGAATTTCCGGCATGAATTGACAAAATCCCTCACGATGTCGCCTTTTCCATCCTGCCATTTCACCGCTTTCAGACAGTATGGATTGACTTCCGACTGGTAAAGGGCAAATCCGGTTTCATGCGTCGCTGTGAGGATGGCAAACGTACCCCCTGCATCTTTTACCGCCCTGATCCACTGATCCGTATCCAGCTTTTCCGGATGAATGATCTGGTAATCCGGCATCGGATCGATACGGTTATTGCCCTGTCCGTATTTTTTCCCGTCAAACACATGCAGATCATAATGAAATACAAAACCCAGTTCGGCCTCCTGCCAGGCCAGCTGTCGTTCATTGGGAACGGGAATGGCCGGATGTTCGATCGGGACAAATACGGTATACGATTCATCACCCTTTTTAACCGCCAGGCTGAGGACCTCGGGCTGACCGTTTTCTTCATAGATAAACGGCCTTTCCATCCGGTCAGGCTTGATTACGGTCCCGTCTGATTTTTCAAGCTGTTTGTGTGTAAGCACATATTCCGTTGCTTTTTTCCAGTTCAGGCCATCCCGAGACGTCACCATACCGATAAAACGGTGCGCATGGAATACCCCGTAGAAACGCTCCCTTTTTTCATCAAACCAAAGGGACATATCCTCTGTATCGAGATAGTCAATCACGGGTTTTGATTGCATTTCGAACGGGCCGGCCGGGTGTTCAGAAACCGCGATGGCCTGATTGCGGATAAATCGCGTTTCATTCGGCTTATCGCCCTTAACGATCAGGTAATAGCGGCCATCTTTTCCTTTATCTATCGCAGGATTGACGGTGAGTGTCGTAATCGGCCCTGAGGGTTCAATCAGGGGTGTGTCCCCGCGTTTCCATGGACCGTCGAGTGTCGTCGACACCGCCACACCGGTACGCTGGTTGGGACGCAGGATTTTCCAGTTTGGATGACTGTAACCTGTTTGGGCTGTTTCAATCAGCTCCTCTTCCGTAAAATCACGGCCGCCGAGATTGGTAGAACAATAGTAAAGATAGTATTTACCTTCAAAATATTTGATCTTCGGATTGTGTGCCGTGATGGCATCCCAGTGTCCGTTACCCCTTCCTTTTAGGACCGTTTCTTTATATGTCCAGGGGCCGGCCGGATGATCGGAAACGGCATGGGCTATTTCTGAGTGGGTCAGCCATCCTGTAAAGGCATACTCCCTTTTCCAGCGTGAATAAAACAGGTGATACGTCCCGAACTCATCCCTGACTATGGAAGCACCCCAGTTATAATACCCATCTGTTTTTAATATATTTTCCCCGGAAAGGGGCTGAAACCGGTCTCTGATGAACAGGTCATCAATGGATGGCTGCGAGTGTAATATTTCCTGAGACATTGACAAAATAAATAACATAAAAATTGGGAATGCCTTACGAATCATTGAGATATCCTTTTATTTATTGATTTTCCTGTTACTGGTAAAATGAGTAGATCAAGCTCTGCGTCTAACATTATCGGTTACTTCTTTGTACCATGATTCGAATTCTTTTTGCAGTTCAGAGACCATTTCCGGGTATTGCTCTGCAAGGTTTTCGGTCTCTCCCAGATCATTTCCAAGATTAAAGAGCTGGTCATCAACCAATTTCCAGGATCCTTTACGCACGGCTTTTGACTGACGATGTTTCCAGAATAATGTCCTTGGATTAAGCTTGCCGTCTTCAAGCAGTGCGGGTGACAAATCAATGCCGTCCAGTACAGTCTGCGCCACTGCTTTGCCTGAAGCAAGGGAAACCATTGTCGGGAAAAGATCCATCGTCATTGTCGTTTGATCACAAATAGTCCCTGGTTTGATGTGTCCGGGCCAGTGAGCAATCGCCGGTACCCGGTGTCCGCCTTCCCACAGGGAACCTTTCCGGCCTCTCAATGGACCGGCTGAACCGACACTGTCGGGACCGTTATCCGAACAGAAAAATACAAAGGTATTCTGATCAATTTTCAAGTCCCGCAGTTTCTCCATTATCCGGCCAATCCCCTTGTCCATCTCCGTAATCATCTCCCGGTAAGCCGTTTCCCGGTCTTTTCTGCTGCCACCAATCGGATGGGGATTTCCCGGGGTGCGGTCGGCCTTGTCGTCCGGCCCCTGGAACGGATAATGCGGGGCTTCATGAGCCAGGTACAGGCAGAAGGGTTTGTTTTTGTTTCGTTCAATATAGTCAAGGCCATGCTTTGTTATCAGGTGTGTGGTATATCCCTTTTCCTGTGTCAGCTCATCTTTCACCCACCAGTCCTCGTATCCTACCTGGTCGATATGCGACTGGTAATCAACATTGCCACTTACAAATCCACGGAATTCATCAAATCCCTGCTTTACAGGGTTGAAGGCAGGCTGGTAGCCGAGGTGCCATTTCCCAAAAAGGGCGGTTCGATATCCATACGGTTTTAAGGCCTCAGCGAAGGTTTTTTCCGAGAGGTCCAGACCTTCATCCCGGTGATTTGCTGCCGTTACCACACCTTCTATGCCACACCGCTGTTGGTAGCGCCCGGTGAGCAATGCGGCACGCGTCGGACTGCAAACAGCCCCATTGGAATGAAAATCCGTGAAACGCATACCGTTTTTCGCCAGCGCATCGAGATGCGGCGTATGGATGGTCGCGCTGCCATAGCAGCTAAGGTCACCATAACCAAGATCATCGGCCATGATGAGAATAATATTTGGCGGATGGCCGGACGCACAGTTGAGGAGCCATTGCGGCGTTACCATGGTACCGGCAGCGATGCCAAAATGCCATAAAAATCTTCTGCGAGTTGGATTGTGTTTGTCAAACGTTTGCATGTAATGTGCTGCTTTCTCTTTTACTATTTGCCGGTGTGACCCGGCTATGCTTCTAATTTCATTTATTATTCAGAAGATCAGGGACTGTTATCGCTTTCGAATAACTGATTAAACGCTCTCAGTTTAGCAGCAGGAAGGGCGGCTTTTCCTATCCAGTCAACGTCCCCAAAAATTCCGGCCCTGAAATGATCAAAGGGCTTGAAATTGATTTTCTTATAAGCTTCCGGACTTTTAAAACGGAAATCCTGCATTTGAGGATCAAAAAATAGCGGATCAGCAATCAGGGAGCCCTCGTCCAGACCCTGCTTCCGCCATTCTTTCCAGGCATCATCCGCGAATGTAGTTTCCGGTTCCCGTGCATTCCAGTAGATATTGTCAAAGAGATTCACGCGAATGTCGGTCCACGGGCCGGAAAATAAAACGCCCTCCGTGAAATAAACGATATTATTTGAGAAGGTGAATGAGAGATGATCTTCTACACGGGTACACTGCAGCTGATATAATTTGCTGAAAGCAAAAATATTATTGCGGATGATATTCTCTCTGCCATAATGCTGATGAAAGCCGCCGGCCCCCAGATCGTGGATATGACTTTTTTCCACCCGGCAGTCCGAACAGCCCCTTCGAAACCAGATGCCATAGCTGCCCGTTTGGGTAATTTCACATCCCTCAATACGTATATTTTTAGCACCATCGGCCAGGACAACGGCATCGATGGGAGCAGCTGCCTGTGCCGGTTCAAATCCGCTTTCCGGTGTATAATAAGAGGCGTGCTGAAATGTGAGGCCGGAAAAGGTTATGTTCTTTACAAACCGCCCAGAAGATGGTTCACCCTTAATGATGATAAAGTGTTCCAAAACCGGGGCAACTATACGGGTATTTTCTATTGTCTCACCAGGAAGCGGTTTATACCACAGCACGCCATTCCGCTCCAGGAACCACTCCCCCGGCTCATCAAGGGCAGATTTAAAATTTTAAAGGATATAGCGCTGATCCTTACCCCAGGAATTCCATGGCTTCATACCTTGTCCGGAAGTCACGATCACACCGGAATCCACATTGACCTCATCCAGATACCGTTTCGTAATATCCCATTTATGATAAACCGTCATCAGGACATCCTTGAACTCTGCTATTGAAAGGCCTGAAAGCGGCAGTATGTCCTTTTTAAATACACGAACGGTCTGGATCGCTTTTTCAGGAGCTCTCCCTGTACCTTGTACTAATACCTTTTCCTGCACATCTTTGAATCGATAATAGCCTGTATTCGGACTGCGGGCCCGGATCGCCCGTCGGCCATTTATAAACAGTTGTTCGAAATACCAGTTCTCCTTGCTCACTTCGGGAATCATCACGTTCCATAAACCGTTTTCCGCAACGGTAAATCCTGTGATTTCCCTGCCACCACTAAACACGGGCTCTGTATTGTCTTCTGCCCTGAATATAACCGGAAACGTTTCTGTACCACTATCAAGCGGCCCCAGCACCAGTGGTTCGATCATCTGGTAAAAACCATCCCGGACAGTGACGATGACCGTATCCGTTAATCCACTAGGATATTCCTTTCTGATGAAATCACGCGCACCGGTCAGGCTGGCAAATGGTTTATCCAGTGTCCCCTCAGCATTATCCTGCCCATCTGGCGCGATAATAATACTACGGGTACCAGAAAAGAGGCCTACTACCGGGAAACCGGACAACAGCAAGAAGAGGATTAAGAAATATTTAAACGCATAGTGCATTTCATTTATCCTTACTTAACATGGGATCGTCCATTTCGTTTTGCAATTGAACCAGGGCAATTTTTAATTCTTTGAGTTTTTCCGCATATTCCGGCTTATTGGCAAGATCGTTCATCTCATAGGGATCCGCTTCCAAATCAAATAAACGATAGACCTCCACTTCCGGATAGTACAGCAGCTTAAACCCGTCTTTGGTGATCATCCTCTGCAGGTTTATATAGGCACCGTAAATCGCTTCATAATGTTGATTACTGTTTTGCCTAATCAAGGGCATCAGACTTTTGAAATCCACCCCTTGCTGTTCTGCCCCGGCGATTTCCAGTGTTGTCGGCATGACATCCTGCAGGTAAATGGGTGTCGTGCAAGTCGTTCCACCTTTTATGCCGGGCCCGCTTACGATAAAGGGTACGCGGACACTATGATCGTACAGGTTCTGCTTACCGAGCAATCCATGCTGACCACAGGCCAGACCATGATCCGCCGTGAAAAAGATATAGGTATTGTCAGCCTGGCCCAGTTCTTCCAGTTTATCGAGGATACGACCAATCTGCTGGTCCATATGGGTGATAATGGCATAGTATTCCTGACGGTTAACCTTGACGGCGTATTCCGTGCGGGGAAACGGCGCAAGTCTTTCGTCCCGCAAGGTCTTCGGGCAACCGATGGCATCCTTGTATGGATATTCCGGCATAAAATTTACCGGCGTGCTGATGCCTTCAACCGGATACATGTCAACAAATTTTTTAGGTGACTGCCGCGGATCATGGGGTGCATTAAAGGCGGCATATATGAAGAACGGTTCTTCTTTACCCGAGGCCTGTTCCAGAAAACCGATGGTTTCGTCCCCCAGCACTTCACTCCAGTGCTTTCCGCCTTTCCAGTAGCCTTCTTTTGATTTGTCCCAGGGAAGCCAGCTTTTGTCATTTTCATCTTTCGGCCGGTCGTAGCCTTCCGGCGTCTGGTTGGGCATACCGGGTCGCAGGGTACCGGTTACATCAAACACATCGGCAGGCTCCACCCTTTCCTGCCAGTCCCCATTATAGAAGACATGCCATTTACCGGCCATATAAGTTGTGTATCCGGCCGTTTTCATGCGTTGCGACCACATCAGGCCTTTTGGAAACTGTTCAGCCGGCGCATTTTTACATTTCCAGAGGTAGCGGCCTGTATTGAGCATCATACGGCTGGGCATACAGACAGCCCCGGACCATGATCCCATATTGTAGGCATGGGTAAACCGCATTGATCGCGCTGACAGTCGATCGAGGTTCGGCGTATGTACTTCCTCATTGCCGTAGGCATGCAGAGCCCGGAAACTCTGATCATCGGCAAACAGAAACAGTATATTCGGGGGTCCTTTGGGCTTCCAGACATTGCATCCCATTGCCATACCGCCGGCTGCAGCGGTGGTAACCGATAAAAATTTCCTTCGATTCATCATTGCCGTTTCCTTTATTTTAAATAAATATTTACCACAAAGGCCCGAAGGCACAAAGTTTTTATAGATATAAAATTGAGTCCACTCCGATAAGTGCTGATTACGGAGTTGTCATCCCGAACTCGATTCGGGATCCACTGTTTTTATTGAACTTAGAGATGCTGAAATAAATTCAGCATGACACCATCGTGCTTTTCCAGGTGACTCAATTTAAAACAGGATATTTGTAGATATCAATTTAAAATTGATTTAGGTTTTTTTCATTAACTTCAATATTATTAGTGACTTAGTGCCTTTGTGGTAAGAATCGCAACTTACACAAGGTAATTGCTGCCCTATTCATATGCAATCGGTGCATCCTATCGCTCTAAGAATTCGCCAAATGGATGATTGTAGAAAGTTTCCAGGTAGCCTGTCAACCGGCTTTTCATTTCCTTCAGAGTGCCGGCATGTACCGGATCTCCGGCCCAATTGGTGGTTTCTTCCGGATCGATAATTAAATCATACAACTGATCCGGATCCCAGTAATTGGGATGATGCAGGAGGACGTTATGCTGCATGGGTTCCAATTGTATATCATGGTACAGTCGCTTTTGCCTTTGTTTTCTCAAAGCTTCTGCACTTCTGGAATAGCGCAAAGCCAGGTATTTCCAGCGATCCGTGCATACGGCCCGTGTCCAGCCGTATTCGAAATACAGGGCTTCGTGCACGGCCATTTTCTTACCGCTTATCATTGGCAGGATACTGGTTCCGTCCAGGTGCATATCAATTGGTTTCTCTATCCCGCACATATCCAGAACCGTAGGCACCATATCGATATTCTGCATGAGGCCGTCGGATACCTGTCCTGCTGGAACTGTTTGAGGATATCGGATCAGGCAGGGTGTGCGCACACCTCCCTCGTAAAGCGAGCACTTGTCCGGAGAGGAATGGTCACTCATCAGCACAACAATAGTATCATCATACAATCCAGAATCCTTCAATCGCTTCATGACGGCCCCGATGCCGTCATCCAGCCAGGTGCAATAGGCCGACTCCGGCGGATAACCGGCCGCCTGAACCCGTGGGATGATGCCTTCCCGTGGCGGTTGGACATGCGGTGCCTGATCGAGATACCCCCCCAGCGTCACCCGGGGATCGGCCTGTAACATGGATTCCTGCGGATGTGGAATATGATGAAGGGTGGGTGCCATGTAGAGAAAAAAGGGCCGGTCTTTATTGGTGTCGATAAAGCGCAATGCCGCATCCGTCACCCATTCCATATTGTGAATATTGAGGGCATGACTCCAGAATTCCATATTCAGGCGATACAGGGCATCGGCATAGTCGAATCCGAGCCGCTTTGCATAGTTACAGAGACGTTCATGGTTGCGTTTAAGTAATGCGGAAAATTCGGGATCAGCCGGATCGGCTTCGTCGGGTGCTTTCGTCCAGCCATCACTTCTTGGATATGGTTCCAGAAATGCGCTTCCAGATTCATTTGATTTCGGTGCTCCGAAATCCCATTTGCCGACGCAACCGGTGGCATAACCGGCACGTTTCATTACCGTTGCCAGGTTCGGGGCATCCGGATTCACGGGGGTGTTAAACCGTACTTCTGTTTGCACACCTTCCGGAAATTCCTGCTGAAACCGGGGATGGGAACATCGGCCGGGAAATTGGCCGGTCAAAAGCCCATAACGGCTGGGCGTACAGATGGACGTCGTCACATAAGCCCGGGTAAACCGCACGCCTTCTCTCGCCAGGCTGTCCATATGCGGTGTATACACATTAGCGCCGTAGCAACCTAACTGGTAGGCGTTCAGATCATCGACATAAATGACTACCACATTGGGTCTTCGGGTAGATGCCGGCCTGCTGCAGGATGCGATGATTCCGGGCCAGGTCAAGGCCAGCGTACCCGCGCCCATGGAATTCAAAAATGCCCTGCGGTCTAACGTATTGTTTTTCATTGTCATTTCTTCACCCTTTATATCTACCTTTTATTAAAGCGCCGGTTCATCTTATGTTCGCCGTTGATGTAGATTTCCATGACATACCGGCCTTTTTCAAGGTGCTTCACATCCATTCCCGTCATGGAATCCCTGATATTTGTGTATTCATGTTGTTCAATGTCTTCACCGTCTTTTGTGATGCGGACCTTCAAGGTAGACGTTTTATTTGTCGTTGTATAGATAGTCAGGTAATCCTGGACCATCCGCGGGAAAATATTAACGGAAAGTTGTTCGATGGTTGTATCCACCACCGCATCATCATCGGTACGGAAGGCAAAAAATTGACCGTTTCCACAATCGCTTTCAAAAAGGTGAATGATATGGCCATTGAGATCTTTCAGGCGAAGACGTCCGTATCCCGACTGCGGCATGAACCAGAATTCCAGTCCGTCGCCGGAGGTATCGCTCAATACCAGAGCGTAGAGGTCCTCGTCCAGACTCAGGGTATCCCGGTATTCTGTCGCCGGTTTCAGCGTTTCCGGTTGCTTGTTCAGCAGTGTATCTCCGGAGCTATTAATCAGAAAAAGGGTATTGTCTTCCGGTTTATTGTTTGTAAGAAAATCAACAACAAATTTCGAAGGTAAGGTGGGGATATCATCAAATTTTGAACTGCGTGTATTATCTTTTTTCCATTCATCTTTTTTACCGTTCGGTTTTGATACAACGACGGAGAACGTATTGACACCTGCTTTTGCATCGATCTCTCCGGGAAGTTCAATGATGGTTTCCTCGTAAAAATCCAGGTTCCCGCTCCAGTTAAACGTTTTTTCTTTAAATCCATCTGTTCCGTAGCTTATTTTAAGTGATTTCAGTTCGGCACTGCCCAGGTTACGCATTTTAATTTGTGGAACGAATCCAGCCGGATTGAAGCGGTTATAATTCGCTTTGCCGTTTGGTACGATAATTTCCTCGACGGCGACATCATTCTGATGCACCGGTTTTTCATATTGAAAAAAGTAGGCCGATATCACCTCGCGCGGTTGCTTGACATTATTTGCCATAAAGGGCATCATGTTCATATCGATCGTATGCGTTTCCCTGGTCAGCGCGACATCGATGATATCCGGCACCTGCAGATCGCCCGGACACCAGTAGCCCCGGTCAAAAATCCAGGTACCGCCCTGGGGATAGAGAGGATTGTCACCGCACTCTTTCCAGATATCCCTGTGGTCGATGATGTGTTCATCAAAGACGATCTCCCGCCACCGGCTGCAGAATTCGCTGCAACCGCTCGGGCGGTCCATCCCATGCCCGGTATGCTGAATACGCAATCGGCCGAAAGCACTGCCATCGTTTTTAGTAATTTCAATGGGTGCCAGGTTGTTTTCAATATCGTTTTCCGGATTTCCATATTCGAAATGCCCTTCCCACAGTTTCTCAAACGAGACGAACCGGGCAACGGGTGTGCCGAAATCGATGTTGAAAGCAATGGTCAGATCCCAGCCCAGGTCCGGTGATTCGTATCCGGAATGGCTGTATTCAATTTCGACGCTATCCCGAAGAAAAGGTGCAAAATCGGTCACATCCACCTGCCAGGTATAGCTCCAGTCTTCTTTGAAATTGCTGCCATAGGGCGTCAGCATGCGTCCGATCTCGAGGTCAAGCTTTTGACCGTCTATGCCGCCTTTGCGCAATATGTTGATCTGATCACGGTAGTCCCAGTGTGCGATAGCCCGGTCTTCCGGGTGTGCCAGTGTCAAATCCATCGTAATGCGGCGGATATCCTTGTTTTCATCGGGAAAGACACCCCACCCGGCGAAATTTTTAACCCCCTTCGAAGGATCGGTATAAATGGTCACTTTATCGTGGGTGATAATGGTTGTCTGATCGGATTGTGTAAATGCACGGTTTACTGACAGCATAACAAAAACTATCAGTAAAACTACCATAAGTGCTTCATTTCTGATATGAAACATCCTGATTCTCCTATCTGGATTAATTCTGAGAAAGAAGTAAGAAAAACAATTTTCTACGACGAGTGATTTACTATCGTTTATCGGGTATCAAAAACTATTGAGGTTTGAACTTTTTAATTTCAATTTCTTTAATGACCTTATAATGTTTATCGTTGCCCGTGAAAAGGGGAAGGCCGTTAACAAGTGCGGTAGAGGCGATTAAAGAATCAGCCAGTTGCCATGCATGGCTCAGGTAATGGCGTTCAACAAAGAACATTGCTTTAGCTGAGATTTCTTCATTGATATATAATATTCTTGTATTCCAAACTCTGAATGCTTTACGTAATTCTTTTAGTTCCTGCTTGTTTCGCATCCCTTGAACCAGTTCAATCTATGTTACCACAGATACATAAAATCCATTTAGAGATTCTATCAATTTTAGTGCATTTTCATTTCCCCGAAGGTACCAGATTAATATATCTGTATCGATCAGCATCAATAACGTCCCTTCCTGATACGTTTGATATATTCCTCAACATTTTCCGTGCCTTCATAATCTTTCCATATGCCGAATAGATTATGTTTTTGTTCATTGTTCGTATCATTTCGTTCAGTGAACGGTGTCAGCTTGCATTCCAGTATTTCGCCATTCGAAGAACCGGGATCGATGCGTAGTATAAAATTATACGAAACGCCTTTTTCAAAAATGTTTTTACTGGCTAATTCGACGGTTGTTTTTTCGAAGGGTTTAAGTTCGGGGATCAATGCATCAGCGATATTGAGCTCATTTTCATTAAGCTTGTAGCTGATTTTCAGTTTCGTTGGTTTCGATGCGACCTGTCCGAAATTCTGCACTTCCACGGCAAAGGAAAATCCGCTCTCTGTGCGCGTGATAACCGGTTCCCGGGCGGAAAGGATAGGCTCCAGGTAATCAACGCCCGGTAAACGGGCATAACCGAAGAGGAGTTTTCCTTCATTCGTTTTACCGATCAGTTTTGCAGCAAAGTTGTTATCCGTTAACCCATTCCCTTTGCCATCAAACGTCATTATCAAATCATTACCAACTTTTTCAGTATCAACTATTTTACATCCACATCCAAAATTCACCTCTTCCGATGCTCCGAAGCGCAGGGAGTTGATATCCATATCCGTGTGTGGATTGAATCCATCTTCGGCCAGAATTTTCACCCGTATCTCTTTCGTTTCTTCCGTTATTTTATCCTTATTAAGAATGGACAACTGCCTGCCAACTATAAGGGGAATAGTAATGTTTTTTGAGCTATGATGATCATTGGATTTATCCTGATGCTTCAGGGTGTCGATGACGGCAAAGAAGGTCTGCGTTGCCCTCCCGTGTTCATCCTGCAACACCTTGATACGCTCATATTTAAACCAGTCGACAACGGTTCCATCCTCATACGTTGCTATTCCCGGTAAATAGGCTTCACCCGGTTCCACTTTCCAGTGTACACCGTCCTTTGACCTCAGATAAAAAGCAATACGCCCCAGCCAGTCGTTGACGATCAGATGGTACTGAATGTTAGTGCGCCATACAACGGGATCTTCAAAATAGCCTTCAACCGGGGGGTACACCCGTTTATCGGTCACCTGATGATACGGTGAAATGCCCGTTTCGCTGAACCAGACGCCGCCGCCCCGGCATATCATCATGACAGAACCATCCTCACGCCTGGTAAATGTAAGGTTTGACAGGCCTTCAATAATTCTGCGATCCCGTGTTTTGAATTCGAATTCACGCCGCTCCCAGGGACCATCGAGGATATCAGCGATATAATAAGCACCGAAACAATAAATGACATATCTGCCATCATGGAGCTGAAAAATTTCGGGATTATGTCCCGGCCCGACCACATTTTTAACTTTATACGGACCGAAGGAATTTTCAGAAACCGCATGGACGATTTCGGATTCCGCCCATTGCATGTGTCCTTTCGGGGAATCTTCCGCCCAGCGACAGACAAACAGGTGGTAGGCACCATCCTCCCCTTTAACGGCATTGCCGCCCCAATAGGACCATTCGTCATCTTCGATACCATTGTCTGTATAACGGGGAATGACGTTCTTTGCCCCCCATGTATCGTAGGTCAACTTTCCCATTACCGGGATAGGCAGGAAGCGGTCCATGAAACGACCTCCAAACACCAGATTATCCCATTCTGCAGGCCGGGGACGTTCGACACTTTGCCCGGACAGGATGGATGTAATCACACAGACCAGGAAAAAATCGAATAATAACAACTGTTTTTTCATCGCACTACCTCTTTACTTTTTCTTCGACTTTTAATATTCCCCGCAATCGTATATCATTTGACGATGCTCCAATCATTATTCGAAATTCCCCGGGTTCCACAACTTCATTTAAATCAATATCCAGCATCGTAAGCAGATCCGGCGTCACTTCAAATGATACTTCCGTGGTTTCGCCTTTTTTCAGATGAATACGCTGGAATCCTTTTAATTCCATGACGGGCCGGGCAACAGAAGCAAAGAGATCTTTAATATACAGTTGAACCACCTCATCGCCATCGTATGTTCCGGTATTGGTCACATTGAAACGAGCAAATGCACTCTCATTTTTGGAAATCACAGGCTTTTCCAGGCGCAAATCGCTGTATTCGAAACTGGAATAGCTTAATCCGTATCCGAAAGGGAATAACGGTTTACCGGTGAGATTAAGATAATCATCACCCCGGCCTGTAGGCTTATGATTATAATATAACGGTAATTGTGATTCGTGTACGGGAAACGTAATCGGTAAACGACCTGCCGGATTATAATCACCGAACAACACATCCGCAACGGCATTACCACCTTCATCACCCGGGTACCACACATCGAGGATTGCGGGTACTTCATCCATCCAGTTGGTCATGGTAACCGCACTTCCACCTACTATAAGCACAACGACCGGTTTTCCGGTTCCGGCGACAGCTTTTATCAATTCTTCCTGATGACCGGGCAGGCCAAGATACGCCCTGTCTCTGAATTCTCCCTCTTCTATTCCCACAACGACAACGGCGACCTCACTTTCTCCTGCAATCGCCACAGCCTCATCGATTTCACGTTTCCATGTTTCCTGAACGCCCATGTTCCAGACAAGATTCAGCCAGACATTACCAACCGTTTCGTAAAATTCAATTTTAATATCGTATTCCCTGTTACGTTCAAAATAATACTCTGACGTGATCTGCCGGAATGTTTGTTTCTTCCAGTTATCAACGATTAACTTATCATTAATAAACAGACGGTATCCGTCATCACCTTTCAGACCGATTTCAAACGTACCCGTTTCATCAGCCCGCAACTTTCCTGTCCATCGTGCGGAATACCAGTCATAATTGATCTTCTCCTCATCAGGCGAAAACAGAGTCCAGCGGAATTCAATCTGAGGATCCACACGTATGAGAGCAGGTTCACCAGATAATGATGTATTATTGAAATATTCTCCTTTTAAACCTGCCTTCTTTTTGCCATCCTCATCATGAAACAGGTTCCGGGAGGGTATGACAACGAACGCCTTTGATTCCCTGCCACATCCGGGCGCGTAAGTGACCTCGCAGGAAGCACCTGCTTTATTCTCTATTCCCTTTAAAATACTGACCGGCTGAATACCCGGACCTGAATAGCCTCCCAACCGGGCCTCTTTGGCATCGACGCCGATTACCGCAACGGATTTTAACGTTTTATTGAGTGGAAGGGTGTTACCGGTGTTTTTCAACAATACGATAGATTGCTCTGCCGCCTTTTGTGCTAATGCCCTGTGTTCTTTATTCCCATTCCATTTGGAAGCATCCCCAATATCGACATAAGGATTTTCAAAAAGACCCAGTTTAAACTTGGCACGGAGCACACGGCGCACGGCCTGATCAATTGCCGCTTCATCGATCATACCCTTCTCAAAAGCTTCCCAGAAAAGAGGATAATGTTCATACGCGGTTTGAAAAATGACATCCAGTCCGTTTTCGATGGCCTGTTCGGTAGACTCGGCATAATTCCTGGCCGTAAAATGTAAAACATTGGCCCCTCCGGTTGCGCCGGCATCGGAGATAACAAAACCGTCAAAGCCCCATTCTTCCTTTAACTTTTTATTCAAAAGCCAGTCGTTTGCCGTGCATGGGCGTCCATCCAGGGAATTGTATGCCGTCATGACCGATGTACCCCCTGCTTTCTGGAAACAGGCTTTAAATGCCGGAAAATATATTTCTTCGAGCAGTCTTTCATTAAAATGTATGGGATAACTATCGCGACCTCCATCTCCCAGATTAGCTACAAAATGTTTGGGTGTGGTTATCACACCTTTTGATTCAAATTGAGAGACAAACGCGAGACCCATTTGCGTTGTGAGAAAAGGATCTTCCCCATAGGTTTCTTCCGTCCTGCCCCAGCGTACATCACGGGCAATATTGAGTACAGGAGAGAGAATCTGACGGATCCCTCGCGTTTTGACCTCCATTGCAATGGCGTTGGCAACTTCCTCCATTAATTCCGTGTTCCACGTAGCCGCAAGTGCAATGGACTGAGGAAAGGCAGTGGCCCCTTTTCTTACCAACCCATGCAATGCTTCATCATAAGGTATTAAAGGAATGTCTAATCTTGTCTCTTCAATAAAATATTTTTGAAAACTATTAATCACTTCCGCCGTTCTTTTTGCCGTTTCTCCCTCATCATAATCCAAAATCTGATTGGCGGCATTTTTAGAGGTAACGCGCGCAAAGTTAAAGCCAAAAGCACCATGCTTATATTTTTCCTTATTACCATTCAAATCAGCCGGTATCATAAATAATTGCCAGAATTTTTCTTCCAGCGTCATCCTTTTTATAAGGTCATCGACTCTGGTCTCTACCGGCAGACTGGCATTTTTGTATTCAGGTTCACTTGCGTATGAAAAGGAAAAAAATGTTAGCATTAAAGTAAAGATAATACATGATTTCATGGTTTCTCCTGTTCCTGAAGTTAGGTGAAAATATTTAATTACTTCTCATTCACTGGTTTAATTATGTTTCCGGAAAGTTTTGCATACAATTTCCATATACGTATCCGAGATCGCCGGTTCAACGCTATATTTACCGATACCATTTGCCTTCCGGCATTTCCGGTTCAATTTGTGGCACCATGTCCGTTCGATTTCTATGGATCCAATCGGACAATTTTTCCACAACCTCCGGATTCTGATCCGCAAGGTCATGTTCCTCACCGACATCCTCTGACAGATCATAGAGTTCCCAGGACTGGTCGGTTTTATGCCGCAACATTTTCCAGTCACCACAGCGCAGAGCCTGCATCAGTCCGTTTTCCGGATATATCCGGTTGCCCCAATCGTAAGCCGGCCATTCCCAATACAGGCATTCATGTTTCTGCTGGTTACCATGCCCAATTAAAGTAGGTTTAACGGAAATGCCATCGATGTTTTCCGGAAGGAATGCCTTTGCTCCTGCCAATACCGCAATGGTTGGCATCACATCGGGAAAATACCATGGCAATTCACTTTCTGTACCCGGGTCAATAACCCCGGGCCAGCGGACGACCATGGGTGAACGCAGGCCACCTTCATACATGGCCCGCTTTTGGCCCCGTAGCGGACCGGAAGAATCGAGAAAGCCTTCCTGACGTTCGGCCGCCCCGTTATCGGAGCAAAAGAACAGGATCGTATTCTCATCGATATTCAGCTCCTGAAGCAGGTCGATGATTTCACCGACATGACGATCGATCATGGAATCCATCGCTGCGATGACCTTTGTTTTTTCCGGCCAGTCCTTATTTCTATATGAATCCATCGCTGGCTCGGAATCCGGGATTTCATAGCGGCCATGCGGCGGCGTCCAGGGAGCATAGCAGAAAAAGGGACGCTCCTTATTTTCCCGTATGAATTTCTTCATCTCATCAAAGATCAGATAATGGGAATACTGTTCCTTTTTCCCCTCTTTGTTCCCGGGCAGTTCCACTTTCTTACCATTATGGATCAAATACTCCGGATAGTAATCGTGGGCATGAATCTGGTGATAGTAACCGAAGAAGGTATCAAAACCGTGTTTTTCCGGCACACCATCCGTTTCCAGATCACCCAATCCCCATTTGCCAAATCCGCCGGTGGCATAACCGGCCTGCTTCATTACTTCACCGATGGTAATATCGGATGCCAGCAGGGATACCCCGCCGGTATTTCCGCGAACCGTAGTATGCCCCATGTGTTTTCCCGTCATCAGGGTGCTGCGCGCCGGGGCACAGACGGTACAGCCGGAATAAAAATGCGTGAAACGCATACCTTCTGCGGCCATTTGATCGATGCGCGGCGTCTTAATGACGTTAGAACCGAAACAACCGAGATCGGCGTAACCCATATCATCAACAACAATAAAGATGATATTTGGTATGGACTGTTTATCGGCATTACAACCGGATAATAAAGGATATGACAGCAGTGCTGCCGTTCCCATACCGGCTGATTTAAGAAATGATCTTCGGTTTGTATTCATTTGTTGGTCCGTTACGAATTTAATTGTTTAAAATAATTTTTTGCTGTGCACATAACTGTTAATTCAACTCACCCCTGTCTCCCCTACCTGCAGGCAGGGAAGGGACTATGGGGAGGGTTATTTTACCTCCACCTCATCAACAAACAGCCAGGCTTTTCCGCCGGCCCCTTTGTGCCAGGCCGGGCAGGTGCCCACATTAAGGGCTTTAATCCGGACATAACGTATTCCAAGCCCGTCGAAAAGTGCAGCGGAAACATTTTTAATGGCCTTCTCTTCTGTCATTTTTGTAACAGTGATTACCTCGGAGGCAACTGTTTTATAGGACTTACCATCATGTGACACGGCAAATTCCACCTTCCTGGGCCAGAAGATCCACCCGTTCTGATCACTCAGAAATCCGGCCGAGATGGTGCTGACAACCTGTTTTTCTCCCAGATCAACAATGGCCTCAAAGTCATCACCTTCGAATCCGAGCCATTTGCCGGTGCCGTAATCTGTTGAACCGCATACTTCATCCGCCAGTGTAACCGCACCATTGGCCGCATAACGCGCATTCGGCTCATTTGCAAATGTGATGGATTTGTATTTGTCGATTAATTTAACATCCTGCATTTCCACACTACTCGGCGTTTTTCCGTCGGCAAACGCCCTGGCCATGATTGTTCCTGATTCTGAAAGGCTGAACGGTTTCTCGTATTTCCTCGAAGACACTGTCGGTTCACTTCCATCGGTCGTATATCGGATTACACTTCCTGCTGTCGGACAAGACAACGTAACCAATGGCTTTTTTCCTAACTCACTGTAGTCAATATCTATAGATGGATTTCTTACAAAGCCTTTTACATTCGAAATCCGAAAGACGTAGGTATGCGACAGATCGCCGTTCAGGATATTCGGATCAAAGACCGGTGTTTCAATAATCAAATCATTACCACGATTTTGCCAGTTGAGTTGTCTATCATAGGCAGGGAAATATACCTCGGTGCCTTTTTCTGCATTGAAATTCTCTATGACCAGCTCTTTGCCCGGCCAGCGGGGACAGATTGCATAGAGGTTACCTTTTTTGTAAGTAAAATACACTTGCTTTACCGCATACCCCGGCTCCGGATCGACGGTCAGCTTCAGGATATAATCCCCGCCGAGATAATGCTGTCCTTCCGGTTTATAGTCCTGCTTTCCATCCGACCATTGAAAAGGCTGACGCCAGCGCCGCGTTCCATAAATCGCCTCGCCGTTTACCCGCAACCAGCGACCCATCTGTAGCAGCCGTTCCTGCATGATCACCGGAATACGCCCGCGGTGATCGGGCCCGATATCCAGCAGCAGATTTCCACCGTTGCTGACGATATCGACCAACATAAGGATCAGCGTCTGCGCGGCATTATAGTCCTCCGCATCTTCATTGCGGTTATAGCCAAATGAAAAGCCCATACCACGACATTCCTCCCAGGGCTTATCGAATTCCGCCGACGATTCGTATTCGGTAGTAAAATAGCCACCATGTTTTTTCCGGATCCCGGCCCCCCAGCGGTCATTGATGACGACTTTCTCCTTAACGGAAGATTCATTGAACAACCAGGCCAGCAGTTCCGGCGTTTTCCATTCTTCCGCCGGCAGATCCCACTCCCCGTCTCCCCAGAGGATATCGGGTTGATAGCGCTCCACCAGGTCTTTAAATTGTGGATGAAAATGTTCATCCACAAAACGTTCCCTGTCATTCAGCCACCAGGGATGAAACCATTCATATAGTGAATAATAAAAGCCAAGTTTCAGATTTGTTTTTCTCATGGCTGCTGTCAGCTCACCAACTATGTCCCGTTTTGCACCAACCTCCATACTGTTCCAGGGGAAACCGCGGTCATTGGCTTCCCTGCTCGGCCACATGCAGTAGCCGTCGTGATGCTTGGTGGTCGTTACCACATATTTCGCGCCGGACTGTTCAAAAAGACGTACCCAGTCATCCGGTTCAAAGAGGTCATTGGT
>CAYPHA010000050.1:0-34379 GCA_964410215.1 uncultured Calditrichota bacterium | reverse complement strand
ATATCCGAATTTTATAAGGATTTGCCTGATGGAAATGAAATAAATTTTGGTTTCAGCGATCTGGACAGGGATGGCGATACGGAGCTTATAATCGGCGGAAATGACGGATTGCAGGTTTTGGACATGCCATCCGCTTATCACGAAAATTATCGTTACTGGCCGACATATCTAGGTAATAACCGCCGTACAGGGTATTATGCGGATGCCTTAACCGGACTGGCTGAAATAAAAAGGCACGATATCCCGGAGAAGCTCAGGCTTATGCAAAATTATCCCAATCCTTTTAATCCGGTGACGACTATTCCGGTTTCGGTTCCATCCGGAAATGCCGGAAATGAGGTCAGCCTGATTATTTATAATATTCTCGGACAGCGGGTAAACACATTATTCAGGGGAAGGTTACCTGGCGGATATCACGAATTTCAGTGGACCGGGAGGAATGGCTCAGGAAGACTGATGGGCTCCGGTTTTTACTTCATCCGGCTGGAATCAGAAACGTCTAGCCTGACCAGGCGCATACTATTGTTGAAATAGGGAGGTCTCCATGAAGAAGATTATGCTTTTGTCATTTATTTTCATTCACTTTGTCGCAGCGGACACAGGTTATTTTGAAAACCGGGTCCTGTTTTGTCTGGATAGAGATTATCCGGATCTTGTTATACGGTATGAAGGAGATGAACCGCGTACCGATTACGTAGAACTTAACCGGCTGCTTGAAGGTCACCGTATTATAAAACTGGAAAAATGGCTGTCCTCGGCCAAAGAGCAGGATGTGGTGGGAGAGGTCGATTTAAGGAAGGTCTATCGCGCGCATCTCGAAACCAGACGAAGCTGGGATGAACTTCAGTTAATCATCGATGAGTTTTCCGCTCTGGACGGTGTTATATCAGCGGATCTGGAAGGAAGACATGAGCTTGCCGCCCAAACCACGCCGTACACACCTTCCGATACGCGGTATGATGAACAATGGGCTCTGACAAAGATCATGGCTGATTATGCCTGGGGATTCTGGGATACCGGCACGACAATGCCGGGTGATTCCACGATACTTATCGGTGTTGTCGATACCGGCGTTGACTATGAGCATCCCGACCTGGAGAACATTCTCTACTGGAACCTGGGAGAAGATGTTAACGATGACGGCGTGATTACGGCAGCCGACGAGAATAATATTGATGATGACGGTAATGGATACATCGATGACTTCCGTGGTTGGGATTTTGCCGGTGCAAGCAGCGGAAGCAGTGCCGATAATGATATCCGCCCTCCGCAGGCGGGTCCGTACCAGGAATTGAGTCATGGTACTCATGTTGCCGGAATTGCGGCAGCTTCAACGGATAATGGGATGGGTGTTGCCGGAATTTCCTTCCAAAGTAAGGTGATTGCCACGAAAAATGCGACAGACGATGATCTCGAAACACCCGGCATTTACAATGGCTATGATGCCATCCTCTATTGTGCACAAATGGGGGCAACAATAATAAACTGTTCCTGGGGAGGTAGCTTCATTTCTTCCTATGAGCGCAATATCCTGGATAACGTTTCCGATAATTACGGAGCGATTGTCGTCGGTGCCTGCGGTAACAGCAACTGGGATAATGATGATTTCGGACATGCACACTATCCCTCTGATTACAGCAAATGTCTCAGTGTGGCGGCGACGACGACCGTGGATGCCAAGGCCAGCTACTCGAACTGGGGAAGTGCCATCGATATCAGTGCTCCGGCCGGGGATGGGTATAATTCAGCCACTTCAACCTTGAGCACGATCCATTATAATGCCGGGGAGTACGCTTCCTGGCCGGGAACATCCATGGCAAGTCCGATGGTCGCCGGTGCCCTTGCCCTGGTCAATGCCTATTTCCCCGAAGCGGAACGACAATGGCTCATCGATGCCGTTCTCGCCGGTGCGGATACGATTGATCATTTAAATGCGTCCTATACCGGTGAACTGGGCAGCGGGAGGCTGAATGTGTATCGTGCCATCGCCATGAATCTCTATCCGTCATTACTGGTTCAGAACTGGGATTATACGATAATCGATGATGACGGCGATGGGCAGCTCAACCCGGGTGAACAGGCCGCTTTGAATGTTACGGTTCTGAATGAAGGCGGATGGCTGGATGCTCAGAATGTTACTATAACACTCTCCTCAGAACATAATGGATTGAGCTTTCCGGATCCGGATGCAACGCTGGGAACGATCAATGAAGGATCGACGACAAGCACGGGCATGAATGATCTTGTCTTTGCGGTTGATGAAGAGGCAAACCTTCAGGAATTACCCATAACCATATTAATAACAGCCAATCAGATGACAGAACATCCCTATGAGACGTCTGAAATAATTACAGTCACCCCTTCTTTATATCAGGAAGGCTTCCCTTATCCCGGATTGGTTGTTTCCGTTCCGGTCGGCATAGACAGCCTGCTCGACGACGGTGACCTGGAGCTCATCATTGTAGCCGAGAACGACAGTTTGTACCTGATCAATGCCGATGGCAGTATTGTTGATGGTTTCCCGGTTTTTCTTGAAGGGGCGACATCGATGGCGCCTGTAATTGCGGATATGGATGCCGATGGATTCAAGGAAATTGTCATTATCAACCGTGGCGGTTTCCTTAAAATATTTGAGAGAGATGGAACCGAATTGCTGAGTCAGGATTTTGATGAGACGTACCGGGGTGATGCCGCTGTCGGTAATCTCGATGCCGATGCGGAACTGGAGATCGTTTTTGGAACATACAGCCGGTTACTGCATGCCGTCAATATCGATGGCACGGAGCTGCCGGGTTTTCCGCTCAGTTATGATGAGCGTATTCGTGAAGGGGTATCCATATGTGATCTGTCCGGTGATGAAACGCCGGAAATTGTGTTTGCATCGGATGAGTTTCTGCATGTCATCACAACGGATGGCAGCGAATTGACAAACTTTCCGGTTACACTGGCTGATCGTGTCAACACGGCACCTGTCGTTGCACAGATAGATGATACCTACCATATTATAGTCGGGATGATCAATGAAACGGTTCAAAGCATCAGCATGGATGGAACTGTTGAGGCTTCCTATACGGCTGCTGCTGATTTGAATTCGGCACCGGCTCTCTGTGATATTAATCAGGATGATTTACTGGAGATCGTTTTCGGCACCAATGATGGGATGTTGCACGCTATCGGTATGGGCGGTAATCTGCTGGATAATTTCCCGATCCCGTTGGAGGGTGCGATTAATACGTCCCCCGTTTTTGCGGATTTTAATGGTGATGATACCTTGGAAATTGTTATCACCACGGAAACCGGAAATATCGTTGCCCTGAACCATGAGGGCCATATGTTTCGTAATTTTCCTGCAACATTCGCAGGTAATGTTGATGGTTCGCCTGCCGTAGCCGATATTGATAACGACGGTGATTTTGAAGTGGTTGCGGGGAGTAATGCCGGGGTTCTGGTTCTCGATGTTTCCGGTGATGCAAAAGGAGCGGGTCTGTGGAATACATATCTCGCAAAAAATTACAGGAACGGATATTATCTGTTTGATCCGGTTCAGAGTGCGCTACAAACCGGGATAATTGCTCCATTAGAATATGAAATAGGGCAAAACTTTCCGAATCCCTTCAATCCTGTTACGACGATACGGTATACGCTGAAGGAACCAGGCCGGGTTGATATCAGTATTTTCTCAACCACCGGGGCGAAAGTGTACAGACTGGTTAACAGGCAACAGGCAGCCGGGCGTTATGAGGTCCAATGGAACAGTACCACGGCATCAGGTCAGCAGGTCAGTTCGGGCGTGTATATATACAGGATAACAACAGGATCTTTCAGTGATACCAGGAAGATGATACTGGTGCGTTGATTCCGGGTTGTTCAGTGGATGTGCAGCATCAAAAGCTGATAAAGAAATCAGGATTTACCGGAAGCATGCCGGAGCCGGAGTATGTTGTTTTCGATACCATCCAGGAGGTCCCTGGTTTTGGATTCGTCGTTCGTAATGTCGGTATGCGACACCAAACCATCCTGGTATTCGATCATATTACCCAGAATCAATTTATAGGCTTTTTGATAACGGTGTAATTTCCGCAATAGCTTTTCGTTGAACATGGTATATTTTGCGATCAGCTTCTTTAGCTCGGAAAAAGTATCCAGATATTCCATGAGATCGGATCTGTTGAGATCGATGATACCCGTATAGCGATTATCCAGGTATTTTATTTTTTTGAAACCGTCATGCTGATTCCAGGATTCGACGAATACCTTTTGTTCCGCACGGAGATTTTCCAGTTTTCTTTTATATTTACGGTATTTCTTATGGCGTTCCAGATGAATTTTCTTGTTCTCAAAATCATCGAATAATACCGATTTTGATCGCATATATTGCACCCACTGCTCCAGCTTCTGATTCTCATTCCTGAGCCGGGATAATTCAAAATTCTGAATCCACAGTTCGGATTTGGCTCTTGTTGAAAAATAACCGTATAAGCCGCCAATAGCTCCCAGCGTGACCAGCGCTTCGATCAACGATATAGTCCAGCTATGTCCGGGAATAAAAAATGCGGTCAGTCCGACCAGGGGGGGAAGGATGGCACCGGTAATGCGGATCCGGGAAAGGCGCTTATTAGAACCTTTTTCGATTTCATCCGCCTTTTCCCGCAATGCCTGTATCTGTGCATTGTTTGCCTTCAGTTTTTCCGTGGTTTGTTCAAACAGGCTCATGTCAGACTCGAAGGTAGCCGGTACGGAATTGTATACGAGCAGTTCATTCTGCAGTGTATCAGCGATCTGATCGATCTGTGACTGTATAGCATTAAATTTTTTGTCATATTCTGCTTTTTGCTGCCGCAGTTCGCGCCATACGATGACATCTTTTCTGAGTTGATCTCCATCAAAATCCTTTAAAAGTGGAAACTTCTGGTTCAGGATCTCAAAGAGCTGCTGCACTTCATTCCTTTTCTCCTCGACCCTGCTGATTACGTTTTCCCAATCCATTCGAATATGATTAAGTTGTTCAAGTTGCTTCTCAATTTTAAGGGTACTTCTGATTTTCTGTTTCTGATTTTCAAAATATAACAGTTGTTCACCGATCTCATCAGAATCTTTCTTAACCGGTGTGTTGACGAGGTGCCGGTATTCGTTCAGTTCACTTTTATAATAACTGATATGCATTTTGGGAGAGCAGATAACATAAAATGCTGAGAGAAGATCTTCCAGGGACGGATCTGTTGTTTCGAGCCGGGTATAGGAAAGCTGGTTCACGAGCGCTTTGTTAGTGAAGGGGAAAAACCGGTATAGGAATGCAAGATAGGGCCGTTTTTTTCCGTTTTCGATAAAGTCGCGGTCATGGTAGACAACAGAACTGCTCTCATCATATTCCAGCATGCAGGCCAGGATATCCGTCTCGAAATCACGTTCAATAACCAGAATGCGGTCACCCAGCCCGATGCGTATCAGACCTGTAAATATATTAGCGTTCTCGTGATCTCTGAATTCCTGTTTCTCGAGTTCATCAAGGCCGAATATAATCCCGAGTATGACGTTAAAATAATAATGCAGTTCGTCGCCGGCGCTTTTGAGAATAATACTATCTTCACCGGATAGATAGAGATCCGTTGCTTCGGAGTGATATTTAAATCCGGCCAGATTCAGATAGGTAATTTCCATTGGCAATCCTGTTGTCACAGTTTTGACGGGTTCAATTTGCGGCATGTGCATCCATTTGATTTATACGTCACCATTGCTGGTAAAATACGGTTCTGATGAATAAAATGTGTGATAATTATCTAAAAATCTAATTTTTTTTCGTGAACTTGCTTGATTTGGCAACCCGTCGTATATTGCCCTTTCAATCCAACAAACCCAGTAACGCATGGAGGTTTAATAGGTATATGGTTCAAAAGAAAACAGCGATCCTGGTGGGGGGAGGACCTGCACCGGGTATTAACAGTGTAATTGGAGCAGCTACGATCCGTGCCATCCTTTCCGGTTCCGATGTCGTCGGTATTCTGGATGGATTTAAATGGATAATGAAAGGCGATATTTCCCACGTAAAACAATTGACGATAGACGATGTCAGTCGTATCCACTTTCGTGGTGGATCCCACATCGGTATCTCACGGGACAATCCCACCAAGGATCCGAAACATCTTGAAAATACCGTTTCATCCCTTCTTCGGTTGAACGTGGACCAGTTGATTACGATCGGAGGCGATGACACCGCTTACTCCGCATACCGTGTTGAACAGGTAGCTAATGGCCGGATCCGCGTGGTTCATGTTCCCAAAACCATTGATAATGATCTGGATTTGCCGCACGGGATTTCCACCTTCGGTTTCCAGACGGCGCGGCATCTGGGTGTTGAAATTGTAAAAAATATCATGACCGATGCAAAAACCACTTCGCGCTGGTATTTTGTCATTACGATGGGTCGTAAAGCCGGTCATCTGGCATTGGGCATCGGCAAGGCAGCAGGTGCAACACTCACATTGATTCCCGAGGAATATGGTAACCGTATGATTTCGCTGAAGCATCTTGTGGATACCCTGGTGGGTTCGATCATCAAGCGGTTAAGCTACGGCCGGTCCGACGGGGTTGCAATCATTGCTGAAGGACTGATCGAAAAAATTGATCCGGGCGAATTCGAGGCGCTGTTGAATATTGAACGCGATGCGCACGGCAATTTACGTTTCGCCGAGGTTAGCTTTGGTGAAATTCTCAAACAACAGGTCCAGGAACGTCTGAAATCATTTAACCTTAAATCTACAATTGTAGCAAAAAATATCGGCTACGAGCTGCGCTGCGCGGATCCCATTCCTTACGATATGGAATATTGCCGTGATCTTGGTTTTATGGCCGCAAAATATCTCAGCGATGGTGGAAACGGTGCCCTCATCTCCATGCAGGAAAACCGTTTTGTACCCCTCTTCTTTAAAAATATTATCGATCCCAAGACCAAACGTATGAAAGTACGTATGGTGGATGTGGATTCCGAATACTATCATGTCGCCCATCGATATATGATACGGCTTAAAAAGGAAGACTTCACCGACAGTCACGAGCTTGCCAAATATGCGGCTACATCCAGTGTCTCGCTCGATGACTTCAAAAAGCATTTTCTGTATCTTGTCGAAGAAGAAGCGGAGGATTTTTCCGGTAAGTCTGAAGGCCAGGTATTGGAGACGCATGAAACGGCGAAATCCAAACCCGTTTCAAAATCAAAGAAGTAAGTATGAGGGCCGGAGCAATCCGGCCTTTTTGATGAATTGTTTTTCCCGGGAATATTATGTCAATGTCCGTTGTTGATGAAGGTGGTCTTCGGGGGAGATTTGGATCATTAGGGATTCAGACAATTATATAAAGAAGACAGATGAACGATTACATAAATCTCACTAAACCCAGAATTATGATCCTGGTGGTGCTTACCGGTGCAACGGCTCTGATCCTGGAAGGCTCCCTGCTTAAAGAACCCCTGCTTTTCATGGTGGCTCTAACTGCCCTTTATCTGACCGGCGGTTCGGCTAATGCGCTAAACCAGTGTTTTGAACACGATATCGATGCGCGAATGACCCGCACAACCCGCCGCAGACCTTTACCGCAACAAAAAATAACACTACGTAATGCGTACGTGTTTTCCATCTTCATCGGCCTCACCGGTGTACTGATTTACGGTTTTGTTTTTAACTGGTTCAGTGCGCTTCTCTCCCTTGGAACGATTCTTTTTTACAGTTTGTTTTATACTTTATTCCTTAAACCGAATACCTCCCAGAATATCGTAATCGGAGGTGCTGCCGGAGCTATGGCGCCGGTCGGTATGTGGGTGGCGGCGACGGGCAGTATGTCTATTGACTCCTGGATCCTGTTCCTGATTATTTTCTTCTGGACGCCGCCGCATTTCTGGGCGCTGGCACTGATGTATAAGGAAGATTACCGGGCTGTGGATTTGCCGATGCTTCCGGTTATTAAAGGAGAAAACGAGACGCTGCGACAGATTTTAATATATACCGTCGTTCTCGTCCTGACAAGTTTGTCACTAATAGTGGTAAATAAGATCGGAATTATTTATATTACTATCGCTATCGTTCTCGGGGGGGTATTCTTAATTCGTTCGATTCAGGCAAGAAATTCAAAAAACATGAAGCAGATCCGACGCTTATTCGGTTATTCGATTGCGTATCTGTTTGTTTTGTTTTTTGCTATAATTGTTGACGGTTTGATTTAATTACAGCGTACATCTTAAATCGGGCCCACTTACCTCAATAAAAGCCTGTGTTCTTTAGGGGAGATTTTAGTTTGGCACAGATTTTTTCAAAGTCGGCCGATAAATGGCCGCTATACGTATTAGCTGTTGTAACAGCCATCGCACTATTTGTCGTTTTTTTCTTCTGGTATTACGGCTCACCAAAATATACGGATGTGGGTTACCGGCCTAAACAACCTGTAGATTACAGTCATAAACTGCATGCCGGGGATCTGGGGATGGATTGCCGGTATTGTCATACGGCTGTGGAAGTTTCTGCAAAAGCGAGTGTACCGCCGACACAAACCTGTATGAATTGCCATGATGTTGTCGGGAAGGACAGTAAAAAACTGTTACCTGTCCGGGAAAGCTGGGCTTCCGGCAAACCCATTGAGTGGGTGCGCGTTCATGACCTGCCGGATTATGTCTTTTTTGATCATAGCGTCCATGTCAGGGCCGGTGTGGGTTGTGAAAGCTGTCATGGCAATGTGGCCAACATGGAAATCGTGGAGCAGAAAGAAACATTAAGCATGGGGTGGTGCCTGGATTGTCACCGTGCCCCTGAAAAATTTCTGCGCCCGGCGGATGAAATAACAAAAATGAATTGGAAAATGCCGTCAGATCAGCTCGAATTTGCGGCTAAACTGATAGAAGAAAAGAAGATAGCTCCACCAATAGAATGTTCAGGGTGTCATCGATGAAAAATACAGAAATTACAGGTAAGGAATATTGGCGTAGTCTCGATCAGCTCGCAGAAACGCCGGAATTTAAGAAGTTTATAGATAGTGAGTTCCCGGAAAATGCCTCGGAAATGAAAAGTCCGGTAACGCGACGTAAGTTTCTGGCCCTGATGGGTGCCTCGATAGCGTTTGCAGGGCTTGCCGGATGCCGCAGGCCGGTTGAAACAATTGTACCCTACGTGTCTGCACCCGAAAATGTCATACCGGGTATTTCCAGGCATTATGCAACCACAATGCCTTTCGGTTTTCATTCCTATGGGCTGCTGGTGGAAACACATGAAGGCCGGCCGACAAAGATAGAAGGAAATACGTTACATCCATCCAGCCTTGGAAAAACAAATGCCCGCATGCAGGCAGAAATTTTACGGCTTTATGATCCGGACCGGTCGAAAAAAGTATTGTTTAAAGGTGCTGATCGCACCTGGGCTGATTTTGTGGAATTCTGGAGGGAACGTTACCCGGATTTCCTTGAGAGCGGCGGGGAAGGACTGGCCGTGCTTACCGGTTCGTATGCCGCACCAACAATGAACCGCCTGCTTCGTACATTTCGTAAGACTTTTCCAAAGGCACTGGTCAGTGTATATGATTCCGTGAACGATGAAAATCTGTACAACGGGATTCAAATTGCTTCCGGTAAAAAATACCAACCGGTATACCATTATGAAAAGGCGAAGACGATTTTAACACTCGATGCGGACATCTTTTTGTCGGAAAATGAGGATGTAACCGCGAATAAAGGCTTTGCCGAAGGCAGAAGACTGGAATCTGAAAAAGATGAAATGAACAGGTTGTATGCCGTTGAATCCGGATTTTCTATTACGGGAGCGATGGCGGATCATCGGCTGAAAATGCCGAGCTCGCACATCCCGGCTGTTGCTGCTGTCCTGGCTGAAGCATTGATAGATCGCGGACTCGATCTGAATGTGCCGGCAGAGATGCCGGAGAATCCCACAGGTGAAGCGGACGTAAAATGGGTAAATGCTCTGGCAGACGAGTTGATTACCAATCGCGGTAACAGCCTGATCGTCGGTGGCAGGACACAGCCGCCTGCCGTGCATGCGCTCATTTTTGCAATGAATCATGCCCTCGGCAATACCGGAAATACGGTTGAATACTATGCGACAGAAGGAGGCGAATCCTCTTCTCTGGCTTCTCTGGTTGAACTGAAAGATACCATACGGGCGGGCAAGGTGAATACCCTGTTTCTGCTGGACAGTAATCCCGTCTATACCGCCCCTTCTGATTTTGATTTCAGCACACTGCTCGGCAAGGTGGAACATACGATTCAATTGTCGGAATATGTGGATGAGTCCACAGCATACGCGGAATGGCACCTTCCAGAGGCTCATTTCCTGGAAAGCTGGGGTGATGCCTGTTCAGTTAACGGAACGAAAAGTGTCATCCAACCCATGATCGAGCCCCTTTTCGGCGGCCACACGAAAAGCGAAGTGCTGGCCATGATTGTGTCCGGACTGGAAAAACGCAGTTATGATATCATTCGCGAAACTTGGCAGTCTCTCCTCGAGTCCTCTGATTTTGAAACGGAATGGCAAATGGTTCTGCATGATGGTGTGTGGAAAGATAGCCAGGAGAACGTGTCGCGCGTAGACATTTCTGTTTCACGAATCCGGGATGCCTGGAAAGCTGCTGTCATGAACAAAGAATCGCAGTCGGCAGAAAACCTGGAAATTGTGTTTCATCCCTCACCGGCCCTTTATGACGGGCGCTATGCCAATAATGGGTGGATGCAGGAACTGCCGGATCCCGTAACAAAAATTGCCTGGGACAATGCGGCACTGATCAGCCCTGCAACTGCCGAGGCGCTGGAAGTGAAACAGGGGGATATCGTAACACTTGGTTTAAACGGAGAATCCATAGCAATACCGGTGCACATCCTTCCCGGACAGGCGGATTATTCTGTGGGTCTGACCCTGGGATATGGCCGTAAAAAGATGGGTAAGATTGCCGAAGGAGTTGGTGTCGACGTAAATCCGCTGCGCACGTCGGCTTCCATGAATTACGCTACTGGTGGAACGATCCGTAAAACCGGGAAGAAACATCTGCTTGCCAATACACAGGATCATAACAGCATGGAAGATCGTCCGCTCATTCGGGAGGCGACGCTCAGTGAATACCGCGAACATCCGGAATTTGCCAAAGAGATGGTTGAACATCCGCCGCTGGTCTCGTTGTGGGATGAGCATTCCTATGATGAAGGATATCAATGGGGTATGGCGATTGATCTGACATCCTGCTCGGGTTGCAATGCCTGTGTCATTGCCTGTCAGAGTGAAAATAATATTCCGATAGTCGGGAAGGAACAGGTTGCGGAAGGAAGGGAAATGCACTGGATTCGTCTGGACCGGTATTTTGACGGTGATGTTGACGATCCGAAAATGATTTTTCAACCGGTTGCCTGTCAGCATTGTGAGAATGCGCCCTGTGAACAGGTGTGTCCGGTTCAGGCCACCGTCCACGACAGTGAGGGGCTTAATGTGATGACCTATAACCGCTGTATCGGTACCCGTTACTGTTCAAATAATTGTCCCTACAAAGTAAGACGGTTTAATTTTTTCAATTATACAAACGCTCTTGCAGAAACCGTGAAAATGGCACAGAATCCGGATGTAACAGTCCGTTCCCGGGGTGTGATGGAAAAATGCACGTTCTGTACGCAACGCATTAATAAAGCAAAATTAGCGGCAAAGCTGGAAGATCGTGAGCTTCGTGATGGAGAAGTTGTCACAGCCTGTCAACAGGCATGCCCTGCTGACGCTATCGTATTTGGAAATATCAACGATCCGGAGAGTGCCGTATCGAAAATAAAAAGCCGGAATCGTGATTATACGATGCTCGGTGAACTGAATCTGAAGACCCGAAATACCTTTCTTGCAAAGATCAGGAATCCGAATCCTGATATTGAAGCGTTATCGGGCGTGAGTTAAATCAATAACCTTGTAGGGATCTTGTGAGCGCTGTATCAAATCAAACCGCAGACATGCCGGTGGCCGAAGAAACGGTCGTTACCGGTAATCAGACATTTAAGTCGATAACAGAAAAAATCAGTGCAATAACAGAACAAAAGACGGTAAAACCCTGGTTTATTCTCTTTGGGTTAGCCAGTTCGCTGGCCATGATTCTCTTTGGAATGATCGGTTTCCTGTTCTGGGAAGGTATCGGGATCTGGGGTGTCAATGTGCCCGTTGGCTGGGGCTGGGCAATCGTAAATTTCGTTTTCTGGGTCGGTATCGGTCATGCCGGTACGCTTATTTCCGCTGTTCTGTTTATTTTCCGGCAGAAATGGAGAACATCCATAAACCGTTTTGCCGAGGCAATGACCATTTTTGCCGTCATTTGCGCCCTGATTTTCCCGGGGATTCATGTGGGACGTATATGGGTGGCGTATTACATGTTCCCGGTTCCGAACCAGATGGCCATGTGGCCCAATTTCAGGAGTCCTCTCTTGTGGGACGTTTTTGCAGTCGGAACCTATTTTTCTGTTTCACTGATGTTCTGGTATGTCGGGATGATACCGGATCTGGCCACACTGCGTGACCGGGCAAAAACCAGGATCCGTAAATTAATCTTTGGTGTTTTTTCACTCGGCTGGCGGGGCGGAAACCGTCAGTGGAAACATTATGAACTGGCGTACCTGTTACTGGCCGGGTTATCCACCCCGCTGGTTCTCTCTGTACACAGTGTGGTCAGTACGGACTTTGCGACGAGTGTAATACCGGGCTGGCATACGACCATATTTCCACCTTATTTCGTGGCCGGTGCCATTTTTTCCGGTTTCGCAATGGTGATGACGCTGGCCATTATTGCCCGCAAAATTTACGGGCTTGAGCACCTTATAACGATTAAGCATCTCGATAATATGAATAAAGTTATCCTTGTAACGGGGATGATGGTCGGTTATGCGTATGCGATGGAGTTTTTCATTGCCTGGTACAGTGGTAACGAATATGAGCGTTTTGCGTTTATCAACCGGGCCTTCGGACCTTATGCCTGGGCCTACTGGATCATGGTATCCTGTAATGTGCTGATTCCGCAGATTTTCTGGTTTAAACGGTTCAGACGCCATATTGTGGTCATGTTTATCGCATCGATTCTGGTGAACGTAGGGATGTGGTTTGAACGGTTTGTTATCACGGTCACCTCGCTTTCGAGGGATTTTCTGCCGTCAAGCTGGGATTATTATTCACCAACGATTTTTGATATCGGCATGTTCATTGGTTCTTTCGGGCTCTTTTTCTCGCTTTTTCTCCTGTTTATCCGGTTTTTACCGATGATCGCCATGTCGGAAGTCAAGGGCATATTGCCGGCAGCAGATCCGCATCATCATAACCATAACAAGCATTAAGCAGCATTTGAGGATTCAAATGAGTAAGGATTTAAAAATTGAGGGTATCCTCGCTGAATTCAAAGATCCCGGTGAGCTCCTGGAAGCCGCGAAAAAACTGAAAGCAGCCGGTTTCAAGAAATACGACTGTCATTCACCCTTTCCCATTCATGGTATGGACGATGCCATGGGAGAGAAGCGTTCTCCATTAGGATGGATGGTTGGTATTGTAGCGGCTGTCATGTTTGCTGCCGGTTTTGCATTTGAAGGATGGACCAGCGCTGTTGATTATCCCCTCATTGTTTCAGGAAAACCTTTTTTCAGTTATCAGGCATTCGGGACCGTGGCCTTTGCGTTGATGGTACTCACATCAGCACTGACAGCACTGGTCGGTATGCTGGTGCTGAATAAATTGCCCCGGTTTTACCATGCCACGTTTTATTCGGAAAATTTCGGTCGTGTCAGTGACGATGCTTTTTTTGTCAGCATCGAAGCCGGGGATGCAAAATTTGACCGGACGGAGACAGAAGCATTCCTCAAATCCATCGGTGGTAAAAATATCGAATTACTCACAGATAAATCATAACGGGTGATCATGTATACCATAAAGCATTTCAGTTTTCCGGAAAATGCCGCAAAAAAGGTTTTTTATCTGTCGCTGGCCCTTGTACTTACAGGGATAACCATGACGGGTTGTATCCGCGGCAATCCTTCAGAGAAACCCCCTATTCATATCAATCCCAGCATGGATGACCAGCCGCGTTACGATGCGCAGGAAAGAAGCCCTTTTTTTGCGGACGGTGCATCGATGCGGGTACCGGTGCCCGGCACAGTGCCCCGCGGCGGATTTCATAAGGACCGGGCTTATTACGAAGGTAAAGATGAGAATGACAATCCGTTGAAGGAATCGCCGGTATTTTTCAGTAAACAGTTACTGGAACGGGGCCGGGAACGATATGATATCTACTGTGCCCCCTGTCACAGCCGGACAGGGGATGGCAAGGGGATGGTCGTGCAACGCGGTTATATTCCGGCACCGAGCTTTCATCAGGATTACGTGCGGGAATATGCTGACGGACACATCTATGACGTCATAACAAACGGTATCAGGAACATGCCCGGATACAAGCACCAGATACCTGTGCCAGACCGCTGGGCCATTGTCGGTTATCTGCGGGCATTGCAACGCAGCCAGGATGCCTCGTCTGCGGATATTCCTGAAGAAATTTTAAAAGATCTTAAATAGAGAGAATCCATGAATTACGACAGTTCAACGTATCGACTAACAGAAGGCGGAAAGCCAGGAACCTGGGCCCTGATTGCCGGTATTGCCGGCCTGTTGATTTCAGCGATCGGCTTTATGATGGATACGTCACAATTTTATCATTCCTACCTGGTCGCATTTTTATTCTGGACCTCCATTGTCCTGGGTGGTTTGTTCTTTACCATGCTTAATCATATCACCGGCGCGCGCTGGAACATCGTTCTGCGCCGTATAACGGAATCGGTGATGCTGGTATTGCCCCTGATTGCGGTCTTCTTCGTACCCCTTCTGTTCGGGCTTCATGACCTGTATCACTGGACCCATGCCGAAGAGGTGGCACATGACCATCTCTTACAGGAAAAAGCGCCTTACCTGAACGTGACGTTTTTTATTATCAGGGCAGTAGTTTACTTTGCCGTGTGGATCGTTCTGGCCCGCATCCTTTCCCGCATTTCTTTAAAGCAGGACGCGGAAGCGAAGGAAAGCTACATCAAACGGATGCGCAACCTGAGTGCTCCGGGATTGTTATTGTTCGCGCTGACTGTTACCTTTGCCGCCTTCGACTGGCTGATGTCCCTGAACCCGCACTGGTATTCCACCATATTTGGATTATACTTTTTCTCGGGCTGTTTTCTTGCCGTATTGGGCTTTATGGTCCTGCTCGGGAACGGTCTGCGTTCCAAAGGGATCCTCTCGGAAACGATAACTGTCGAACATTATCACGATCTGGCAAAGTTGCTGTTCGGGTTTACTATTTTCTGGGGGTATATGGGTTTTTCCCAGTATTTTCTGATCTGGTATGCCAATATCCCGGAAGAGACGATCTGGTACCTTCAACGCTGGGAAGGAAGCTGGAAATATATCACGCTGATCATCGTTTTCGGTCATTTTGCCATTCCTTTTCTCGGGTTGATGATCCGTGCCGCCAAGCGCAATATGGCCTGGCTGTCGTTCATTTCAGCATGGATCCTGCTCATGCACTGGATTGATCTTTACTGGATGGTTTTTCCGACCCATAGTCCCGGGGCGTTTCATTTTTCCTGGATGGATCTTTCACTGTTTATTGGTATCGGAGGTGTTTTCTTCTGGTTCTTCTGGCGCCAGTTTGTGAAAAATCCACTCGTCCCTGTTAAAGACCATCGTCTGGCATTCTCACTGGAATTCAAAAATCAATAAGGTGTATCATGTCTGAGGTTAAAGAAACAAAACAGCAGCAGGCTGGTTATGATAAAACGGATGTAAATATAACTAAAATAGTAGGATTTACATTCACGATCCTGGTTGTCCTCATTGCGATCATTGTATTTCTCTATGAGGTGTTTATTTATGCAAAAGAAGAAGCTATGTACGAAATGGTTTTGAGTCCGGAATCGAAAGCGATACGGGAATTAAGGGCACATGAAGACCAGGTACTCCATTCCTATAAGATTCTGGATAAAGAAAATGATAGATACCAGATTCCGATTGATCAGGCCATTCTTGTGCTGTCAAATGAAGCCTATGAAAAGCGTTTAAAGGAGGTGGAAACATCCCGATGAGAAGTATTATCCGGATTATCCTGCCCTTAATCATTGTATTTTTTTATTATTTTCCAGGTTATGGGCAGATCGTCAGGGATGATATCAATGAATTGCAGGACATCGATGTCGATGAGCATCTCGGCGAATATATTCCGCTTGATCTTGAATTTACAGACGAAAACGGTGAGACAAAGCAAATAGGCGAATATTTTAACGGCGATGTGCCGGTTGTTCTGGTACTGGCCTATTATAATTGCCCTATGTTGTGTACACTGGTGCTGAACGGACTCAGTAAGGCCATTCAATCGCTGTCACTCGAGCCCGGTGCAGATTACCGTATACTGACAGTAAGCATAGATCCTTCAGAGACACCGCAACTGGCTAAAACCAAGAAAAAGGCACAAATCGGCGAGATAGACCGGTTGGGGCTCGATGCCTCCTGGCATTTTTTTGTAGGACGGGATTCAACGATCCGTGCCCTGGCGGATGCCGTGGGATTTAAATATTACTATGTCGAAGAACGTGAAGAATATGCCCATCCTGCCGTTCTTGTGGTTCTGACACCTGATGGAAAAGTATCGCGGTACCTGTATGGTATCGAATTTCCGGAAATAAATTTGCGACTAGGGCTTTTAGAGGCTTCCGAAGGTAAAGTCGGATCGACGATCGATAAACTGATCTTGTATTGTTATCACTTTGATCCGAATGCCAACGGCTATACCCTTTTTGCCGCGAATGTCATGAAGCTGGGCGGCGTGGCGACACTTGTCATCCTGGGTTTCTTCCTGGGCGGTTTCTGGTTACGGGAACTACAGAAAAAGCGGGCTGCCCCGTTGTGATTTTTAAAAAATAGTTAACGAAGTAGCAGTAAGAAAGAGAGATATGGATACAACGGGAACATTATTTCTGCCTTCCCCAAGTTCGACACTCGCAGGGGAGGTCGATGCATTATTCAATTTCATCCTATATACGTCTATCGTGTTTTTTATCATCGTGGTTTTTGGAAGCGGCTATTTTGTTTACCGGTACAGACGAAAAGGTAAACAGGAATTCACACCGGATATTTCTCACAATACAAAACTGGAAATCATCTGGACTATCATTCCCACTATACTTGTTTTTATCGTTTTTGCCTGGGGATTTAAAACATTTCTGAAAATGCAGATCGCTCCCAAAGATGCGATCGAGGTAAAAGTAACCGGTCAGAAATGGTTCTGGACGTTTGCATACGATGACGGAATTATTTCCACAAATGAATTAGTTGTACCGGTCGGACATCCGGTTCGGTTACTGATGTCGTCCAAAGATGTCATACACAGCTTTTATGTACCGGGTTTTCGTATCAAAATGGATGTCCTGCCGAACCGGTATACAATAACCTGGTTTGAAGCAACGCATACGGGACGGTTTGATCTTTTCTGTTCCGAGTATTGCGGTAAAAGCCATTCCGAAATGATCGGAACAGTACGCGTGGTAACGGAACGGGAATTCGAAGAGTGGAAGGAATCGAATCTGACTCTTGGTGAAGGGTTGTCGCCGGAAGAGTGGGGTGCACAACTGTATCAGACCAAAGCATGTATCACCTGCCATTCCATCGATGGTTCACCGAACACGGGTCCGAGTTTCAAGGGAATCATGGGCAGGACGGAACGAATGAAAGACGGATCGCAAATCGTGGCAGATGAGAATTATCTCAGGGAATCCATACTGGAACCCCAGGCCAAGGTCGTTGATGGATATGCACCGGTGATGCCGACCTACCAGGGTGTCCTGCGCAATGAAGAAATCGATGCCCTGATTGCATATATGAAATCTTTAAAATAACAGGTAATAAAATGAGTGCTCATGTTGAAAAAAATTACTTAAATGAACAGAAGGGACTGAAATCCTGGCTCTGGACCCTTGATCATAAACGGATCGGTGTGATGTACCTGTATGCCATCATGATCGCTTTTTTCATCGGCGGACTTCTGGCGACGCTGATTCGTCTCGAATTGTTACGTCCCGGTGAAGATATCATGGGGCCGGATACGTATAATCAGTTCTTCACCCTGCACGGTGCGATTATGATTTTTCTTTTTATCATCCCCTCGATTCCGGCGGCGCTCGGGAATTTTGTTCTGCCATTGATGATCGGGGCCAAGGATGTCGCCTTTCCGCGTCTGAACCTGGCCAGCTGGTATGTTTATGTCCTGGGTTCAATATTTGCACTCTATTCCATAATAACGGGTGGTGTGGATACCGGATGGACGTTTTATACACCCTACAGCACCGATTCTACCGGATCGGTGATATCGATGACGCTTGGGGTGTTCATACTCGGTTTCTCTTCGATTTTTACCGGACTCAACTTCATCGTAACGATTCATAAATTACGTGCGCCGGGAATGGACTGGTTCAAGATGCCTCTCTTTGTCTGGGGGCTCTATGCGACGGCTGTTATACAGGTTCTGGCAACACCGGTGCTCGGGATAACGCTGGTTCTCCTTATTATGGAAAAGGCTTTCGGTATCGGCATCTTCGATCCTGCGATGGGGGGTGATCCGGTTCTTTATCAGCATTTCTTCTGGTTCTATTCCCATCCGGCCGTATACATTATGATCCTCCCCGGGATGGGCATCATCAGTGAATTGATTGCTGTCTTTTCAAAGAAAAAAATATTCGGCTACAAGGCCATCGCCTTCTCGAGTCTGGGTATCGCACTGGTCAGTTTCCTGGTATGGGGGCATCACATGTTTACCAGCGGACAGTCGGAGCTCGCTGCGATGATTTTTTCGTTTCTGACCTTTCTGGTGGGGATACCGTCCGGTATAAAAATGTTCAACTGGCTGGCTACTATGTATAAAGGACAGATCACGCTGGAAACACCGATGTTGTTTGCGTTGTCTTTCCTGTTCCTGTTTGCCATCGGCGGATTGACCGGTATCTTCCTGGGTGCGCTTTCCATCGACGTGCATCTGCATGATACATACTTTGTGGTAGCCCATTTTCACTATGTGATGATGGGCGGTACCGTCATGGCATTTCTCGGGGGGCTGCACTACTGGTGGCCGAAGATGTGGGGCCGCATGTACAGTGAATTCTGGGGTCGGATTTCCGCTATTTTGATTTTTATCGGATTCAATATGACGTTTTTCAGTCAGTTTATTCTCGGTACAAAAGGAATGCCGCGCCGTTATTATAATTATCTTGACCAGTATCAGCCTTTGCATGCTTTTTCATCCGTGGGCTCATGGGTTCTCGGTGCCGGTTTTATCGTAATGGCTATTTATCTTATACATTCCCTGTTCAAGGGTCGTCCGGCCCCTAAAAATCCTTTCGGCGCTCTTACCTTTGAGTGGGAAACGACATCGCCGCCACCGCACCACAACTTCGAGGGAACCCCTGTCTGGAAGCACGGACCGTATGATTTTGACCGCTATATGGTCGTTGATGATAAGCTGATAACAAAAAAAAATGTGAATAAAAGCTAAAAAATACAAAATACAAAATAGAAAGTACAAAATAATTGTGCGGAGAATAAGTAACCTGTAATCTTTGCTGAGAACTAAAGACCAAAGACGAGAGATTAACAACGAAAGATCATTTAATGGAACAAACAAGCGAACATCCTTCATTTTTGGCCCATCATTTTCATGAAGTTGAGCAGCAGAGGGAATCGGCAAAGTTGGGAATGTGGATATTCCTGCTGACTGAAATACTCCTGTTTGGCGGCCTGTTTGTGGCATATGCCGTCTATCGTGCCTGGCATCCTGAGATGTTTATCGATGCGCATAAGCAGTTGAATGTGTATATGGGTACCCTCAATACGTTTGTTTTGATCGCAAGTTCTCTGACCATAGCCTTATCCATCCGCAGCATGCAACTCGGCAACAAAAAGCGGACGATGCAGCTATTGCTGGCAACACTTATTCTGGCAGGGGTGTTCCTGGTCGTAAAGTATTTTGAATACAGCCACAAAATTCACCTTGGTCAGCTTCCCGGCAGGTTCTATACCTTTGAGGGCCTGGAAGGCAGCAATCCTCATGTCTTTTTCAGTATTTATTTTCTGATGACCGGTCTGCATGGCATTCATGTCATTCTGGGGATGGCAGCTATCTCATGGATCATGTTCAGGACGTATAAAAACCAGTTCTCTGCTGAATATTATACGCCGATTGAAATGGTGGGACTTTACTGGCACCTTGTGGATTTAATCTGGATATATTTATTTCCGCTGTTTTATTTAATAGGATAAACAAATGAGTGAACACGCACAACCTCATATTTTACCATTAAAAGTTTACCTTGCGGTAGGTGTTTCCCTTTTTGTACTCACGGTGGTTACGGTTGCCGTATCGTTTGTTGATTTCGGCGGGTTCAATCTTGTGGTAGCGATGCTGATTGCCTCTTTCAAAGGATCGCTGGTTGCTCTCTATTTTATGCATCTTAAGTACGACAATAAATTATACCTTTCCATTTTCCTGATCAGTTTAATTTTTCTTGCCGTATTCATCATTTTTACGATGTTTGATACGCTCAACCGCGGCCAGATTTACCAGGAAAGGGATAAACCCATCCAGGAGGAAGCAATAATTTATCAGTAACGTCGTGTGTGGTATTTCTAACCGGTTCCTTTTTATAGAATGTCTCATATTTTCCAAACATGTTTTACGATTTATTCCTATATTAGCCCTGACCGATATATGACGGATGGTTGACTCCAATGGTTTCCCGCTGTGCTTATTCAAACGGATGTTATTCTAAATAATAGAGCTGGTAGTCGTGTTTTTCCGTTTGCAGGATACCTGCTTACAGATAAACAGAATATCATTAATATTCAGGGGAGGTTATGTCTGAACAGATACACAAGTTAGCGATGAAAGAAAAACTTGGTTACGGTTTTGGTGATCTGGCTTCGGTTCTCTATTGGCAGACATTCATGCTGTATTTCACGTATTTCTATACCGATGTATTCTTGATTCCTGCCAGCGCCGCGGCCACCATGTTCCTTGTGAGCAGAATCTGGGATGGTGTTAATGATCCGGTGATGGGCTTAATTGCAGACCGTACCAATACACGCTGGGGTAAATTCAGGCCTTATCTGCTCTGGCTCAGTGTTCCTTTCGCTGTGGTAGGCGTTCTGACTTTTACTGTACCGGATTTTGGTATGACCGGAAAAATGATCTGGGCGTATACGACTTTTATCCTGATCATGATGCTTTATACCGGTATTAATATTCCTTATACGGCGCTACTTGGTGTAATTTCTCCCGATTCGACCGAACGAACAGCGGTTTCCTCCATCAAGTTTTTATTTGCCTTCGCCGCCGGCATTATTGTATCAGCTACGCTTCTGCCGATGACCAAAGTCCTTGGCGGGGGAAACGTGGCGCGCGGCTGGCAGCTATCCTTTGTTATTTATGGTATGGCAGCTGTTATTTTCTTTTTTATCGCTTTTAAAAGTACCCGCGAACGGGTCAAGCCACCAAAAGATCAGAAATCTTCCATTAAGAATGATCTGGTTGAGCTTGTAACAAATGGCCCGTGGCTTCTCCTGTTGTCAGCTACCATCACCTTCATTCTTTTTGTTGCGGTTCGTGGAAGCGTTACCGTACATTATTTTAAATATGTGATCGGCACGCAGGAATTAGACTTGCCATTTCTGAGCAGAGGATCCTATGATTTTGAGACCATCACATCTGCTTATAATACGGTGGGACAACTCTCTGCTTTCATCGGTGTGCTGCTTGTCAGCTGGTTCGCAAAATTGATTGGCAAGAAAAAGGCATTCGTTATTCTTTTTGTCATAGCCGTTGTCAGTACCGGCATGATTTATTTTTTAACGGCAGAACAGCTCTGGCTTATTTTTCTTCTGCAGGTAACCGCTACAATGACCGGCGGGCCGCTCAGTGTCCTGTTATGGGCCATGTATGCCGATACGGCCGATTACGGGGAGTGGAAACACGGCAGGCGGGCAACCGGCCTTGTCTTTTCCGCTTCCACCATGTCCCAGAAATTCGGTTGGGCCTTCGGTGCCTATGTCGCATTGATGCTGATGTCGCAAGTCGGTTTCCAGGCCAATCAGAGCCAGACCGGTGAAAGCCTGAATGCGTTGAATATGCTATTCACACTAATCCCGGCCGGAATGGGCATGCTTTCAATTATTCTGCTTTTCTTCTACCCGCTGAATGAAAAACGGGTCATTGAAATTGAAACGGATCTGCAAAAGCGACGACATGCCAAGGGGGAATAAAAAAAATATTTCACACTAATCCATTCAAACAGCAGAGGTGATATTTTGAAAACGTTTAAAGGATTTGCATTCTGGTCAACCATTAGCACCTATTTTTTAATTTTTGTCGGCGGACTGGTGCGTGTTTCCGGAGCGGGACTGGGATGCCCGGACTGGCCGAAATGTTTCGGACGATGGATTCCGCCTACAAGCGTGGATCAATTACCGGCTGATATTGATCCAAACCTGTTTAATTTTACGCTGGCCTGGATTGAGTATGTCAACCGCCTGATCGGCTTAGCGGTCGGTCTGATGATTGCCATTACCGCCGTCCTGGCTATTGTCTATATGCGGCGTCATGCGAAAGTCCTTATCCCCTCCATACTCGCTGCGTTACTGGTTGCTTTTCAGGGCTGGCAGGGGAGCCAGGTTGTATCCTCCGCACTGGAACCTTTTATTCTAACCATCCATCTGGGCCTGGCGCTTATTATTGTCAGTTTGTTGATATACGCAACCCAACACGCGTATTATATTGACCGGGACAAGGTATTGTTAAAGGGAAAACAGGCAGCGAACCGGATCTGGATCGCCGCACTGTGGATATTGTCCCTCATACAGATACTTTTCGGTACACAAATCCGGTCGGAACTGCAGATCATCCAAGATCGCTTTCCATTACTGACAGAACTGGAATGGTTGGCAAAAGTCGGGCCGGTCAATCAGGTGCATATCTTTCTGGGTATCGTCCTGTTGCTGATGAGTCTGCTTGTTACCGTACGCATGAAGGACCAGGGAACGACCATTAAAAATCTGTCTGTTGGCCTGTCTGTGATCATGGTGATTCAATTATTTATCGGTTTCATTCTTGTTTTTGTCGGGCTTCCTGAATTGATTCAGTTGATACATCTATGGCTGGCCAGCCTTACGATTGGTGTTATTCTCATTTTATATACAGCAACGGCTTATGAGAGGAGTAATGCATGAAAGTTTCAAGAGCCTTAACAAGCGGTCTGGTGAGCATGGTTGTGCTTCTTATGGTAGCATTTATGGTCATCCGGCAGGCCGATGAGGGAAGAGCGGATTTACCCGAATTGTATGAAGTACCTGATTTTACCTTTACCGAACGTAGTGGCGAGCCATTCGGGCTTGCAGACATGAAAGGGAAGATCAACGTAGTGGATTTTATTTTTACACGCTGCCCGGGTCCCTGTCCTGTGATGAGTTCGAAAATGGCAGATCTCTATGACCGTAGATCCCGATTATGATTCGCTTGCCGTTCTGGAAGATTACGCCGGAAAATATGGAGTGAATGATCAACGCTGGGTCTTCCTGCGCTCAGAAAAACCGGAAGTCGGGAAATTATATGAAGAGGGATTTAAGCTCGGCGGTGAATTGCCGGCCTATCACAGTACGAAGTTTATTCTGGTCGATGAAAAAGGTATGATCCGCGGATACTACAGTACCGAAGGGGATGTCAGTATCAATATTTTAAAAACACATATCAAAGAACTGGTAAAAAGGTTATCATGAATATCTCTGATTTATCAACACTGAATGCCCTGTTGAATGCCGTCAGCGCGACCCTGCTGATAGCAGGGTATCGTTATATAAAAAAGGGAGAACAGGAGAAGCATAAACAGTTTATGGTTGGCGCTCTTGTCGTATCTGCCTTGTTTTTAACGTCCTATTTAATCTACCATTACTATGTCGGTTCCGTGCCGTATCCGCATCATGACTGGACCCGCCCGGTTTATTTTATTATCCTGATTCCGCATGTTTTACTTGCCGGTATCATGACACCCTTTATCCTGGTTGCCGTCTGGTTTGCCCTTAAAACGCAGTTTGAAAGGCACCGGAAACTGGTGAAATGGGTATGGCCGGTATGGATATATGTCTCTTTAAGTGGGGTCGTAATTTACCTGATGCTGTATCATTTGTAATCTTTCGACCTAATCGAGGTTGTTATGAAAAAACCGGATCATCCCTTTTTCACTCTTTGCACAAATCTTCCGGATACCTCTGAGGAGCATGGTGATATCTCTGAACAAACTATAAAAACGGAACTCATTGAAAGGATCAGCCGGGGCTTTTCACATAAATTGAAAATTGAAGATTTTAATAATGTTGAAGATCCTTTTTCAGAATGGAATGCCGTTCTGGATAAGGCTGTATCGTATCGTCTGATAAAGGGAATCGCTGCCCGCCTCGAACCGGATATATTTTTTGGAACGGGTAATCTGTTGCTATCGGATCGCTTTTCGGATGTAACCGGTTACAGGGATTTTACCATCCATTATTTAAATCTTTTCAGGCAGAACACGTTTCTGGTCAAGATATACGGTGATAACAGATGGGAAACCCTCCTCCACAGTCTGCTCCTCAAGCTCAATTACACGGTTGCCGATCTTTTTCTCAATCGGGCTGAAGAAATGCAGACCGAGATACTTTTCAGGGTACTCAGGGGTAAAGAGGATTATGCATATAGCTGGGAACAGGTTAAAATGCTTGTTGATGAACATGCCTGCGCCCTGTTGAGCCGGATTCAGACAGATTCACACCCCGGGCCGAGAGTTGCGTTTATGACGGAAAACAGTCTAGATATGGCCGTGTTTGACCTGGCCTGTCTGACGACGGGCATTGTCAATATCATGATTCCCGCCAATGTTGTACCGCAGCACCTGGAGTTTATTCTGAAACAGACGGGCGCGCAATACCTGATCGTATCCGGCGAGCGTCAGCTTGCAAAGGTGAAGCAAATAAAAGACCGTTTACCAACACTTAAAGAAGTTTTTTCCATGGCCGGCAATGACGCGGAGGACTGGGTGGTTCCCGTTAACGTGCTGCTGAAAGACGGAGAATCGGTTCCTGAAGAGGTTCTGAATCGCCGAAGGGAAACCATGCGGATGGATGATGTGGCAACCATCATGTATACATCCGGTACAACCGGTGAACCAAAGGGGATTATTTTCTCCCAGATGAATCTTGTCTATAAACGTTTCTGCCGGGCAATGGCCCTTCCTGAAATTGGAGAGGAAGATCGCTTTGTCTGTTATTTGCCTCTGTTTCATACCTTCGGGCGATATCTGGAAATGCTGGGGTCGGTATTCTGGGGAGCCCAATATGTATTTCTCGAAAACCCGGCTATCGGAACACTCCTTGATACTATGAAGAGGGTGAAACCTACTATTTTTATCAGCATTCCTAAAAAATGGTTGGAACTTTACAATCATGTGACCCAGCAGGTTGATGTTATGGTTGATGAAGAATCCCGGATCAGACAGGTTCTTGATGAAGCGACCGGAGGAAAGTTGAAATGGGGGCTTTCGGCAGCGGGCTTCCTCGAACCGGAAATCTTCATGTTCTTTCAGAAGTATGGCGTTGAACTGATGAGTGGTTTCGGCATGACGGAAGCGACCGGTGGCATTACCATGACCCCTCCTGGAAAATACGCGCCGAATTCTCTTGGAAAAGCGCTTCCGGGAATCGAGGTGAAACTGGCGGATGATGGTGAAATGCTCATCAAGGGTCCCTATGTCATGATGGGTTATTTTGCTATCGATGATGAGGAAACATTTCGTGACGGCTGGCTTCCGACCGGCGATATCATGAAAATGGATTCAAATGGCTTCTACGAGATTATTGATCGTAAAAAAGAAATTTATAAGAATTTGCGCGGTGAAACCATTGCCCCTCAAAAAATTGAGAATCTGTTTCGTGATTTTGAGTTTGTAAAACAGGTTTTTCTGGTGGGAGACCACCGGCTGTTCAATACCGTCCTGATCTATCCGGATGATGAGGCCTCCGACGGCAAACTCCTAAGTATGAACGAGGCAGAGCGCCAGGCCTATTTTTCTTCCATTATCGTAACCGCGAATAAATTTCTGGCGCCCTATGAACGCATTGTCGATTTCCGGATTGTGGACCGCCCCTTTTCCGCGGATAAAGGGGAACTCACTCCCAAAGGTACCTATAAACGAAAGGTGATTGAAGAGAATTTTTTCCGGGTTATTGAATCCATGTATGAACGCAATTATGTTGATCTTGTATGGAAGAATACGACGATCCGCATACCGAATTGGTTCCTCAGGGAAATGGGATGCATTAAACAGGATATCAAACTTGAAAAAAATGCGTTACAAATTCCGAAAACAAATACCTGTCTGACCCTGATCAGCGATGAGAATGACAGGACAAAGATACAGATTGGTGACCTGATCTATACACTGGAAAATGATATCGTCGATTTCCAGATGCTCATATCAAATCCCCATTACTGGCTGGGAAATAAAGATTTGATCGCTTTTACCGGAAACGGTATCTATTCATGGTATCGGATCGATACGGCCAATAAAAATCTTTCGTTTTATGCAACCAGACCCCGAAAGATGGAGACTGTTGATAATAATCGGCTGCGTAAACTGGCGAAGGCCGGTGAACTATCGCTCGAAGGGCTGCACCTGGCCATTGTTCATCTCCGAAGTTGTGAAATGCAGTATGCTGCAGAAGGACTCTCTTACCTTAAGACTATTCTTGATAATGAACAGCAGGCCCTGTTTGAACTTGCCCTGGATATCGTTTCCAGACCAAGGATCGCCTGTATGATGGAATTCAGCAGGGAAGTATTTAAACTCGGATTAATGCGGCATAAGGGTCCGACGCTAAGATCGTATCTTACAAGTTTTCTGGAACTTTCCCCTAAATTTCTAAACGAAGAACTGAATCAGGAGCTGGTAACTTCATTGAAGGGTACCGATAGCCTGTTAACAATCCGGTCCATTCTCGACGAAACGATTGAGAAGATGCTGGATAAAACAGATATCAGCGAAACGACTATACCATCCCTTTTAAACCTGCTGGCCATTATCGGAATGCGTCATCCGACCAGGTATAAACTGGTCCGTCAGATTATTGTGGAATACCAGTTGAACGATGTCTGGCCCGAACTATCCAGAGACGCCGGTATTGCCCGTAAACGGATGTTGGGCGGATTTCGGGACTGGCTGGGTGAAAACCAGGTGGTTGCCGTTGATATCGAAACAGGGGAAGAGTATGGTTGGACCGATGTGATGGTAATCGAAGCGGATATCGACGAAGAAGACAAAGAACGCATTGTGCGTGTGATTTCCGAAACATCGTTTCTCAGGGAGGCTATATTTTTATTCTCCGGTGGTATGATCATAAGGCTTTATGACATTCCTCAGGGCGGCCTCTGGATCAGCAGGCTCGGCTCACTTGGGGATAAAAACCTGTATCGGGTCTCTGTTCAGACCCGTTACCAGGGGGCTCATGATATCGTTCTGATCGTTGATCTCTCACGGAATACATTTGCATCAAAAATGGAAGTCAATTGGATTATACATTCATCGGCTCTGAAAAATGGTGTGCGTCTGGTGGATGAATTCGGCGGTTATTGGCCGGAATTCCACGTCTGGAGTGAGGACTTCGACCCTGGAGAACCGGTATCCCGCATATTGCAGCGCCAGTTGAGGCAGCTTGATAATGACAAGAAAGTCCGGTTGTATTACCTGTGGCGATTTATTATCTGGACGGCTGTTTCAGCCCATGTGCAGTTCTGGTTACGTACCGGGAAGATGCTCGAACTGGCCGATAAGAGTACCCGGAATATAATCGTTCCGGAACATGATTATCAGACAGGCGAACGTTTTATATCCATTGCGGAAAGAAAAAAGTCAAAAGGTTTACGCTACCTGATACGCGATTTTTACAAACAGCTGATCGGGCCTGGTGAAAGCGCTTACTCTTTTTTGAAAGGGGAATCAATCTGGTCGTATGTTTTTTCGGGTGCCATTGAAGCGTTAGGTGAGGAAGAGGGCCTTCTGGCACTGGAAGAAATGCAACATGCATCCGGTGAAGATGATGGACCGCTTCAAAAAGAGATGGCCGGTGCCTTGCGTGCGTTTCTGGGAACAGTAAGGCAGAGGGGGTATCTGCCGCGGCGGCTGTTTTTTGCCATTAAGCGATTCCATCGCTGGAAACAGCTCAATCAGGATGCGGCAAAAACCGCCCAGGCGCTGACACTTAATGAGTTTTATGAAACATATCAGCTTACCGGACTGGAAAACAGGTTTCCGGAGACACGAACACGGTTTTTTCTGGAGACGGTGTTTGAAAATTCTTCAGAAAAACTTCAGTCTGTATTACGCGATATTATTCGAAAGCAGCACAAAGGAGAGTACGGAACGAAAGAGACGCTGGCTGTCTTATCCAAAATTTTGAAGGATTATGACCTGTCTGAATCCGAATTATACTTCCTGACCCGGTTGAGTTATCCGCATTTGAAGCCGACTGATACCGCGTTCTTCATAGAGGAGACGGAAGATACGGCCGGTTCACCCGGTGTTGTCGTTCGTCTGGAAGATTATGACGGCAACCAGTTCTGGATACGGCAGGCCATGTCGCCAAAAGAAATATCCCGCCTGCACCAGCTCTTCCTGGATAATAACCTTCCGGTTAATTTTCGAACGGATGATCATTTCCTGGTGGCTGTTTCCGAAAGAGGTTTTATTATTGGTGGATTATTTTATAATTATATCGACCAAAAGACAGTGCACATGGATAAGATCGTTGTCGCGAATCGTTTTCGGAAAAAAGGAATCAGTGAAGGACTGATGAATGAATTTTTTAACCGGTTGCGTGACGAACACGTGGATTTTGTGACTACCGGATTTCTGCGTCCGGAATATTTTTACCGGTTTGGATTTAAAATCGAGAGAAAATATGCGGGACTGGTTAAAGATTTGAGAAGTTGAAATTGTTAGAATGGTATTAAGACGGCTTAAAATTTAGCAATAAATTGCTTCCTTTATTATATTGAATTGAACTTTTAAAGACATATCAATTATCCAACTCAGTTATTCAGAGGGACGTACTATGAAGTGCTTTGTAAAATATATCGTTATTCTGCTGATTGCATCAATTTTCGTTTCCTGTGCGGTTAATCCGGTTACAGGAAAGCGGGAACTCATGCTGCTTAGCGAGCAGGACGAAATTAAAATGGGAAAAGAATATGATCCGCAGATCGTCCAGATGTATGGTCTCTATTCAGATGAAGCATTGACGAACTATATCAGTGAAATGGGAACCAGGATGGGTAAAGTCTCACACCGCCCCCAGTTAACGTATCATTTTAAGATCATGGACAGTCCGGTTATCAATGCGTTTGCGGTTCCCGGCGGGTACGTGTATTTTACCCGCGGCATCCTGGCTTACCTGAACAACGAAGCCGAACTAGCCGGGGTTATGGGGCATGAAATTGGTCATATTACCGCGCGGCATTCAGCCAAACAGTATAGTAAAGCACAACTGGCCCAAATCGGACTGGGACTGGGGTCGGTCGTATCTGAAACCTTTTCCCAATATGCCGGACTTGCGGCACAAGGGGTCGGAATCCTCTTCCTGAAATTCAGCCGTGATAATGAACGGGAAGCGGATGACCTCGGCGTGGAATATTCCACAAAAAGCGGTTTTGATGCCGGCGAAATGTCCAATTTCTTTGTTACCCTGAACCGGATGCACGGAAGCGGGGGGGGCAGCCTGCCTGATTTCCTTTCCACACACCCGAATCCGGATGACCGTGTCGGGGCCATTCAGAGATATGCAAAAAAACTGCAAACACAATCAGGATCATCAGATTTTAAAGTAAACCGGGAAAAGTACCTGGATATGGTAGATGGTATCCCTTTTGGTGAAGATCCCCGGCAGGGCTATGTGGATGATAATATGTTTTACCATCCGGATATGAAGTTCAATTTTCCGGTTTCCGCAGGCTGGAAGTTGTCAAACCTTCCGAGTCAGGTACAAATCACGTCAGGCGATGAAAAAGCCGCCATTATCTTCACATTGGGTAGTAAATCTTCCATATCTGCAGAAGCGGATGCTTTCATTGCAGATAGCAAAGCACTGGAACAGTCACGGAAAGAGGTGACGGTAAATGGACTGAAAACGGTGCGAATGGAAAGCATACTGGCTTCACAATCAGGAAATCTCAGGATATTATCCCATTTTGTTACAAAAAATAATGATATCTTCGTCTTTCATGGATTCTGCCCGGAAACCGATTATGCAAATTACGTAGAAAACTTCAAAATGACGCTGAATGGATTCGAAGAGTTGCGGGACCGTTCCAGGATCGATGTAAAACCGGACCGAATCCGGGTGAAAAAAGTAAACCGGGCCATGACATTGAAAGATGCCCTTCAAAACTTAAAGACTCCGGATGATCAGTTACAGGAACTTTCACTGGTTAACGGTATGGAGCTCACTGCACAGGTTCCGGCCGGTACATCGATTAAAATTGTCGAGAAGGGGAGATAGGAAAAGTAGGAAATAGGAAGTAAGAGTTAGGAAGTAAGAATGTGAAAAAATGCATTGGGATAGATGAAACAGCTTTCCCTGATGCAGTGCGATAGTGACCGTTAGTCATCACGGATGGCATAATTGAGGAGTTCATTGTAATAGGGTTTACATTCGTTTATAAGCCCGGACAGTCCTTCAGGTATGTCCGTACCCGGTTTTGGAAGTGTCGAAAAATCCGATGCATTATGAAGGCGTTCATACCAGTACTTTGCCCAGATACCGTCTTCCGGGCGTGGACCCGGTTCCCAAGATAACATCGCTTTGGAGAAGGGTATATCCAGCCGTAAACAGAGTTCCCGGAGCACTTTTTCAGGATTGCGCAGCAGGGTACCCGTATCGATTACCGGTGGGTCCTGGCCGATACTCTGCAGGTATTCCCATAACATGATATGATCCAGGTAACCGGTATCCTTTAATTTCGGTGATTTCATGTGTGTTATATAACCGCGCAGCAAGTCCTCCGGATGGCGTGTTAATATGACATTATGCAATTGGTTGAGAAACCTCCAGTCCAGATCAACCAGGTGGTGCGCCATACTTTTTATAAAAATTATTGGTGTCCCATGGTTTCCCAGGAAAACATCTTCAATCATTTGCCGTCCATCGGTCTTCTGGGAAGCGATAACCTCATCGGCACCGGGATGATAGAAACGGGCGTCGGTTTTCGATAAATAATGCGCATAAAGAGGTTCATCGAATACGCTGGTATCTTCCCGTTGCGCAAACGCGTACATCATTGCCGTGGCAATTGTTACCGGTCCTGACCAGAGGACAATGCGTTTTGGAGATTCAGCCATCACCACTCCTTTTTTCAACTTTCCATAAAAACGGTTTTTTCGAATGATTATTCCGGTAGTTCCGGAAAAATCAGGCGGAAAATAACGAAACAAGCTTGTTCATCGTTTGATTTTTTGCCTGATCCACATTGCGCAATGCCATGTCGCTTTGATACCAGTTTACGATTTCACGTGCGCCGTCGCGGAATGGAATCCTTGCCTCAAACTGCGGTGATACCGATTTGATTTTTGAATTATCGAAAATCATGCAGTGTGCCTTATCGCCCAGCAGCCCGTCCCCCCATTCCTTGTCATAACGGGAAATCAGCCCGGAGGGAATATGACAGATAACAGGCTCCACACCCGCTGCTTCAGCCATTAGTTCACAAATCCGGTTCCAGGTCAGCACTTCATCGGATGTGATATGATATGCCTCACCTATACAATCCGAATTACCCAGAACGCCCAGAAATCCCCGGGCAAAATCCGTATGGTGTGTGAGGGTCCACAGGGACGTGCCATCTCCGTGCAGGATGACCGGCTGCTTATTCAGCAGGCGGTGGAGAGTTGTATAGCCACCGTGCAGGGGAATCTTTGTTTTATCATAGGTATGAGACGGACGTATGATGGTTATAGGAAATCCGCTTTCATGATAGCGTTCCATGAGGTAAGCCTCGCATAAAATTTTCTGATGGGAATACTCCCAGACCGGGTTTTCCAGTGGCGTATTTTCCGTAACAGGCTGCCATTCTTTTGGCTTTTTATATGCAGAAGCACTGCTGATGAAAATGTACTGTGCTGTTTTACCATGAAACAGCCGGGCCGTGTTCCGCACATGGCCGGGAGTGAAGGCAATCCAGTCAACCACCACATCGAATGTTTCATTTTTGAGTTGCCGTGTTATATCTTCCGTGTTTCTGATATCACCCTTTATGTGTTTTACCCCGGCCGGAATGCTTCTATTCGTGTTTCCGCGGTTCAAAAGGTAAAGATTATGGCCTTCCTGATGGCATAAGCGCGTGCAGGCAGAACTGATGACACCGGTTCCGCCAATAAATAATATTTTCAAAGGCATGCTTTTTCTCCCTGTTTGTTCTAATGAATGCTGCAGTCCCGAGAATCTCTTGACATATTCTGGTTTGTTCTTTAACTTTTCCCACCTGGAGAGTAATAAGATATATGAAAAAAGAAAAAAGAAAAAGGAATAAGTTGAAGAATCTTTAATCTTTAATCTTTAATCTTGAGTCCACTCCGATAAGTGCTAATTACGGAGTTGTCATCCCGAACTCGTTTCGGGATCTACTGTTTTTATTGATCTTAGAGATGCTGAAATAAATTCAGCATGACACCATCGTGCTTTTCGGAGGGGACTCAATCTTTAATCTTTAATCTTTCATCTTTCTTTTTTCTTTTTTCATTTTTCTTTTTTCTTTTTTCTTAAACTAAGCCAGGTCCCGCGCAATAGGAAGATGCCCAACCCCGTCAGGTCCGGAAGGAAGCAGCGGTAAGCGTACTGACTATGTGCCGCGGATCAACCTGGCTTTTATTGTTATCGGGAATCTGCTGATGTCCTATGTCGTAATTGCCAGAAGGTGGCGCCCGCAATTATTCAATGAAGTTGTTGGACAGGAACATGTCTGCAAAACCCTGTCCAATGCGATAAGTAATAATCGCATTGCCCATTCCTATATCTTTACAGGTCCGCGCGGTGTCGGTAAAACAACGGCCGCACGCATCCTCGCCAAAGCCGTGAACTGCGAAAGCGGACCAACATCAACGCCATGTAACACCTGTGCCTCCTGCAAAGCAATCATTAATGGTAATTCGCTTGACGTACTTGAGATTGACGGTGCTTCCAACCGTGGCATTGATGAGGTGCGTAATTTACGGGAGAATATCCGCTTTACACCTTCACTTGGTAAGTACAGGATTTACATTATTGATGAAGTGCATATGCTTACGAAAGAAGCCTTTAACGCCCTGTTAAAGACATTGGAAGAACCACCGGCCCATGCTCTTTTTATCTTTGCGACCACGGAAATTCATCGGGTTCCGGCGACAATACTTTCGCGCTGCCAGCGATTTGACTTCAAACGCATACCACTCGATACAATCATTGCGCACCTGAGTCATATCTGCAAAGAGGATGGTATTCAGATCGATGAAGATGCCCTGCTGCAGATAGCGAAGAAGGCCGACGGGTCCATGAGGGATTCACAGAGTATTCTGGATCAGATTATATCTTTCAGCGGCAATACGATTACGTTTGAGAACGTCGCGCAGGCGCTCGGGGTTATTAATCAGGATGAATTTTTTCAGGTTAGTGATCTGGTCGCCGCTTCCAATATCCGGGAATTGATCCTCCTGTCCCGTCGTGTGTTTACATCCGGATACGACCTCAATGAATTTTTAATCGGACTCGAAGAACATTTCAGGAATATTCTTGTAACAAAGTCAATGGCCTCAACTGAACTGCTGGATGTGTCTGAATCGTATCAGACCCGTTACTTGGAAGTTGCAGGCCAGTTCAGCGAAAATGACCTGGTTGGTTATCTGAAAATTATAGCTGCAACCATCAGTGAAATAAAGTGGAGCCGGCAACCGCATTTGAAATTTGAGCTGGGACTAATAAAGCTGGCTAAAATGCCTTCAACAGTAACTATCAGTGATATCCTCGAAAAACTGTCCCTCTTAAAAAAAAAAGTACCTGACGAACTGACTGCTGCCGGGCCTGAGTTGGATGATGAAGGAACGGAAGAACCGGATGAACATGATCTGGAATCGATCAGGAAACAATGGAACCAGGTTGAAGAAGCGGTACACGAACAAAAACCTACCCTTGCTAATTTAATGAATGAAACGTCACTGGAAAGATATCAGGCAGGCACATTATTCCTCAGGATAAACGGAACCGATC
>CAYPHA010000049.1:0-34494 GCA_964410215.1 uncultured Calditrichota bacterium | reverse complement strand
ACATGGAATAAACATAGGAAGAACCAATCAATACAACCTTTAGATTCAGGGGAATGGATTGTGGTTTCAGACTCACTGTCGATGCGTATCCGGACAGTTCATAGACGTCTTCAATGCGCAATTCACGGGAGCGCAGGGCTCGCTTGAGGGCTTCATAGGAGAAGGGTTGTTTCAGGAGCTGTTCGGCATCGAGGATCAGGTATCCGCCGTTGGCGGCGAGCAGGCTGCCGGCTTTGATCATTGTATAGTCGGTGTACAGATAGCCCTGATAGGATTTTTTTTCAATGCGTCCGAAAAGGTTGTTATAGGTTGGGTTCATCTCATGGACCACCGCTGCGCCTTTTACGCGGGAATTATCGATAAGGACATTGATACGATACTTGTTCGCTTCGAATTCCTTCTCGGCCGCGCCTGGCTGGAGTCCTTTATCCTGTGTTCGGACGCCTATAAAATTATAGACATCTTTGGTAATGTCATCGGCAGCGGCATTCAGATATGCGATAATATCTTTCTGGTCCTGATAGTTTTCCAGCATCAGTGAAAAGTGGTTATCGACGACGAAGCGGGCCACTTCCGTATCCAGTTCATCCACTTTTTCTTCCAGTTCCCGGTCATAGAGAGCGGACAGGCGCAGGGCTTCCTGGGCGCGTTTCTGGATATATTTCACATTATTATTAAATGCTTCCTTTTCCGATTCAGGGAGTGCGTTGAACGCGGTTTTATCGAGAACCTTATCTTCTTTACGGGGGACGGCGACGATACCGATCTCGGTATTCTGAATATGTACATTCAGTTCCTGGGCTTCCTGGTCCAGGTTCAGGAGCACCTCCTGTTTTTTAGCCTGCACCGATTCGATGATTTCGTTCTTCCGGGCCAGGTAGTTTTTCGATTCGAACGCTTTACGGAGGTCGGTTTTAAGGCGGCTGATCAGTTTCTGCATCTCCTGCTGGAAGGCGCAGGCCTTACCGTTCGGCAGTTCGATGGCTTTTGGTTCATCGGGCTGATCGAAATTAAAAACGAATACCCAGTCGGAAATTTCGGGCTGGTTTTTGGCATGCTGGTGCAGGAGATCATTGATAATGGTGCTTTTACCGGTGCCGTAATGTCCGGTAACGAACAGGTTGTAACCGGAATCGTTCATCTCCAGGGCGAAATGGATGGCCGATACGGCGCGGTTTTGTCCGATCACGGAATCGAGCACCTTGATATCGGCGGTTGTTTTAAACGAAAAACGATTCAGGTTTACGTGTCTGGTAAGGTCGTTGGGTTTCAGTTCGCATTTTTTATACATGTATACCTCGATGGTTTCTGCGCGACGTGTAACACGAATCAGGACAGAAAAAACACTGGCAATCAAGTTACGCATTCAACCTTCAAGAAACAATCAGGGCGTATGGAAAATGTTGCATTTGATGGTCTATTTTGATAAAATGGGAAACCTTTTCGGGAGTAGATGGGGCCCGGTGGCCCCCCCGGTCTTCAAAACCGTGTGAGACCCGCTTGAGGGTCTGGTGCGTTCGACTCGCATGTACTCCCGCCAAAAAAACCGGCTTTGGCCGGTTTTTTAATACCCAAATCCTCCCGCTCGAATATGCCATTTCCAGAAGGCATCGCGGGACTAAATCATCCATGATTTAGCAAGCACCAAATCCCAAAGTCATTTTCAATTGACTATTTATGATTCAAATTAAACTTCTTCTATCCTGATTTTAAAATTTCGCTTTAACTTTCAGCTACAATGTTATACATTTAGCTCAAATATAAAATACTGTATATATTGCAGATGAAAAGAATTGGTCGCATGACTTACAACGGATCAGGGCTTTACAGAAACCAGGAAACTGGTTTTACTCAGGTAAGATAAATTAAGGCAAATTTATAACAGGAATATAGGAGGAGGCACTAAGGATCACAATCTTTGTCCCGAAGGGACAACATGATTATAGGAAGAGGTAAACGTTTAAATTTGAACCGTTCTTAATGTCAGTGTTCGATTAGTCTATAGAAGTAAAAAAAGTAAGGCGAAATAACCGATGTGTGGCCTTTTACACCAGCTTAAAAGCTGGTGATTATACAAGGTTATCGTCCCCTTTCTTCTGTTGTACCATCACCAGGATTTATCCTGGTGAAAAAAAGGCCTTCCATTCAGCAATACAAAACCATTTACCACTCCTGAACCATTCTGCAACACACTCAAAGACCGAAAGCCCCTACAAGGCAAATTCGAAATCCTAAATCCAAAATGCGAAACAAATCATAAATCATAATTTTCAAAACAAAAACGCATAGGGCTTTCTTAGTTTTTAAAATTCGAATTTCCACGCAAGGCGGGATGTTTCGGATTTTCCCGCTTAGCGGGAGATTTCATATTTTCCCCATTGTGGGTTGGCGGTTGTGTCAAATATTTTTAAATATTTATAAATATAATAATTTGAGTAACTTAGTGCTTTAGCGCCTTTGAGGTTACAAATCACTTCCCGGTAAATACCGCCTTTGTTGATATTGATGAAAACGAATCATATTCGTACATTTTCATCATGGAACTGAGTAAAAAGATATCGGACCATAATTATAAGGCCTTCCTCTGGCATGCCGTTTTCCTGGCCCTGGCCGTGAATTTTATGGATGTCGATACCATCATCCCGGCCATGATGGTCGATGCCGGCGGAACATCGTTTCAATTGGGTATTCTTACGACGATCATGCTGGGCGGGGGCAGGCTGTCTCAGCTCTTCTTTGCCCTGCACCTGAATAATCAATCGCTCAAAAAGCCCTGGTTGTTGCTGGGAATCAATACACGTATAGCCACATTAACAGGCATGGCCCTGTTGTTTTATTTTTCAAAAGGACTATCCAGCCTGTTGATTATCTGGTCGATATTTATCCTGATCTCTCTTTTTTCGTTGAGCGGCGGATTTGCCAACATCAATTACACGGATATCCTGGGAAAATCGATTCTGTCCGAAAAGAGAAAATCTTTCTTTTCAATCCGTCAGATTATTTCGAGTGTCCTTGTATTCCTTTCAGCTTTTCTGGCACGTTTCGTGTTGACGGAATTCGGTTATCCGGTTAATTACGCCGCGCTTTTCCTCATTGCGGCTGTTCTGCTCGGGAGTGCCTCGGCCGGATTCTGGATGATTCGGGAAACACCGGCTCCTGTTTCGCGCATCGAAGGACTTTCGCAGTTCATGCGCATTGTCGTCCGGGAAATCCGGTCAAATCCGCGTCTGAAGCATTATCTTCTGTTGACCAATACACAGGGAATCAGCATGGTGCTCATGCCGTTTCTGATTTTGTATGCGAAGCAGACATTCGAAGCGGGAAGCGGGGAGATAGGGACGTATCTGATTCTAAAAGTCGTTGGAGGCGTGCTTACCGGCAGTTTGATCTTTTATTTCGCTGAAAGGTCAAAATATCAGAATATGCTCTACATAACGTCCGCACTTTCCATACTGATACCCGGGGCCCTTTTGCTGCTGCCTGGATCCGCTTTATTTCCTTATATTTTTCTTTTTGGCGGTATTATCTTTACGCTTCATCATATCGCTACAAACGGCATCCTGCTTGAATTCACGACCAATGAAAACAGGGCACTGTATACCGGTTTATCGGGCGCGGGTGCCGTATTACCCGTTATCTTTCCCTTTATCAGCGGTTGGATGATTGAACAGTCTGGTTTTCAGCCATTTTTCATATTGTTCATACTAATCCTGCTTCTGTCCTTCGTCTCTGTTAAAAAATTTAATTGCAAAATATGAGAAATTTTCTTAATACATCTATTATTTATCCGAATTATAAATTAAACTGCAATTAAAAAGGAAAATCATCCATGCCGTCAACAACCATAGATCTTAAATCCCTTCTTTTTATGATAAAGGAGAATAAGGACATCGAGGCCAATCTTATTCTCGATGAAGGCTGTACACTCGAAACCGAGGATATCAAACCCCTCGTTAAAGTGATCAACTATATCCTTAATTACCTTCAGCAGCTTACGGAGCAACCTGTTGAAGTCGGACTCGATTTGCGCGGTAAAGATTACCTGATGAGTTTCCTGGTATACAGTCAGGCGGACAGTCTGCCTGAAATCAGCGATCAGATCGAAGCGGCGCTGGCACCGTATAACGCATCGCTGGAAACGAAGATGGAAGCCGGCAAGAACGTGCAGATCAAGATTCATTTCAAACGATAAGTGCCGTTTGGCCTGACCGGACGCCTTACCCGGTTCATTTCATAACGCTACCGCCCCTATTAGCCCGCTTTTACCGAATTATACGTATAAACTGTTTATATTTATTCCGTTTGCTCCTATATTACCTGTTGGAATAATAATCTGCTTTCCATCCTGTTTGTCTGTAAAACAAACCCGGCGAGGGAATTATGAAAATACTGTTGATTCTGTTGACAAGCATCCTGATACTGCATACCACCCCTTTTGTGACGGCACAGACGAAAAATATGTGTACCACACCATTAGAATATTTCGGATTTAAACCCGGTTCGGACCGCAACCTGTTTACGTATGAAGAACTGATCAGCTACCTGAAAAAACTCGATAGCCAGTCAGACCGGATCCAAATGCGCCGGACCGGTACATCTCCGCTGGGTAAACCGATCTATATCTGTTTTATCTCCGCGGCAGATAATATCAGCAATCTGGATCATCTGCAACAGATAAACCGGAGCCTGGCGATCGATCCCGACCTTACGGACGGGGAACTGCAGAAGCACGTTCGGGATGGACGCGTCTTCGTTTTATCGACCCTGTCCATGCATTCAGGAGAAGTGGGTCCTTCACAGGCGGCACCGGAGATCGCCTGCCGGCTGGCTGTGACTGAAAATCCCGACACCCTGGGCTGGCTGGAGAATACGGTGCTGATGCTGATCCCCTGTCATAATCCGGATGGCATGGATATGGTGGTCGAACATTATAAAAAATATAAAGGCACTCCGGAAGAAGGCGCCTCCATGCCGGGTGTCTACCACAAGTATGTCGGACATGACAATAACCGCGATTTTGCAACCCTCAGCCAGTCTGATACGCGAGCCATTGCGCGAATTTATAACCTGGACTGGTATCCCCAGGTGATGGTTGAGAAACACCAGATGGGCAGCACCGGACCACGGTATTATGTTCCGCCGCCCCATGATCCCATCGCCGAAAATATCGATGCACGGATCTGGAATTGGATCGGCATTTTCGGTGCCGGTATGCAGAAGGATATGACGGCTGACGGTCTGACCGGTATCGCACAGCACTATCTTTTCGATGATTACTGGCCGGGATCCACGGAAACCTGCATCTGGAAAAATGTTATCGGTTTCCTGACCGAAGCAGCGAGTGTGCATTACGCGTCACCCCTCTTCATTGAGCCGACGGAACTGACGGTAAGGGGGAAAGGACTTTCCGAATACAAGAAAAGCATCAATATGCCGCTGCCCTGGGAAGGCGGTTGGTGGCGGCTTTCCGATATCATCGATTACGAAATCAGTTCGACCATGTCCATATTGAAAACCGCTTCCATTAATCACGATAAAATACTGGAATTCAGGAATGAGATCTGTCGCCTGGAAGTGGAAAAAGGACGAACGGAAGCGCCATTTTATTATATCCTCCCTGCAAACCAGCATGACAAGAGCGCCTTTTATGGATTAATTACGCTGCTTCTCGAGCATGGGTTGAAAATATTTAAACTGACAGATGAAATATACATAGACGGGCGGTTGCATCAGGCGGGGGATGTGGTCGTGCCTCTGGCACAGCCTTTCCGGGCATTTGTTAAAGAAGTTCTTGAGAAACAGAAATTCCCGGTTCGTCATTATACGCCGGACGGGGAAATGATTAAACCGTACGATATAACCAGTTGGTCATTACCGCTTCACCGCGGTGTCCGTGTCGTTGAAATCCGCGAGCAGATAGATATTCCATCCGCCGGTCTGGTGGCGCTTGAAGGGCCATTGTCGGATCCTGTGAATCCGCCGGACAGCAATGGGGTGTTCATTTTTTCATCATCGCATAACGAAAGCTACAGGGTGGCTTTTACAGCGCATGAAAGCGGCCTGGAGGTCCGTCGCATGCGCGGGGATGTCAACGTGGATGGCACCCGCTATCCGGCGGGGAGTTTTATTGTTTCCGCGGACAATAGATCAAACCGGTTGATAGATTCCCTTACCGTTGCACCGGGTTTCAGGGCAGGCGGGATCGATGCGGATACGGAAGCGGTGCCATTTCCGAAGATTGCACTTGTCGAAACCTGGTTTCACGATATGGATGCAGGTTGGACCCGTTTCGTATTCGATACCTACGGCATTCCGTTTACGGTTCTCAGGCCGGATGAGCTGGCGGAGAAGAAATTGTCCCGTTCATTTGATGTTCTGATTTTTCCTGATGTGCGGAAATCCATTTTAATGGAAGGCAAGTGGAAGTCGGGAGATCAATACTATATAAGCTCCTACCCGAAGGAATATACCAAAGGCATGGGAAAAGAAGGGCTGGAACGGGTGATTTCGTTTCTGCATGAGGGCGGCCATATCATTACCTGGGGAGAATCCGCCGAGCTCTTCACCGAAACGTTGACCATTAAACATTCAGAGAAAGAGATTGAAGAATTCCAGTTGCCGGTCAAAAATGTCGGAGATGCCCTCGCTGAAAAGGGATTATATGTACCGGGATCGTTACTCAGAGTCGAGCTGCCGTATAAACATCCGCTCTGTTACGGCATGCAGAAAGAATCCGCTATATTTTTTCGCGGTAAACCGGTTTTTACCACATCGATCCCGCATTTTGATATGGATCGCCGCGTGATCGCCCGTTTCCCTGAGGAAGATATAACCATGAGTGGTTACGCCGAAAAAGAAGAGCTTCTTGGCAGAAAAGCGGCCATGGTATGGATAAAAAAAGGGGAGGGGCAGCTCACTCTCTTCGCATTCCGTCCCCAGTTCCGGGCTTCGACACAGGCGACGTATAAACTGTTATTCAATGCATTATTGTTAAACAGGTAGTAAATCCCATGAGAATGCAACGTGTGATTCGGCACAGTCTATTCTTTTTGATCTGTTTTTTCATAAGCACTCTTTTTGCTCAATCTCCACTGGTTGTTTTTGAACAGAACGGGCGTTTCGGTTATCAGACACCCGAAGGCAATCCTGTCATACCACCTCTATATGTGATGGCGATGGAATTCTCCGCCGAAGGAATCGCCTCGGTTGTCGATGACAGCGGATGGGTTTATATCGATTCCACCGGGACGCCTCTGATACGCCCCTATGTGGTCGATAACGGTCCGGATTATTTCCGTGAGAACCGGGCCCGCTTCATTGATAAAGGCAAAACGGGATTTATGAACCGGAACGGGGAGATGGTCATCAGGGCCGCGTTCTTCCACGCGGAACCATTTTCGGAGGGAAGAGCCGCGGTGTGCCGGGGAGGACGCCATGTACACGAAGACGAATACCGCCGGATAGAAGGAGGCCGGTGGGGATACATCGATACGACGGGAAACACGGTGATACCATTCCGGTATGACCGAGCAGAACCCTTCATCTCAGGCAGGGCAAAGGTGTATGAGGGTAATCAGTGGTATTATATAGACCGGGAAGGTGTGCGTATCCCGGATGAATAATCAGCCAGTAAAACGAAGTGATCCGGCAATTATTTTTCGCTATGCCCGTTATCAGATCCCCGGTATTCTGATCATCTGCCTGTTATACGTGCTGATCTATGAGCTGACCGGTTTTTCCTTTCGCCTGTTCCTTTTTATATTAGCCGGATGGATCCTGAAAGATATCCTATTTTACCCGTTTGTCTGGAAAGCCTATGCTGTAAAACATAAATCCGCGGATGATAAGCTACTGGGAGCAGAAGGCGTGGTCCGCACGAGCCTGAATCCCACGGGGTATGTTCAGGTAAATGGTGAGTTATGGAAAGCGACGAGCGAAAACAGGGATGCAACCCTTGAAACAGGTTGTAAAATCCTCGTATCGGGTGTCAGCGGACTGGAACTGACCGTTGTGCCTGCATCCGGTGCACATCCCGGTGGCAAGCATCCGTACGCTGAATAAAAATTACACCCTGGGACTAATTTTTAGTATATTCCCCATCACGCATTTTAAGAACGAGGAGATTGAATGGAATTTGATCGTGCGGCCGGCGTTTTATTGCATCCGACATCCTTGCCGGGACATTATGGTGTAGGCGATCTCGGGTCCGAAGCATACCACTTTGTACATTTTCTGGAAGTTACAGGTCAGCGTTTATGGCAGGTTTTTCCCCTTGGCCCGACGGGATATCAAAATTCACCGTACCAGTCTTTCTCGGCCTTTGCCGGAAATCCGATCCTTATAAGTCCTGATAAACTTGCGGAAGACGGTCTGCTGGATGCGTCCGATCTGCAGGATGTGCCGGAGTTCTCCCTGCATCATGCTGATTTTGAGCGGGTGATCGGGTTTAAAAACCATCTGTTTCAAAAAGCATTCATAAAATTCCGTAAGGATAAAAACGGGGCATGTGTCAATTATGAAGCCTTCTGCGAAGAGAACCGTGACTGGCTGGATGATTATGCTTTATTCATGGCCTGCAATGCCTATCATAATAAACAGATATGGACAAAATGGGAACCGGCGATCGCTTTTCGTAAAGGAAATGCCGTTGATACATGGCGCGAAAAACTGGCCAGGGATATCGCCTATCATAAATTTTTACAATGCATCTTCTTTAAGCAGTGGAATGAAATAAAAACATACGCCAACAACCGGGACATTAAAATAATCGGTGACCTGCCCATCGGTGTTTCCTATGACAGTGCTGATTTATGGGCAAACCGTGAACTGTTTACGGTAGACGAAAAGGGGAATCTTTATGCGCAGGCCGGTGTTCCGCCGGACTATTTCAGTGCGACCGGACAGCTATGGGGATTGCCCTTATACCGCTGGGATGTGATGCAGAAGGATGATTTTGCCTGGTGGCGCAAACGGTTCAGCCGGCTTTTTAAAATGATCGATATTCTGCGCATCGATCATTTCAGGGGGTTTGATGCCTACTGGGAAATTCCGGGCGGGGCGCCGACGGCGGAAAAGGGACGTTGGGTGAAAGCCCCCGGGGAAGCCCTGTTCAAAACAATCCGTAAACATATCGGTAATCTGCCCATCATTGCCGAAGATCTTGGGGTCATTACCCAATCCGTCCGGGACCTGCGCGACACGTTTCATTTTCCAGGTATAAAAATTCTGCAGTTTGCATTCGGCAGTGGGGGAACGCGTGATTTTCTTCCGCACAACTACCCTAAAAACTGCGTGGTGTACACGGGGTCGCATGACAACGATACGACACGCGGCTTTTTTGAGAAGGAAAAGTACAACGGAAGCGATGTTTTCACGCATGCGCAGACCTACACGGATTATTACGGTGACGATATCCGGTTCGAAATCATACGCCTTGCCTATGCTTCCGTAGCCAATACCGTGATTATTCCCATGCAGGACATGCTGAACCTGGGCAGCGACGCCCGTATGAATATGCCGGGCAGGGCAGAGGATAACTGGACGTGGCGGTTCAGCTGGGATCAGATTGATGAACATCTGAGCGCCACTTACCGGCATCTTTCCGTGCTTTATGAACGGAACAGCTTTGAAAAAACGCCGGAAGTGGAAATTGAAGTGGAATCCTCCTGATAATGGTTTCTGCGGCCTGAAACAAAAATGAAAAGTACGATTTTAAACTGTTTGGCTTGACAAATAAATATTGTATATCTTATATTAACAGATCTCAAATACACGGGGAGGTTGCGGAGCGGTCAAACGCAACAGACTGTAAATCTGTCGGCTGAATGCCTTCGGAGGTTCGAATCCTCCCCTCCCCACCATTCCCCGGAACATCACCGGGGTTTTTTTATTTATAGTAAAAATATATTGATTTTATTCGCGTTAGCTTTTAAATTTAAGGTTTGTTTTATGGGGCGATAGCTCAGCTGGTTAGAGCGCTACGTTGACATCGTAGAGGTCGTGAGTTCAAATCTCTCTCGTCCCACATACAAAACCACGGGTGAGCTCGTGGTTTTGTTTTATCTTTTACGAAAAAATGTGGTTTTAAATAAAGAGCAGGTAATTAGGTTTTGAGTCAGATACAGATTACATTGCCGGACGATTCGGTACAATCGTTTGAAGCAGGCGTAACCCCTCTTGAGATTGCCGAAAGCATCAGTAATCGACTAAAAAAAGCGGCGGTTGCAGCCGTTTATAATGATAAAACTGTTTCTCTGGTGGAGAAACTTAATGAATCCGGCCGGTTGCAGATTGTGACGTTTGATGATCCTGCGGGAAAGGATGTGTTCTGGCATTCTTCTGCGCATCTCATGGCCCAGGCTATAAAACGTCTTTATCCACAAGCGAAGCTGGGAATCGGTCCGCCGGTTGACGACGGTTTTTATTACGATATCGATCTGGACAGGAAGCTCTCGCCCGAGGATTTCGGCACCATCGAAAAAGAGATGGAAAAGATTGTAGATGAGGATCTTCCCATAAAAAAACGCTGGATGTCGCATGAAGAAGCGGTCCGCTTTTTCAGAGACATAAATGAGGATCTCAAAATCGAGCTGATAGAAGAGCTCGATGAGTCCCTCAGCGCGTATTCACAGGGAGAGTTCACGGATTTATGCCGTGGTCCGCATTTGCCGTCCACCCGCTACCTGGGCAAACAGTTCAAGCTGTTATCCGTTGCCGGCGCCTACTGGCGGGGTGATGAAAAAAACAAGATGCTGCAACGCGTTTACGCCACCAATTATCCGGATAAAAAACGCCTCAAGGCCCATCTGCACCGGATTGAAGAAGCCAGAAAACGTGATCACCGCAAACTGGGCAGGGAGCTGGACCTGTTCAGCATCCAGGATGAAATCGGCAGCGGTCTGATTCTCTGGCATCCCAAAGGTGCGGTCATACGCCATTTGATTGAGGATTTCTGGAAGAAAGAACATATTAAACACGGCTATGAACTGGTTTATTCACCCCATGTGGCCAAGCTCGACCTCTGGGAGCGCAGCGGTCATACCAGTTTTTATGCGGAAAACATGTTCCGGCCCATGTCGGTTGAAGAGGTCGATTATCAGTTGAAGCCGATGAATTGCCCTTTTCATATGATGATATATAAATCGCGCATACGCAGTTACCGTGATCTGCCCATACGTTTCGCCGAACTGGGCACGGTATACCGGTACGAGCGCTCAGGCGTCTTGCACGGTTTGATGCGGGTACGCGGTTTTACACAGGATGATGCGCATATTTATTGTCATCCCGGCCGTGTGAAAGAAGAAATAATCAAGGTTCTCGAATTCAATACCTTTATGCTCAGCCGCTTCGGGTTTGACACGTATGATGTCTATCTGTCTACCAGGCCCGAGCATTATGTCGGTTCCGATGAAAACTGGGAGCTGGCCACGAATGCCCTCCGTGACGCGCTGGAAGAAAAGGGAATGGATTATACCATAGATCCTGGTGAAGGCGTTTTCTACGGCCCGAAAATCGATATTAAAATCAAGGACGTTCTGGGCAGATCCTGGCAGTGTTCCACGGTGCAGGTCGATTTCAATCTGCCGGAAGGTTTTGATCTGACTTTTGTGGATGAAGACGGCAAATCCTACCGTCCGATCACACTGCACAGAGCACTACTCGGGTCCATTGAACGTTTCTTTGGTATTCTTATCGAACACCATGCCGGTAATTTTCCGTTATGGCTGGCGCCGGTACAGGCAAAAGTGATTCCGATTGCAGACAGGCATGCGGAATACGCGTCCACCGTTCAGGAAGCGCTTGCAGATGCCGGATTCCGGGTTGAAACAGATAACAGAAATGAAAAAGTAGGATATAAGATACGTGAAGCGGAAGTTCAGAAAGTTCCCTATATGCTGATTATTGGTGACAATGAGACGGAAAGCAGGAAAGTCTCCGTGCGTCATAAAGGTGAAGGGGATCTTGGCGGACTTGAGCTTGCGGATCTGATAAAACGGCTTCAGGGCGAAGTCAGGGCTTCATAGAGTATCATTAGAATAAAGGAGAAAAATATCGCAACAGGTAAGGTACGGATCAATGAAGAAATTACAGTTAGTGAAGTTCGGGTCATTGATGACAATAATGAGCAATTGGGTATTATCAATGTTGAAAAGGCATTGGCGCTCGCGCAGGATAAGGGGCTGGATTTAGTCGAAGTTGCCCCGAAAGCAAAGCCCCCTGTATGCAAAATACTTGACTTTGGAAAATATTTATACGAATTAAGTAAAAAAGAAAAAATAAGCAAAAAGAAGCAGCATACGGTTGTGGTTAAAGAGATTCGTATGCGTCCGAAGACGGATACGCACGACCTTGATTTTAAAATCAAACATGCCCGCTCCTTTTTGGAACAAAAACATAAAGTTAAATTCACGGTCCAGTTCAGAGGGCGGGAATTGGCTTACAAAGAGTTCGGTGAAAATTTGCTGGACCGCGTCGAAGAGATGCTGGAAGACATTGCAAAGGTCGAGGGTCCGCGCAAATTCGAAGGCCGGAATATGACAATGATTATGACTGGAAAGTAGAAAGGGATAGATTACCATGCCGAAAATGAAATCAAACCGCGGTGCGGCCAAACGGTTCCGGGTAACCGCAAGTGGGAAAATCAAGCGCCATTCCGCATACCATTCCCACATTCTGACAAAAAAATCGACTAAAAGAAAGCGCAACCTGAGAAAAGAAAGTATGGTTTCCGACTCAGATGTGAATAAAGTGCGCACGATGATTCAAAAATAAATACTAGATGGGAGAATAGAAATGCCTCGTGCTACGAATAATGTTGCAGCCCGGCAAAAACGTAAAAAAATATTAAAAGCGGCAAAAGGCTACCGCCTGGGTAAAAGCCGCCTGTATAAAACCGCCAAAGATCAGGTGGAGAAAAGCTGGCAGTACGCCTATCGCGATCGTCGCGTAAAAAAACGGACATTCCGGAGTCTCTGGATAACCCGAATAAATGCCGCCTGCCGGCTTAACGGCGTATCCTATTCGGTCTTCATAAATAATCTGCAAAAAGCCGATATCGAATTAAGCCGCAAGGTTCTTGCCGATATGGCGGTACGTAATCCGGATGATTTTGCTGCGCTTGTTAAACAGGTTATGTAAATCGATTGATACCTCGATTTCTGCGATTAAAAGGAGGTGCAATATCGGTGCACTTCCTTTTTTTATATAACCACCAGGGATTTTTATGAAAGACAAAATTGAACAACTCCGTGTCCGGTTTGAATCCGAAGCGGAACAGGTCCGTTCCGCCGATTCGCTGGAACAATGGCGGATACGCTACCTCGGTCGCAAAGGTAAAATCTCTGAATTGTTCGCCGGTCTGGCCGATGTTCCAAAAGAACAGAAACCGGAGATGGGACAGGCCTTAAATCAGCTTAAAAAAAATGCGGAGAAACGGTTCACTGAGCTCGAGGAAGCGATTACCCGGAAAGCGGCCACATCCGCCGTTAAGCTGGATCTAACTCTGCCGGGGCGCCAACCCCACTATGGGAGCAAACATCCGCTGAACCAGGTTGCCGACCGTATTAAAAACATTTTTCTCAATTTCGGTTTTACAATCGAAGACGGTCCGGAAATTGAAACCGACTATTACAATTTTGAAGCCCTCAATTTCCCGGATTCGCATCCGGCCCGTGATATGCAGGATACCCTGTTCATTACGGACGATATTGTGTTGAGAACACATACATCTCCCGTTCAGATTCGCACCATGGAACGGCATGATCCACCCATACGCATGATAGCGCCCGGGCGGGTATATCGACGTGATACGCCGGATGCAAGCCATTCGCCATTTTTCCACCAGGTGGAGGGGCTTGTCGTAGACCGCAACGTAACCTTTGCCGACCTGAAAGGCGTCATACAGGCATTTGCTCATCAGATGTTTGGTTCCGATATCAATGTGCGTTTCAGACCCAGTTTTTTCCCTTTCACGGAGCCGAGCGCCGAATATGATTTCAGTTGTGTCTTCTGTAAGGGCAAAGGATGCCGCGTATGCAAAAAGACAGGCTGGATGGAAATCTCCGGTGCCGGGATGGTGCATCCCAATGTCTTTAAATCCGTGGGGTATGATCCGGAAATCTATACGGGTTATGCATTCGGAATGGGTGTCGACCGTATTGCCATGCTGCTTTACGGTATTAACGATATCCGGATCTTTTTTGAAAATGACCTCCGGTTTTTAAATCAATTTTAATGGTAAACGTTCATGAAAGTATCCTATAACTGGTTAAAAGATTACATTAACATCGATGATTCACCCTCGGCCCTGGCCGATTACCTGACCGGAGCGGGGATAGAGGTGGAAGAAATTGACAGCACCGTACCGGAATTTTCCGGCGTCGTTGTCGGTCGGGTCCTGGAAACATCAAAACATCCGGATGCCGATAAACTCAGCCTGTGCCGGGTTACCGACGGCACGGAATCATACCAGGTCATATGCGGTGCGCCGAATGTAAAGGCGGGTCAACTGGTTCCTTTCGCCAGGGTCGGTGCTTCCCTTTCAGGCGGTTTCAGGATCAAAAAAGCCAAAATTCGCGGAGTGGAATCACACGGTATGATCTGTTCAAAGGAAGAGCTGGGCCTGGAAAAAAGCTCGGATGGTATCTGGGCGCTGGAACAGCCGGAGCTCGAACCCGGTCAGGATTTCCATTCGCTTCTGATGAATGAACAGGATTATATTTTCGATCTGTTCATTACACCGAACCGTCCCGATTGCCTGAGTATGACCGGTATCGCCCGGGAACTTGGCGCCATTACAGACCGTGGTGTTAATATGCCTGCTAAGCGGCCGCAGGAGCATAACGAAATGCAAGCGGCTGATTATGTCAAAATTTCAATAGACACCGCGGAAGGTTGTCCACGTTATGCGGCACGGGTCATCAAAGATGTCAGGGTCGATCCCAGTCCGGGCTGGATGGTGAAACGTCTGGAATCCGTCGGTATCCGCTCTATCAATAATGTTGTGGATATCACCAACTATGTACTTATGGAGCTCGGACATCCCCTCCATGCTTTTGATTTGAACCGGATTTCCGGGAATGAGATCAACGTCCGATACAGTTTTAAAAATGAAAAATTTGTCACGCTTGACGAAAAAGAGCGCGTCCTGCCGGAAAACACGGTGCTTATTTGTGATGCCCAACAGGCCGTGGCGATCGGCGGTATCATGGGCGGTTTGAATTCGGAGGTGACAGATGACACGACAGACATTTTGCTGGAGGCTGCCTACTTTAAACGGGAACGGATTGCGGATTCCAGTAAAAAGCTGGGTTTAAGCACGGAAGCGTCTCAGCGTTTCGAACGGGGTGCTGATCCGGAAGGTGTCATTAACGCCCTGGATCGAGCGGCGGATTTACTTGTGCATCATGCCGGCGGAACCGTGGCTGCGGGTGTTGTCGATGCCTATCCCGGAAAAGTCAAACTACCGGTTGTGGATTTCCGTGCATCGCGTGTCAACCATGTTCTTGGAACCGATTATTCCGATGAGAAAATTACAGACCTCCTGAGAAGGCTCGGTTTCAGGATAGAAAAGGGTAAAGTCACCGTGCCATCCTATCGCGTGGATGTGCATCAGGAAATTGACCTGGTTGAAGAGGTCGCCAGGCTGGTCAGTTATGACCATCTCCCTACACGGGAAACGACGGTCTTTCCGTATGAACGGGCAGGCGGCTATGAAGCGGATCTGCAACTGGACATGCTGAGGCAGCGGCTGATAGAACTTGGTTTATCGGAAGCGCTCACTAACAGCATGATCAAAAAAAGTGAAGCCGAAACGATCGATAAATCCAACCTGGTTTCCATTATCAATCCGATCAGCGACGATATGGTGACCATGCGCCCGTCCCTGCTGCCCGGACTGTTGAAGAGCGTGGCTTTTAATCTGAACAGGAACAATGAAACAATCCGGCTTTTCGAACTGGGACGCGTATTCCGGTCGGGTGCTTCGGATAACCCGGTTGATCAGCCCTATAAGGTTGCGGGTATTATTTGTGGAAGTCGTAAAAATACCAGCTGGGAAGGCGAACCGGAACCTGTTGATTTTTATGACATAAAGGGGATTTTTGAGACATTCGCGGCTAAAATATTTCTTGACAAGATTCGTTTTATTTTATATGATAATCACGAATACTTGGACCCTGCAGAAGCGGTTGAAATTGCATACAATGATACTTCAATCGGGTACTGCGGAAAGATTGGTGGCAATCTGCTGAACCAGTATGATATCGATGTTCCGGTCTATGCCTTTGAGGTGGATCTGGAGCCGTTGCGTAAGGCTGTATCGACCATACATCAGTACGAACCGGTTCCCCGGTTTCCTTATGTTGAGAAAGACATGGCCCTGGTTCTCGATGAAGCAGTCACCGCGGATGAAGTGGTCGGTCACATTCATAAGGTCGGCGGAAAGCTTCTGAAAAACGTCCGGATATTCGATGTGTATCATGGCGGCAATGTTCCGGAAGGGAAAAAGAGCCTCGCTTTCCGGATGCGGTTTCAGTCAGCCGAACGTACATTGAGTGATGACGAGGTGGATGATATTTTCAAGAAAGTGATCAAAAAGGCCGAGGACAGGTTTAAAGCACAATTGCGGAATTAGTATGATGCTGTTGGATCAATTTGATAAACATAAGGAACTGTTGTCGCAGGTCGAGATTAAACATCGTCAGATCAAGCAGAAAAATGTCTTATTGGAGAGAGAAAATCAGGATTTAAAGAAAAAGTTAATGGACCTTGAAGAAAATGTGGATCATGCTGACAAAGAGCTTTTGTTAAAATTACAAAAGGAAAATCATTTTTTAAAAAACAAGAAACAGGAATTACGAACCCGTTTACGTGGTTTGATTGATCAACTGGAAGAGCGGTTGAACAAGAACATTGGTGTTGATTCTTAAATAGCGAAGGAAATTAAAATGGCTCCTGGCCAGATTAAAGTGAACATATTCGGCTCTGAGTATTCGCTCGTGTCCGATGATGATGAAAATTATGTTTACAGGATCGCAAAAACGGTCGATGAAAAAATGCGTGAAATTGACAAATCACATTCTTTGAAGTCACCGGCAAAAGTTGCCATTCTGGCTGCTTTGAATTTTGCTGAGGAATTATACCAGGAGCGGTTATATAGAGAAAAATTGCTTAACCAGGTTAATGAAGAAGCCCGAAAAATGAATCGTTCTCTGATTGATTTATTAGAGAACTAGATTTTACATAACGCTTGAATTAACCCTGTATTTTTTACATGGGTCTAATATAGGACCAACACCATTGAATTAGGGAACTAACTCTGGGCGGTAATAGCAAGCCTCTTCGAGAGGAAGCCTGACCCGTTCAGGAGGTGCCCATCATGCTTTAACGAGGTTCTATCCATTAGGCTGTGTAAAGATACAGGGTTTTTTTTATGGGATAGATTTCCGCACCGGAAGGTGCGGACAGGAGGATAAACGTTGAATTTTGAAATTATAATCTGGATCCTGGTAATCTTCGGCGGTTTTATAGCCGGATGGTTAACCAGTTCTTTCCTTGGTGAAAACGGTTTTAAAAATGCAAAAAAGAAAAGTGAACAGCTCCTGCGGGATGCAAAGTCGGAAGCGGAAAACACAAAACAGGAACTGATGCTCGAGGCCCAGGAAGAACTCTTTCAGCAGAAACAGAAACTGGAAGACGAATTCAAGGCAAAGCGTTCTTCGCTGAACAAGCTGGAAAATGATCTTTCCGTCAAAGATAATAACCTGGACCGGAAGGCCGATTTAATCGCGAAAAAGGATAAGGAAATCATCCTTCAGGAAAGAGAAATCCGAAACCGTGAAAATCAGGTGAAAATCCGCCAGCAGAAACTGGATGCCCTGATGGACGAGGCTAATCAGAAACTGGAGGATATATCCGGACTGACCAGGGAAGAGGCGAAAAAGATATTGATGGACAACCTTATCGAAGATGCAAAAAAAGAAGCCGCTTCCACCATTTATAATATCGCCGAAGAAGCGAACCGGGAGGCAACGGCAAAAGCTAAAAATATTATTATCTCCTCCATACAGCAGACGGCATCGGATCATGCCATCGAATCCACTGTCTCTGTCGTCACACTGCCAAGTGATGATATGAAAGGACGTATTATCGGCCGTGAAGGACGCAATATACGCGCTTTCGAGATCGTTACGGGTGTGGATGTCATCGTCGACGATACGCCGGAGGCGGTTATTCTGAGCGGTTACGATCCATACAGACGCGAACTGGCCCGGATTACGATGGAAAAACTCATTTCAGACGGACGTATTCACCCGGGACGCATTGAAGAAACCTATGATAAAACGGTCCAGGAAATGGATGAATACTTTGCGGAGCTGGGTGAACAGGCATTGCTCGAAACCGGTGTCCATGGTGTGCATCCCGATGTGGCCAAGTTGCTCGGTAAGCTGCGGTTCCGTACGAGTTACGGCCAGAATGTGCTGCAGCATTGCAAGGAAGTAGCCATTATATCAGGTATCATGGCTGCCGAACTCGGACTGGAGACAGCCCTGGCCAAACGGGCCGGTATCCTTCACGATATCGGCAGGGCTTCCGACAGGCATACCGACGGCGATCATGCACAGATAGGCTACGAGATTGTCAAGAAAAACGGTGAACACCCGGTGGTATTGAATGCGATCCTGGCCCATCATGGTGGTGCTGAGCCCATTTCTCCGATAGCCATCCTTGTTCAGGCTGCCAATGAAATGAGCAGTGCCCGACCGGGGGCGCGCAGGGAAGTTATTGAAAATTACGTCAACCGGATGAAAGCGATGGAAGGTATCGCGGAATCGTTTGAAGGGGTTAAAACGGCTTATGCCATCCAGGCCGGTAAAGAGGTCCGAATCATTATCGATCATGATAAAGTCGATGATGCAGCCAGCTTCCAGCTTGCAAGCGAGATTTCAAGGAAAATACAAAGCGAAATCGATTATCCCGGACAGATAAAAGTTGTGGTGATACGCGAATTTCGCGCGGTAGACTATGCCTGATGCTGAGTATATTGTTTATAGGAGACATCGTCGGAGAGGGCGGGGTAGAACTAACACGCGACCTGGTGCCACGCATGCGCAGGGATATGGATATCGATCTCTGTATCGCCAATGGTGAAAACGCAAATAACGGCAAGGGGATTACCACAGACATTGCTGGAAAATTGCGGGAAAACGGCGTTGATATTATAACGACCGGTAACCATGTGTGGGATAAACACAGTATACAGGTACTTTCGGATGACCGGCTGCCCGTCATCCGTCCGGCTAATTATCCGGAAGAAAATCCCGGACGCGGTTTCATTATCGTCAACGTGCCCCGCGGATTTAAAGTCGGTGTGGCAAACCTCCAGGCACGCAGCTTTATGTCCGCTATCGATTGTCCTTTTAAAAAAGCAGATGAAATCATCCCCCTGTTGCGCTCTGAAACCATGTTCTCGCTTATCGATTTTCATGGCGAAACGACTGCAGAAAAGCAGACACTCGCATGGTACCTCGACGGGAAAGTGTCAGCGATTGTCGGTACCCATACCCACGTACAGACAGCGGATGAACGCATTTTTCCACAGGGAACGGGATATATAACCGATGTGGGGATGACCGGCCCCTTTGACAGCGTGATAGGTATGCGCACGGATGTGGCCCTGAAACGGTTTATCAGTCAGACGCCTGAGTACTATGCCATCGCTACGAATAATGTCCGCATGAATGCGGTTGTGATCCGGATAAACCTGAAAAACGGAAAAACAAAAAGTATTAAACGGTTGAATATTTCAAAGGCGGATTATGGAAGACTTTAAATTGTTATTAGGAAAAAATGTGGCCGATGCCGTTTACCAGCGTATTGAAAGGCAGCTTGATTTTCTTAAAATGAAGGATGTTATTCCGGGACTGGTTGTTGTATTGGTCGGCGATGATCCCGCTTCCCAGGTCTATGTTCGTAAAAAGGGCAAAACCTGTGAGAAACTGGGGATGCACTCCAAAACCATTATGTTGGATGCATCCATCTCCGAGGAAGAACTGTTGAATCTGATCGGTTCATTGAACCAGGATCCGGCCTTTCACGGTATTCTCGTACAATTACCTTTGCCCAAACAGATCGATGAAAATAAAGTGATCCTTGCGATTGATCCGAAAAAAGACGTGGATTGCTTCCATCCGCAGAATGTGGGATTGCTTGTCAGTGGTAAACCCTATGTTGTACCCTGTACGCCGGCCGGCATCACCGAAATGCTTAAATTTTATGAGATTGAAACTGCCGGAAAACATGCGGTTGTACTGGGTCGCAGTAATATTGTGGGCAAACCGATGGCTAATCTTTTAATACAGAAAAACAAGGATGCGAATTCAACGGTAACCGTCGCCCACAGCCGCACGGTAAATATACCGGAACTTACCCGGCAGGCGGATATTCTCGTTGCGGCCATCGGACAACCTGAGTTCGTTAAAGCCGATATGGTAAAAGACGGTGCCGTGGTCATCGATGTGGGAATCAACCGTGTCGATGCCGATAATGAAAAAGGATACCGCCTGGTAGGAGATGTCGCTTTTGAGGAAGTGTCTCAAAAAACATCTGCGATTACGCCCGTTCCACGTGGTGTCGGACCGATGACTATTGCCATGCTGATGCAGAATACCCTGACCGCAGCCGCAAGGCAACATAACCTGGAACTGCCGTCGGAGTGATCGCTGCTTTTGACGCAAAACTGCCCGGATTTCCGGTTTTAATTAAAGTCGAATCCAAATGATATCGAAAATAGGGAAAGTTATGGTACCGGGCTTGAACCTGAGAAAAAAAAATTGTATATAAAAGGAACCATGGTTTTATTATTTGTGTAAAAGGAATAGATAAACGAGCGGGTGTAGATAAAAATGATTGATTTCTTTCTGCTCTTGATAGCTGCTTTTTTTGTCTTGTTGGTTGTACAGGTATTCGCTCTGCTTAAAGTGAGACGGATTATCAATCATCTGAATTATCTGCTCTATGAAATCCGTTTACTGAAACGGAAAATTCACCTTAAACCCGGACCATCGGGCACCGCTCAGCATTGTCAGTTCTGTAAATTCAGACAGTCTTTTATCAAAGCTTATTCCGACAGTGTTGAAGACGATTTTTATTACCGATGCAAATTGCATAATATTGAAATTACACTGAACCATCACTGCAAACAATTTGAACTCGATCCTTCCTATAAATAAGTTTACCTGAAAACCGTATCGTTACGTTACAGGATATGCCCTTTATGGATGCTAAAAACTATCTTGATCCTGTTGTACTTTCATCCGTCAGTAATCTGGAACTGATCGCGCGACTTGTTGTTGAAGGATTCCTGACCGGCCTTCATAAGAGTCCCTTTCACGGATTCAGTGTGGAATTTTCGCAGCACAGACCCTATATACCGGGTGATAACCTGCGTTACGTAGACTGGAAAGTGTATGGTCGTACCGATCGCTTTTATATTAAACAGTTTGAGGAAGAAACCAATTTACGCTGCTATATTTTGCTGGACATCTCAAAATCGATGCTGTACGGCAGTGGACCCGTAAAAAAAAATCAGTATGCGACATACCTGGCGGCCGCCCTGGCTTATCTGTTGATTTATCAGAGAGATGCAACCGGTCTCGTCTTATTCGATGAAAAAATTCGTAAAATAATGCGCCCCCGTTCGGTCACCTCCTATCTTTCACCGCTGTTGGCTGCCATTGATTCCGCCGAATATGGTGAGGATACCAATATCAGTGATGCTCTGCATGAAACGGCCGAACAGTTCAAGCGCAGGGGATTGGTTATTCTGATCTCGGACCTCCTCGATGATCCGGAAAAATTAATTTCCGGACTTAAGCATTTCCGTTATAATGAACACGAGGTGCTCGTATTTCATATACTGGACCGGCAGGAACAGACGTTCAGTTTTTCGGGTGATATCCTATTTGAAGATTTGGAAAGCGGGGACCGGATTAAAACCCAGCCATGGTTTATTCGGGAAGCATACCGTGAAAGTTTTCAGGAATATATGGAATTTCTGAAAGAGCACTGTAATAAGAACAGAATTGACTACCAGAACATTTATACGGATCAACCGGTCAGCCTGGCTCTTTCAGAATACCTCCTGAAGCGCAGACAATTCGGATAACAAGCAAGGTCCATGTTCAATCGTATTTTCGCAGGGTAATCAGTTTACCCTTGTGCATCTGAACAATAAATTTAAACAAACGTTCATATATCGGTTCGATATCCGGCCCGAACTCTTTGCCCAGAATCTCGCCAATATCTCTGACCGTATTTTTTCCATTGCAATGCTGCCAGACGACCGTTCCTATCTTATCCAGTTTTATGGAGTAATAGTCGCTTTTAATGAAAGGGCTGAACATCTTTTTTGCCCATTCATTATAAAATTTTGGCCGTTTCAGAACGATATATTCTGTTTTTTCGTCTCGAAACCATTCCACGTTGCGGGCGGGTATGGCATCGATAAGTTCATGTTGTGTTTTCATAAAAAAAAAAAAGACTTCCTTCCGTGATTATGGAAGGAAGTCTGCTGATGGTATGTGATTTTCCGTTTATTTCCGCATTGCTTTTTTCAGCGGATACTGAATAAGCAGGTAGGCCAATCCGGCAAAAACAAGTAAGCCGACAATGACGCTGGGAGTTTCAACGCCGATCGTGCTTACAGCGAAATGTTTGAGTAAACTGATTTTCTGTCCGTTAAAAAAGTTTTCGATTCCACCTAATTTCTCACCCAGAAAAACAAAAGCGAGTATAACCGCCATGAGCGCTTCTCCGGCGATTAACCCGGAGGAAATGAGTACACCGGTATTTTCGGATCTGGTACGCTGCTCTTCTGTAAAATTACGTGTTTTCTGTATTGTATCCAGTATCCAGCGGATAACACCACCGACAAAAATAGCGGCAGTGGAGTAGAAGGGGAGATACATACCGACGGCAATCAGCATCGGTGAAGGTGAATTGATCATAATTAACCCAACGGCAAAAAGCATACCGGCGATAACCAGCGGCCATGACATGTCCCCGCCTACAATACCCTTAGCCATCAACGCCATCAATCCGGCCTGCGGTGCGGGTAATTCGGCACTACCGATATGATAAACCTGATCCATAACCATCATGGGAAAGACCAGAACGATAGCGGCAATAATGACACCGATAATTTCACCGACCTCCATGCGCCAGGGAGTGCCGCCCAGAAGGTGTCCCACCTTGAGGTCCTGCGTCATATCACCGGCAATTCCGGCCGAAGTGCAGATCACACCGGCCACTCCCAGAACGGCCATGATACCGTGATTTCCCTTAACACCGATTATAACGAGCAGGATTGCAGCTATGAGAAGCGAGCTGAGAGTCAGACCGCTTATGGGATTATTGGAACTCCCTACCAATCCGACCAGGTATCCGGCGACTGCAGCAAACAGAAAACCGAGAATAATCATTACCACGGTAAGCAACAGGGCTCCGCCGATGGACGCGGCAAAATAATTATACAGGAAAAAGAGGGGTACAGCCAGAAGAATTATGGCTGTAATAACTTTTTTAAAATCGATGTCTATTTCAAGACGGTTTACTTCAGCTGTCTGGCTCTTTTTTGCGGCAAGGTCCTTAACCGCTTTGGTTATACCGCCGATCAGCGAATTTCGCAACCGGTACAATGTGTAAAACGCTGAAATAATCATCGTACCAACGGCAAATGGACGAATTTGTTTTTCCCAGACCTCAGAAGCAACATCCATCCAGCTGTGCGTTTCATTTACCAGTCCGGCCAGCGCCGGGTTCATGAAAATACCAAGAGGAACAAGTACAAGCCAGCCCAGCATGGCTCCGGAGAATAAAACGGCGGCGACACGTAATCCGACAATAAAGCCGACACCGGTAAGGGCAGGGGAGGCGGACGGCGTATGTATCACAAAGCCGCCACCAAAATTAATATTCGTTCCCAGCATTTCAATCTTAGACTTGGCCAGTGAATAGAAGGCACTGCTATGATCGGCAATAAGATGAATCCCGTTTGAATTTTTGAAGATCTCCCAGAGGCCTGCCAGCCCCATGCTGCCGAATACAAATCCGGCGCCTGTCTGGCCACCCTGACCGGCTTTTACAATCTCTGCGGCGGCAACACTTTCCGGGAAGGGTAAATCTGCTTCTTCAACCATGCTGCGGCGTAATATGATAACAAATAATACTCCGAGAATACCGCCAATAAGCATGATCGCCGTACTTTCCCAATACCGTAATTCCTCCCATACACCGCTGATTACAAAAGCGGGAATGGTAAAAATAGCCCCGGCAACGAGAGCTTCACCGACCGATGCCGTGGTTCGGGCGATATTCTCTTCCAATATCGTCCCTCCGAAAGATCTCAGTGCGGCCATAGCGACTACAGCAGCAGGAAACGTAGCCGCCACCGTGAGACCGGCCTTCATTCCCAGATAGGCGTTCGCTGCACCCAGCACGACCGCCATCAGAACACCGAGAAAAACCGCCTTGAATGTAAATTCTTTCAGATTAGATTCAGCAGGCACAAACGGCTTAAATTCCTTCTGACTCATAAAATTCTCCGAATTGTAAATGTTGTGTGGTAAGGATAGATAAAGATATGAAAACTACCGTTTAGACCTTTTAAAGTCAAGTCTTTTAAAGAACAACCCGCATATTCGAAAAGATATCAAAACCAACCGAAATATCAATATTTTCCTTGCATTTAAAGTTATAATTTAAAATATTTAAAGTGTTTATTAATTTAGCATAAAGTATGTTATGATGGAGCTGGATTCAATCCATTACACGATAGGTCAGGTCTCCGAATTGACTGACATACCGCAATCGGCATTGCGCTATTGGGAAACTGTATTTGACGCGCTCGATCCGTTAAAATCGCCCGGTGGAAACCGCAAATACAGTGAAGAAGATATACGCATCATTCTGAAAATAAAAGAGTTGCTCTATGTGAAGGGCTACACCATAAAAGGAGCCAATATACAGGTGAAGAAAGATCTTGAAAAAGGAGAAATCACCATTGAGTCTGAACCCGTATCTGAAGTGGAAGCTGTCGAGGCAACACTAAGCGCGGGTGAGAAGCAACTCGAAAAAAGCAATATCGACCAGGATACCTTGAAATATATCATTCGTGAATTAAAAAGTATCCTTCGGATACTGGAAGATTGAGCTTGCTGTTGCATTTCTGTTGAAACGGGTTTATATTTTGTCGCATTGATCGGAGCGTGGCGCAGTCTGGCAGCGCACTTGAATGGGGTTCAAGGGGTCGGAGGTTCAAATCCTCTCGCTCCGACATAATGAAAGGGGATTGTTCTCAATCCCCCTTTTTTTTAAGAACCGGCGGATAATGCTATCCTATGATATTCTGATCCCGGCTTACAATGCAGAAGGAACACTTCGGACGCTGCTTCGGCAGATTGGGGAACTCGAGGTTCAGCCGGGACACATTTTTCTGATCGATGATGGTTCGACGGATCATACTGCTGAGATCGCAAAGGCCTCCGGTGTCCGGCTCTTTCAAATGCATGTAAACAGGGGGAAAGGCTTTGCTCTCCGCAAGGGATTCGGTATGTTCCTGAATCATTCCGAATCTGTGTACCTCCTTTGTATGGATGCCGATCTCCAGCATCCGGTCGCTTCCGTGAACGCTTTTCTGAATAGGGCCCGGAAAACACACAGCAGCTGCATCATTGGATACCGTGCGCGGACAACCGGAAAAATGCCTTTACACCGGATTTTGTCCAATACGATTACCTCTTTTATCATTTCAGCAATGACCGGACAGTCTATACGTGATAGTCAGTGCGGTTACCGGCTGATAAAAAGAGACCTGCTGGAAACGGTAGCCCCACTCCTTACCGAAGACGGTTTTCAGCTGGAGAGTGAATTTATTTTACGGGCAGACGCTGCCGGTGTGCAGATTGATTTTGTGCCGATTCCGACAATTTATCATGGTGAGAGATCTTCGATTAACAATGCATTTGATACATTACGGTTTATACGATTTATCGCAAGGAATCTGATGAGGTCATGATTTATCAGAATAAAAGGAACCGGATGGTTTCCCGTTTGCGGGAAATGGGTGTTTCCGATGAAAACGTGCTTCATGCCATGAGTAAGGTGCCGCGGCATCAATTCATACAGCCCGGCCTGGAACACCAGGCGTATGATGAAAAGGCCCTGCCGATCGGTTTCGATCAGACTATTTCCCATCCTTATACCGTCGCTGTCATGTCCCAGGCACTGAATCTGAAAAAAGATGAACGGATACTGGAAATCGGGACAGGATCCGGTTATCAGGCTGCCGTGCTTTGTGAGATGGGCGTACAGGTTTTTACAATTGAAAAAGTGCAGAAGCTCGGGCAGGTCGCAGAAAAACGGCTCAAGACGCTCGGCTATCATTTTGCCATTCGTTTTGGCGACGGAACGCTGGGCTGGCAGAATTATGCACCCTATGATGCCATTATCGTCACCGCCGGCGCACCGGTCGTACCGGAATCCCTGATGGCACAGCTTCAAGAAAAAGGACGATTACTGATTCCGGTTGGGAATAAGGAAGAGCAGATATTAACGCTGTTTCTGAAAGAAGGGCAGGGTGTTAAAAAAATGGAACTGGAAACACTGAGCTTTGTTCCACTGGTCGGCAAGAGAGGATGGTAATAATAAAGAACTATCTGAAACTTTGATCGTTTCTTTTTTATGTGCACGAATTTGACTTCCATTAAAGGAATAAGTATATTCAAATTTTTCGGGGCGTGGCGCAGCCTGGTAGCGCGTACCGTTCGGGACGGTAAGGTCGGAGGTTCAAATCCTCTCGCCCCGACAATTACCAGCCGCGTAATCACCAAACATTTATAAAGAAACCGTACTTTCATACTGTGGAATTTTCAGAATTATTCATACCATCCAGTCGTGATGATATTTTAGTAACCTTTCTGTTATTTTCAGGACTATCGCTGTTTTTATTTTTCTCCGAAATGATGCATAAGCGTCTGCATATCAATGAAGATACGATCCGCAAAATAATCCACATCATGACGGGGCTGATCATCGTCGGAGTGGCCCTTTTTATAGAAAAACCCGTACCGATCGTCCTTATTGCCATATTCTTCGCCGCATTTAACTATATCACGATTAAAACCCGTTTCATCAAGGGGTTGTCCAGTCGAAAACATTCACTTGGAACCGTTTTTTATCCGCTGGGTGTTGTGCTTCTTATCATGATAACCTGGGAATCGTACCGGATTCTGTTTGTTATTTCGGTTTTAATTCTGGCCGTGGCCGATGCACTGGCAGCTATCGTAGGCGAAAATATCAGAAAGCCGCATACCTTTTCTATCTGGGGCGATTCCAAGTCGCTGGAAGGATCCGTCGCCATGTTTCTGTCTGCATTCCTGATCATTTATGCAGTGGTGAGCATCGGGTTGTCCAATGGTACCATCGCACAACCCGTATTGGCCGTCTGGATCCTGTCGTTTGTGTCAGCTTTTTATATCACCGTTTCTGAAGCTATTTCCATCAAGGGGTCGGATAATGTAAATGTCGCCATTGTCAGTGCATTATCTCTGAAAATTTTCATCTTCGATACCTTCGGCGTGCAGGAACAATTTCTATGGGCCCATCTCTATGCCGCCGCTGCCGCCCTTATCAGTTACAAATTGAAATTTCTTACTTTTTCCGGTTCCGTGACGACTTATTTTATTGCCGTGATTATATTTGGACTGGGGGGCTGGAGCTGGACCATTCCAATTCTCGTCTTTTTTATCCTGTCCAGCATTCTTACAAAAATGGGTAAAAAACACAAAAAAACACTCGAAACGGTATTTGAAAAAGGCAGTGTGCGTGATGCGCAGCAAGTGCTGGCCAACGGCGGGCTGGCCACATTCTGGGTGGTGTGCTATTATTTTATGCAGGAACCTCTGCTTTATATCATGTATCTGGCTACCCTTGCCGCGGCTACGTCGGATACCTGGGCTACCGAAATCGGGGCATTCAGCAGGGGACGCGTGTGGTTGATTACAACCCTGAAGCCGGTTGAAAAAGGACGTTCCGGCGGTATTTCCATCATCGGAACCTTCGGTTCGCTGGCCGGCAGTTTCGCGATCGGCCTTACGGGACTGCTTTATCTTGAATTGTTTTTTGAATTGATTAATCCATACTATATAATGCTTTTTGTAACACTCGCAGGGTTTACAGGTTCATTGATTGACAGCTTACTCGGCGCTACGCTGCAGGCACAGTATCGCTGTGTGCGCTGTGATAAAATCACCGAAAAACGGATACACTGCGAAAGGGAAGCGCTGATGGAAAGCGGCTATAGCAGGATTAATAATGATGTGGTAAATTTCGGGGCAACCGTGACAGCCGTGCTTTTCGTTTGGCTGATATTCTGAAAACAGGGGAGATTAAATAGATGGCTTATCCTTTTAATAAAATTGAAAAAAAATGGCAGACGTTCTGGGAAAAAAATGAAATCTTCAAAACCCCGGAACAGCCCGATAAAACAAAACCAAAATACTATGTACTGGATATGTTTCCATATCCGAGTGGTGCCGGCCTGCATGTCGGCCATCCGGAAGGCTATACGGCTACCGACATTATGGCGCGCTACAAACGGATGAAGGGATTCAACGTCCTGCATCCCATGGGATGGGATGCCTTTGGATTGCCTGCCGAACAATACGCCATTGAAACGGGTACACATCCCCGCACGACGACGGAGAAGAATATCAACCGATTCCGTAATCAGTTGAAATCCATCGGTTTTTCCTATGACTGGAACCGTGAAGTCAATACGACGGATCCGGATTACTATAAATGGACCCAGTGGATTTTCCTGCAATTGTATAAAAATGGACTGGCGTACCTGGCTGAAGTTCCGGTTAACTGGTGTCCTGCGCTGGGTACCGTGCTGGCCAACGAAGAAGTTATTGATGGTAAAAGCGAACGGGGAGGGCATCCCGTGTATCGCAAACCGATGAAGCAATGGATGTTAAAAATTACGGAGTATGCGGAACGTCTGCTGGAAGACCTGGAGGAACTCGACTGGCCGGAGAGCACGAAAGAGATGCAGAAGAACTGGATCGGCCGGTCTGAGGGTGCGGAGGTGGAATTCCCGCTGGCCAATGATCCGGATAAAACGATTCTCGTATACACGACGCGTCCGGATACACTCTTTGGTGCTACTTATATGGTATTGTCCCCGGAGCATGCCCTTGTTGACGAAATGACAACCGGGGGGCAAAGGAAGGCGGTTGAAACGTATTGCCTGGAGGCCTCGCGTAAAAGTGAACGGGAACGGACAGAGCTGCAGAAGAAGAAGACCGGCGTATTCACAGGCAGTTATGCCATAAACCCTGTTAATGGTGAGCACATACCGGTCTGGATTGCAGATTACGTGTTGATCAGTTATGGCACCGGTGCCATTATGGCGGTTCCTGCCCATGATCAGAGGGATTACGAATTTGCCCATACGTTCGACCTTCCCATTCGTCAGGTTATTTCCGGTGGAGATATATCCGAGGCAGCACATGAGGGCGACGGTATACTGGTCAATTCCGGCAGTGACCGGTTCAGTATTGATGACCTGGATGTTCAAACGGCCATAAAAAAGATTACCGGTTGGCTGGAAGAACAGGGTGTCGGCCGCCGGAAAGTTAATTACAAACTCAGAGACTGGTTATTCAGCCGCCAGCGTTACTGGGGCGAACCGTTCCCGATTCTGCACGATGCCGATGGTGAGACGATTCCGTTGGATGAAACGGAGTTACCAGTCACTCTGCCGGAAATGGAAGATTTCAGCCCGCAGGCATCGACCAAAGATGAAACCGAGCCACAACCTCCATTATCCCGTGCGCCTGAAGAATGGTGTACGGTTGTACGTGAAGGGGAAACGTACTCACGTGAATTTAATACGATGCCGCAATGGGCTGGTTCCTGCTGGTATTATCTACGTTTTATTGATCCGCATAATAAAAGTCAACTCATCGATCCGGAGAAAGAAAAATACTGGATGCCCATCGATCTTTATGTCGGTGGTGCGGAGCATTCCGTTTTACATCTGTTGTACGCACGTTTCTGGCATAAGGTGCTTTATGATATCGGCGTCGTCAGTACAAAAGAACCCTTTTCACGTCTTGTGCACCAGGGCATGATTCTCGGGCAACTGGAATATACGCTGTACCGTGACGGGCAGGGAAGAGCGGTCTCTTCCGAACAGGTGGCTTCAGATGGTACCCACAAAGAAACGAATGAAAAGCTTGCCGCTGTTAAACTCACAGAAGAAGAGGTAACAAAAAACGGTGACGCGTTCGTCTGGAATGAGGATGCATTAATTACCGTCGATGCCCGGGCTTTTAAAATGAGTAAAAGTCGTGGAAATGTGGTCAATCCGGATGATATCATACATAAATATGGTGCCGACTCGCTGCGCTTATATGAAATGTTCATGGGACCGCTCAAAGATATGAAATCCTGGAGCATGCACGGTGTTGAAGGGGTATATCGCTTTCTAAACAGAGTCTGGCGGTTGATCATCGATGAAGATACGGATCAGTTTTTACCGGAAGTCAATGACAATATCCCGGATAAAGAACAATTAAAGGAATTGCATACGGTGATAAAGAAAGTGAGTCAGGATATTGACAATTTGCAGTTTAACACGGCTATCGCATCGATGATGGTTTTTGTAAACGAAGCCAACAAATGGGTTTCGCGTCCCCGTTCAATATTAAAGACATTTATGGTATTATTAAATCCGTTTGCGCCTCATATTACTGAAGAGCTATGGGCGCGTCTTGGCGGATCCGGTTCGCTCAGCATGGTGGACTGGCCGGAATATAATGAAGAATATTTAAAGGAGGACACAAAAGAGATTGTCATACAAATAAACGGGAAGTTAAGGGGGGCCATTCAGATATCTTCTGATAAGGTTTCTGACAAGTCATTCATTGAGAAGGAGGCATTGGCAAATGAAAAGATCAGGAATCGTTTAGAGGGAACGACGATACGCAAAGTTATCGTCGTCCCCGGTAAACTGGTCAACATTGTCGCCAATTAATAATATTTTTTATCATTTTCATCGAAATAGCGATCGACAAATTTTTCGCTTTTCTGCTTGAAATCGGCGATCATTTTCACCTTGTATTTTTTATGCATTTTCTGAAAAAGTTCAAAAGCCTTATCGGCGTCCTCCGGAACTTTTTCAGGGTGGCTGTTAAAATAAATTTTCAGATATTCGACGACTGCAAGATCTTTATCCATATACAAATCCCTCCATTTAAAATTCAGGTTCAAGTTAAGAATAAATTCAAACAAGTCAACATCCAGCCGTTAAAAAAAAGTCACATTTCGTCTATGCCTTTCCAATCCACAACAAAGTCATCACGAACTTGAAAAGGGAAGAGAAGCACAGATAACCCATATAAAAACAAATAATAACCCTGTTATAAAGAACCGGTTTTTGCAAATATATAAGTTTACATAATGTATATTATATAACATTTATATATAAACGGGTGCTTTGATTCTCTTGGTTTGCAGTTTTGTTTTTAAGGTGGCTGCTTTGTTTATTTTCCTTTTGCGGTTGTACCTCCTTGCAGCTGTGCTTAACTTGATTTTAATTGATGATGTATTTCAGGAAATCCGTCATGAGTGTATTTTATTCGAAATGCGTTTACTTTTTGATACTAATTTTTCTTGCTTCCTTTTCAAATACCTATTCAAAAAATACATGGATACGTTATAATCAATTGGGTTATCGTACGTGTGATCTCAAAAATGCACTTCTTTGCAGTACCCGTCCTGCCATGAATGTCTTGTCTTTCGAATTGTATGACAGCGATAATGATACGATCGTTTATCATTCCGGAAATCTTACGTCACTTGGTAGGTTCGGCCCTTTTAAAACCATGTATCGACTCGATTTTACAGATTACAATATACCCGGCTCTTATTATATTAAGGTGGATTCGGTTGCTTCAGGCGTCTTTTTTATAAATGATTCGATATACCACGGAACAGCTGACACTCTTTTACATTATTTACGACAACAGCGATGTGGATTTAACCCATTTTTGAATGATTCCTGCCACACGCATGATGGTATCGCCATCGATGGACCCTTGAAAACTAAACCTGTAGATGTTACCGGTGGCTGGCACGATGCGAGTGACTACCTGCAGTATGTCACCACTTCCGCAACCGCCGCATTTCACCTTGCGCTGAGCTACAGGGATTTTCCCGAAGTTTTCGACGATAACTATCTGTCCAACGGACGCCCGGGTAAAAATGGTAAAGCCGATGTGCTCGATGAAGCAATATGGGGGCTGCAATGGCTGGAAAAAATGAATCCCGAATCCGGAATCATGTTTAATCAGATCGCCGATGATCGTGACCATTCCGGATTTCGACTCCCGACCGAAGACACGGTCGATTACGGTCTCGGTAATGCAAGGCCGGTATATTTTTGCACAGGCGAACCACAGGGTTTAATGACGTACAAAAACAAGACAAACGGTATTGCTTCTACTGCAGGCAAATTCTCTTCAGTGTTTTCCCTCTTTGCCGATCTTTTTAAAATGGAACCGGAACGTTCTAACCATCTAAAACAAAAATCAATCCATGCTTATGCGTATGGCAAAGCAAATCCAGGTGCCTGCCAGACAGCGCCATGCCGCGCACCTTACTATTACGAAGAACAAAACTGGTCGGATGATATGGAACTGGCCGCAGCTTTACTCTACACATTGACCTCACAAAAGACGTACCTCAATGATGCCCTTCGTTTCAGCCGAAGCGAGCCTGTGACTCCCTGGTTTGGCGCAGACACCGCCAGGCATTACCAATGGTATCCTTTTATGAATATGGGACATTATATTCTGATTGAAAATACGCCTGATCATATACGTGAAGAAATTCTGAGTTATTACGTTTCCGGCCTGGATCGGATCATGCAAAAAGCAAAAGACAATCCCTTCCGAATCGGCATTCCATTTATCTGGTGCTCCAATAATTTAGTCACAGCCGTTTTAAACCAATGCTTTATATATAGAAAACTGACCAACAATGAGCGGTTTTATGAGATGGAATGTGCCCTGAGAGACTGGCTTTTCGGTTGCAACCCGTGGGGTGTCTCCATGATTGTTGGTCTTCCGAAAAATGGCACCTATCCGAAGGATCCCCATTCATCCCTCGCCCATCTCTTCGGTTATTCACTAGAAGGCGGCCTGGTCGACGGACCCGTCTATGCAAGTATTTTTAAAAACCTGAAATATATTTCTTTGACCGAACCGGACGAATACAAAATGTTCCAGTCGGAAAACTGTGTTTACCATGATGACGTCGGAGATTACGCGACTAATGAGCCGACAATGGACGGAACCGCCTGCCTGATTTATTACCTGTCCGCTCTTGCATCCACAAAACAATACAAAAGGTTTAAATAATATAAAGTATGACTTTAAATAAAAGTGGGCTTCTCTAGCGGTAATTGCTTTAAATCACTTAAAGCAAAGTATTTGCTTATCTGCACGTATTCATGTCAGGGTATGTGGTGATTATGGTTTTTACTCTTCATACTTTTTAGTTGTATTTTTCGGGGGATTTTCTTTCTGTTTGAAAGGTACCCCTTTGATTTTCGCATACAACTCTTCTCTGTAAATTTCAATGTTCCTGGGGGCTTCAATACCAAGTTTTACCTGATTACCATCAATGTCGACAACGATAATTTTAACATCGTTACCGATTGTTATTGCTTCCCCTAACCTCCTTGTCAACACTAGCATGGAGGGCCTCCTATTATTAGTTCCAGTTTGGTTTTCTTTTATCCAGGAAGGCGCTCAGGCCTTCTTTGAACTCAGGCGTCTGCCGGACTTCGGCATTCAGGTCTGTAAAAATATCCAGAATCTGCTTCGGAGCGACATATTGAAAGGTGCTGAACAGTTCTTTTGTATAGCTCATGGCGGACGGCGCATTTTCCTGAAACATTGTTTGCCACTTTACCAGTTCCCGGTTAAGTTCAACATGCGGAACGATGCGGTTTACCAGGCCTATCCGATACGCTTCTTCAGCAGGGATCAGTTTTCCGGTTAGGAGTAATTCTTTGGCTTTGCGTTCCCCGATCTGGCGGATCAGAAAGATGGAAACGATGGCGGCGACAAAGCCGATACGAACTTCCGGATATCCGAATTTAGCCTGTTCCGAAGCGATAATAATATCACATGCGGAAGCGAGTCCGCAGCCGCCCGCAACGGCCGGGCCATTCACCAGGGCGATTACCGGTTTCGGTAACGCATACAGCGTATGATACATCCTTGCCAGATTCCGGCTGTCTTCTTTATTTCTGTCAGCATCAAATTTTCGCAATTCCAGGAGATATTCCAGATCTGCCCCGCTGCAGAACGCGTCACCTTCTCCGGATAGTGTTACGGTTTTGATCCGATTGTCTGTTTCAGC
>CAYPHA010000048.1:0-34495 GCA_964410215.1 uncultured Calditrichota bacterium | reverse complement strand
GATAAGAGAACAAGGGCTTGATTAAGAAAAGAGAAATAAGAAAAAAGAAAAAAGATTCAGGGGGCCGTTAATTGAAAAGCAGGAAGTGGGAAGAAAAAAGTGATCAGGGATTGGCGGTGACTATTGGTTTCGGGCCAAAAGCCTGAGGTCCATGGTTGAGAACCTCAGGCTGGCGCTCTTATGGATGAAAGTAATGGCGCGATATTATTCGTCAAAACGCGATGTTTTCGGAACGAAATTCGGCATTTCGAACAGCTTATCGACGATTTTATCCACGACTTCCGGATCAGAATAGAAGCCTTCGGTTATCCGTTTTTTAATTGCTTCCATTTCAGCGGTATCGAGTGTTTCCGCGTCCAGTAATTCCTTAATAAAACGCGGATTGTTCGCTTCCACATTCATGAGCAGCATTTCTCTGGCAGTGGAAGAAATCTCAAGGCTGTCAGGTCCGGATGTTTTATTCCCAACCTTGGTTTTTTTCTGATCAATTTCGTTTTCCGCTTTTTTCAGGTTAGGATTTTTCTCCGCCTTGTTAATATTGGCAGGCATGCCTGCTATATTTTTTATAGGGCCCATAATCACCTACTTCTGTCGAATATCGACGATTTTTGATGTTTTTTCCTGGTCAATCGCTTTTTGCCTGGAATAAATTGAATCCGAAGCCGTTTTAGAATAGTTCTGGACAAGTTTTAATTTCTTGCCCTGAAGAATCTTATAAATTTTTGAATCAATCTCAACTAATTTTTTTGCCAGCGGTGCAATGCGTTTACCGTAACGTTCTTTTAAAACATGTCCTGATTCCCTGCTCCAGGATCGAATATCGGACTCGATGGATTTAATAGTATCAATAATCGACTCTCTGAAGGCCACATGTTCGGAGATCTGCTCGATTGATAATCCGTCGGCTTCGGCTAACATTTTTTCCGATATCGTCAGAGCATCTTCAAATTGTTTCAACTCTTCCTGATACAGTGTTTCCAAATCCGTTTGTTTCTTGGATACACCTGTCATCGTATTAAATGCTCCTGTTAAATATGATACCTTCTATTTCATCCATCTTGTCCATCAGACTGGCCATCTCTTTCGGTGGTATTTGCCGGATAATCTCACCGGTTTCTTTATCTTTCACAATAATGACGCTACGGTGATGTTCGGAATCATACAGGAATTCAATTTTTGTTGTAAACAGTCGTACCCGCTTATTCGCCTGTTCGGCCAGTTGGCCGGCGTTTACAACCTTCTTTTCCTGCTGTTCCTGCTGTTTTTCAGCGGCTTTGTTCGATTTTTCTTCGGCATCTCCGGCAACCGCCTTTGCCGGTTTATAACGTTGTATTTCCTTGACACGATTTGCTTCTACTGAAACCGGAGTAATGATCTCATCCATGATTCAACTCCTTCTAATAATATCCTGTCGTCCCTCCTGCGAAGAGACTAAAGAACGATTGCTGATTGGAAACCTTAACCATGGTTTCCTGTAATTTTGAGAATTGCTCCGTTAACTGGCGCTCTCTGCGGTCCAGAGCCTCGTTCATATATTTGATCCGGTCATTGAGTGATCGGATCTCAGAATCCAGATTTTTCTTATTAGCAGAAATCGTACCCGAAGCATTTACAAAGTCATCGATCACATCCCTGATCTGAGCCCCCATACCCGTTTCGGAATGCAGCAGGTCTGAAATATGCAGGGTATTGCTTTCTACAGCCCTGGTAAACTTATCCATATCCTTTATTGAAAGCAGTCCCTTTTGATCGGCCTCTATACCGATGTGATACATGCGTGTATAGTTTGCCGAAGTCGTTCCTTCCACCTCATCGAAAACCATTGTCCGCAACTGTGTCAGTAAACCTCTGTAAATGAGATTATCAGAAAGCATACCACGTTGAAGGGTATCGGGATTGATCTGGGCATTTTCACGCAGAAACGTTACCGCTTCATTATAGGCTTCAATGAAGTCATTGACTTCTTCCTTGATCGTATCCATATCCGCCTTGACAGATAACGTTTCGGGGCTGGCGAAGGTATCCTGAAGATCTACGGTCAGCCCTTCAATAGCATCGGTTACACTGTTTGAATCGCGATAAAAAGTCAAACCATCCAGAATAAACTGGGAATTCAGCTCGCTTGTATCGCGCGAGGTCCCCACCGGTATGATATAGCCGCCTGCCGTTCCGCTTGACTGTGCGCCTGCATTTATCTGAAGGGAATCCAGCAACGTGCTGGTTCCAAAGTCCATCCGGTATGTAAAACCGGACTGCTCACTGCGAAAAACGAGCCGTGATGTGCCGGTCTCTTCATTGACCACAGAGGCATGAGCGACTTCATCACTGTCAATAAGCTCATCCGATACGGCCTGCTGCATGGCCGAATTTACGGCGTCCGCAATAGCCGTCAGTACGTCATCATTTGTTCCGCTGAAGGCTGATGCTGAAACCGTAACCGAAATCTGCACCCTGTTGTCGGGATCATCTTCCGTCGGATGTCCGACTTCAATGTCAAAGGTCTGGTCTGTTGTGATTCCGGTAAAATCAGAATCCATACTCACATATTGCTGTGACACGCGCGTATCCGAGGAAGCCAGCCTAGAAACACTGATGGAATGGCTTCCGATAGGTGTTGAAGAACCCGCCGTTGCCGTCAGTAAATCCGGGTCACTGCTGTTAACGGATTTCGACTGGAAATAATCGGTGATAATATCAGTCATGCGTTCCGTCTGTGATTTCAGGGCCGACAATTTTGAATGCAGCTTGGTCAGAATACTTTTCTGTTCATTCAGAGTTGACTTTTTCTTTTCCAGCAGATCAAGCGGCTGTCTTTCTGACATCAACTGCAACTGCACAAACTGGTTTATCTGGCTCTGCGAGCCATACAGTGAAGAAACATCCATTGACGGATCTCCTAGCTTGTTTTCATGGCCGTTGCCCAGGTTTTTTTAATGTCCATAAAAATTCCACGGGCTTCATCAAATCGGCCTCTCTGAACCAGGTGGTTCAGGTATCGGTAAACATGGTAAAAAGTCAGTGAAATTTCTTTGTAGTCAAAATTCAGGGCGCTGATTAAGGCATTAACGGCCTTGCTGGCTTTTGCATGATCCTTTTTTGCACAGGCGGTGATGCCGGCATCAAAAATATACGAAATCAGCTGCTCCGGGCTTGCTGACATGACCTTCTGCATCAGGTAAGGATTTACCTGTTGTCCCTTCTGATAAGCATAACTTCCTGGTCCCATACGAATATCTCCGAACTAAGAAAGGCGGGGATCGCCGGATCCCCACCTGTGAACAGTTGCGTTCAGAATTATCTGAACAGTGACAGAACGATTTGAGGACTGCTGTTCGCCTGAGACAGTGATGTCATGGCTGTCTGTTGCAGAATCTGCATTTTCATGACTTCCATCTGTTCCTTGGCAAAATCCGCATCCTCTATGTTACTCCGCACATTTTCGGTGTTCGTAATCGCAACAGAGAGTGTGGATTCTTTTGAAATCAGTCGTGATTTGTATTCACCGATATCCTGAATACGGGATGCCAGCGTGTCAATAGCTGCGTCAAGTGAAGTGATGGCAGCTGATGCACTGGCCTGGTTCGAAACATCAACAGCATTGATGCTCAGTGAACCCGAATCCGCACTGGAAAGGGAAACGGCCAGTGTTTCGCTCGCCTGTTCACCCGTCTGAAACGAAGTGGCAGAAAAATTGCCGTCGATCAATCCCTGATCATTAAAAGTAGTCTGCGAAACGATTTCATCAACTTCCGAAAGCAGAGCACTTACCTGATCATTAATTGCCGAACGTTGCGATGTGCTCAAAGCACCATCCGCGGCCTGTGTTGCTTTTTGCTTCAGGGTTTGAACAATATCCATAATGTTCTGATACCCACCCTCGGCAACATTCAGAATGCTCTGCGCATTACTCACATTGTCAAGTGCAACTTCAAGACCATTCTTACGCGAAGTCAAACCCTGCGCTAACTGATAACCGGCGGGATCATCACCAGGTGAATTGATCCGTTTACCGGTGGCCAGACGCAGCTGATGATCGGCGATACGATTATTAATCGTATTCAGCACATTCATCGACTGCAGAGCCTGAATGTTAGAATTAATGCGGGTTAGATTTGCTCCCATAGTAACCTCCTTGTTTGGTTATGTTAGTTGAGCAATTGTGAAACTTAACGCTCTAGTAAGTTTCGTTTCCATTTTTTGGTTCCTACGGAAAAGGTCGTGGGGTAGAGGATTTTCTTAAATAATTTTTTGAAAAAAATTTAAAAAAAATTTCTCATATTTTTACAAATACTTGAATTTACACGACTTAATCCATTTAAATAAAATTTCATTTTATTTAAAAAAGGTGGTTGCCCTGTTTAACATCTCACAGATCCGTTGTTCCAGCCTGTGTTCCTTCTGCACCCGCTCCCGCGCCCGCCGGATGATTGCATCCCTTTTTTGCGTTTTGACTGCATAATATGCACTTAATTCCGCTGCTTCACCGGGTTGATGGAAAACAACCAATTCCTTCTCTTCATCAAAAAGTTCCGCCAGGCTATTCCTCCAGTCGGTAATCAGAAATCCACCGCTGGCAGGAACATCGAATACCCGCATGTTCACCGCCGTTTCCAGTTGGGCGCTCGAGAAATTCAGATTGATCCCGGCATTGGCATAGACGGCAGGAGCACGCTGCTCAGGATCGATACCAGATCGTAAATCGGCACCTGGCAGCAATTGTTTCCAGAAGGTATCCCCATAGATGGTGACCTGAGAATCTTCAAAACTGTTCAGCATGGTTTGACGATAAAGTTGCGTTACGTGGGCAGTTACATAACCACAGTAATGGTAGAAGTCCTGTTCCGTTGAAAAATAATGTCTCTGGTTCTTCCGGATAATCTCAAGAAGGGCTTCACCATATATTTCCGGAGTCAGAACAGGCTGTAATTCCCGGAGATACTGTATGTAGTTTTTCTGATACCACCGTATTTTCGTACTTTCAAAACTGTTTCCCACAAAAACGAAGGCAGCCCCGTTCTTTTCAGACGAATCGTTTTTATAAATACCAGCCGGGTTGAGAATAGTCGCTGTCGGTAGATATTCCACGCCTTCAAATCCCAGTTTTTTCAATTGCGGAATATTTGCCTTCTCAAAAGTAAAGATCAGTATATTCTCGCGCACCTGGGCATGGTAATTCGGTAGAATAAAGCGGAAATCATCCAGATACCATATCAGTACGGGAATCCGGAATTCTTCCAGAATAGCAGCTATCTTCCCTTCCCGGTCAAAGCCTTCATGGTTCATGCTGATGATGCAGTCCGGTTTCAATTCAACGGCGCTTTGTAAAAGACTTTCGAGCATCTGTGTGGGATTGTCTGTGACCTGCAATGATAGGACACGATGCCCCATTTGTTTCAAAACACGTATCGTCTGCTTCTGGAGAAAATAATCATTATTCAGAAAAAGGATTCGGTATGGTTTCTTTGCAAATTTTCTGTAATTAAAATGTTCTTTCAGCGCGGACATGCCATTTCCATGATTAAAACGGGAATATGCCTTATCTTCGGAAGGCACCGTTTAAACTTGACTCCGCACAGATGCAATATGCACAATAAATGCATCCTGTCATTTTTTTTTGTAAGTTTCGTGATATCACCCAAAGAACAGAGGAAATCAGATGCGCATTTTTTACCTGTGTCCGGATCTCACCTTCCCCTCCGGAGGTATTAAGCGGCTTTATAAACATGTTAAGATATTGAATGAAAACGGGTTCAACAGCTATATTCTGCATTTTAAAAAAGGATTTAAACCCGGCTGGTTTGCTTCCTCCGTTCCGGTAGTCTATCTCAATGACAATCCCCCGCTGAATCCCGGGGACACCATCGTTGTACCGGAAGGATTTCCAAATGTCATGAAGAAATTCAGCAATGTAAATCTTAAACGCGTCGTCATTGCCCTGAATCCCCTTTATCCGTTTCAAAGTCTGCCCGCGGGTGAAAGCTGGACGGATTATGGATTTAACACGGTTCTCGCCTCTTCCCCGCAAATTGCCGACCTGATCTCATGGAGCCTGGATATGAAGGATGTCCATGTGTTCGAAACATCGATTGATGCAGAAACTTTTTATTTTGACGGCAGCATCAAACGCAACCAGATTGCTTATGTCAGCAGGAAAGACCTCAATACTCCGGTCATCGAGAAGATACTGAAAGTACGGCAGCGCTACAGTAAACCGTTTGAATTTATACGAATCGAAAATATGAAATTCGAAGACTACGCCGATGTCTTACGCCGTTCTTCCTTTTTTATTACAACGTCTCCTTATGAAGGCACAAACCGCTCTGTTCTGGAAGCCATGGCCAGTGGATGTATCTGCGCCGGTTATCACGGATTCGGCGGGAAGGATTATATCATTCCGAACGGTGAGGACAGGAACTTCTTCATGGCGGAAACACTCAATTTCTTCGAACTCGCTCAAACTCTCGATCGCCTGATAACGGATTTCAGGAACCAGGAAAGCTACCTGGAAACCGTTCGTAAAAATGCGATCAAAACAGCGGAACGCTTTCATCAGGGACTGGAGCGCGACAGCATTCTGAACTTCTGGTCTTCATTTTTCCAACAACATGCAGATGTGTAGAGGATAATACCATGTATATTACAAAAATCGAGACGATAGAAAAGGAAGAGATAACTGCCGGCGAAGGGACTTTCAAGCAGGTCCTGATCGGACCTGAAACAGCGCCCCATTTCGCCATGCGCTTATTTACCATAGAACCGGGCGGATTCATGCCCGAACATACCAACACCGTGGAACATGAACAATATGTCGTTCAGGGAAGAGCCCGTATCGCCATTAACGGTGAGGAATTCACGGTCGTAACGGGTGATGTTGTTTTCATACCGGAAAAGGCTCCTCACTGGTACCGCAATACAGGTGAAGAAGATTTTAAATTTCTTTGTATGGTTCCGAATAAAAAGGACGAAATCCGGCTTATTAAAAAATAATACAGGCAAAGCACCTATCCGGCCCGGGTTCCCTTACAATACTGAAGGATGGGCTCTACCACAGCGTCAATCCGGTTTATCTGCTCCCTGTATGCTTCAGAAAAGACAGGCAGAGCCGATTTCCACAGTTCCGATTCCCGGAATTCGAGATAACGTACCGCATTTAACGGGGTAATTTCCCATCCCGGCTGTCCCAGTGGCTCCCTGTTCGGCGACATGTGAATACCGTGAACCGGCCTGGTTGCATAGGAATAATAATCCGTCGGCAGCTTTCCAACGCAGTGTTTCACGATGCTGTACAGCAGTTTCTCATCATGATGCCTATAAGCCAGGTTTTGCTTTTTCAGGCTTTGAACGAAAATATTCAGATTCGCTGCATCAATTTTTGAATAATACCTGTCAGAATGCACACAATGCAATCCGGTCAGCATCTCCTGCCCTTTTCTCTGATTGTTGGAATAAGGTAAACCATTTTCCTGCATATACGTCGCATGCCATTCTGCGATATGCGGATCAAGAATCAGAACATCCACATCACCTATATATGTATATGCTGCCATTGTTTCAGGAACGGTTAGAAACCGGACCGAGTTTGGCAATATATCTGTCACGTAACCGGGAATGGAACGTATGCGATAGCGCCCCTCGAAATTCTGGTCAAGGATTTTCAGAACATCACGGTAAACCGAGGTGAAAGCCGATACATCGGATACCAGGATTTCCGCCGTACTGTTTTCATTATGGTAGAGGGCGCTTATAATATACGGCACCACATAGTCCTGGTAACGAATATTTCCGTCCACTACGGCCGTATAAAAATTAATATGCGGCCTTTTCCGGCCTTCTCCCGCAACATCCATCGGTTCATCCTAATATTTTTGCTAATAAATTCAATATATAAATATGCTTACCGATAAGGTATAAGACGATATCGACAAAAAATTATCCACCTTAACTATTGAAATAAAAAGCTCTTATGATCTCTGTACATGACAACAATCAACAGATTGATTCGGAATTCGCCATGGGGTACAAATTTCAGAAAGAAAAAAAATATAACGACGCACTGGCATCCTACCGGAGAGTCCTGTCCCTTCATCCTGATCATTACGAAGCACTGATAAACAGCGGGAATATCCTCAGAATGAGTGCTTCTCCGGAAGACGCTCTTCCTTATTACCAGAAGGGAATCGCCGTAAAACCCGATGCTTATGAGGGATACTTCAATCTTGGCATTACGTTACTGGACCTTGCCAGACCGGATGCAGCCGTCAAAGCGCTCAACCTGGCACTCCGGTACTGTCCTGAACCGCGAAACATCTATCTCCTGCTTGGTCAGGCATACCGGAAACTGAATCGGTTTGACCAGGCACGGAATGCCTATCAAACCCTGCTGGCCGGCAATGCCGACGACTTGGATGCGCTTATGGGGTTAGGTTATACCTGTCATGAAACACTCGCATTGGAAGAAGCAGAATCCTACTACAACAAGGTACTGGAACGCGACAGTGACAACGCCGATGCCCATTGGAACAAGGCCACCCTTTTGCTCCTGCGCGGTGATTTCACAAATGGCTGGCGGGAAGCGGAATGGCGAAAGCGTCTTCCACGCTATCCACGATTCCGTTATGAACAACCTGAATGGAACGGAGCGGATGTCAAGGGGAAACGGATACTTTTGGAATCGGAACAGGGATATGGTGACACCATTCAGTTTATACGCTTTACAGCGACACTGAAAGAGCGCGGCGCGCAGGTAATTGTTGCTGCTTCTGCTCCACTCTTACCGCTGCTGGAATATGTTCCGGGAATTGACAGGCTCATTCATCAGGATGATGCAAGGCCTGAATGTGATGCCTTTACACCGTTGATGAGCCTTCCTTATCTTTTACATACGGATATTGATTCGATACCATCTGATATTCCATACATCCATATTGATCCTTCCCCGGATGATACAGATTTCGTTGCCGGAAACGATTCTCTGAGGGTTGGTTTGTCGTGGGCGGGTAATCCCCTCAACAATAATGACCTGAAGCGCTCCTGCCCCCTCCGTTACTTTGCGGAATTGTTCGGTTTACCCGAAATTCAGTTTTACAGCTTTCAGATGGGCAGACAGAAAAAAGAACTGGAAGCGTATAATCAGAAGGATCAGATTATCGATTTATCCGGCCGGATTACCAACTTCCAAGATACCGCCCGGCTGATGCAGCATATGGATCTCATCATTTCGGTGGATTCCGCGCCGGCACACCTGGCAGGTGCGTTGGGTAAAGCCGTCTGGCTCACCATTCCTTTCTTCCCGGATTGGCGGTGGCTGCTCGGGCGTGAAGATAACCCCTGGTACCCGACAATGCGCGTTTTCCGTCAGGATCGCGCCGGAGACTGGAATACGGTAATGAGACGTTTAAAGCAGGAACTGATCCGCTTACGCGACCGGCACGCGGATATATAAAGCAAAGGATACACGACATGCCGCTGAAGCAAAAGGAAATGGAACATGCCAGGGCGTTACAGCTTTCCCGTCATTTTGATCAGGCCTATACAGCCAATCAAAAGCTTCTGGCCGAAGATCCGGAAAATATTCAGGTACTGAAAGCGCTCTGTGAACTTGCGCGTGATCTGAAAAGGAATGCGGAAGCACTGCAATATGCTTCTCTCATTCTGAAACATTATCCAGGCGATGCGGAGACCTACCTTCTGATCGGTTCCATATTCCTTCTTGCGGGCAGGTATGCCGACGGCCTTGCTGCCGTTTCAAAATACATTCAGTTTAAACCGGATCATTCAGCCGGATTCACTATGATGGGTGATTTACTGTATAAATTAAAAGAATTCCGGAAATCTATAAAATTCTACAGGCAGGCCCTGCATTTTTCGCCGCAATCCGGCCTGATTCTGCAGAAACTGGCTGAAGTACATTTTGTACTTGAGCAGGCAGACGAAGCTGAACAATATCTGGATCAGCTTCTTCATCAGGAACCAGGACATCCGGTTGCCCTGAATCTCAAAGGCAATCTGCTTATGAATAAACGTAGCGGGAATACTGCACGCTGGTATTACGAACGGGCACTGGCAAACGCACCTGACTATAAGGATCCGGCAACAAATCTGCAAATTCTTGGTTTTTTTGAACAACAGCAAAACAATCCTCCGGAAAAGCCCCTGTTCCTGGGCCTACCGAGAGGTGAGAATTTCGGCTGGGGTATCTGTTCCCGTTACCTCCGGCAGGAACTTGCCAAACGGGTTACAACCTGTTCTGTCGACTATCAGGACTGGAACCTTCATTCGAATAAATCGCTGCCCGGACCGTATTTCTTTGCTTTACAGGATATCAACCTGACAACACCCTATCCTGCCAGGGGAACATTCAATTGCGGTTATACCTTCTTTGAAAATGAGCTGACGCATCAGTCTGCGGAGAATGCCGGGCACTATGACCTGGTTCTGGCCGGATCAAGCTGGTGTGTGGACCGGTTGAATGAAAAAGATATTACGCATACGGATCTCCTGATTCAGGGTATCGATCCGCTTTTATTTTACCCTGTCACGGAGCGAAAATCAGCCGATACTTTCGTGATGTTCTCCGGTGGAAAATTTGAACTGCGGAAGGGACAGGACCTCGTGCTCAAAGCTTTTCAGGTTTTGCATAAAAAATACAGGGACATGCACCTGGTAAATATCTGGTATAATTTCTGGCCGGACTCCATGGAAACCATGAAACGGTCACCGCATATCAGGTACGAGGCTAAAAAGGCACCCTGGAAAGAACGCATGGAGCATGTTTACATGATCAATGGTATCGATCCGGCACGGGTAACCACGTATGAAGTGTATGACAATAAAGCACTTCGCGACCTTTATCAGAGCACGGACCTCGGTATTTTCCCTAATCGCTGTGAAGGAGGCACAAACCTGGTGCTCATGGAGTACATGGCCTGCGCCAAACCGGTGGTGGCCAGTAATGCCACTGGGCACCGTGATATCGTTTCGTCTGATAATGCCCTGTTGCTGAATACAAACGATGACATGGAAATCAATGACAGTGAGGGCAATCGTATCGCCCGCTGGGCGGATCCATCATTGGATGAACTGATCGCACAAATAGAATTTGCTTACCACAACCGTGATGTCATTTACGAAATCGGCACCCAGGCCGGAAGGGACCTGAAGGCATTCACCTGGGAGGACAGCGCCGCTCAGCTTCTGCGCGCACTGAATGTTTAGGGTATGTGTTTTCCCGACTGAGACCGGATCATATTTTCCGGTTTGAGCAGCTCGTCCAGTTCTTCCTTTGAAAGCAGTTTCTTTTCAATCACCAACTCATAAACACCCCGGTTCGTTTCCAGGGCTTCCTTTGCCAGTTGTGTGCAGATTTCGTATCCGAGCACCGGGTTGAGCGCCGTGACCAACCCGATGCTGTTTACAACCTGCTGCCGGCAGTGCTCTTTATTCGCGGTAATCCCCTCTACACAACGGTACAAGAGGGTACTCATACCGTTTTTCAGCATTTCAATAGATTCAAAAATACTCTGGGCGATGATGGGTTCCATCACATTCAGTTCCAACTGTCCTGCTTCCGCTGCCATGGTGACCGTAAGGTCATTGCCGATGACTTTAAAAGCGATCTGGTTGACCACTTCCGGGATTACGGGATTCACCTTCCCCGGCATAATAGAAGAGCCGGGCTGCATCTTGGGCAGATTAATCTCATTGATACCCGCCCTCGGGCCGGATGACAGGAGACGGAGATCGTTTGAAATTTTGGAAAGCTTAACTGCCAGGCGCTTGAGTGCGGAGGAGTACATCACAAACGCACCTGTGTCCTGGGTAGCTTCCACCAGATTTGGTGCCAAAATAACGGGAAGCCCAGTAATATTCATCAGGTGGTTGACCACTTTTTCACTGTATTCCGGGTCGGCATTGATCCCGGTTCCAATCGCCGTTCCGCCCATATTGACTTCAAGAAACAACTTTGCATTCTGATCAAGACGTTCGATTTCTTCACCAAGCGTAAAAGCATAGGCTTCGAATGTCTGACCCAGCATCATGGGTACGGCATCCTGTAACTGTGTCCTGCCCATTTTAACAATACCGGCAAATTCCCTCGCTTTTTTCCGGAATCCGCGGATCAGTTCACCGAGCACCTCGACGAGTTTTTTATTACTGTTGATGGTAGCAATATGTAATGCCGTGGGATAAACATCATTCGTGGACTGCGATAAATTGACGTGACTGTTGGGATGGCAGTATTTATATTCTCCTTTTTCATAGCCCAGCAATTCCAACGCCCTGTTTGCAATTACCTCATTCGCATTCATATTCGTTGAAGTGCCGGCACCTCCCTGGATCATATCCACAACGAAATGGGTATGAAACTTTCCGTTTCTAATCTCGTTGCAAGCCTGATCAATGGCATCTGCAACAGGTTTGGATAACAATCCCAGCTCATAGTTGGCCCGGGCAGCTGCCTGCTTCACCATGGCCAGCGCTTCGATCATCACCGGGAAATGCGTCAGGGAAACACCGCTGATATTGAAGTTTTCCATTGCCCGTAAGGTCTGAACACCGTAATAATATTCATACGGAACTTCCCGTTCGCCTAGCAGATCGTGTTCCCTTCGTGTCCTGCCTGAAATGTACTGAGCCGCGGCATCGACGACACGTGCGCTTGCCTGTCGCATTCGCCGCGAAATCACCCGCGCTACCCGTGAAAGCACTTTTCCGGCAATGACCGGTTTTTGTTCAATAATTTTTTTGAAGGCCTCACTCTCGATCTTCAACGCCTTTGTCTTGATCAGCACACGGGCAGAGGAGGAATGGGGATAATCTTCAAGGAGCGCGCCTTCGCCAAGGAAATCATATTTTCCAAAAAAAGCCAGTCGTTTTTCCTCGCCGAGTGCCGTCTTTTTAAACAGCTCGACTTCTCCTTCATATATGATATGTACGGCCGTACGATGCGTGTTTTCCTTGAAGAGATAACTGTCCGGTTCATACGCGTCCATGGACATCTGTTCGGCAATCAGCAAACGTTCTTCATCCTCCAGATCATGAAATAATTCGATTTTTTTCAGGAATTCACTGATGATGTTTGTGTTCATGTAATGCCCCGGTACAAATTCTATGTAACCTGTTATTTTTAAAAAGTAAACCCGAAATTTCCAAACAGGAATACGGATTCCTCAGAAGCGGCAGCACTGAGCGACATCGTAAAATTTCGCATGAGCGGAGCGATGTATGCACCCAGCCCATATCCGATATGCCAGTTACCCGGACTCTTTTCATTCATCCATACTCTTCCGGCATCGCTGAAAAGGATTATACCAATGTCGGACGGCAGGATGAAGTTTATGCGATCGAGCAGAAAGCGGAAATCCAGTCCGCCGTTCATTGACCGGTCTCCGGCAAACCGCTGAAAGCTGAATCCGCGCAGTGTTTCGTTTCCGCCGATGTAAGCGGCATGATAGTAAGGGAACATACCGGTGACATTACGATACAATGCGCGTCCGGCCAGTGTTATCCGGTCTGAAAACGTATAATAGCCATTCAAACCCACATTCATACGGGTATAGTCGGACTGATTATCCAATACTCCGGGAAAATGTTCAAAATTCGACCGCAGCAGAAAACCTTCTTCCGGCGCAATTTTGCTGTCTCTTGTATCAATACGAAAACCGGCTACCAGGCACAATGTATGTTCAACCTCAATCCCGTAGACCTGTTCACGCAATTCAAAAATCCGCCGGTCCCTGGATACACTGAGATCCGTGTCCAGGTATTGCCAGGCGATGCCAAACCAGCCATTGGCACGTCCGGCCGAAACTTCGGCGCGGTTTTCCACACGCAAATATTTTTGTGGTGTCTGATAAAAGTCGTTTTCTTCTTTTTCTTCATCCCAGTCACTTTCATTTCCAAATCCGAAAAAATTCGGTTTGTTTTCAGGAACCGCAGCTTCCAGGTTCAACACCATTTTCGCCCCTGGTATCACCCTGTAATAATCCCCTTCATACTTCAATTGCAGAGCACCCGTACGTGCCGCAAAATTTGCCAGGACAGTATGCTGCGTCACGCAGGGATCAGCCCTGAATCCCCAGCGCGTGATCCGGACGCCCCCACCGATAAAAAGTCCGTTATCACGGTCAAAACCAAAATAATGGCGCGGACTCCAGGTATAACCATGATCGTAAGGTGGCGGTAACCGTTCCCCTTTCATTTCCTTCAGGAAACGTGACTCCGGATAGCCTACAGGAGGCCGCTTGTGTGCTACGCTTTTAGTGGACGCAGTAAAAGTGACATTACGCGCCGCCTGAACATCCATCCCATTTTTCGTATCATAGACATAAATTCGGTTTTTATCAGAAGGTTTTACGATACGGTCGTCCCCTTTCCCCCCGATGATGCGTATTATGACAGAGCTCTCTGCGATACCTGTCACCGAAATCTCATCATCTCCCCCGAGGAGATGGATGCGGATCTCACCGGTCTCATCGGGTTTGCATCTGCGCCGGTAGTACGGCAGGTCCGGTGTTTTTGACCGTGCTATGCGTACATCCACCAATCCGCTGTCACGAAAGGATAGGGTAACCACTTCATCTTTATCAGTCGTTTGAATGGAAATGGCGGCGGAATGGTACAAATAGAAATCTCTGGCAAGCTCTTTCAGGTAATCCCGACGGTATTTAAGCAAAGTGGTTATCTTTCCGCCTGTAACGCTGTATACTTCCGGAGGCAGTTGCCTGACCGCCGTTTCCAGAACCTCGTCCGTCATTTTTTCAAGAAAGGAATCAATGACAACCTGCCATTCATTCCACGCGAGCCCGCTGAGCATCCTGGAATCCAGATGACGGGCATTATGAGCAAGACTGTGTATATCCGGTTTCTTTTTATGGTAGCTGTCCAGGTTGGTATATGCCCAGCGCTGATCCATGATCCGCGGAAACAAACCATCATAAATAACGAACGACCAGTCACGGTCTCTGGCCACCGGACGCCAGACATTCATTCCGTCTTCTTCAAAGCGGGCCCAGCGCCACTGGTCACCATGCCGGTCCCAATCGCCGATGAGAAGATCCAGCAAACGCGCTGTCAGGTAGTTCTCCCGGTCAAGCCGGTTCTTTGGTGTGTCATCAAGACGTTCAGAAAATTTTGAAGTGCTGATAATTTTTTCCGATCCGGCGAATCCGGGGGTATCATCGATACCCTCATCCGGCCTGCGCTCCAGCGCGCCGGGCATACCTGCAAATTCGCTTCGGAATTCACCCAGAGCCGGATCATCAGGCATAATACAGTAATAAGACGGGCTTTGCATAACGCCGGCCTGGTCCGCCAGATACTGCGCTATCAACGCATTGAAAGGCATCATGGAAGCAACCTGGTCTTTTGTCCAGGATTCAATAAAGGTACCCTGCATGTCCTCCGGCAATGCCCTTCCCGGAAACTTGTCCAGGGACCGGAACGCATATTCTACACCTTCCGGTGTAACAAAGCGGAGCGAATTGGTTTGCATGCCTCCGCCCCGTCGAACCGGTTTTAATCCACCGGCATGTGTTTGAAGATCAAGAACGGGAAGCCTGACCGGTGTTGTCCAGATATCACGGTGGCCGGATCCAAAAAAGAATCGATAAACAGCGCCACCGCCATAGTGCTCGCCGGGAGTAACAACAGTATCGTGAACAGTTTTGCCGCTTACACCGGCATGCAAAAAAACGGCAGTCGAAAACTGTCCCGCGATAAGAATTACTAGCGTAAGATATTTCATCGTTTTACCAGACTACTAAACAGCAGACAGTATCAATTTCTTACAATCAGCTTAAGCCGGCATGGAATTTTTTTATCTGATTAATCAGATTTTCAACGGTAAATCCAAATTTTTCGGCCAGTACGTCATACGGCCCGGAAGCGCCAAAACGGTCGATGCCGATGGTTCGATACGGCAAGCGGGTCAGGTCACCCCAACCTGCCGTAATACCGGCTTCTACGACTACAATTCCCTTTGCCTGTGGAGGTATGACCCTGTTTTGATAAGCGGTATCCTGCTCCAGGAAACGCTCACGGGACGGCATGGATACGACGCGCACAGACAAGCCGTCAGCATGCAGGGCCTCACGGGCCTGAACCGCCAGGGGAAGTTCAGAGCCGGTTGCAATAACTACAATTTCCGGTATTCCCGATTCTTCTTTTCGGTAAATATAGCCACCCCGCGTAAAGTTGCTGACAGTATTATGAGCATCCGATGTATACGGTTCCAGTTTCTGACGCGTAAGAATCAATGCCGTCGGTCCCTCTTTGCGACAAAGTGCTGTAGCCCAGGATAAGGCCACTTCCCTGGCATCACCGGGCCTTAAAACAAGAAGATTGGGTATGGTCCGAAGGGCGGTTACATGTTCGACCGGTTGATGGGTTGGTCCGTCTTCACCGACAAAGATGCTGTCATGGGTAAACACATAGATTACCTGCTTTTCCATAAGCGCAGCCAGACGGATGGCCGGCCGCATATAATCCGAAAACACCAGAAACGTTCCGCCGTAAGGGATAAGTCCGCCATAAAGGGCCATCCCGTTCATAATGCCGCCCATGGCGTGTTCACGAATACCAAAGTGCATATTTCTGCCGGAGAAATCACCGGTATTGATGGCACTGCTTGCTTTGATATAGGTATTATTTGAAGGATGGAGATCCGCCGAGCCCCCATATACATGTGGTACAATTTCAGCAATCTTTTGAAGTACCATTCCGGAAATGGCACGTGTAGCCGCCGCTTTATCCGGACAGGCTGCTAATAACTGCTCCTCAAGATCTTCCGGTAATATACCCTTCGAACCATCTTCCCATTGCTGAGCATGTAACCTGTTTGAGGCTTTCCAGCCGTTCCAGGTATTCTGCCATTCCATGTAATATGCGTTCAATTCCTCCTTGCGGTTTTTGAACAGTTCTTTCACCTCCGGCGGGACAAAAAAAGATCCGGTCTGTCCCCTGCCAAGCCGTTCCCTGGTCAATTGCAGTTCTTCTTCCCCCAGGGGGGCCCCATGTACTGCTGCCGTGTCCTGTTTGTTCGGACTCCCATAGCCGATATGACTCCGGGCAATGATCAGAGTGGGCTTTTCCCGTTCGTCAATCCCGCTTTGAAGAGCATGCGCAATCTGTGCATGGTCATGTCCGTCGATTGAAAACGTGCTCCAGCCATAAGCATCAAAACGTTTCTGCACCGATTCACTGAAGGCCAGATCCGTAGATCCATCGATCGTAATTTTATTATCGTCATAAATATAAACCAGATTGTCCAGCCCGAGGTGACCTGCCAGTGATGCGGATTCCGAGGCGATTCCCTCCATCAGGTCACCGTCACTTACAATGGCAAAAATCCGGTCATTGCCAAAGGGTGCATTGTTTTCCGTATTAAAGCGCTTAGCAGTAATTTTTGAGGCAATAGCCATACCAACGCCATTTGCGAATCCCTGTCCGAGCGGACCGGTGGTCGTTTCCACACCGGGAAGACAGCCGATTTCAGGATGTCCGGGCGTATTACTGCCCAACTGTCGAAATGATTTCAGATCATCAATGTGCATATCATAACCGGCTAAATAGAGCATGGTGTAAAGCAGCATGGATCCGTGCCCGGCAGAAAGAATGAAACGGTCACGGCCGATCCATCCGGGATCCTCAGGATTATATCGTAAAAACTGTGTCCAGAGAACAAAGGCACAATCCGCCATCCCCATCGGTAATCCCGGATGTCCCGAATTCGCTTTTTGAACGCCTTCAGCAGCAAGTATGCGTATCGTGTTTACAGCTTTGGACCGCAATGCAGAGGAAATTTCCGTTACTTTCATCATCATCATCCTATCGTTATTTTAAAATACAGTTATGCCTTATACCGGCTGGGGAATTGGCGGACAGAATGCAATTCCTGTAAAAGATAAATAATACTTATGCCAATATTATAAATCAAATCTCTTTACCCTATGGTAACCACTTTTATAAGAAAATTTTATTTTTAGTTGTAATCGGAAGCGGGATTTTGTATAATTGGCCCAACACGAATGTTTCTATACATAGAAACACCTGTCGGTTGAGCGACAGGCAACCTATTTATAATGAGTGAGATTTGAACATGATATATATAACCTGCTCCCATTCAGATGCTTTCCGGCGATGGTGCCCTCCTGTTACGTGTTACCTTTCCCTGTAAACTGAAAAATAATATAACCGGCGCATCAGCACTGCCTGATGCCCTGCATCAGAAAGCAATTCATATGGATTACACCAGATTTCGTGACCTGGCCGAGGAGTATCATTTTATACCCGTCTATCAACGGATTACAGCCGACCTGCTGACACCGGTACTGGCCTATTTAAAACTGAGGGATAAGACCAAGTACTCTTTTCTACTCGAATCGGTCGAAGGAATCGGCAGGATCGCCCGCTATTCCTTCATAGGCCGCGATCCATCAGAGGTTCTGCTGAATCACGGAACTACAATCACACGGATACGATCGGGAAAGCAGGAAACAATCCGTCAAAACCTGTTTCACTATCTCCAGGATCACATCCGTTCTTTTAATTCGCCGAAACTGGAAGAATTACCCGATTTTTCCGGCGGAATCGTTGGTTACCTGGGTTATGAGAATGTTGCCCTGATAGAGGATGTGCTTTCGTTCAAATCTGCAGAGCATTTCAATGCTCCCGACTCTATATTCGGTATCTACCAAACCATTCTTGCGTTTGATCATTACAAGCACCAGCTTCTTTTGATTACATATGTCGATATCCGTCAGTATACAAGCCTGGAAACAGCTTATTCAGGCGCACTTGAAACGCTTCATCATCTGCGAAAAGAACTGGCCGGGGCAACACCTGCACATCCGGATTTCAAAATCAACCATATAGTGCCGGATAACGGCCGTGAAACATTCTATAAACACGTCGAATCATGTAAACGCAATATTCACGAAGGTGATATTTTTCAGATTGTCCTCTCAAAACGTTTCCAGGCCAGCTATGCCGGCGATCCCCTGAATGTATACCGTGCCCTGCGCATCATTAATCCTTCGCCCTATATGTATTTTATGGAGCTGGATGATCATCTTACGGTAATCGGGACCTCTCCTGAAGATTTACTGCGGGTTCACGGGCGCCAGGCCACCATTTTACCTATAGCCGGCACACGTAAACGGGGTAAAGATCCTGAAGAAGACAAGAAAATGGAGGATGATCTGATCAATGATCCGAAAGAGCTCTCCGAACATGTCATGCTGGTCGACCTGGCCCGCAATGATCTGGGACGGGTTTGCCGTTATGACAGTGTCCGTGTAACTGAGGAAATGAAAGTGCAGCGTTATTCTCATGTCATGCATCTCGTTTCCCGTGTTGAAGGCACGCTTGATGATAACCATGATTGTATCGACGCCCTGATGGCTGCATTCCCGGCCGGCACCCTGACCGGTGCACCAAAAATAAAGGCCATGGAACTGATTGAAGGCTATGAAAATGTGCGTCGTAACATTTACGGCGGAGCGGTCGGCTATATTGATTTTTGCGGGAACCTTGATATGTGTATTGCCATCCGGACTCTTTTTGCGCAGGGGGAATCGATTTACTGGCAGGCCGGCGCAGGTATCGTTGCAGACAGTAAACCGGATCTGGAGTATAAGGAAATCGCCAACAAATCGGCCGTTATGCTCCAGTCATTAAAATACGCGGAGGTGATCGATGAAGATTCTGGTTATTGATAACTATGATTCTTTCACGTACAACCTGGTTCAGCTTGTCGGAAAATTCACAGGTGATGTTGACGTTGTGCGTAACGACCGCGGTACCATCGATTCGCTGCGCCGGCTGAAACCGGACAAAATTATTATTTCGCCCGGGCCGGGCAAACCGGAAGATTCCAATATTTCCCTCGCTGTGATCCGTGAATTAGGTTTGCACACGCCTGTCCTGGGTGTATGCCTTGGTCACCAGGGTATTGGGCACAGTTTCGGGGCACGTATTACGCATGCGCCGCGTCTTATGCACGGGAAAAGCTCGCAAATTGGTCATGACGGTAAAACCATTTACAGGGATATTCCTCAGCAATTTACCGCGGCCCGTTACCACTCCCTGGTCATTGATGAAGGATCGTTTCCGGAGGAACTGGAAATTTCCGCCCGTTCCGAGGACGGTGTTATCATGGGCGTGCGACATAAAACCCATCCGATTGAAGGGATTCAATTTCATCCCGAATCGGTACTGACCATAGAAGGTGAACGCATCATTAAAAACTGGGTGGAATCATGATTAAAGGTATTATTGAAAAAATTATATCTAAAAACAACCTCGACATACAGGAAGCAGAAGACGTTATGCTTCATATTATGGAAGGGAATGTAAATGAGTCGCACCTGTCGGCCCTTCTTATCGCGTTGAAATGTAAAGGAGAAACGCATGAAGAGGTCGCCGGCTTCACACGCGGCATGCGTAAAAAAGGTCTGAAAATCAATACAAACGGCTATAATTATATCGATGTTTGCGGTACAGGCGGTGATCATTCCGGGACGTTCAACATTTCCACAGCGACGGCGTTTGTCGTAGCGGCTGCCGGTGTGGGGGTGGCCAAACACGGCAACCGTTCCATTTCCAGCCTGAGCGGCAGTGCCGATGTCCTCCGGGAACTCGGGGTACCGGTACATTTAACGCCTGAACAATCAGCACAAGCCCTGGAGACCATTGGCATCACATTCCTGTTCGCACCCGATTACCATCCGGCAATGAAGCATGTGGCTCCTGTCAGAAAAAACCTGGCAATGAAAACAGTCTTTAATATCCTCGGCCCGCTCACTAATCCGGCGAACACGAAACGCCAGTTAATCGGAACTTTCAATGACGACACTGCCTCATTGATGGCCAACGCCGCGAAGCTACTCGACATGGAACGTGTCTGCTTTATCTGTACCGATAACCGCTATGATGAAATTCTGCTCAACAAGGATACCCGTGTGTTTGAATACACCGGAAACGGCGCCGTTAAAACGTATATAGTCAACCACGAAACGTTCGGTTACCCCGAAGTCACTCTGGAGGAGATAAAAGGCGACTCACCCGAACGCAATGCGGACATTATCCGACAGTTGTTTACCGGCCGAAAGAAAGATGCCGCTTTTTATGTCGTTGTTGCTAATGCCGCGCTGGCCCTCTATACGTCGGGGTTCTCTGAAAGAATGGAAACCTGCCGTATTGCCGCCGAGGAAGCCGTCATTTCCGGAGCGGCCGGCGAAAAACTGGAATCTCTCATCGCATTTGGAAACCATATTCAATGAATATACTCGAACGAATACTGGAAGTGAAGCAGCGGGAGGTGGAGCACCTGCACCACCGTTTTTCACCTGCTTCTTTCCGGGAGAGCCCTTTTTATTACAATAGCACACTTGGGTTTCGCGATGCACTTAAGCAAAACGATGCCATCGCCGTAATTGCCGAAATCAAACAGGCCAGCCCTTCCAGGGGATTGATCCGACCTGGATTTAATCATCTTGATATTGCCGCCATGTACCGCAAATCCGGCGCTGATGCTATTTCTATTCTTACGGATCGTGATTTTTTTAAAGGTGATCTACGTTTTCTGGAGGAAATTGCCAAAGACAAAACAGAGCCTCTCCTGCGGAAGGATTTCATTATCGATGAATACCAGATTCTCGAAGCAAAAGCGGCCGGCGCAGATGCTGTCCTGCTCATAGCAGAAATTCTCGACGCTGCGCAGATCAGGGACCTGACAAGCGTCTGTTCGGAGCTGGATATGGATGTCTTACTTGAACTGCATACCCCTTCCCAGCTGAATAAAATAGATTTCGGTTTAAACCGGTTGATCGGTATCAACAACCGCAACCTGGAAAATTTTTCTGTCTCCCTGCAAACCACTGTAATCATCTCCCGGGCTGTTCCGGACACGGTGACACTCGTATCCGAAAGCGGCATTCATAAACAGGATGATCTTGACGTTCTGAAAAGCCTTAAAATCGACGCAATCCTCGTCGGTGAGCACCTGATGAAAGCGGAGAACCCCTCTCAGGCATTGACCGAACTGAAAGGATGGTGCCGGCGTGCAGGTTAAAATATGCGGAATAACAAATAAAGCAGACGCGCTTCACTGTGAACAGGAGGGCGCCCACGCCCTGGGATTTATTTTCTATCCCGGAAGTCCACGGTACATAGAACCACAAAAAGCCGCAGAAATCATCGACGCGCTATCGGTCTTTACAACAAAAGTCGGCGTATTTGTCAATGAAACGGCTGACAGAATCAATGCGATTTCGCGGGAAACCGGTCTTACGGCGGTTCAGTTACATGGGGATGGAAACAGGAAGATACTTTCCGGTATAGCCCTGCCCGTAATCAGGGCCGTGCGTGTTAAAGACAGTGATTCTTTTACAAACCTCGATATAAACGGCAATGAGAGCATTTTGCTTGACACTTTCAGTAAAAACAGTTATGGCGGAACGGGCCGCCCATTCGACTGGGAATTGATTCCATCAGAGCTGCGTAAACGCATCATCCTGGCCGGAGGGATCGGCACACATAATATAGAAGATATTTACATAAGCGTTAAACCGGCGGCGATTGACCTCTCTTCATCGCTGGAAGCCAGACAAGGTAAGAAGGACCAGGATAAAGTAAGCCAGTTTTTTACCGTTTTGAACCGGATTAAACACGAGGTTAACAATTTATAATATGCTTACACAAACGCAGTATCATTTTCCCGATGCCAAAGGAAAATTCGGTAACTTTGGGGGGAAATTTGTTCCCGAAACACTGATCTCGGCACTCGGAGATCTGGAACATCTCTATGCAACACAGAAAGAAGATCCGCAGTTCCTGGCGGATCTGGAACGGTTGCAACGCGATTATAACGGACGACCGACGCCATTGACCTTTGCAAAGCGGTTAACGGAGTACTATGGTAAAGCACGCGTCTACATGAAGCGGGAGGATTTATGCCATACCGGTGCTCATAAGCTCAATAATGCCCTCGGACAAATCCTGCTGGCGCAGCGGACCGGTAAAACGCGCATTATTGCGGAAACCGGTGCCGGCCAGCATGGTGTGGCGACAGCGACGGTATGCGCAAAATTCGGATTGCAGTGTATCGTTTATATGGGTGAAGTGGATATGGAGCGGCAGAAGCTGAACGTATTCCGCATGCAGATGATGGGCGCTGAAGTCATACCGGTGACATCGGGTACACGTACGCTGAAGGACGCTACAAACGAAGCCATCCGCGACTGGGTAGCCAATGTTGATACCACACATTACATCATTGGTTCGGTCGTCGGCCCCCATCCCTATCCCATGATCGTAAGGGATTTCCAGTCGATAATCGGGCAGGAAACCCACAGGCAAATCATGCGGGAGGAGAAGCGCTTACCCGATTACCTGGTTGCCTGTGTCGGCGGCGGATCCAACGCAATCGGCATGTTCTATCCCTTCCTCGATGAAGATTCCGTCACATTAATCGGCGTTGAGGCAGCTGGAGAAGGTATTGCATCCGGTCGGCATTGCGCAACCCTGACAACCGGTACGACCGGCATTTTTCAGGGTATGCAAACAACACTTCTGCAAAATAATGACGGACAGATAGCTGAAGTGCATTCCATTTCGGCAGGACTGGACTATCCCGGTGTAGGACCGGAACATGCATACCTTAATACAGCCCGGAAAGCCCGGTATGCCTCTGTAACCGACGACGAAGCGCTCCGTGCGACCTATACACTTTCGCGTCTGGAAGGCATTTTACCGGCCCTGGAAACCGCCCATGCCCTCGCCTATCTCGAAACACTGTTACCAGAGACCCGCAGGGATAACATCGTTATTGTGAATATAAGCGGACGGGGCGATAAGGATCTGAATACCATCATCAACCAAAGTAACGGGGGAAGCTGATGTCCGCGATAAGAAACGCCATAAAAATGCGCAATGACCGGGGACAACTGGCCCTCTCCATCTTTCTGACGGCAGGATTCCCAAACATAAAAGGATTTGAAGATCTTGTCGAATCCGTATATGATGCCGGTGCCGACCTGATCGAGCTTGGTATCCCTTTCAGTGATCCGATTGCCGACGGCCCCGTTATCCAGAAATCCTCGCATGTCGCATTGCAGAATGGAATGACCCTGGCGCGCATTATCGAGATGTCACAGCGGATCAAAACGCGTACCAGGAAGCCATTGATTCTGATGGGATACGCGAATTCAGTGATGCAGTACGGTATCGAAAGGTTCATAAAAGACGCCACCACAGCGGCAGTGGATGGTATCATTATTCCGGATATTCCCATCGATGAAGACGTCTCATTCTGGCCCGGTTCATCCAATGGAATCGATCGCATCCATCTGACGACACCGACCTCTCCCGAGGAGCGTATCCGCTCGATTGACGCAAAGAGCACAGGATTCATTTACTGTGTCAGTGTAACCGGTACAACGGGTGCCAGGGAGGGGTTCGATTCAGCGATTTTAAAGAACCTGGAGCGCACCTACAGACTAATCAAAAACAATAAAATGCTGGTCGGATTTGGTATTTCAGGAAAGGATTCCGTCCGGGAGCTTAAACCGTATTGTGATGGCGTCATCGTAGGCAGCGCCGTCATCAGAAAGTTGTTAAAGGATACCGCCCGCCACACAGAAACCCTGGATCTCGTTCGCGAATTGCGCCATGCCTGCGACACGTCAGAATAAAAAAATTTTGTAATTTTATACATTCACATGTATATTTCGGAAAATTTTGACGCCGATAACGAATATACAAACAATATGAACATCTCCAATCAGAAATTCGCACAGCATCCTGATCACTGTTTTTCAGACAGTTCAGAAACACACCACACCATTTTCCGAAAGCGAAAGCGCTTTTAACTGTCCTGTTTTTAATTTTTTCGCTCAATTCCTTTAGATTAAAACGTTTATAAAATAGATAACGCCTGGTGCGGATATCTATATCTTTAACCCTAATGAAGGAGATTAACATGATACTTTCAAGTGCCTGTCCCGTTTGTGATGCCCAGATCGAACTCGGTAATGATACCGTTCTGGGTGAACTGCTTACCTGTCCGGAATGCGGCTCCGAGCTGGAGGTCATCAATCTTGAACCCCTCGAGCTGGCAGAAGCTCCGCAGGAAGAGGAAGATTGGGGCGAATAAGGTGATAAAAATATTGGATTCTACACTGCGCGAAGGCGAGCAGACTCCCGGCGTTTATTTTGACCTGCATATCAAACTGGCCATCGCCGACCTGCTGGATGAAATCGGTATCGATATTATCGAAAGCGGCCATCCAGCGGTAACCGGTGAGATTATGCACGCAGTTGAGCAGATTTCACATCGGAACATGAACGCCCTTGTGGGAGCACATTCCAGGTCACTGAAGCAGGATATCGACCAGGCTCTGGCCTGTGGTGTCGATTTTCTGGGTATCTTTTATTGTGTATCGGAGGAACGTCTTGAGAATGTTTTTAAGAAGCCGATTCACAAGGCCATTGATTTGATTGCAGAATCTATCTCCTATGCCCGTCAGGAACGGCCTGATTTAATGATACGGTATACACCGGAAGACACGGTCCGCTCCAGGTTTGAGAACGTCATCAGCGCTTCAGCGGCAGCGGTTGAGGCCGGTGCTGATATCATCAGTGTCGCCGACACGACCGGTTTTATGGTTCCGGGAACGGTTCACAACATGTACGGTTTCATTTCCCGCCTTCGCGAGGCACTGGACCGGAGGGGGCATAACCCGGTAATCGCCGTTCATTGTCATAATGACCGCGGACTGGCTCTGGCCAATGCACTGGACGGGATCCGTGCGGGCGCCGGAATCGTGGATGCATCCGTACTGGGAATCGGAGAGCGGGCCGGCATTGTGGATCTCGCTCAACTATTAATCGCTGTACAGGATGATGCTGTAAACCCGGCAACGTATCGTTCCGAAAAGCTGATGGAGCTTTACGCACTCGTCAGCCGTTATGCGAATTTACCGGTACCGGTCAATTTTCCTGTTACCGGGAAGAATGCATTTACCCACTGTGCCGGTGTGCACACGCATGCCGCGATAAAAAATCCGGTACACTACCAGAGTGTGGATCCCGGGCGGATTAACCGCAGCATGGAGGTATCGCTGGATCACATGTCAGGAATATCTTCCGTTGCCTGGGCCCTGGATAAGATCGGCCTGGAAGCGGAAAAAGAACTACTGCCGGAAATTTTGAACGTTGTTAAGAATATCGGTCAAAAGGGTCGTACCGTCGATTTTACCGAGCTGGCCCATATTGTTGAATGGTGCAAACATAAGGAAACGAACAATGAAAATAGGATTCCTGCATTCTCTGATTCGTAAAGATGAGAAACTATTACTGGAAGCATTTAAAAATCACAGCGAAATTGAACTCGTCATGATGGATGACCGGAAGATCATTTTTAATCCAGGTAATGACCGTTTCGATCTGGATGTGGTCATCGAACGGGCAATCAATCATTCCCGCGCCCTCCATGCACTGACATTATTTGAAAGTTGTGGCATTCGTTGTGTCAATACAGCCCAGGTCGCGCTCACATGCGGTGATAAACTTCTCACGTCAAAAGCGCTGAGCATGCATGATGTGGCCCAACCGGAAGTACGGATCGCTTTTACAGAGACATCCGCCATCCAGGCTATCGAAGAGATGGGCTATCCGGTGGTGATAAAACCCGCTGTCGGATCCTGGGGACGGTTACTCGCGAAAGTAAATGACCGGGATGCCGCTGAGGCGCTTCTTGAACATAAATCCATACTCGGCAGCTACCATCATTCCATCTTTTATATACAGAAATATGTGAAAAAGAAGAACCGTGATATTCGCTCCTTTGTCGTCGGTGACCGCTGTATCGCTGCCATATACCGTCAGTCCGATCACTGGATTACCAATACGGCCCGGGGTGGTCAGGCTATGAACTGCCCCGTAACGGAAGAAATCGAGAAAATCTCCTTTCAGGCGGCAAAAGCCGTCGGTGGTGGTGTTCTGGCAATCGACCTTTTTGAAAACAACGATGGTTTCCTGGTTAATGAAGTGAATTATACGATGGAATTTAAAAACAGTATCGATACGACCGGTGTCAATATCCCTGAACATATTGTCACGTATGTAATAGCACAGGCAAAGGGGGTACGGTGATGTCTGAACTCAGTGTCTCTATCGCGGGAGCTTCTGGCTACACGGGCGGTGAACTGATACGGTTGCTGCTGTTTCATCCCGGTGTCAAACTGCATCAGGTTTCCTCAGAACGTTTTTTCGGTAAACCGGTAGGTAAAGTACACCCCAACCTGAGAAAGCAATCCAATCTGACCTTTTGCAGTCTTACCGATCTGGAGCCTTGTAATGTATTGTTCTTATGTCTGCCTCATGGTGCATCAATGGAACAGATCAACCGGTTCGAAAAACAGGCTGATTGTATTATCGATCTGAGTGCAGATTTCAGGCTGAACACTCCGGACCTGTATGAAAACTGGTATCATAAGCCGCATACGCAGCCGGATCTTCTCAGCCGGTTTGTCTACGGGATCCCGGAATTACACCGCGAAGAAATGAAAAATGCGACGCGCATATCCAGTGCCGGTTGTAATGCGACGGCAACAATCCTTGCCCTCTATCCGCTATTTAAGAACAATCTGATAGATACAAAACGAACCGTAGTAGAAGTCAAGGTTGGATCGAGCGAAGCCGGTAATAAGCCCGGTGAGGCTTCCCATCATCCTGTACGCAGCGGCTGTGTGCGTTCCTTCAAACCCACCGGACACCGGCATACGGCTGAGATGATACAGGAACTTTCCATGCACAAACCGGTTACGATTCATTTTTCGGCCACATCGATTGACATGGTGCGCGGCGTGCTGGCTACCTGTCATGTCTTTCCCCTGGAAAAGCTTTCGGAAAAAGACCTATGGAAAATATACAGAAAAGAATATGGTTCGGAACCGTTCATGCGGATCGTCAAGGAACGGGACGGTAATTACCGCTACCCGGAAGCGAAACTGCTGTGGGGCACGAATTATTGTGATATCGGATTTGAGAAAGATAAACAATCCGACCGCATCGTCGTTTTCTCGGCTATCGATAATCTGATGAAAGGAGCCGCAGGACAAGCCGTGCAGGGATTCAACATCATGAAAGGATTTGACGAGACAACGGCCCTGGAATTCCCCGGGCTTCATCCGGTTTAAAGAAAAAATGAGGCACACGAAGTTATTAAGTGTAATAAATTCTTATGTGCAGATTATTATATATTAAAAGCGACAAAACATTCAGCATATCGGACCATCTCGGACCGTTTGCGAAGATTGCCCGGAACAGCAAGGAATACCAGGGACATGGCTGGGGATGCGCTTATCTTCGTAATGGAAAATGGGAGCATTATAAAAATATCAGTCCGGTCTGGGAAGACCATTTCGAACAGTTTGGTTCCACAACCCTGCTGCTTGCGCATGCCCGGAGTGCCTTCCGGGACAGAGATATACGGATCGAAAATAATATGCCGTTTATTTCAGGAAAATATGTTTTCATTTTCAACGGAGAATTGCATGGTGTGCGTATCCGTGAGGAAGGACGGATCGGCGCTGAAAAAATCTTTAACTTCATCCTCCGTTTGAATACCGATGGCATGGAAACGGCCTTGAAACGGAGTACGATGATCATCGGGAAACGGTCACGTTACATACGGGCCCTGAATTGTATTATTGCCGATTCACAATCCGCTTTCCTGTCTACCTCGTTTAACGAAGATGATGATTATTTTACCATGCACATGAAACAGACCTGCTCCTCCCTCATTGTCTGTTCCGAGCCGTTTCCCGGTGAAACCGGCTGGAATCCCATTGCCAATAAAACGATAAGGAAATTAACATGATCATTCTTAAGATCGGCGGAGGCGCCGCTATCAACCTGGAAGGGATCATCAGCGATCTTGCTTCCCTTGAAGAAAAAACCGTCATTGTCCACGGCGCAAACGCCCTCCGGGACCAACTGGCACAGGACCTGGGTAAGCCCAAAAAAGTACTGACTTCCGTTTCCGGCTATCACAGCGTTTTCTCTGATGAGGAAGCCATCGATATCATGCTGATGGCCTACGCCGGTTTAAGAAATAAACGTCTTGTAGAATTATGTCAGCGTAACGGGATCAATGCCGTTGGCCTGAGTGGTATCGACGGACGCATGGTCCAGGGAGCAAGGAATAAAGGTATACGCGTAAAAGAAAAAGGCAAATTACGGATCATTCGTGATTATTCAGGAAAACCTAAATCCATCAACACAGAACTGTTGCGGCTCCTTCTTAACAACGGTTATGTTCCTGTTTTAACGGTACCCATTATCGATGAACAGGGGTTTGCCATTAATTCCGAGAATGACGATATTGTGACCGTCCTTCAGCAATCGCTGAAAGCAGAAAAAATTATCCAATTAATTGAAGCTCCGGGACTATTAAAAGATACAAGCGATTCCGGATCCCTCATAAAGAACCTGGACCAAAATGATTTGGTATCGTTTGAATCGCAGGTGGAAGGCCGCATGAAACGAAAGATTCTGGCATTGCGCAGGCTTTTTGAACTGGGAGCCGGCAGCGTTATCATCAGTGACGGCCGCCTGGAGAAACCGGTCGCAGAGGCATTATCCGGAAAAGGAACGTTAATACAATGAGTGAGATTAAGACACGGGAGGACACCTACGCCCTGCCCCTCTTTCCCAAGCGCGGCATCATCCTGGAAAGAGGCGAAGGCGCCCTTCTCTGGGATGATCAGGGAAAGCAGTATATCGACTGTATGGCCGGCCAGGGTGTTGGAAACATCGGCCATTGTAACGAAGCCGTTGCCAGGGCTATTACGGATCAGAGTCGTCGTTTGATGATTGCAACAGGATCATTTTATAACGATCAGCGCGGAAAACTGATGAAAAAGCTGGTATCCCTCACCTCTCCCGATCTCAACCGGGTTTTTCTGTGTAATTCCGGAACAGAAAGCGTCGAAGCCGCCCTTAAATTTGCCCGCGTTTCCACCGGTAAAACGGAATTCATCTGCGCTATGCGCGGTTTTCACGGACGGTCGTTCGGTGCCCTGAGTGCCACGTTTAATAAAAAATACCGGGATCCGTTTCAGCCGGTTGTCCCCGGTTTTAAATTCGTACCTTTTAATAATTTTGAAAAGCTTGAAAAAGCGGCAGGTGATGATACCGCAGCCATCATGCTGGAACCGGTTCAGGGCGAAGGAGGCGTGCATCCCGGGGATCCTGATTATTTCAGAGCTGTCAACACCTTGTGTAATGAGCGGAACATCCTTCTGATCATCGACGAGATACAAACCGGTTTCTGCAGAACAGGAACATTTTTCGCCTATGAATCGTTCGGGATCAAACCCGATATGCTCCTGCTGGCCAAATCGATAGCCGGCGGTTTTCCCATGGGAGCCGTCCTTTGTTCTGATAAAATAAAAGTGGGTTTTGGTCAACATGGTACGACTTTTGGAGGCAATCCACTGGCCTGTTCCGCGGCCCTTGCAGCTATTGATTTTATGATCGAACAGGATCTTCCGGCCCAGGCCCTTGAAAAAGGCGCATATTTCACGAAACAATTTCCTGCTTCCGATTTTCAGCAAATCCGTGAAGTCCGTCAACGGGGTCTGATGATTGGTATCGAACTGAAGGATAAAGTGCAACCCTACATTGACCGGTTACAACAGGCCGGTATCCTTACCTTGCCGGCCGGACCAACGGTATTAAGACTTCTTCCGCCGCTTGTCATTACGTATGAGCAAATGGACCGTGTTATTGATGAGTTAAAAACGGTATTGAAAAACAGCTAGGATTTTCAAGGAAATATTTTTACCTGCAGATTTCAGGAATTAATGGTATCTTAATCCCGGTTATTTCATTTAAACCTGATTTTCTGAAGCAGTTATATGGTGTTATTTACGTTGAGGATGAGCTATGGATTCTATAAAAAAAGTAATATTGCCCGTTTTTCTGGCAACTCTATGGATCAGTATTTCTGAATTTCTCCGGAATGAGCTGTTATTCAAATCCTACTGGATTGAGCACTATCAGATGCTTGGACTGGTTTTTCCATCCGATCCGGTCAACGGGGCCATGTGGGGAGCCTGGTCCCTGTTTTTTGCCATCGCTATTTATATCATTTCCAGAAGATTCAACCTGCTTGAAACAACATTCCTGTGCTGGTTTGTGGGTTTCATTCTGATGTGGATTGTTATCGGAAACCTGGCTGTGCTGCCATTTGGATTGCTCTATTTTGCCGTGCCCCTGAGCCTGCTCGAGGCCTTCCTTGCAGCATGGATCATCATAAAGTTATCAAAAAGCTGAACACGAATGATACGCTCATAATCCAAGATTTTTTTTCATTAGTTGTTTCTTTTTTCTTTTTTCTTTTTTCTTTTTTCTTATTTAAACCTTCCCACATGGATCCCGTACTTTTGTATTTTGTATCCGATAATGCGTTCAGTGCTGTCCAGTAAACGGGCGGCTTTTGCCCGGTTACCCCGGGTCGATTTCAGGGCATCCTGAATGAGCTCCTTTTCGTAGGACGCTACGGCAGCATCCAACGATTGCTGCGGTAATGTATCGCTGCTTTCGGCCGTCTGCAGGGTCGGTGGAAGATGATAGCTGTGGATGACGCTGTCCTGGCAAACCAGCACTGCCCGCTCAATGCAGTTTTCCAACTCCCGGACATTTCCGGGCCAGTGGTAACGCATCAGCATATCGATAGCCGGTGTGGAAATACGGCGGATCATCTTTCCCTGCGCCCGGCCGTATTTCAACATAAAATGGTCTGCAAGAAGCAGAATATCTGATTTCCGCTCCCGCAGTGGCGGCAAGAAAATGGAAAAAACGTTCAGACGGTAATAGAGGTCCTCCCGGAATTGCCCTTTTTCGATAAGCATTTCCAGATTAGCGTTCGTCGCCGTTATAACACGCACATCCACTTTGATGGTTTCAGTTCCTCCGACACGCTCAAACTCCTGTTCCTGAAGGACTCGAAGCAGCTTGACCTGCGTCATCGGAGAAAGATCACCGATTTCATCCAGGAAAATCGTCCCGCCGTTGGCAAGCTCGAAGCGTCCTTTTTTCCGGCTGACAGCCCCGGTAAACGCGCCCTTTTCATAGCCGAAGAACTCCGATTCGATCAAATTTTCCGGTATAGCGGCACAGTTTACCCGGATAAAAGGTTTATCGCTTCTGGCAGAATTATAGTGAATGGCCTGCGCAATCAATTCTTTACCCGTCCCGGATTCACCGCGGATCAGGACTGTTGTACTTGCGGAAGCGACCTGCTGAATCATTCCGAAAATCTCACGCATCTCATGACTGTTTCCGATAATATTGTGAAAGCTGTGTTCTTCCTGAAGTTTATTTTTCAGCAATACATTTTCATCCATCAACCGCTGCCTCTCCTGCTCGATGACCTGCTTCAGATGTATGGGGTGTAAAAGTGCGGAAGCAACAAGCGTCAGAAAGTTTCTGGTCTGCTCAAAATCCCTTTTCGGACTGTAGGCAAGATTGACAACGAGCACTCCAATCGTTTTATAGTCAAGGTTTATCGGAACACCGACAAAAGATTGGTCTTTTTCCGATTCCGCATCCCATGTACTCAGCCGGTTAAGAAAGAGGGGTTCTTTGCTGACTTGTGGAACGATCACCGGTTTCCCGGAAGCTGCCACCCGCCCCGTAAGTCCTTCATTGATTTTATAATCTGTTTTGGCAATTTCCGTATTAAATCCAATGGAAGCAGCCATTGCAAGGCGGGTATTATCCTCATTGAGCAGGAAAACCGCTCCGGATTTAAGGTTATAAGATTTCGAAAGAATCTGCAGTACGGCATTCAGCGACTCCTCCAGTCCGAGATTTCTGCTGATCGCCTGGTTTATATCAATCAACAGCGAAAACTTACGGGTCAGTGTACTCACCGCCGGATTCCGGTTAATTTTCTTTGACATTGACACACTCCCTGCTTAAACATTATATTCACTATATCAAAATAAAACACTGTTTCTTACATTATTGTAAGACATGATTACATATATTACATATTTGTAATATAAATGCAAGGAAAAAATAATAACAGAAACACAAAAAGCAGCGCGCAACCTCCATGTAAAAATATACAACAATATTACCGCCGCACAGCGCCAAAAAATCAGACACACACCAACCCGCGCATCACAAACCACCAAAACAAACCAACTTTATTACATTTTTGTAGTTCTTTACTTTATCAGCAACATATTTGTAGGTTCTTATAGGTTCTGGGAGTCTGGGTTAAATTTTCAAACCATTGTTAATATTATATTTATACCTTTTTATTTATAACTGGCACAACTCTTGTATCATAAAACGGCTTATCAACTGAAGATCAGTGATACCTGCAGGCTATCTTCAACCTATTTATAAGAGGAGATTTTTCATGAAGTTGATCATTGCATATATACAGCCGGAACGCCTTAATGCCGTCAAGCAGGCGCTGTTTGAACGACAGATTTTTAAGATGTCGGTCACCAACGCCCTGGGATGCGGGGAGCAAAAAGGTTATCATGAAACGTATCGTGGTGCTGATATCGAGGTTAACCTTTTAAAAAAAATCAGACTCGAAATTGCGGTCAATGCCGATTATGTAAAACCAACAGTAGAGGGAATCATTGCCGGAGCCAAAACAGGATCGATCGGTGATGGTAAAATTTTCATACATGAACTGGAAGAATGCATCCGGATACGAACCGAAGAAACCGGTTCAGCTGCTATCGGTTAAACCAATGATTCATCAAAACGGAGATCATACTATGTATTTAATATACAAAACACGACATATCATACTGACGTTATTATTATCTCTTTTCGTTTCCTCTTCTTTCGCTCAGGAGGCTTCTTCATCGACAACGGCAACAGCCGGTCCTGACATCCTGGCGATTCAGGAAACCCTGCAGAATAATATCAATATTGTATGGACATGTATTGCTGCTTTCCTGGTTTTTTTCATGCAGGCCGGGTTTGCGATGGTTGAAAGCGGATTTACCCGTGCTAAAAACACGGTGAACATCATGATGAAAAATCTGATGGATTTCTCCATCGGTACAATAGCCTTTTTTCTTTTAGGTTTTGGTTTAATGTTTGGTGCTACCAATGGTCTCTTTGGCACCACTAATTTTATGCTCTCCGGTGCCGATGTCAGTGGCAAGGACTGGAACTGGTCTTTCCTTATTTTTCAGACCGTTTTTGCCGGGACAGCAGCAACGATTGTTTCCGGCGCGATGGCCGAACGTACTAAATTCACAGCCTACCTGTCATACAGCGTATTTATATGCGCCTTGATCTATCCGATTTATGGATCCTGGGCCTGGGGATCACTGCTTGACGGCGGCGGCTGGCTGGAGAACCTCGGATTCGTTGATTTTGCTGGTTCTACTGTCGTTCATTCGATAGGAGGCTGGCTTGCCCTGGCCGGGGCTATTATACTGGGACCCCG
>CAYPHA010000047.1:0-34576 GCA_964410215.1 uncultured Calditrichota bacterium | reverse complement strand
GGAGTGCTTCAATGGCCACATCGAGGCCGACCTTGTTTCGGAACTTGAAGCAATCGGCCACTGTCTTCGCAGGGCTGTAAATTTTAACCGTCACACCGTTTATGATATGCTCCTGAATACCGAACGAATAGGCCGGTCCTGATACATAGGTCAGGTTAAGCGGTGGGTATTCCACATCCGGCCGCCAGGATCCTCTCGGGATGGTCAGCCAAATTTCATGGGGAATCTGGGTGGTGATCTCATGGTAGCTCAGAACCGGAAATAAATAAGTACCAGATCAAATCCAGAACCATCCTCCGACGCTTTCCACCAAAATGGAAGGCGAACCGATCCCCGGCAGCGGAAAAATGCTGCAGGCCTCGCGGCTCGATCCCGGCACCATCAGCATCGAACCGGCCGTGGTATGGTGGCGGTGCTGTACGGGCGTACCTCGATTTCTGCCTGGACCTATTGGATGCCCCATATTGAAAACGGCACCCGGCTTGACTCCGTCGTCTGGCATCGAGCGTGATAGAAAATAATCGGCTTATATCGGTAAAGATCGTTTGACATAGCACATAGTGCCCTTGTATATTGATGAAGTTTTTTAACCTGGGAGAGGTGCGTCCAGTCTCTCCCGTTTCGCCTCTGGCGGACGTGGCCGCAAACCAAAATGCCCGTGGAGTTTTGAGCATGAACGAGATGGAAGACCGCTGGTTGTCGATAACCGAGATCTGCAAGTACCTCGGGGTCAGCAATGACACCGTTTACAAGTGGATCGATAAGTATGAAATGCCCGCCCATCGCATGGGCCGTCTTTGGAAGTTCAAGAAAGATGAAGTCGACGAGTGGGTGAAGGCTGGAGGTGCGGCAGCAGAAGAGAAGAAACAGGATACAGGAGATAAAAAGTGAACAAAGAGAAAATAACTTTATCCCAGCTTGAATCTTTTCTGCTAAAGGCAGCCGATATTTTGCGTGGGAAGATGGATGCTTCCGAGTTCAAGGAATTCATCTTCGGCATGCTTTTCCTGAAGCGGCTCTCAGATGAATTTGATCGAAAGCGGCACCAACTGCGCCACGAAACCTTCGCACATTTGAAAGATCAGCCCGACCTGGTTGATGAGCTCCTTGAGGATAAAACATCCTACGGTGAGACCTTTTATGTGCCCAAACGTGCCCGCTGGCACGAATCCTGGGTGGATGAGGACGGTAACACCGTCCCCGCCTTGAAAGATTTAAAGCACGACATTGGCAATATGCTCAATAAAGCCATTGCCGCCATTGAGGACGAAAATGATTCCCTTGCCGGAGTGCTCAAGAACAATATCAATTTCAATGAAATCAAGGGAAAAACCAAGATTCCCGATCAGAAATGGAAAGACCTCCTCGACCATTTCAATCAGCCCAATTTTGTCCTGGTAAACGACAACTTCGAGTTCCCTGATCTTCTCGGGGCCGCTTATGAATACCTGATTAAATATTTTGCCGACAGCGCGGGCAAGAAAGGTGGCGAATTCTATACCCCCGCCGAAGTCGTCCGTCTGCTGGTGCAGCTCGTCAAACCTCAGGCGGGCAATACCATTTATGACCCCACCGTCGGCTCTGGCGGTTTTCTGATTCAGTCACATCAATACGTGGAAGAGCAGGGTCAGGACCCGAACGACCTGGCTCTTTATGGACAAGACTCCAATGGCACGGTCTGGTCCATCTGCAACATGAACATGATCCTCCATAACATCAGCCGTTTTACTATCGAAAACGGAGATACGCTGGAGGACCCGCAAATTCTCGATAATGGCCAGATTCGCAAATTCGACCGGGTACTGGCCAATCCTCCTTTTTCACAGAATTACAACCGGGCCAGCGTTAAATTTACCCATCGTTTTCGGGAGTGGTGTCCCGAGACCGGTAAAAAAGCCGACCTCATGTTCGTCCAGCACATGCTGGCCAGCCTCAAGGGCAATGGCCACATGGCCACCATCATGCCCCATGGGGTGCTGTTTCGTGGCGGCAAGGAAAAGCTGATCCGGGAAATTTTCATCAACGATGACGTCATTGAGGCCATCATCAGCCTGCCGCAAGGCCTGTTTTACGGCACCGGCATCCCCGCCTGTGTGCTGGTCTGTAATAAGAACAAGCCGGATCATCTGCGCAACAAGCTGTTGTTCATCAACGCAGACCGTGAATTTGCCGAGGGTAAGAATCAAAACAAGCTGCGCCCGGAAGATATCGAGAAAATCGACACCATTTTCACCCTGAAACAGGAACTCCCCAAATACAGCCGCCTGGTCGACACCTCCGAAATCGTCGATAAACACGATTACAACCTGAACATTCGCCGTTATGTCGACAACACCCCGGAACCGGAGCCCGAAGATGTACAAGCCCATCTCATCGGCGGCATTCCGGAAGATGAAGTAACGGCGCGACATGAGGACTTTTCCCGATTTGGCCTGGCCGCTGAAAAACTCTTTCAAGCGGACCGACCAAAGTACCTCGCCTTTAAGGAGGCTGTTTCAGACAAGGCGGATATAAAAAACCTTATTGAAGCCGATTCGGCCGTTGTCCAGACGCTTACCACTCACGCGCAAGCCCTTGAGGATTGGTGGCAGGTGGCACAGAATGATTTTGCCCGTCTTGAGCGGGCCAATAACGGCAATGGCAACGGAAAAAAAATGCCGGATGTACGCCTTGAGCTGCTGACAACGCTCAAGGACAAGATGATACCCCTTAGCGTACTGGACGAATTCAAGAGCGCAGGGGTGTTTGTGAACTGGTGGCAACAGATCCGCTACGACTTGAAAACCATCGTTTCCATCGGCTGGCATCACACCCTGATTCCCGATGAATATCTGATTGCGGAATTCTTTCAGGCTGAGGCTGACGCCATTGAATCCCTGGAAACTAACATCAGTGAACTGCAAAGCGAGCTGGCCGAGGCTGTTGAAGCCGCCCAGGAGACGGCAGCCTACGAGCCGGACGAAGACGAGAAGGTCACTGCCGCCGTTATCAAAAAGGCCTTGAAGGCACTCATCGATGATTTGAAGGACACACCCGGTGCATCTGCCAGGTGGGAACTGGATGAGCTGAAAAAACTGGATGCCGCCATCAAGAAAATTGAGAAAAAAATCAAGGACGCAAAGGCCACCCTGAAAGAGAAAACCACGGGGCTGGAACTGAAACTCGAATTGAAACGTCTGGGCGCTGAAGGGTTCACGGATGAAAACCGGGAACTGATCCGGCAGGTTGATAAACAGATGGCCGAACTTGATGCAGGCAATAAGACGGATAAGAAAAAAATTACCGCCCTGCAACAGGACAAAGCAGCCTTGCAGGCACGCATTGCCCGAACCGATGCTCTGCTGGCGGAAATTGGCGGCCAACTGACTGTCGAAGAAGCTAAACGGCTCATTCTGAAAAAACTGTACGACATTGCCGGTCGAGAGCTGGAGCGATACTTGAGCGCGGAAAAGCGAGCCCTGATTCAGGGTGTTGAAAACATCTGGAATAAATATGCGACAAGCAGCCGGGAGCTTGAGAAGCGAAGGGAAGAGACACTCAAAGAGTTGAATGGGTTTTTGAAAAAACTTGGGTATTTGGGATGACCGATATCAAACACATGGATCACGATTTTTTTGATAGTGTCCGCAGCATTCTTCAAAATGCCAGACGAAAGGCATACAACAATGTCAACTTCATAATGGTTGAGGCCTACTGGAAGGTCGGGCAGAGGATTGTGGAAGAGGAACAGAAAGGAAAAGAACGGGCCGGCTATGGCGACTTTTTGATTCGTGAACTTTCCCGGCGTTTGGGAGACGAGCTCGGAAAAGGGTTCTCCGTTGCCAACCTGTGGAATTTCAAGCAGTTTTTCCTGACATATCCCGACTCCGAAAAACTCTACACACTGTGTAGAGAATTGAGCTGGTCACATTATCGCTTGATTATGAGAGTGAATGAAGCCAAAACACGGGAATATTACATGAGGGAGGCTGCCGTGCAAAGTTGGAGCGTTCGCGAACTGGAACGTCAGATCAAAACAAGATCCTATGAGCGCTTGCTGTCAACCGGCCATGTTGTGAATGATAAAAAATCGCCTACCCCCTCCACCGGCCCCCATGATTTTATCAAAGACCCTTATATACTTGAATTTCTGGGAGTTCCCGAAGGAGAAAAAGAGCATGAAACGGATCTGGAAAAGGCACTCATCGCCAAACTTCGCGATTTTATACTGGAACTGGGTAAAGGTTTTTCCTTTGTCGGCAGGCAGTTCCGAATCAGCACCGAAACCAGCCACTTCTATATTGATCTCGTCTTTTACAACTACTTACTCAAATGCTTTGTGCTGATTGACCTCAAAACCGGCAAACTGACCCATCAGGACATTGGTCAGTTGGATATGTACGTGCGCATGTTTGACGACCTCAAACGGGGAAAAGATGATAATCCCACCCTCGGCATTATTCTCTGCGCCGACAGGGATGAGACAGTAGTCAGGTATTCTGTTTTGCGTGAGAGCCAACAGCTTTTTACCTCCAAATACCTGCGCGTACTGCCAACGGAACAGCAACTGAAGCAGGAACTAGAAGACCGGCGCGTGCTGGCTGCCTTACATCCGGAGGAGGAAAAAATTGAAAAACCATGAAAGCAGTTGCCGGAATCCTGAACAGCGCAGGGAAAAGACGCTTGAGGAGTTGAACGGATTTCTGGAAGGGTTGAGGTATTTCGGAGGTCAAGCATGAATTGGCAGCATTCAGATATTGCCTCTGTAGTATCGGTATTGGAAAGCGGTTCACGACCCAAGGGTGGCGCAACAGTCGAAAGCGGTGAAATCCCAAGCTTGGGAGGTGAAAATATCCTTAAACACGGGGGGGTAACGCTTGAAGAAGTCAAGCGAGTGCCAAGGAAGTTCTTTGACCGTATGACCAAAGGCCACTTAAAAAATGCTGATGTTCTCATAAACAAGGACGGTGCGCAGACTGGCAAGGTCGGTTTTTACAAGAACAATAATGGCGCGAATGCCTGCATCAATGAACACTTATTCCTGATTCGTGGCGACGCTAAAAAAATCACTCAATCGTACCTCTATTACTCTCTCCTGTCGCAGGCCTGCCAAAATCAAATTGAGGCCCAGATTTCGGGATCGGCGCAACCGGGTCTTAAGAGTGATTTTCTAAAAGGGGTATTTACACAGATACCTGAATCCTTACCCGAGCAATCCAAAATCGCCGAAGTCCTTTCCAAAGTCGACCAGGCCATTGAGCAGACGGAAAGCTTGATTGCCAAACAGCAGCGCATCAAGACCGGCCTGATGCAGGATCTTCTCACCCGGGGTATTGATGAACACGGCAATCTTCGCACCGAAGAAACCCACGAGTTCAAGGATTCACCCCTGGGGCGGATTCCGGTGGAGTGGAAAATCGCAAATATAGAATCATTGATTGATGACGTTGATCCACCAATGAGAAGCGGACCATTTGGTAGCGCATTGCTTAAAGAGGAGTTAGCCGATAAGGGTGTGCCTTTACTGGGCATTGATAATGTATTTCCAGAGCAATTCGTCCGAGATTACAAGCGGTTCGTTCCAACAGCGAAAGCAAAACAGTTATACCGCTACCTCGTTCGACCAGGGGACCTTATGATCACGATCATGGGGACAGTGGGACGCTGTTGTGTAGTTCCAGATGATATTGGTGAAGCGTTGTCTTCAAAACATGTATGGACAATATCGCTGGATAAATTACGTTATTCTCCGTATGTCGCCTGTCTTCAGATAAACCATTCGCGATGGGTACTTAATCATTTCGCTCAAGATGAGCAAGGTGGAATCATGGCATCAATCCGATCAGAGACGTTGCGATCTACTCGGCTACCCGTTCCCCCTCCGGATGAAATGAGAAATATCGAAGATTGTCTTAGGAGTATTTCGGATCATCTTTGCGATTATGAAACCATTCTTCTCAAGCTATCAAGGTTGAAAACCGCCCTGATGCAGGACCTGCTCACCGGCAAGAAACGGGTGACGCCGCTGATGGAAAACATGGAGGTCTGCTCATGAGTCGGGAAAGCCAGACCATAGAATGGAAAGAATCCTGGCGGGACGATTACCTGCGCTGGGTGTGCGGGTTTGCCAACAGCGAGGGCGGGGTGCTTGTCATTGGCCGGAACGATCAGGGCGAAGCCGTCGGCATTGGGAACGGTGCCAAACTGATGGAAGATTTGCCCTACAAAATCCGTGATTTGCTTGGAATTATCGTCGAGGTCAACCGGCATGTCGAAGGAGACGCGGAATTGCTGGAAATCCATGTGCCTGCCTACAACAACCCCATCAGTTACCGGGGCCGCTATTATCTCCGCAGCGGCAGCACGCTTCAAGAATTAAAGGGGGCGGCGCTGGATCGGTTTCTGCTGCAAAGGCAGGGACGCACCTGGGATTCCGTGCCGTTGCCGGGGCTCAAAGTCTCGGATCTGTCAGTAACAAGTCTCAGAAAATTTCGTGAACTGGCCACTACCAGTGGTCGCTTGAGTTCCACCGATCTGTCGTCCTCGGATGCCGGGTTGCTGGAAAAACTGAAATTGACCGAAGGCGCTTATCTGAAACGATCGGCAGCGCTTCTTTTTCATAAAGAGCCCGACCGGTTCATCACCGGGGCTTTTGTCAAGATCGGTTTTTTTGTAACCGAATCCGAACTTGCCTACCATGATGAAATCCGTGGCACTTTGTTCCAGCAGGCCCATGCTGTGGTGGATTTACTGCGTACCAAGTACATGAAAGCGGCCATCAGCTACCAGGGGCTCCAGCGGATTGAACGCTTCCCCGTTCCTTACGAAGCTTTGCGCGAGGCGGTTCTTAATGCGCTGGTACATCGGGACTATGCTGTGCATGCGCCGATACAGATTCGGGTGTATGAGAATAAACTGAAAATCTGGAATCCTGCCGTACTTCCGGAAGACTGGAGTCTGGAGACATTATTGGGCGAACATGCTTCCCATCCCTATAATCCGGATGTGGCCAATGCTTTTTTTCGCGCAGGTGAAATTGAATCCTGGGGCCGGGGCATTGAACGAATTTACTCAGCTTGCCGTAATGCGGATTCACCGCCTCCCAATATTCAACTGGATGGGCATGATCTCTGGGTAAAATTTCCATTTGCCGATAATTATCTTACAGCTGTGCGTGGAGAAATAAGCAGTAAGGGTAGTACTACCCAAGAAACTACCCAAAAAACTACCCAAGAAAAAATTATTCTTTTGCTAAAGGAGAAACCATCTATTACCCGGCGTGAACTGGCGCAAGAACTGCCATTGAGTGAGGGTGGAATAAAATACCATTTGAGAAAGCTCAAAGAACAGAGTCGTATACGCCATGTAGGGTCAACAAAAAAAGGCCATTGGGAAGTGTTACAATGAAACCATCGGACAAATACAAGCTCGATGAGCGCAACCATGTGGAAAAGCCGCTGCTCGATCAGCTTTCCGGTCTTGGCTGGGAGATTATCGACCTGACGGACGAAAAGCAGACTCCGACCCATACCTTCCGCGACAATTTCACCGAGGTGGTCATGCCGAAGGTCCTGCGGGAGCAGCTCAAGGTGATCAACCCCTGGCTGGAGGATGACCAGGTTGAAGATGTCGTCAAGCAGTTGACGGCAAGTTTTCCGGGAACGGGGCTTATAGAGAATAATCAATACGCACTCCACCTACTGCTGGAGAATACCAGCGTCAGTGAAAACCGCAAGACGGGGGAGCAAAGCCCGACGGTGCGGTTTATCGATTATGACAAGAACCCATTGACGAACAATCGATTCATCGCGGTATGTCAGTTCAAGGTCCGCATCCTCGGCACCGAGCATCATATCATCCCGGACATAGTTCTGTTTGTGAACGGCTTGCCGATTGTGCTTATCGAGTGCAAATCCCCCAGGGTTAAAGATGCCATCCCCGAAGCCATCGACCAGATGTTGCGTTACAGCGAGCAGCGCGGGGCCAAAGGTGAAGGTAGTGCGCCGCTTTTCAATTTCAATCAGATCGTCATTGCCACTTGCCGCCAGGAAGCCAAGTTCGGGACGATCACCACCCACAGCGGAGAACATTTTTACCGTTGGTCCGATCCCTACCCGCTCACATTGAATGACCTCGACCACGGCTCGGGCAGTCCCAACGATCAGCAGCGCCTGGTGGCGGGCATGATGGACAGGGGCAATCTCCTCGACCTGATTCGCACCTTTACCCTGTTCTCCACCAATGACAAGGGACAGACGATCAAGATTGTCGGCCGTTACCAGCAGTTCAGGGCGGTGAAACTGGCAGTTCAGCGCCTGCTCCAGGGGAAAAGCCCACGCGAACGCAGCGGCATTATTTGGCACACACAGGGGTCGGGCAAGTCGCTCACCATGATGTTCATGGTGCGCGAGATGTATCGGCATGCGGCATTGTCCAACTGGAAGGTCGTGTTTGTGACCGACCGGACCCAACTGGAAGGCCAGCTCAATGAAACCAGTCGGAGCATCGGCTTTACGGTCAAGGTGGCGAACAACATCAGGAAACTCAAGGAGCTGCTCAGCGCCGACACCTCGGATCTGGTGATGGCCATGATCCATAAGTTCCGCGAGGCGGACCTGACCGAAACCTTCCCGCAACTCAATGACAGCCCCAATATCCTGGTCATGACGGACGAGGCCCACCGTTCACAGTACAAGATGCTGGGCGCGAACCTGGACAAAGGCATCCCGAACGCCGCGAAAATTGGCTACACCGGCACTCCCATCGACAAGACTGAACGGGTCTTTGGCGACTACATCGACAAATACACCATGCGTCAGGCCATCGACGACGGGGTTACTCTGGAAATCGTTTACGAAGGACGCACCCATAACGCGGAAGTGCACGATCAGGCGGGCATGGACCAGGCGTTTGCGGATATGTTCAGCGATTACAATCTGCAAGAACGTCTTGCAATACTCGGTTATGGGTCGCGAGACGCCTATCTTGAGGCTGAATCGACCATAGAAGCCAAGGCGAAGGACATGGTGGACCAGTACCTTACCCATGTGTTCCCCAATGGCTACAAGGCTCAGGTTGTGGCGACTTCAAGGGAAGCGGCGGTCCGGTACAAGAAATATATAGATGCCGCTTTAAAGGCTAAGATAGAGGATCTGCAAAAGGCTAACCCGGGCGGTCTGGACATTGAACAGCTTATGAAGATGCAATCGGACGTTATCATTTCCGGGGAACATAACGATCTGCCACATTTAAAAGCTTATTCCGATGCTTCAAAACATGAGCGCAGTATCAAAAGTTTCAAACTGAGTTTTGGTGGCGAGGACGAAGGTATCACCGGAGACGTGGGCATCCTCATTGTCAATAACATGCTCATTACCGGCTTTGATGCGCCTGTTGAGCAGGTCATGTACCTGGATAAAATCACAACTGACCACAATCTTCTTCAAGCCATTGCCCGTGTAAATCGGGTTAGCGGCGACACAAAAGACAAGGGCTTTGTCGTGGATTATGTCGGCGTGGGTCATCACCTGAAGAAAGCCATCGATGCCTATGACGAGCGGGAACAAAAAGAAATCATCGATACACTGAGCTTCCCGGAAGAAGAGCTCCGCGACCTCCAAAACAGCCATGCCGAAATTATGGGCCTGCTTCAAAAACACGGTCTGACGGACCTCACGGACCATGATGCATTCTTTGATGTTTTTTATGACGAAGATTTACGTTTTGATTATATGCAGGCCTTCAAGAAATTCACGAAATGCATGAATCTGGTCTTTCCCGCCCGGCAGGCGTTGGATTTTATGAGCGACTATAATGCTCTTGCGGAAATCAATGTTCTGGCCGGAAAGCATTTCCGTGACGAACGCTTAAGCATGAAAGGCATACCTCCAAAGCTTCGTGCGATTACCGACCAGTATCTGGAATCGAAGAGTATCGATCAGAAAATTGAGCCGATTTCAATTCTTGATGAAGACTTTGAAAAAAATGTTGGCAAGCGTAACCGCACCAAAACCAAGGCTGCGGAAGTGGAACACGCTATTCGCCATCACCTGGATGTTGAACTGGATGACGATCCGGATTTACAGGCATCCTTCGCCGAGGCACTGGCCCAGATATTCCAGGATTTTCGTGATAATTGGAAAAAAATATATGAGGAATTGGAAAAACTGCGTGAACGGATCAAAAACGCCGGCAAGGAACCAACATACGGGCTCCACCGAAAAAAGCAGATGCCTTTTTTTCGCGTATTAAAAAGGGAACTCTTTGCGTTGCCTGAAAACAAAAAAGAGTTATCAGGAATGGTTGCCGAAACACAACCAAAATATGGTCTCAGCGAAGAGGAACAGATTTCTATTCTTGTAAACCTTACCCAACAAATATTCCTGATTGTTGAAAGAGAATTGAAACTCACGGGTTTCTGGGAGAGCATTCCTGCCCGTAACAAGCTCAAGGCCGATATCCAAGCGACACTTTTGCAGCCTGCCTATACAAAGCTGCCGAACTTGCTTCAAAATCGCGCCCAGATCATCAGCCGGGTGATGGAAATAGCAGAAAAGAATACAGATGTGATTCTTTACGCGGAGTAAACATGGAGCTGGTCTATACAATCAAGCGATCGCCTAACCGTAAAAAGCTGACCATTACCGTCGAACGGGATCGCAGTGTGGTTGTCCATGCTCCTGAAGCCATTTCCGAGAAAAAGATTCATGCCCTCGTCGAATCAAAGAGGCAATGGATTTATGAAAAGATCGGACATGCACAAAAATACGCATTACCACATCCCCCAGGCAAAGAGTTGGTCAATGGAGAATCTGCCTTATACCTGGGCCGTCATTATCAGATCGAAGTAATCCAAAATAGTTCGGAAGAGATTCGTTTCGAACAACGTTTCATGGTCCCGGCGAGGCTTTCTGCTGAGCGCAAGCAGGTCCTGCGAAATTGGTACATGGACAAGGCCAGGGAAATAATCCTGCCACGCGCCAAAAAGTTTGCCAATCATCTCGGAGTGGCATTCACCAAAGCCAAGATCGTTGATAATCGCTATCGCTGGGGTTCCTGCACAATCAAGGACAACATAAATTTCAACTGGCGACTCATAAAAGCACCTATGTATGTTGTAGAGTATGTGATAGTCCACGAGCTTGCCCATCTGTTGGAAGCGAATCACACACCACGGTTTTGGAATATCGTACGGGCACATTCTTCAAAAATGGACAAGGCAAAGCAATGGCTACTCGAAAATGGCCAGATCCTTGAGGAGGATATTTGAATGTCCGTGAAGGCTGACGCCACTGGGGTGCTGAAAAAGGCCCAATCCCCGTTGCACGCTAAAGCAATTGCTGAGCAGATCATCGCGGCTGGACTCTGGACCTCCGATGGCAAGACGCCGGAAGCCACCATGTACGCCCAGGTGCTCACCGAGATCAAGCGCCAGCAGAAACGCGGTGAGCGGCCCCGCTTCGTTCAGCACGGCCGTGGCTATGTGGGCCTGAGCCAATGGATGGGGCGCGGGCTGGCGTTCCAGATCGAGCAGCACAACCACCAGGTCCGGAAGGCCCTGCGCGAACGACTGCTCGCCATGAAGCCCGGTGAGTTCGAGGAGCTTATTTCGCAGTTGCTGGCAGAGATGGGTTTCGAGAAGATGGTTAATAACATGATTTGATGAGATTTTATTTCGTATGACACTGACCTTGTCGCTGTTCGTGATCGGCTATGGATTCCGGGGGCCGGGGGGGCGTATCAACCGCATCGAAGGCGCGGTGCTGCTGGCCTGTTACGTTGGCTACACGGCTTACCTGATCAGTACGGTTTTCGGCGGGCAGGCATAGGCCAATTCGATTCCCAATTTGGGAACCGAACCGGCGCCCGAAAACCGGATGCGAAGTTGTTGCGGTGAAACACCAGGTATCCGGTTTTACTGCAAACCCGTCACCCTCGTCCGGTTATGAGACGGGTTTTTTTTATCACCTTTTCTAAAGGTGTTACACCTGTTTCATGTATTGTCTGACGACTGCAATGGAATGTCACTTGATTCTTCCTTTCTGTTTTCTTATTTTAGGATAAGTTGTTAAAGTAAAATAAACATAAGTGTTATTTTAAGTTCGGTACTGGTACATGAAACGCAAACTGCAAGGCAGATACGTGACCATATCAACGGCTGGTGAGAAGGTCTATGCCTTTGTCCCCGCGCCGCTGCCACCGCGTCCGCCCATCGACTGGATCCCGGAACTGCGCAGTAAATTTGATCAGGCGCTTCTGGCGCTGGGACGGCTTGACAGCGTATCGACCTTGCTGCCGGATACCTCGCTGCTGCTCTACATGTACGTTCGTAAGGAAGCCGTACTCTCTTCCATGATCGAGGGCACCCAGTCGTCCCTGTCGGACCTGTTGCTGTTCGAATTGGATCAGCAGCCCGGCGTCCCCCTGGATGATGTACTGGAAGTCAGCAACTATGTCGCTGCGCTTGACTATGGCCTGCAACAACTGCAAGAAGGGATGCCGCTTTCGCTGCGGCTTTTCCGCGAAATCCACGGTGTGCTGTTGGCCAGGGGCCGGGGCAGTAATCAAACGCCGGGAGATTTCCGGCGTAGCCAGAACTGGATCGGTGGTAACCGCCCGGGCAACGCGACTTTCGTTCCGCCTCCGGCTGAGGAGGTGCCGGGATGCATGAGCAATCTTGAGCTTTTCCTGCATGATCAGCCTCAACCGACGCCCGTCCTGCTCAAGGCAGCCCTGGCCCATGTGCAGTTCGAGACGATCCACCCGTTTTTGGACGGTAATGGACGTCTGGGGCGCCTCCTGATAACGCTGCTGCTGTGCGAGCAGCAGGTGCTGCGGCAGCCGATGCTCTACCTCAGCCTCTATTTCAAGACGCACCGCCAGTATTACTACGAGCTGCTCAACAATGTCCGTCTGACCGGCGATTGGGAATCCTGGCTCGACTTCTTCGCCGAGGCGGTCATTGTTACCGCTACCCAGGCGGTGGAAACGGCACAGCAGCTTCTTGATCTGTCGAACCGGGATCGCGATAAGATCAGCGCCCTGGGCCGGGCGGCTGCATCCACCCTGCGGGTCCACCGGGCGCTGATGGAACATCCCATCAGCACATCAAACCGGTTGGTTGAGAAGACGGGTATCACACCGGCCACAGTCAACAAGGCGCTCAGCCATCTGGAGCGACTCGGCATTGTGAAGGAGCTGACCACACAAAAGCGCAATCGCCTGTTCAGCTATACCGCCTTTATCGATATCATGAGTCGCGGTACCGGGCTACCGGACCGATAAACAAGAATATAATCATCATAAAACATAAAAAGGACAGCTCAACATAACACCGGTTTCTGACAGCCGGAATTCACTGTCCGGTCCAGGCTGCATAAAGGTTGGAGGCAAGTCAAATGGATGATTCCCGCAAACAAAAACTGATCGAACGGGGTGCGGAAACACTCGCAGATGCATTGCTGGATCTGGCTGTTCAGTCAGACAAGGCCGATGACCTGATTGAACGACTGATTGCCACACCGGAGGAAAATGTTCAGCGGTTCAGGCAAAAGCTTTCGAGTCTTAAATACGCAAGACGTTTTATTGACTGGCGGGGTGCTGCCGGTTTCGCCAGGGAGCTTGAAATGCTTCTGCAAAATGTGAAAGCCGGTGTGGATGATCCTCTCAAAGGTGCCGAACTTGTTGCGGCGTTTTATGAATCCGATCATACCATTTTTGATATGTGTGATGATTCCAGTGGTGATATCGGAAATGTATTTCGATATGACGCCAAAGAGATTTTTGTGGAATATGCCTCCCGTTGTGCTGATAAAGACAAAATTGCAGACATTATTCTGAAACTGAATCAGGTGGATAATTATGGTATACGGAATTCCTTGATTGGCTGTGCCGGAGAATGCCTGCCCGAACCGGTTATTCGCTCCATGATTATCACGCTTCAACAATGGGTCGATAATGAAAACGAAGAATACCAAAAACGTCATCATCTGATGATGATTGAATCGCTGGCCCGGCAGATCAGGGATGCCAAACTGTTTGAAAAGACACGCATCGCTTCATGGGGAAAGCTGTCGACCGCAGCGTTTATCGACATTGCGCGGGTGTATCTCGAAAGCGGTGACGTTGAAACGGCCCATTCATGGCTGAAAAAAATTCCTGAAGACGAAACGTTTCAGACATACGAACGGGATCAGTTGCTGCTGGAAATCTACCAAAAACAGGGAAATACCGAAAAATTGTCGGACCTTCTTTACCGGAAATTCAGATCCTATCCTTCCACTGACACCCTGCGGGCACTTCTGGATGTTATCGGTTATGACAAGCGGGATGAAGTCATTCGTGATGAAATTATTTTGATTCTGGACGGCACGAAACTCAGGGAATCAGATGCAGAGTTCCTGATTTCGCTCGGAAAAATTGATGAAGCGGAAGCATACCTCTTCAAACATGCAGACCAGCTCGATGGTAACTATTACGGCAGCCTGCTTTCTTTAGCTGAAGTGATGGAGTCGGAAAAACGCTATCTTGTTGCCAGCCTGATTTATCGCAGCTTATTAATCGCAATTCTGGAGCGTGGTTACACGAAGGCTTATCATCACGGCATCCGCTATCTCAGGAAGCTGGATAAACTGTCTGAGACCATAACAGACTGGAAAAATTACAATAATCACGAAACGTTCAAAAAACAGATCCTTCAGACACATGGGCGCAAACGAAGTTTCTGGGCGAAATATTGATCAGATATCGTCTCGCCGGCTTCACCGGTCAGCCAGGTTCAAACCCCATTCAGTGCCCGGGTAGAAAGGGATTGTCGTTAAAGCGAGGTTCGCGGTCATGGTGATTCTAAAGATGCCGGAACGCATCAAACCAGCATTCCGCCGCTATATCGGCATCGATTACTCCGGGGCGGAAACACCGGATTCCAGCCTGAAGTGGCTCCGGGTTTACGAAGCCGGTCACACGTTGCTGCCGCAGGAAGTAGCGCCGCCGCCCGGTCCGCGCAAGTACTGGACCCGGCGCGGCCTGGCCCAATGGCTGCTGGAACGTTTGTCGGAGCCTGTCCCGACCATAGCCGGTATCGATCACAGCTTTTCCTTTCCGCTGCGTTATTTCGAAGTTCATCGGCTGGAGCCGGACTGGCCGGCCTTCCTCGACGATTTTCAGAAACATTGGCCGACCGATAGGGAATACGTCTACGTCGATTTCATTCGGCACGGCTCGCTGGGCGAGGGGGAAGCCCGTTCCGGTAACGCCCGCTGGCGGCGTATTACCGAGGAACGGGCCGGGGCCAAGTCGGTTTTTCATTTCGATGTGCCGGGCTCGGTCGCCAAATCGACCCATACCGGACTGCCCTGGTTACGTTATCTGCGTAATAAGATCGCCGACCGGGTTCACTTCTGGCCCTTCGACGGCTGGGAAATTCCCGCGGGTAAATCCGCGCTGGTTGAGATCTATCCGTCGCTCTGGAGCAAAAAATATCCCCGTGAGGACCGCACGTCCGACCAGCACGACGCGTATGTCGCCGCCGCCTGGCTGCGTCAGGTGGATATGGATGGCAGTCTCGGGAAATTCCTGAAGCCCCCGATGCTGCCCGGCGAATACCATGTCGCCCGGCTGGAGGGCTGGATTCTCGGGGTGATGTGACTGGTATGCGTCAGCATCCGGTAAGACGAGGGTTTAATGAAAAAGGTATTTTTCAGGTGATATGTGCTTTAATGATCCAGGACGGACCGGATTTTTATGGCCAGGTCCAGGTGGGAATAGGGTTTCTGAATGAATTCGACCCCTTCATCCAGCACACCGTGATGAACGATACTGTTATCCGTGTAACCGGAAAAGAAAATAATTTTCAATCCGGGTTTTTCAGTGCTTAATGTTTCGGCTAACTCTCTTCCGCCCATCAACGGCATGATGACATCCGTCAGCAGCAGGTCGATCTGATCCCGGTGTTCCTGAAACAGACGTATCGCTTCCTCCCCGTTGGAGGCCGTCAGTACCCTGTAACCGTAATCGGTAAGCGTGGAACGCGTCACCTCGCGCACGCTGATATCATCCTCCACCAGCAGAATAGTCTCCTGTCCGCGCAATTCCAGGCCATCGGCATGGCCATCCCGGTCTTCCTCTTCCCGCATGTCAACCGCCGGTAAGTAAATCTTGAAGGTCGTTCCCTGATGGGGTTCGCTATAGACATAAATAAAACCATCATTCTGTTTGACGATACCGAAGACCGTAGCCAGGCCCAGTCCGGTGCCTTTTTCGCGTCCTTTTGTCGTATAAAAGGGTTCAAAAACGCGTTGCCGGGTTGCTTTATCCATCCCGATACCCGTATCACTGATAGCCAGCATGACGAATTTGCCCTCACGGGCTTCGGCATGGATCTTTAGATAGGTCGCATCGAATTTAATATTCCGGGTTTCGATGGTCAGTTTCCCGCCCATCGGCATGGCGTCGCGGGCATTGATGACGATATTCATGATAACCTGTTCGATCTGTCCGGGATCGGCATTCACATTGGCCAGGTCGGGGTGGGGCAGGGTGGCGATTTCAATATCTTCTCCCAGTAAGCGGCCCAGCATTTTCATGTGTTCGGTAATCAGTGTGCTCAGGTTCAATATTTTCGGTTGGATAATCTGTTTACGGCTGAAGGTCAGTAACTGCGACGTCAGTTGCGTCGCTTTCTCGCCCGCGTATTTTATCTGTTCTACCGGGTTTTTTAACTTTTCGGGCAGGTCCAGCATCAGCAGAAGATCACTATACCCCCTGATGACTGTCAGAAGGTTGTTGAAATCGTGTGCCACACCGCCGGCCAGTTGCCCCACGGCTTCCATTTTCTGAGCCTGGCGAAGCTGTTCTTCAAGGCGTCTGCGCTGTTCCACATCGCGCACCATGGCCAGTATGAGTGCATCATGCCCGAAGTGCACCTTACCCGTTTTTATTTCAACCGGAAACACGGTGCCATCCTTATGCCGGTGGACATCCTCCACAAGGAAGCTTTTATCCGATGGCCATTGCTTCCATTCTTCGATAATCCTGTCGAGTTTGTCCGGTTCCCCGTTAATATCATACACTGTCATCCGGAGCAGTTCTTCTTTGGTATAGCCGATTTGCAGGGTAGCCACGCTGTTGACATCCCGTATGTTTCCGTCGAGGTCCAGCAGGTAAATACCTTCAGCCGACTGGTCGAACAGCGCCTGGTATTTCTGCATGCTTTCACGCAGGGCTTGTTCGGCCTCCATCCGGTCGGTGATATCGCGGGCAACGCCCATGATGGCATAAGGCACCCCATCTTTATAAATGAGGGAAGAATCGGTTTCAATCCAGATCAGTTTACCGTCCTTCCGGCGTATCTGATAGTCTGTTATTTCCGGTTTCTTTTTATTTTCGATAATGCGACGGATCCGGTTAATGGCGTCTGGGAGCTGTTCTTCAATGATCAGGTCCCGGATATTGAGTGTATCCATATCGGCGGGTCCATAGCCGGTCAGTCTCTGAGCGGTTTCATTGGCGTCAATAAATTTTCCGTGTAAATCGTAGACGAAGATACAATTCGGGCTGCTGTTAAACAGGGAGTAATACCGGGATTCACTTTCCTTATGCGCCGCATGGGCTTGCCGGTAAGCGCTGATATCCCGGTAATGCCAGATATGCTCAACCTGCCCGGTTGTATATTTAAAAGGGACATAGTCGCGTTCGAAAATGCGTCCGTCCTCCAGGAGCAGTTCTTCATTACGGACGACCCTGCCCTCCGCGAGTATGGCATCAATCCGTTTCAAAAACGCTTCACTGTTTTTAAATAAAGCTTTCACCTGTTGTGCGGCTTTACAGCAGTCGGTTCCCTTCAGCGCTTCCGGCGGTGACGGTATGCCGAACAGATCGCAGAATGCCCGGTTGACCTGCTGGATTTTCCGGTCGGGCGTTTCGATGACAATTCCGGCGGGGATACTGGCGACCAGTGTGGACATACGGGTTGTGGTTGACTGCAGGTCCTGCAGGAGTTTATCCCGTTTCTTTATTTCCTCAATCAGTTCTTTTTTTGTCAGGCCTTGCAGATTCATGTACCGTTTCCGATCCGATCCTCTAAAATGACTGTCAGGATATATCTGATTATCGTACTAATATTTCAGATATCAAGTTTTGACGGCAAAAGAATGGCAATATCTCCATATATTAATGCGATATGTTATAATACGTTTTAACCGAAGGTGTAAACACCATGACCACCATGAGCAGTCCCACCAGACCGTAAATAACCTGTAAAGGCGGCTGTGCCTGATAACCGATGATGGCTATTTCTACGGCAATCCAGATGATGAGGGCCATGCCGATCATAAGGGCGGCGAACCAGGCCTGACGCCTTGGTTTCAGCATGGCGGCAAAGGCAGCCAGCGGAAAAATACCGAGCACCGTGAGAAGAATAATACCGGGAATCAGATAATTTTCAAAGGGTGATTGATTCAACCAGTTCAGCGGGATCCGCATCGATGCGCCGGTAGGATCCAGGATCAGTCCAATTCCTCCGGCAAGGCCGCTCAACCCCTGGAAAAGCATTAAGATTAAAAGCAGGTTTAACGTGAAGGGACGTGATTGTCTGGACGTCATTTCTCTGTACTCCTGTTTTTATTGATTACATATTCAGCTCATTATCTTTGAAAGGGACGCGGCACATCATATTCGAAGGTTTCGACAAAAAAACGGGCATACGTGTGCCGGCCTTCCTCCAGCAGCCAGCTCGCTTTTATTTCATGGGGGATCATCATCCCATGGACCTCCCGGTAATCACCGACCTCTCCGACCCATTTTTCCATATTCTCCTTATCGATATAACGTTCCGTTTCAAGCCGTGTGATCTGCCCCTCTTCATTAAAATGAACTATATAATAAACGGATTGGCCACTCCAGGTAAACGTCAGCTTTGCTGTCTGGTCATCGATCGCCGTCCACTGTTTGTGCTGATCCGGCAGCAGGTTCGTGGGCATCCACACACTTTCACCCAGCCAACGCAGGAGCTCGGCCTGATCGATGGTGGGTCCCTTTTCGTTGACGATGCGCAGAAAACCGAACAGATAGACCGACAGATTGCCGGTATTCTCCACATATGAATCATAGGCCTTGAACTGTTTTGTTTTGCCGATCCAGACGAATCCGGGAGGCTGCGCCGTGAAATATTGCTGTCCGTTGATTTCGATCCAATCTTTGTCCCGTCCGGTCTTGAACGTACCGCTGTATTGAAGGCGCAGATAGCTCAGACAGGGTTGTTCTTCCGGCAGAGCATATGTGAAATAACGCTGTACCGGATCCGGGAGCCCGTCAAATTGGTCTTCCTTAACGATTTTGTTCTCGACCGGACGTGCTGTTGAAAACAAATGATTGACACGTTTTGCAGAAGAGCAGGACAGGAGTAACATAGCGGCGCATCCCGATAAAAGTCTCATCTCATCCTCCGAAATTTTACTGTTTTTGGTTGCCATAATTGTGATAACAAGCGTCATGCCGGATAACGTCAGATCTTCACGATCCGGTATTACGGTAATCCGTTGACGTTGTGATTTGGTATTTATAATAAGAAGGCTTTCGGACAAATCAAAGTGATTTGGTGTCAAATTCTGTTAGAGAAGAAGTCAGCGGCAAGCCGGGACTTCCGCTACGCTCCAGCAGGATAAGAATCCCGATTCCCGGGACTTCGTAGATGCTTCGCATCTCCTCAGCCGGCAAAATATGGATGTACCGGGGACGGGACTTGAACCCGTACGGGCATAAATGCCCAAGGGATTTTAAGTCCCTTGTGTCTACCAATTCCACCACCCCGGCAACGAGTAAGGACCAAATCCCAAACAACAAATCCCAACGAAAATCCATTCTTCGTTGTTTTTGGGTTTTGGTGCTTGGGGTTTGGGATTTACCCCGTTGAGGCGACGGCCGGATTCGAACCGGCGCATAAAGGTTTTGCAGACCTCTCCCTTAGCCACTTGGGTACGTCGCCAAATCAAGAAAAAAGAAAGAAGAAAAAAGAAAAAAGAAGAGCGGGTTCGTTACTTCCATTTTCCTTTAACATTTATCTTTTATCCTTAAATAAAAAAGAGCGAGAGACGGGACTCGAACCCGCGACAATCACGTTGGCAACGTGATGCTCTACCAACTGAGCTACTCTCGCTTAAACAAAATGAATTCTATAACCGCTGTATACCTTCAGGATACCCGGAATCCGCTTCCTTTTTCCTGTCTCCTGACACCTTTTCTACTAGTAGCAGAATATAATTTTTTATCAATTTCCAGTCAAATATTTTTTACCGGTCATCGCGATTTTTTATACGATCCTTTAGCCGCCGGCTGGAGTGGTGTACACTCCGGTTTGATTTTTTCGATTGAAATAAAAAAAATACAAAAACGATGACCAGAAGGATCAATAATAAACTGTCCATATTTTTAATGTAGAGTATTTATAACCGTTCTGCAAGCTGGAAAGAGGATGTTTAAAGAAGCTGGCATAAAGCGGCTGCGACAGTTTTTTTTAATCTTCATTTAATTTTTAGATAAAATATTTCCGGGCTAAAACAGGATCTGGAAAATCCACAGAGAAACTAGTGTCAATAGCGGTTATTGCATTCCCACAGGAATCCATTAATTCAAATATAATTTATAGATATTATTAATAGTTAATGATGTGATAAGGAAATATAGTTATAGCAAAACCGGTTGTTAAAAAGGTAACTATTTAAAATCAAAAAAAGGTTAATACCATGGCCTTATACATGGATATACATACAGTAGATTCCGATACGTTTACCGTAGAAGATGTTGTCAAAGCACATATGCCGGATCCGGCTTTTAAAAGCGAAGATTTAAACGCCTTACTTGGATCGAGTAAATCGCAGACCTATCGAAAGATCAAATTATTAACAGGACTTGCCCCAAACCGGTTCATTCAGGAATTGCGTCTTCGCAGATCATTAAAACTCCTGAAACAAAAGGACAAATCAATCGCTGAAATTGCCTATGATACCGGTTTTAACAGCCCGGCATATTTTTCAAAGGTGTTTAGAAACAGATTTAACATAACACCTACCTTTTTCTCCAAACGTCCCCCAGTCAATTAATTTTATAATAGCTATTTGAATCAATTGTAACAGATATTGAAGCAATTGTATTATTTATTTCGTTGAAATGATCCTATTTTTGTATCAAATAATTGAAATGAAATTCTTAAGGGAGATAAAATGGAACAAATCATCAAAATAGCCGCTGCGCAACTTTCTCCGATCTTTCTGGATAAAGATAAAACAGTTCAAAAAGCTTGTTCAGCTATTGCTGAGGCTGGTGAAAAAGGCAGCAAATTGGTTGTTTTTCCTGAAGCATTTATTTAGGGATATCCGGATTGGGTATGGCTCATTCCGAATAACAGAGGTTCTGATTTAAATGAACTTTATGTGAAGCTTGTTGAGAATGCCGTTTCCATTCCGGATACCAGTACGGATAGACTCTGCAAAGCGGCAAAGTCGGCAAAAATTAATGTTGTGATGGGTATGCATGAACGAAATTCTGAAACGAGTAACACAAGTCTATACAATAGTCTACTGTTTATTAGTGACGAGGGTAGAATATTAGGGAAACATCGAAAGTTAATCCCGACCGGCGGCGAACGGCTCATATGGGCCCCGGGTGATGGTCGTACACTCAAAGCACACGATACTTCGGCAGGGAAAATAGGCGGATTGGTGTGTTGGGAAAATTTTATGCCGCTGACCCGAAATGCAATCTATGAAGCGGGAACCCAAATTCTCGCCTCGCCAACCTGGGACAAAAGCCCCAACTGGCTTCAATCCATGCAGCATATTGCAAGAGAGGGTGGATTATTCGTCATCAGCACGTGTATGGCCCTGAACATGAATGATATCCCTGATGCCTATGAATTCAAAAAACTCTATCCCGAAGGGAGAGAATGGATCAATGCAGGCAACAGTGTAATCATAGCCCCAAATGGAAAGATTTTAGCCGGACCGCTGGAGGAGGAAGAGGGCATTCTTTATGCTGATATTGATCTGCAACAGATCATTGCAGCGAAGCGCATGTTCGATGTGGTTGGGCACTATGCCCGTCCTGATGTTTTTACATTTGGGGTAAATCGATAGTCAAACAGCCTGGTTTTATTAAATACAATACACTTATCAGGGGGAAGATACGATGTCAAATATAAATATTACGCAAAGCAAGAGAGCAGTTTCACTCGCAGGAAGAGTGAGGCCATGAAACGTCTGGGTACCCGCTGACAAGTGCCCACGGACACTAGTTGATTGCTTCACAGTGTTATTGATAATAACCGATGATGAACTTTATGCCATAATTTTCAGTAACATTTTTATATGCAACGAATCCATTTCGTAAACAAAAAACGTGAGTCAATTCAAGAGGGAAAATAATTGACTATAGTCAACACCGTGAAAAACGCATCAAAACGGTTGAGGAAGGGATACGTTATCATATATTTCTATCTTTTATGACCCCTGAATCGCGTAGATTATTTGTATATTTCTGAGAGGACGATGCTTTGTGAGCCGGTCAAAATAAACTGACCATTTATTTTCTCTCTGTCTGTTATAACCTGAATATGTGATAGTAATTCCGGAACATGCTGAATCTCATCGAGTATTAATCTTTTATTTTTGTGTGTTAAAAAAAATCCTTTCGGATCACTTTGTATAATGTTTCGTGTTTCCGGATTCTCCAGCGTATAATAAGAGTAGTCCTTAAATATGGCCTGGACCAGGGTGGTTTTGCCTGACTGCCTGGGACCTGTTATGGTGATTACAGGAAACTTTTTGCTCAAATAGAGACCCTCGGTACTTGTAAATAAAGGACTTAGCATAGTTTTTTATGGAGCGTATTGCTTGTATGTCGGTTATAGTCTGGTTTTACCTAATTATAAAAACCTGAGAGAATATTTAACGGAAAATGCCGTCTATCCCATATACCAGACCTAAGCTTAAATTCGAACGATCGTAAGACCTTCGGGTTTTCATGGTTTCAATTGATACATTGGTCTTACGCTGGATTAGGTTAAATTCTCCAATCAGAACCAGAGTTTTAAAAACATTATATTCCAGCTTAAGGCCGTACTTAAAATAACGATAGTTCAGGTCAGGGAAAGGCGAGGTTTCCTGTGGTGCTTTTCTTATAAGGTATTGTTTTTCTCTGAACGAAAAGTCCAGTTCCATCTCAAAGCGTTTCTTCTCATAACCAAGAGTGATTCCGTAACCGATCTGATTGTAATCGAAATAATCCTGAAAAAGATCTGCCCGGTGCCGCAGCTTAAAAAAAGGTTCCAGCTCCCAATACTTCATTATTTGAAGTCCATAGGATAAAACGCCGGTAAGATAACGCCAATGCCTTTCAGGATACATTGGATCTCCCGAATAGCCAAAAGAGTCATTGGCTGTACGTTCGCGGTAAGGTTTGTTTTTGTATTCAATCTGAAGGCCCAGGTACTGCTCAAGGTCCTTATTTCCGAATTCCTGTTTTATATCTATAGAGACAGCTGATTCTGTGTACGTCAGCGATTCAACTCCCGGTTCATTCCGGAAGTTGCGATAACGCCAACCCATTTCCAGTGTACCTTCAGCCTTGTCCCAAAGCTTTGCTTCCAGGAATCCTTCCATGCCAATTTCATTGTAAGCAAAATTTTTAGTCAGTTCATCACCCAGTACATTTGTTCCAATCCTGTTCGACTTACTTCCCCAGACCTCAGCACCCAGCTCAAATTTTCGGTTGACCTCGTAATCGTATTTTAATTCGATGTCGATATCGGATTGATTGGCACTGTTATAGTCAGAATAATACCGGAACCATCCAGAGTTTTGTAGACGAAGACGGTGCTTTTTGCCGTATTCCCGTTCAAGCTCCAAATCCCAACCGACTCCGTTCATGGCATCCGACTGTATCAGACTGTCCTCATTGAATAATACACCGTCACGGTCGATGTAGGTGGAAGGGCTATGAAAAATATTATTTTCATAGCCGCTCTGGAAAAAGGCATTCAATTCATATTCCAGCTGTGCAAAGGCCGATATATACAACAGAAGAACTCCGCTGATAATAGTAGGAAATCTCATATGCTTTATCATGATTCCGGATCCTTTAATACTATCAATTTTTTAATTAATTCCTCATTTTTATTGTATTCAGGATCGATCTCCAATACTTTCTGGTAGTGAAAGATAGCCTGTTTGTTGTCGCTCTTATTTTCAAAGATTTCGGCAAGCCGGAGATGGGCGAATTTATGTTCAGGATCCTTTTCCAGAGCCATCTTGTAAAATTTCTGGGCGTTATTGAGGTCAATCGATTCATGATGTGCCCTTCCCAGCCAGTAGTAACTCCAGTCATCATCCTTCCCATATTCTATTGCCTTCTTATACCATTCAATGGCTTTCATAAAGGAATCTTCCCGGTGCCAGTCTCTGGCGAGTTCATAAATAGAATCAGGATCTGTTATATATCGTTCATTATACAGAGACCTGGCTGCAAGTAAATCCTTTTTTGTACCATATTCCAAAGTCACTTCAAGCAGTTTTTCATAGGCTTTAAGGTAATCCGGGTCCAGCTGAATCGCCTTGTTAAGGTGTGTTATAGCATCGAGATAGCTATCAGATTCCAGATATTGCAGAGCCAGATTAAATCTTAATTCAGGATCCTTTGCGGTTATATCGATTCCATCGTTATAAAGCTGTATGGCAAGTTCATGGTCGTTTTCGTTTCCATAGAGTACACCCAGGTTTTTTAGTGCTCCGATATTTTCCGGATCATATTCAAGCAGTTTTTCATAGGCGCGTATGGCCTCCTTATTTTGGTCGCTTTTACGGTAAGCCAGTCCAAGATTGAAAAGTGCCGGGGTATAGTTTGGATAGTCGTTGAGGAGATTTCGATATAAACTAATTGCTTTATCGTATTCCTGAAGATTGCTGTGCACCACTCCCAGGTTGAGCAGGGCTTTTACATAGTCAGGCTTATGTAGTAGAGCCTTTTCGAAGTAGTATTTTGCCGAGTCCGGTTCTCCTTTTGCATTGAATACTACGCCTGCGTTATACCAGGCACGGGCATAGGACGGATTGGAGCGCACGGCGTTCCGGTAGTGCCTGACGGCCTGACGGTAATCATTGTTGCGATGGAACAACAGAGCCAGGTTATAATGTGCTTCACTATACTCCGGGCGTAGCCGTAGCGCCTCCCGATAAACGTCCGCAGCTTCTTCATTCCGATCGAGCTGCTTCAGAATATATCCCTTATTAAGGAGTGCTTCAGGATAGTAACCATCCGCTGTGTTGATGGCAAGGTCGTATAAACGAATAGCCTCCTCAAGATTCCCTTTCTCCGATTCAACTTTTGCCAGATAAAAATAGTTTTGGGGTAAAAGATCGCTGGTTGCCGTCATGTCGGAAAAAATCCGTTCTGCCTCCGTAATACGGTTCATTTCAAGGTATAATTCTCCGAGACTGGTCTGCAGATCAGGATCGGATGGATTGGATTTTATGGCTTTATTCAGATTCGCCTCGGCCTCTTCCAGGTTTTTTTCTTCTGAATTTAACAGAGACAAGTAATAATAAGCCGGCGCATAATTGGGATTCAGCCGTAAAATTTCCTCGAGATGGCGCTTTTTGCTGTCATTATCTGTTTCGAGAAGACCCAGCTGAATTCTTGGCAACAGATAATCCGGACGAAGGAGAACCGCTTCATTGAAATAATTCTTGGCTTCGGTTGTATCTCCCTGAGCAGCTAAGCTTAAACCAGCGTAATATTGTGACCTGGCTTTCAGATCTCCGCTGGAAAGTCGGATGCTTTCCAGAAGCAGCGGTTTCGCCTCCTGCCAACGCTCTTGCCGTATAAATAGGATACCCAGATTCAAATACGGTTTTGGGTTATTAGGTTCATAAACGTTTGCCTTCCGATAGGCTGCTTCCGCCTGAGGAAATTTATGTTGTTTGGTAAGTACAATCCCAAGATTTATATGAGCGGCCGCATATGAGGAATCTCTTTTTAAAGCCGTTTCAAAAACATCTTCCGCCTGCTCAAACTTTCCAGATTTGTATAAGGTCAAGCCCAGATAATTCAGAATGGTAAGCTTGCTATTATAAGTGCTCAAAAGAGTGGAGAAGTAATTTTCCGCCTCGGACCAGTTATGGTTTTCATAGGATTTAATAGCCCGGATATATAAGGAATCCTTTTTCCAGGCAGACAGATCGTCCGTCGATTGGCGCGCTTCATCCTGATATTCCCAGAACGATTGCCCGATATTAGCCTGGTTATCCTGCCGAATAAGAATGTGCTGCGGTTCATCACTGTAAGCTTCAGCAAGTTGATCGAGATGATAAATTCCTGATAACAGGATGATCAAAAACAAAAGATAGGGTAGAAATGTTTTTTTCATTGGGTTTGCTCCCTCAGGACCTGCAGAAGACTTTTCCTGTTTACATTTTGTATTTCGAGACCTGGACGGAGATTGAGTTCCATGATTAATGGTCCGAGTTCCTTATCCAGCACAATGTCGATACCTATGTATTCAAAAGGAAAAACTTTGGATGAATGCACAGCGATGCGCATAATTTCATTCCAATGGGGAACCTTGGTACCGAAAAAGTTCTTTCCGGTATCCGGATGCATTCTATAATTCCGTCCTTTTAATACACCTTCTCCGATGATGCCGCTATGGATGTCAAGTGCTATGCCGAGGGCACCCTGGTGAAGGTTGGCCCGGCCGTCGGACAGGTCTGTCGGAACCCGCAGCATGCCCATGACAGGGCGATTTTTATGGATGATAATGCGGACATCAGGAACACCATTGGCGTAAAGAGATGCCATCATGGGATGGTTATTCACTTTGTGCTCAAGGATTGCTCGGTCAATGCTGCCGAAGGAATATACTCCGAAGATGATGTCGGCTATATGGCGCTGAATCTCCGCTTCAGTGACCACTTTCCCCGAAGGTTTCTGCCAATTCTTGCTTTCTGATTTCTGCAGAATGATGATTCCGCCGCCCCCGCGACCACGGGAGGGCTTAATGGCCAGGGCGTTATGCCGGGCAGTTTCATGCCAGGCCTCTTGTAATTTTCCCATATCACCGATTATTGCATGGGTGGGTGGTATAGGAATCCCGGCTTTTTCCAGCAATTTTTTCGTTTCCGCCTTATCGTCAGCCAGCGGATAAAATCTTCTGGGGCTCCCCGGGTAAATAAATTCCAGATTACGGCGATTAATGCCCAGAACATGATCGTTCAGGGCAACAAGGCGGCGAATCCATTTCATGTGGCATCCCCCGCAAATAGTCGGAACCGGGCGAATTCCGTAAGTCTCAGTCCGATCCATTTTCCGAGCATGATATTGACTGCAATGATCACCAGGAACAGTTCCGGAAACGCCAGAAAAAAGCTCTCCATGGACCGGGAATTCATAGCGAAATAGGCAATAGTCACCACGATCATAGTTTGAGCTGTACGTGACAATGCTGCCTTTATCCCTTCCTCCGTTATTTTCCTGGCAAAGCGTTCTGCGGTCAGGGTGATTAAGACGATGGGAAACAGGGTTATATAGGCGATGGAGTATATCTCCAGATGAATGCCCAGGCTGGCAATGGCCAGAAAGGAGATAACGACTCCGACAAGCATAATGGCCAGTTTGGGAGTATATAGCAGGCCCCATTTTTCCAGGGGAAAGTGGATAACTGCTACCAGAGTGATGACGATAATATAGGCGATCAATCCCCAGAAAAGTCCCGTTTCCCGGCTGGCAACGGCAATCAGGGCCGGCAGAAACACACCGAAAGTCTGTAGCCCGATCACGTTCCGGAAGATGGCTACGATCAGCGCACCGAGAGGCAGCATGATAATAATCTTCAGAAGATCCAGTGGAATACCAATTTTTTGGAACGCCTGCCAGGCGGTATAGGCATTCAAGGGGTGTCTGTTAAGTTCGGACATTAATGCAGGATTGGCTACCAGCTGTTTTTTGATGGTAAAGGAATAATCGAAATTAATATTCGGCGTATGGGAAAACAAAAAGGCGTCGCCCTGGTATAATCTGAGATAATTACCGGGCAGATAGGCAAAGTGACCGTTAAGCGCATCGAAAGGCACCCAGTAACCATTCAGGTAGACTTCCACCCATTGGTGCGATGTCCGTTTTTGTCCATTCTCCAGAATAATACCGCCCACAAGACGTGAGGGTATACCGGCCTGCCGTGACAATGCGACAAATACACGGCTTTTACCATTACAGGAAGCTTCGCCAAGCCGTGCTGCGGTCAGGGCATCGGTTAGCCCCTTGAAGGGCCGGGAGGGCATGGCATGCGTATAATTATAAATGTCCTGCAGAATGGCCAGAGCTGAGGAAGTATCGCTGACGTGTTGCTTATGGATTTTGCGCAGAAAAGGATGATTGACCTGGATCTCTTCAGTTCCATCAAGGTAGCGTGTGAATCCCGGCGGGAAGGCGGACTCTACCTGCAACGTGGAATCGATGTCATAGGACAGGGCATGTCCCATGACGTTAAAGCGATACTGGATAGTTTGTCGGCCCCGTGGAGAGCTGTTTGTCCATACGGCTTCCCGCCCGTATTCCGTCTGATTGATCTGCAGTTCGAATATGCCTGAGTTCTGGGATTCATCTGAGATCTTCTGGCGTTCATTTGTAAAGGGTATAAAAGTTCGGACACGCACCGATTCGTTATAGCCTTCCAGGGAGATGTTGAACGTGACATCATAACTGCTTTTAGGGAGGATCGACTTAAATGAATATCCCCAGGCAGCAAATTTCATGGAAATGATGCTGGCCGCCAAACCGATAAGCAGGTAGAATATGATATGCTGAAGATCAATAGCCTTACGTCTCATTCAGTTCCTTATTTATTGTCAAAAAAAGCAATAATTCTACTATAAACACAAAAAAAGGTTCAAAAATCCCGCCTCATCAGAGCAGGCACATGCGATTCTCCTGAGAATTTATAACAATCCCTAATTTTTCCGGTCATTTACTCTTTGTAAACTATATATGAACCTTAAATAGCCTGCAGATAATCCCGGTACTAAACGAATAAACGGGTATGTAGTTGAAGCAAAGCATGGCTGGATATCGCGGGGGGGGCTGTACGACGGTGCCCTTTCGGGTGGTGCATTTTCCATGAAATGGAATGGAAACAGCGATCAAAGCATCCCACAGCCCAGCGCGTTGCATCTGATCCACTTTCAGTCGAGCCGGTTTGTAGAGACGCGAAAATTGTTTTAGTTACGATAGTAATCCCCCTCCGTCCCTGTCCTTCCTGCATGTTCTTAGCAGGAATCCTATTTAACCTTCAGGGATTTGAAATCTCGGAAGGTTTTAATTTCTGATTTTTTATATAACTGGAAGGAGCAATTCCTGTGTGCTGCTTAAATGCATTCCGGAAAGCATTGCGATTACTAAAGCCGCAACTTCCGGCGATAGCATCCAGTGTATAGCGTTTAGCTTCTCCGATGGAAATCATCTTAAGAGCTTCTTCTACACGCAAAGCGTTGATATAATTAGAAAAAGATACTTTGAGAATGGAATTAATCGACCGGGAAAGATAGGTGCGGTTTGATGACAACGCTTCGGCAGCTTTCTGTATCGTAAGATTTTTATCGAGATATATTTTTTCCGTGCGGCATAATGCCTCGAATCGGCGAACCAGCTCTTTCATTTGTTTGGATTCTTCCGGCGAAAGCGGATGTCTGTGATGATGTTCAGCATCTGATCCGCGAAGCTTTGACTTTTTAAAACGACTGCGTGTGCCAATAATCAGCAAAATGCTTATGGATGCTGCCAGAAAGGCATACAAGAAAAATGAAAGACTATCCTGCCCGACTTTCAGGTCCGGCAGCGCAGCTATTTCTCCATTATTCCCGTCTCTGGCGAGCTGCAGCATAGCGCGGGCTAAATTACTGACGCCCTGAAGTGAATCGGACAGAGATATGGATTTGTTCAGGTTACGAATAGCAGAAAGCGAATCTCCCGTTTCCGAATGGATTTCGGCTGCCAGTTTGTGAGCGTCAACCAGAAGATGCGGCGAAACCCGGGGCTTACCTTTTAACTCAAATAACCGATTCAAATAATGGACGGTTTCCCGGTATTGATTTTGCCGGCGCGCAAAAAAACTCTTCCAGTAAAATAATTCCACCTTAACATAATCCGAAATTGAATCGACCGCACAGGATGCCGCTTCGCTAAGAAACATATGCGCCTCTGAATGCCGCCCCATTCGATAACGGGTTTCCGCCAGGCGAAGATTGACGGTAGTTAAATAATCATAGATTAGCAAACCGTGCAGATATTGTTTCTGATTGTTGCGCGACCTTGTGAAATACCGATTTGCCAGGTCATAATCTTTAGCCCGCAGGGCAATTTGCCCAAGATTATTCAACAAAACATAAGGCCGCCAGAAATTCCATTTTTCGGGGGTGTCATATTTATCCAGAATGCTTTGATACACATGTTGCGCCCGGTCGTCGATTCGTGCACGGTAAAACAAATCTCCAATGCGGTGCTGAATATTTTCGAAATTTGCATTGTCTATTTGTCTGTACATTGCGGCGCTTTTAAGCAAATAGAACATCGCCGAATCATACTGCGCGCCTTCAAGATGGAATGCGCTAATGGCGTCATACATTTCACCGGCTAACTCATTTTCATCGTATTGATCGGCAAGCGTGATAACACGCCGCAGATCGTTCACCCGCACCGGTTCGGAAAACATACCCCGGTATGCCAATGAATACATATGCGCCTTTTCATTTGCGCGGGAAGCGGTCAAAGCAAAAATTCGTTGGCTCGCCGCATTCTTCATTTTAAGGTCATAACTATGACGGATTTTGTGAAACACGCTTTTCACCTCTGTAGTAAATGCTTCGCCGCTTGATGAATCCAGTCCGCTTACCCGTGTTTCGTATTCTGTCGCAGGTGCGGGCCAGGCAGTCAAAATCAGGCATAAAACAATCCAAAGGTACTTTTTGTATTTCATTCTGTTTTTCTGGTTGATTTAGTCTCATAATGTATTTCGGCCATAATAAGGATTCGATTAGTATTATTTTTATACCGAATGCGATATTGATTTGCTCATTTTGGTAAAAGTGTGCAAAGAAGTCTTAAAGGGACACTGTCTAAATACCGATTCTTAAGCTATAAGTTTAATTCAGGTCGATACATGTTGACTGAAAACCTCTTGATAAATGATTAAAAAGTGTTATCGATGTTGTGCTATGTAACAATTAAATTTTGAGGTGGTAGTTACCATGAAATTATTTTTACTTACCGTTTGTATGTTGATCGTCTTCAGCATGAGTCAACTCTTTGCCCAAAACTACGCCCTTGATTTTGACGGGACGAATGATTATGTGGATTGCGGTACGGGAATCGAACCCAATAGTATAACCGTTGAAGCCTTTATTTCGGCGGATATTCTGGCAGCGAATTATTGGAATGGAACCATTGTATCCAACAGCAGCTGGACTGATGGTATTGAGCGCGGCTTCGATTTACGCTGTGGTGATGGACAAGTGGATTTTAATATTGGAGATGGAAGCGCCTGGCATAGCCTCTTGTCTCCTGCAAGTGCGTTAAGTGCGGATCAATGGACACACCTTGCCGGGACATACGATGGATCAGTTCAAAGGCTTTATATTGACGGTGTGGAGGTAGAAAGTAATTCAGTTTCTTTTACTCCGGCGTATGATGGCAGCCAGCCTTTATATATCGGTGAGCATCCATTTGAAAATATAGATCGTCCGTTTGATGGGAAAATAGATGAAGTCAGGATCTGGAGTGTCGCCCGTTCGCAGACCGAGATCCAAGCCAATATGTGTAAAAAACTCAATGGAGATGAAGCCGGTCTGGTTGCTTACTATAAAATGACCGATGGCAGCGGGACAACTTTGACGGATAATTCCACGAACAGTTATGACGGTACCCTTACCAATATGGATGATACCGATTGGGTCATATCCGGCGCTGCTATTGGCGACGAAAGCGCTTATGATTACAGTTCACCTTCATCCGTTAATTTAGCTTCAAACGATGGTGATGATGTAACGGTAAATTCAATTACAGGCACACCGGACGGCGTTCAGATTTACAGAGTCGATTCGGCGCCAAATGTAACGACGCTTCCCGGCAATCTGGTTCAATTATCATCCGAACACTATTTTGGCGTATTCATTGCCGGAGGTACAAATCCGACGTACACGCTTACCTATAATTATCAGGGGCATCCGGGAATCACAGATGAAAGTACGCTGGATCTGGCTTCCCGGGCCAATAATGCAGCGACAAGCTGGACGGAGACCGACGCATCGCTCGATCAGGGCGCCAATACGCTGACTTTGACCAGTCAATCGGGCACCGAATATATTTTAGGTTCGGAATCCGGTGATAATTCGCTTCCGGTAGAACTCACTTCATTCGCCGCTTCTGCCGGTGATGCCAGGGTTATCCTGCGCTGGGTTACCGAAGCGGAAATCAACAACGAAGCCTTTCTGCTGGAACGCAGCACAGACGGCGAAACCTTCGAACTGCTGGCGGAGATCGAAGGTCAGGGCACCAAGTCCGATCAAACCAAATACGCATATACCGACCGCAGTGTGTTCAATGGACAGACCTATCACTACCGAATGGCCGACCGTGACTACAACGGTGTGCTGACCTGGCACAAAACCGTTACTGCCACACCGAATGTCGACGGAGTGCAGAAAGTTTGCAGCGCGGTCATTGCTGAGTATGCACTGCTTCCGGCGTATCCGAATCCCTTCAACCCGGAAACGAATATTCGTTTCAATGTGCCGAATATGAACCAAACCGTAGAGACGGTCAGCCTGACCGTCTACAACATGCTGGGGCAAAAAGTGGCCGCATTGTATGATGGCCCAATCGCCGGCGGCAGTTTTGAAATGAAATGGAACGGCAAAAATGATGCCGGTGTGCAGCAGCCCAGCGGGGTGTACCTGATACAGTTTCAGTCGGAGCAATTTGTGAAAAGCAGAAAATCACATTGTTGAAATAAGGCTTTTTATCCCCCGCTTTTATCCGAAGCGGGGGGATTTTTTAATATATAGGTTTACTAAAATAAACAAATGAAAAAGGATCACAAAATGAAGAACCTGTTACTGTTTTTGGCCATGATTCTGTTTACTGCGGTAACCGCCTTTGCGGGTATCTACAGCGGCGGCTCCGGCACATCCGGTTCGCCCTACCAGATTGCAACAACAGCCGATCTTATTGAATTATCGAACACATCAGCCGATTGGGGCACCTATTTTATTCAAACCGCTAATATTGCTTTTAATGCAGACGAAACCCAGGTGGACTGGGATGGCGATGGCACAGCTACCTGGGATACGGAAGATCAGGCTGGATTCTCTCCAATCGGCAATCTTACTACGATTTTTACCGGTTTTTATGATGGTCAAAATTATGAAATTAATAATCTTTTTATTAATCGTCCTGCAGAAACCAATGTTGGTTTCTTCGGTCATACTGAATCGCCATCTTCTAATAATGAATTAACGATTCAAAATATTGGTATTACAAATGCGGATGTTACGGGTGCGCTGAGAACTGCCTGCTTAATTGGTTATGTAAGATTTTCTAAAATAAGCAATTGTTATTCTACGGGTTCTGTTGAAAGTACGGGCAGTAGCGGCTGGTCACAGGCTGCAGGACTTGTGGGAAGAACAAATGGTAGCATCATTGAAGATTGCTATTCAACGGCAACGGTTACCGGTAATGGTTACAGAAATGGCGGATTGGTAGCTCAAATGTGGTCCGATCCGACTTATCCGTCTCAGGTGTCAAACTCTTACAGTACGGGTGATGTTTATGGTTCAAGCTCTTATGGTGGTGGTTTGGTCGGTCTTATGAACGGGGGGACTATTAATAACTGTTATGTGACGGGCGATGTACACAGGCTAACTGGCGCAACCGCTACTAATATGGGGGCTTTTGTCGGTGGAAATTATAGCGAAGTATCTACCATTACAAATTGCTACTGTACAGGAAGTGTTTATTATGACGGTACAAGTAATCCTTCTAATAAGGGATTTAGCGGAGAGTCATTATCTCCCAGCTCAACAAACAATTTCTTTGATTCTGAATTATCAAATCAGTCATCTGCAACAGGAGCCACCGGTAAAACCACTACCGAAATGAAAACATTGGCCACCTTCACCGATGAGTCAACTGAGGGCTTGAGTACTGCCTGGGATTTTGTAACGAACCCAAACGATGATTCAGGTACGAATGATTATTGGGACATGGATGAATCCGGGTTTATCAACAGCGGTTATCCTTATTTGTCCTGGGAGGACGGGGACGATCAGTCGTTGCCCGTTGAGCTTGCTTCTTTCACTGCATTCGGCGGTGATGCGGAAGTCATCCTGCGCTGGGTCACTGAATCGGAAATCAACAACGACGCCTTTCTGCTGGAACGCAGCACCGACGGCGAAACCTTCGGACTGCTGGCGGAGATCGAAGGTCAGGGCACCAAGTCCGATCAAACCCAATACGCATATACCGACCGCAGTGTGTTCAATGGACAGACCTATCACTACCGAAT
>CAYPHA010000046.1:739-35649 GCA_964410215.1 uncultured Calditrichota bacterium | reverse complement strand
CAGGCCGGTACGCACATGCCGCAACCGGTGCATTTTTCTTCATCGACTTTGATAATACCGTTTTCCAGGCTCAGGGCATCGAAATTACAGGCACCGATACAGGAACCCAGTCCGATACAGGCGAAGGCGCAGGCTTTCGTGCTGTCGGTAACCAGTGTAGCCGCCCAGCAATCCTTTATACCACGGTAATCCATGATTGTGGCCGTGTTATCATGGGTGCCGTTACACATGAGGGATGCAACCATTTTATCCTGTGTCGATGCTTCCAGTCCTAAAAATTCGGCCACCCTTTGCATGGTTTCCGCGTCGGCAACAGGACAGGGCGTATCCAGATTCATGTTCATCACGACATGTTCGGCAAAGGCGGCACAACCGGCAAAGCCGCAGGCACCGCAATTCGCACCCGGCAGGAGTTCCGTCACTTCTTCGATGCGCGGATCCTCTTCGACATGGAACTTTTTAGACGCAAACAGCAGTCCGGTTGATGATATAAGGGCAAATCCACCCAGTATTAAACCGGGTAAAAGTATTTCAAGAGGCATACGTTCCCCCTGTATGAAAAGAAGGTGAATTCATCGTTTGTTTACTTTTTATCTTTACGCTATATGTTTCTTTATCGAGTTGCTTATAAAATATACGAATACCCAGGAATGACAATGTCAGCGAGCCCATGGCAATTCCGAAAACAAGCAATTCCTGCTCCAGGTTAAATACGTATTGCGGAATCATGATCCCTGCAAAGAAAAAAAACAAAGGCAGAATGTACAGCAAAAAGGAGGTTTGTACGACTTTTTCGAAGATCATTTCAACGGGTTGGTATAATTCGAAATCCGAATCGACCTCTTCGCGCCCGACAAAAATCTCCTTTCTGGAACACATATCATTCATCCCGCAGGATTTACAGCTGTTGTTTTCATCCAGCGTGATCCGGTAATGGGATGCGGTAATTTCCGTAATTTTTCCGAATTCACATGATTCGGCCATAAAACTGTTTCCTGATTTATTACAAGACCAGGAATGATATACAAATACTATACCAAACCGGATATATATCGATAAGATATTATAAACATTGAACTTAGATAATAATTACCTGTCACGGCACATACATGTCATTCTCATTTTTAGCGCAGCATTGCGAATGATTCCTATAATTCAGAAACAGGTATATGTTCGCTTATAGACAGCCTATTCCGGAACCACTATTCTCATACAGAACAAGGGCATGCAGAATTGGCGGGCAGCCCGGTAGAAACCCTGTTAGTAACGACGCTCAGATAACGGAAATTTCGTCGTATTATACTAGCCGATACGATTATCCATGCCGAACTGGTAGCCGACTTCGATCGCTTTTCTATTGATCTCGATCAGTTTTTTGCGTTTGATCGCCGTTTTCAGGGTTTCAAAGAGAATTTCCATCGTAAAAATACCCGTATAGGCGGCATATGCCGCCATGGTGATCATGTTGGCGGTTCGTGTATTGCCCAGTTTATCGGCCATTTCCGTTGCCGGAATTGCCAGCACTTCGACATCCTTCCGTTTTACATCGATATCGATGAGCGATGAATCATACATGATCAAACCGCCTTCAACCACTTCCGGCTCAAATTTCTCCAGTGACGGACGGTTCAGGGCAACCAGGACGGAGGGGAAATTGACAACCGGAGATCCCACGGCAATATCACGGATATTGACATGGCAGTTCGCCGTCCCTCCCCGCATCTCAGGGCCATAGGAGGGCAGCCAGGAAACATGCAGATTAGCCAGCATACCGGCCTGTGCCAGCGCTGCACCAAGAAGCAGAACCCCCTGGCCACCGAAACCGGCTACCTTTATTTCCGGATTCTTATACTTTTCGGGAACCGATAGTGATACCGGTTCTGGTTCTTCAACGGAGTCGATATCCAGCAAGCGTTTAATTTCCGCGGCATCGGGTACAAATTTTTCATGGACATAGGGTTCCACTTCCTTTGTCAAATCCCGGTAAACACCCAGCGGGAACTGGGGAAGCATGTTATCTTTTATCCAGGTCATGGAATCCACCGGATCCATTTTCCAGCCGGACGGACAGGGCGAAAGGATCTCAACCAGCGAAAAACCCAGATTGTCAACCTGGTTGCGAATGGCTTTACGAACGGCTTTACGGGCCTGGGCACGGTGTTTATTATCAAACAGGGCCACCCGTTCCACAAATACCGGTGCCTGCAACTGGCTGATCAACTCAGCGACTTTAATAGGGAAACCTTCATTACGGGCATTCCTGCCCCGTGGCGACGTCGTCGTCGGTTGCTGAATCAGTGTTGTCGGAGCCATCTGTCCGCCGGTCATACCGTAAATGGCGTTATTGATGAAGAATACGGTGATATTCTCTCCCCTGTTGGCGGCATGGAGTATTTCAGCCGTCCCGATAGCGGCCAGGTCACCATCACCCTGGTAGCTGATGACGATGCTTTCGGGATGCGCCCGTTTGATGCCTGTTGCCACGGCCGGTGCGCGTCCGTGTGCCGCCTGAATATTGCCCGTATCGAAATAATAATAGGCGAATACGCTGCAGCCTACGGGACTTATAAAAATGGTCCTGTCGGCAATTTCCATATCCTCGAGTGCTTCGGCGATAAACTTGTGTACATTTCCGTGCCCGCATCCCGGACAATAATGAGGCATTTTTTTATCCGCACTCGGATTACGCAAATATCGATCATAAAAACTGGTGGGTTTACGCAGAACTCTCGTAGACATATATTCACCTCATTAATTTTGATCGGATTTAAACACTTTTTTTGCCTGGTTCATTACTTCTTCAGCAGTAGGAACCACGCCGCCCATGCGGTTATAAAATTCCACGGGACAATTTCCCGCGACATGCAGACGCACGTCCTCGACTAATTGACCGTTACTCATTTCGACTACAAGCATCGTTTTCACATTCTGTGACAGTTCATTGATCCGTGCCGCCGGGAACGGAAACAGTGTTTTCGGACGCAGCAATCCGACTTTATAGCCTTCCTGTCGCAGTTTTTCGACAGCCGTTTTAAGCACACGGGACACGATGCCGTAACCGATCAGAACATATTCTGCATCGTCCAGCATGAATTCCTCGATCATCAGCTCATGCTTTTCGATTTCTTTATACTTTTCCTGTAGTTTGCGGTTATGTGCTTCCAGTTCATCGGGTGCAAGATAGATGCTTGAAATCAGATTCTGCTTACTCTCCTTATCACCATACACGGCCCAGTCATGACGGTCAGTGCTCATATTGGGTTCCCCGAACTCAACCGGCTCCATCATCTGCCCGGTATAGCCGTCGGCGATAACATAGACCGGTGTTCTGTATTTTTCAGCGAGATCAAAGGCAAACTGTGTCAGGTCACACATCTCCTGAACACTGTTAGGGGCGAGAACAGGACATTTGTAATTCCCATGCCCACCGCCCTTTACGATCTGATTGTAATCGGACTGCTCGGGAGCAATGTTTCCAAGACCCGGTCCCCCGCGCATGATATCGACGATGACGCAGGGCAATTCCGCGCCGGCGGCATAGGAAACCCCTTCCTGCTTCAGACTGATTCCCGGGCTGGATGAGGCCGTCATTACACGCAGACCGCCGCTGGCAGCACCATAAACCATATTAATGGCCGCAACTTCGCTCTCTGCCTGCAGGAACGTACCGCCTACCTTTGGAATGAAATTAGCGGCCGTTTCGGCAATTTCACTTGCCGGCGTTATGGGATAACCGAAATAGATCCGGCATCCTGCAAGAATTGCTCCGCGAACCAGAGCATCATTGCCTTTTAAGAGAAGTTTTGCCATGAAGCTTCCTCCTCGTCTGTATATTCGTAACCTTTTTTATAAACAACAATAGCCTCCGGTTCCGGACAGGCATAAAAACAAACACCACACCCGGTACATTTATCACCCGTATAGTAGGCGTAATGGTACCCTTTACTGTTAAATTTGGTATGAAATTTCAGGACATTTTGCGGGCAGGCATCGATGCATAAGCCGCATCCCTTGCAGAGCTCAGGGACAACCTGAACCACGGCTTTCTCGAGCGTTTTAGTGTCCATAGCCTCTCCCTATTATATTGAATATTTATTATCCCGTAAACAAAATATGCATATATAAATGACAAGAATCATGCCATTTTAAAAGGCCGCTTTCTAAAATAATACATCCCGTTAAGTACATGAATTCCAATATATTACCACATAGCCTTCATATGAACGAAAACGAGCCTGTTCCAACTTCTAAAAATATCGGCGCGCTATTTTATCAATTGTCGGAATGAACCATTTATTTGTAATTGTATGATCTTGCAGAATAGTAAATAATTTTAATAAGCGTTCTGATATCACTTCCCCTTATTTATCCTTCCGCGTAATTCCCTGCCAGGTGACATCATTCACCTTCCTGATTTTGTTCTGATACCGGGCCAGCACAAAAAACATATCGCTCAGCCGGTTCAGGTAGACACCGAGTACCGGACGGACATCCGTATGTATGGCAAGCGTGGTGAGAATACGTTCCGCCCGGCGGCATACGGTTCGGCACAGATGACCGAAAGCGGCCGCCTCCGTTCCTCCGGGAAGGATAAAATGACGCAGGGGAACAAGTGTGTCGTCAATACGGTCGATTTCTTCTTCCAGATGACGGACATCGGTATCCTGAATCAAATGGTCAAAATTGCGGTGTTTTTCACTGTCCGGTGTTGCAATTTCCGACGACAGGGTAAAAAGATCATTCTGAATTTTTTTCAGCAGCTCCCGTGTCGGTGCATCCTCTGCTTTCAGTCGCAGAATCCCCACCGTACTGTTCAGTTCATCGATGGTACCATACAATTCAACCCGAAGATGTGACTTAGGTACCACCTCACCCCCGAAAAGCGATGTATTGCCCTTGTCACCAAAACCTGTATAAATTTTCATAGTATTTCCGTTTTATGTGCGATTATATTGCAGCAACACATCATTTATTCTGGGAACGGGTGATGCGCGCCCAGGTATCCCGCAGGGAAGTGGTCCGGTTGAAGACGGGATGGTCCGGCCGGGAATCATTATCCGGTACAAAATACCCCAGCCGGAGAAACTGATAGCGGGTCTCAGGGTCCGCATGCAGCAAACCCGGCTCCAGCTTGCAGCCGGTGAGCACTTCGAGCGAATCCGGATTCAGATTGGAAATGAAATCCTTTCCCTCTTCCGTTTCATCAGGATCTTCTTTCATAAAGAGGTGATCATAAAGACGCACTTCTCCGTCCACAGCATGGCGGGCGGCAACCCAATGTAACGTCCCCTTCACTTTCCTGCCATCTTCGGTCCACCCGCCCCGTGATGCCGGATCATACGTACAGTGCAGTTCCTTTATTTCCCCCGATTCTTCCCTAATCACATCGACACATGTAATATAATAGGCATGTTTCAGGCGCACTTCCTTCCCCGGAGCCAGGCGAAAATATTTCCTGGGCGGATCTTCCATAAAGTCATCTTTCTCAATATAGAGCTCACGGCTGAAAGGCAATTTTCGTTTTCCGGCTTCAGGTTTTTCTGGATTGTTTTCCGCCTCCACTTCTTCCACCTGATCTTCCGGATAATTGATGATCACGACTTTCAGGGGACGCAACACGGCCATCACCCTCAAGGCGTGCACATTCAGGTCTTCCCGCAGACAGTGCTCCAGCAATGCAATTTCCACCGTATTTTCCGCCTTGGCCACACCGATACGTTCACACAGCATGCGGATGGCAGCCGGCGTGTATCCACGTCTCCTCAAACCGGACAGGGTCGGCATCCTTGGATCATCCCAGCCTTTGACATACTTTTCGGCTACCAGTCTGAGTAATTTCCGTTTACTCATAACTGTATAGGTGAGGTTAAGCCGGGCAAACTCAATCTGCTGGGGATGATAGATTTCCAACGCATCCAGGAACCAGTCATATAACGGACGGTGATCTTCAAATTCAAGCGTACACAGGGAATGTGTAATCCCTTCGATCGAATCGGACTGCCCGTGGGCCCAGTCATACATCGGGTATATGCACCATCTATCACCGGTTCTGTGATGAGACGCGTGCAGAATCCGGTACAGGACGGGATCCCTCATGTTCAGGTTTGGAGAAGCCATATCTATTTTAGCCCGCAACACATGGGCCCCTTCGGAAAATTCACCGGTCTTCATACGCTCAAAAAGATCAAGATTTTCCTCTACCGGCCGATCGCGGTAAGGACTGTTTCGTCCCGGTTGCTTGAGTGTACCACGGTATTCACGGATCTGCTCCGGTGGCAGACTGTCAACATACGCTTTACCCTTCCTGATCAGGTCAAGTGCGTATTCATATAGCTGGTCAAAATAATCGGATGCAAAAAACATCCTGTCTCCCCAGTCATACCCCAGCCAGCGTATATCTGCGATAATCGATTCGACAAACTCCATTTCTTCTTTGATCGGATTGGTGTCGTCGAAACGCAGATTGCACTTACCATTGAACTCCGCAGCCATGCCAAAATTAAGGCAGATCGATTTCGCATGACCGATATGCAGGTAACCGTTAGGTTCCGGCGGGAATCGTGTGTGTACACGTCCCTGAAATTTTCCGTTTGCATTGTCTTCCTGGATGATATTTCTGATAAAATTGGCAGCAAGCTTCGGTTGTTCGTCTGTTTTCATACGCATTAGACCTATTTTAGTCAGGACAGGATGTCCGGTTTATGAAATTAGAGAATTATAAATAATTGTATGGAAAATAACAGTTTTCGGTGAAAGTGGCAATGCGTAAGTAATAAAAAAAGAGAGGTGAAATAATTCTATCCTTTATAAGGAGGGGGTAAGGAGGCTTAAAAACTCACTTTCATTAAAGGAGTAGTACCTGAATTATTTCTACCTCTCAACCAACGACCTAACTCGCATCTAAGTTATACAAAATCTATGCCAATTATATTTAAAAAAGACATAACCACTTGTATTTATTTTATTTAAAAAAAATAAACAACTACCATATCTATATCATTTCGCCCTTAATGACGGAAATTACATCACAAACCGAATAGAATTCCGACACACTGTGCTGGAATTCTATGATTATTGTGACACTGATATTTTAAATGCGGGAGGATTATTTTTGTTCCCAGACGGTGCCTTTGGGCGTATCTTTTATTTCGATCTGAAGGTCCGCAAGACGGTTTCTGATCAAATCGGCAAGTTCAAAGTTCTTGCGGCTCCGCAACTGGTTGCGTAATTCAAGGAGAACCTGCATGACCGCATTCATATGATGGGTCCGCGTGGTTTCGGTTTCTGCATGTAATGATTCCGGCATGAGGCCAAGGACGGATCCGACTGTTTTTTCAAGCACCTGCAGAATATGATCACGGGATAGAGCAGGGACCTCATCACCGAGCTGATCAAGGCGCGCATTCAGGTCCCGGAAGTAATCAAACAGGGCCGCTATCGCTTGCGGGGAATTGAAATCATCATTCATTGCCTTTTCAAAGCGCTTTCTGAATGTGTTGGTTTTCTCCCCGATTTCTGTATCCGCATCCATCGTCTTTGTGGTCACACCCGCCAGACGTCTGAAATTCTGAAGGATGCGCTCATATCCCTTTCCGGCTGCTTTGATGGCATCTTCACTGAAATCCAAAGGTGAGCGATAGTGACTGCTTAAGACAAAAAAGCGTATCGCCATAGGCGGGTACTTCTGCAAAGCGTCTTTTACAGTAACAAAATTACCGAGCGACTTCCCCATTTTAACACCGTCCACCGTGACCATATTATTATGGATCCAGTATCTGGCAAAAGCCTTTCCGTTTGCCGCTTCACTCTGGGCAATTTCGCATTCATGATGAGGGAAGACATTTTCCAGTCCTCCACCGTGGATGTCAAAGGTTTCGCCCAGGTATTTGTTCGACATACTCGAGCATTCCAGGTGCCATCCGGGATATCCGACACCCCAGGGACTTTTCCAGCGCATGAGATGCTCGGGTTCCGCCCGTTTCCAGAGGGCAAAATCAGCCGGATGTTTTTTATCACTTTGCACATCGACGCGGGAACCGGCGACCAGGTCCTCCACTTTCCGTCCCGAAAGTTTCCCGTATTCCGGGAATTTACTGACATCAAAATAGACGTTTCCTTCACTTTCGTAGGCATAACCTTTCCCGATCAGCCGTTCAATCAGATCAATCTGTTCGGGAATATGGCCGGAAGCACGCGGTGAGATATCCGGCCGCAACACATTCAGGGCATCCATATCTTCAAAGAAGCTGCGGGTATACCGTTCAACAACCTCCATGGGTTCCAGTTTTTCCAGTCTGGCCTGTTTATTTATCTTGTCCTCTCCCTCATCCGCATCGCTGACAAGGTGGCCGACATCGGTAATATTCTGAACGTAACGGACTCTGTTTCCCAGGTAGCGCAGATAACGGATGACCAGGTCGAAACTGATATAGCTCTTTGCATGGCCGAGATGGGCGTGTCCGTAAACAGTCGGTCCGCAGACATAAACACCCACAAACCCGGGTGTCAGCGCCTTGAATTCCTCCTTTTTACGGGTGAGTGTATTAAAAACATGTAATGTTTTCATATTCCGACTCGTATTCTTTTATCAATTATTCGGATTTATGGCTTCTTCAACGATCATTTCAACCAGGGAATTGAAATTGATTCCGGCGAACTTTGCTGCCATCGGTACCAGACTGTGGCTGGTAAAACCGGGCAGTGTGTTCACTTCCAGTATGTATGGTTCACCGTCTTCTGAAACACGGAAATCGACTCTGGAATAGCCATTACATCCCAGAAGGTTATGGGCTTTAAAAGCCAGGTTCTGTAATTCCCGTGCCTGCTCATCGGGTATTCTGGCAGGCAGCACATAATCCGTGAGACCATTCTGGTATTTGCATTCATAATCAAAAAAATCGTGCTTTGGCACAATTTCAATGACCGGCAGCATGCGGTTTTTAATGATTCCGACGGTCAGTTCCTTGCCGGCAATATATTCTTCGACAATAACTTTCTGGCTGTACTGGAAGGCTTCATCGATCGCGGTTTCCAGCTCATCATAATTTCGAACGATTTTCACACCGATCGTGGATCCCTGGTCATTCGGTTTTACCACCTGCGGATAGACCAGTTTTTTTATACGCTTACGGGAGGCATCCGGACGATCCAGCACCTGGGACCGCGGTGTCTGCAGTTTGGCTGTACGAAAAAAGGTTTTGGACAGGTCTTTATCCATTGCGATCATACTGGCCACGCGGTTCGATCCCGTATAGGCAGTACCCATGGAATCGAGCATACCCTGAACAATACCGTTCTCGCCTTTTCCGCCGTGCAGGGCATTGAACACGAGATCCGGTTTCAGGCGCATGATCAACAGCATATTCCGCAGATAATAGCTTCTCTCATGTAACTTGAGGTGCTCTTCTTCAGGGTAATCAAACCCGATGAGATGAGAATGCTGATGGTTCAGGTTTCGTTGCTCCTCACGGGTCGCGACAGGGTCGATTTTTATGACTTCATGACCATTTTCAACCAGGGCTTTGGCAACGTTATCACCAGTAACCAGCGACACATCGCGTTCGGGAGAATCGCCTCCCATTAAAACAACCACTCGCATAGGCTACCTACCGGTTTAATGCTTGTTGTACAAACGCAGACACTTTATCTTTTCCAAGAATCTGAATAACGACGGGCAATTCAGGGCCTTCCGTCATCCCGGTTATTGCTGCCCGTACCGGCATCCACAGATCCTTTCCCTTAACACCCGATTCCTGCTGAACGGTTTTCATCAAATGTTTAAAATCATCCAGCGAAACAGAAGGCATTTTCTCCAGTTCACGCGCAAGAATTTCAAATATCGTTTTACTTGATTCCCGTTCAAGCCACTCAACGGCATCATCTGAATAGTATGTCAGTTTATCCTCAAAAAACAGCGCTGTTTTTTCTTTCAATTCACTGAAGGTGTTGACACGTTCCCGCACGGAAAGCAATATCTGACGCGTTGTCTCATTCATTTCAAGAGGCCGGTCATTTTCGCTGAACCAGTCGAGAGCCGACTGCAAATAAGCATCTTCGGGTAAATTACGGATGTAAACACCGTTCATCCAGACCAGTTTATCTGTGTCAAATACGGCACCGGATTTATTGACCCGGTCCAGTCCGAAGGCTTCGATCATTTCTTCCATAGTGAACAATTCTTTATCATCCTCGCCCGCGCTCCAGCCGAGAAGCGCTACAAAATTCAGCAATGCCTGTGGTAGAACACCATTTTTCCTGTAGTCTTCAACCGCCACATCGCCCTGGCGCTTACTCAGTTTGGAACGATCGGGATTAAGCAGCAGAGGCAGGTGGGCAAATTGCGGCTTATTCCAGCCGAAAAAATCATACAACAGCACGTGCTTCGGTGTACTGGGTAACCACTCCTCGCCACGAATCACGTGCGTAATACCCATCAGATGGTCATCCACCACATTGGCAAGGTGGTAGGTCGGAAATCCATCGCTTTTCAACAAAATCTGGTCATCGATGACGGCGTTCTGAAACCGTACTTCTTCCCGGACAAGGTCCGTAAAGACCGTCTCACCACCCTCAGGGACCCTCATGCGTATCGTATGGGGTTCTTCCTGCATTCTGGTTTCAGCCTCACCGGCCGGAATCGAGGCACATTTCCGGTCATACATCCCTGGAGGCGCATTACCGGCAATCCGTTCCGATCTCAGTTTTTCAAGCCGTTCAGCTGTACAAAAACAGGGGTAGGCATGTCCATTTGCGACCAGTTCACGGACCAATTCCCGGTAAATCCTGAGTCGTTCCGACTGAAAATAGGGTCCGTGGTCTCCTCCGACAGCCGGCCCTTCATCATAATCGAGGCCGGCCCATTCAAGGGTTTTAATCAGGTTATCGACCGCGCCTTCGACAAAGCGGTTACGATCGGTATCTTCAATACGCAGAACCAGTCTGCCTCCATGGTGGCGGGCAAACAGGTAATTATAGAGTGCCGTCCTAAGGCTGCCGACATGGACAAAACCTGTCGGACTGGGTGCAAAGCGAACTTTTATTTCAGACATAAATGTGTGTTATCCTGCTGTTTTTCTGCGTTTAATTAGATATCTGCGAACCAGCACCACCGCAAGAATAATAACGGTCAGTCCGATTACAATTTTATTATACTGGCCAAGAATTGATCTAATAACATGTAAATTTGCTCCGAGAAGATACCCCCCGTATATAAGCAGGGCATTCCACAGCATGGCGCTCAATGCGGAGAGTAAAAGCACCCAGAACCATTTTAGATAGACAAACCCGGCGAACAATGAAATAACGCTTCGGGTACCGCTCAGAAAACGGTTGGCCAATACAACCCAGTAGCCGTAATTAGCGAACCATTTCTTTACTTTTTCCGTATGCTTCCCGCTGAAAATTTTCGCCCGTCGCCCGGTTTTGAAAAAGGAAGGCCCCACCCGGATACCGATAAGATACATCGTAAAGAATCCCAGGACACTTCCGGCGGTTGTCGAGATATAGACGCCCCAGAATGACAGGCTTCCGACCGTGATCAGATAGGCACCGAGAACGGTTACGGTATCACCGGGGATAGGGGGAAAGGCATTCTCCACAAACGCGCTTATGAACAGAATCCAATAGGCCGTCATGGGATCAATTGAATTAAAAAACTGCTCAAATTGATCAAACATGCATATTCCGATCTGACAGGTAAAGCATCCACGGGAACCAACCAGTGACAGCCGGGACGTTCTGTCCCTGAATTATTTAATAAACATGGCATCCCCGTAACTGTAAAACCTGTAATTTTCCTTTACAGCCGCTTCATAGGATTCCATGACGAAATCTTTGCCGGCAAAGGCGCAGGTCAGCAGAAACAGGGTTGAGCCCGATAAATGGAAATTCGTGACTAATCCATCGATTATTTTAAACTTGTAGGGCGGATAAATAAACTTATCGGTCCAGCCGGAATCGGCTTTCACCAGGTTATCCGCATTTGCCGACGTTTCCAGGGCCCGGACGGAAGTTGTACCGACAGCGATAACACTACCACCGCCCAGTTTGACTTCATTGATGGCGGCTGCGGATTCCTGGCTGATTTCATAGTATTCCGAATCCATCTGGTGCCTGGACAGATCTTCGACCTGCACCGGCCTGAACGTTCCAAGTCCCACATGCAGAACGACGGGTATGAACTTCACCCCTTTTTCCCTGATGGCATCCATCAGATCCTGTGTAAAATGCAGACCCGCAGTCGGCGCGGCGACAGCACCGATTTTTTTTGCATAAACGGTCTGGTATTTTTCACGGTCGACAGCTTCGGCTTCCCGGTTGATGTACGGAGGCAGCGGAGACACTCCTACGCGGTTTATCAGTTCAAAAAAATCGCTTCCGTTATTATCAAAACGAACAACCCGTCCACCGGAAGTCGTATTATCGATGACATCACAACCGAATTCATCCGTAATCTGGATACGGTTTCCGACGCGTACCTTTCTGGCCGGTTTTACCAGCGCTTCCCACATGTTCTGCTCGAGCTGCCTCAACAGAAGCAGTTCCACCCGGGCATCGGTTTTCTCTTTAACACCAAAGATCCTCGCAGGGAAAACCTTTGTCTCGTTTACAACGATAGCATCTCCCGGATTCAGATAATCTAAAATATCCCTGAAAATTTTATGCTCGAACGTCTCGTTCTTACGATCGAGCACCATTAAACGCGATTCATCCCGATGATCAACCGGATATTGCGCGATCAACTCACTGGGAATCTCAATTTTAAAATCAGAAAGTTTCATCTATAACTCCTCTGCTCATTAATGCTAAAAAAGTTTGCGCTGCTGCGTTTCCTGTGCAGACCTGCTCTGCAGATTGAAATGCTCATACGCGAGTGCCGTTACGGCACGTCCGCGGGGTGTTCGTTTTAAATACCCCTGCTGGATCAGATAGGGTTCATATACTTCCTCAATGGTATCACTTTCCTCCCCGACTGCGACGGCAACGGTATTCAGGCCTACCGGGCCGCCCTGGTATTTTTCGATGATCGTCAGGAGGATGCGCTTATCCATGTCATCCAGACCCTTTTCATCGACTTCCAGTCTGGCCAGGGCATGATCGGCCACTTCCCGTGTAATTTTATTATCCGCCAGCACCTGGGCAAAATCCCGTGTCCGGCGCAGCAGACGGTTAGCTATACGCGGTGTCCCCCTGGACCGTCGGGCGATTTCAAAGGCACCGTCGTCATCGATACCGATATCGAGGATCGCCGCCGATCGCCGGACAATTTTGAACAGATCTTCCGGCTGATAATAATCGAGTCTGAGAACCACGCCGAAACGGGCCCGCATAGGCGATGTCAGCAGACCGGCCCGGGTCGTCGCACCGACCAGCGTAAACGGCTCGAGATTCAGTTGTACAGAACGGGCACTCGGTCCTTTATCGATCAGAATCGATATATGAAAATCCTCCATTGCCGAGTATAAATACTCCTCTACGATACTATTGACGCGGTGTATCTCGTCAATAAACAACACATCCCTGTTTTTCAGGTTTGTCAGCAGACCGGCCAGATCACCGGGACGCTCCAGGATGGGTCCGGACGTCGTTTTAATGGCCACATCCAGCTCCTTACTCAGAATCATGGCCAGTGTCGTTTTCCCCAGTCCGGGCGGGCCGTAAAGCAGTACGTGGTCCAATGCTTCCTGCCGCTGCCGCGTCGCCTCTATGAAGACACTCAGATTCTCCTTGACCTTGTTCTGGCCTACAAAATCGGCGAGTTTCTGCGGCCTGAGGCTCACATCAATCTCGGCATCTTCATCGAGTTTTACCGGTCTGACCAATTCACTCATTGTATGGACCTATATTACCTGCAGGGCTTTCTTGATATAATCTTCGACTGTCAGCACCCGCTCATTCTGTTTAATAACATTAATGGCCTTTTCGGCATTGAACCGTTTATAACCCAAAGATATAAGCGCCATCAACACTTCCTGTTCCAGTTCATTGAACCGGTATCCTTCCGCCTGCTCCGCTTCTTCGGTCCCTGCAGTGATCAGCTTATCGAATTTATCCTTAAGCTCCACGATCAATCGCTGTGCCGTCTTTTTCCCCACCCCGGCAATGGAACTGAGGGTTTTCTGGTCTTCCTGCTGCAGTGCCTGAACCAGCTTTTCCGGCGTCAATCCTGATAAAATCGTTTGAGCCAGCTTCGGCCCGATGCCGGATATCGTAATCAGTGCATTGAAAATGGAGCGCTCCTCTTCACCGGAAAACCCATACAATTGCATGATATCTTCACGCACATGCAGATATGTTTTAAGGGTAAGCTCTTCCCCCGTCCCCGGTAAATTCTGATAGGTCGAGAGACTGATTTTCAGCAGATAACCCAATCCGGACACCTCAACGATTGCCTCGGTTACCCGTTTTTCAATCAGCGTACCCTTGATATAATCGTACATCAGCGACCGCTCCGGACTAGATCATCCTTTTGCAGCCGGTGCCATTTACACAGCGCAACAGCCAGTGCGTCTGAAGCATCATCCGGTTCAATCGGTTGTGAGACGGACAGGAGGTTTTTGACCATATATCCAACCTGCGATTTAGAAGCCGCGCCGTTTCCGACGACGGACAGTTTAACCTCCCTGGGACTGAATTCTGAAACAGGAACATGATGTGTTGTAGCAGCTAAAAGTGCCGCACCCCGCGCATGGCCCATCACAATGGCCGTCTTCACATTTTCCGAATAGAACAAGTCCTCCACCGCCACAAAATCCGGTTTATAGGTATCCAGTACCTCCTGCAGGGACGCATATATTTTATGTAGCCGTTCTGCAAGTGGTTTCTTTGCATTGGTTTTTATATGACCAAATCCTTTTAATGCCGGATCTCCTTTTTCACCGACGCTGATAATGCCGTAACCGGTAATATTAACGCCGGGATCGATCCCCAGAATGGTTATAGCGGACATCAGGCTGAAAGAATCCGTTCCATTTCAGCATCTTCGATGTCGAAATTGGCGTATACATTCTGCACATCGTCGTGCTCGTCGAGAACATCCATTAATTTCATCATCTGTTCGGCCTGTTTTCCTTCTATGGCTACTGTATTCTGAGGTATCATTGTCAGATTGGCTTCTTCATAAACGACCGAACGGCTTTCCAGTTCACTGCGCACCTGATTAAACTCTTCATAAGCCGTATAGATTTCGTAAAGTTCGTCACCTGTCTGGATATCTTCAGCCCCGCATTCCAGGGCCACTTCCATCAGTTCGTCTTCCGTATATTTTTCTTTGGGAACCGTGACCAGACCTTTGCGCTCAAAGATCCAGGCTACGCTGCCGTTTTCACCCATGTTGCCACCGTATTTACTGAAAATATGACGGATTTCAGCGACTGTTCTGTTTTTATTATCGGTAACCACGGTAATATATACGGCCACACCACCGGGTCCATATCCTTCATAGGATACATCTTCGTAAACAACGCCCGGCATTTCGCCGGTTCCCTTTTTTATTGCATTATCGATGTTTTTGGCCGGCATGTTGGCCCCTTTTGCAGCAGCCAGCGCAACACGCAGCCGGGGATTTGTTTCCGGATCACCGCCACCCATCCGTGCGGAAACAGTGATTTCCTTGATCAGTTTTGTAAAAATGCGACCTCGTTGCGCATCAACTTTAGCTTTTTTATGTTTAATAGAATGCCATTTGGAATGCCCTGACATATATCCTCCACGAAGTAATATAGAAGGGGAATTTATAAAAATAATGGCCTCTTTTCAAACGTTTTTAGGCCTGCAGCAGCGCTGCATGAAACAGCACTGTTTAAAGGGAAGTATTTACTATTACGGATCAGGCAGGAAAAGCTCTTTTATAGAATCATCTGTGTCGTTTATTTTTGCTCTTTCAAGAGATCCTCAAAATAAGCGATGGTTTTCACAAGCCCTTCTTCAAGGGGGACAACCGGCTTCCAGTTCAGTCGACGGGCTGCCAGGGAAATGTCCGGATTCCGGCGGACCGGATCATCGCCGGGAAGTGCGCTATGGACAATTTCCGACACTGATCCGGTCAAGCGGATGACTGTTTCGGCCAGTTCCAGAATCGTAAACTCATCCGGGTTTCCCAGGTTAACGGGTCCCGTGAAGTTTTCTGAATTCATCATCGCTTCCAGACCCAGAATCAGGTCATCGATATACTGGAAGGAACGTGTCTGACGACCTTCGCCGTATATCGTTATATCACGATTTCGCAGAGCCTGGGTAATAAAATTACTGACGACCCTGCCGTCGTCCATGGCCATGTTCGGGCCGTAGGTATTAAAGATGCGTACGATCCTGATATCCACCTGGTTCTGACGGTGGTAATCCATCATGAGGGTTTCCGCGACCCGTTTTCCTTCATCGTAACAGCTGCGTATTCCGATCGGGTTTACATGCCCCCAGTAAGATTCCGGTTGCGGATGGATTTTCGGATCGCCATAGACTTCGGAGGTACTGGCCAGCAGGATCCGCGCTTTCACCCGTTTGGCCAGCCCGAGCATGTTTATGGTACCCATTACGCTGGTCTTAATGGTTTTCACGGCATTGTACTGATAGTGGATAGGCGAAGCCGGACAGGCCAGGTGATAAATACGATCCACTTCCAGGAGAATGGGCTGAATGATGTCGTGACGGATCAGTTCAAAGCGATGCTCATCCATTAAATGGTCGATATTCCGTTTCGTCCCGGTAAAAAAATTATCCAGACAGATAACGTCATCTCCCTGTTTCAGCAGATGCTCGCAGAGGTGGGAACCTATAAATCCGGCGCCTCCCGTAACCAGTGTGCGCATGAAGTGTCTCCGATGTATTATACTTTTATCTTTTTCATTGCCTGTGACAGATCAGCGATCAGGTCTTCCGGGTCCTCTATACCGACAGACAGGCGTACCAGGTTTTCCGCGATGCCCGCCTCTTTTAATTCTTTCGCTGAATAGGTCGAATGGGTCATCGATGCCGGGTGCTGAATGAGGGAATCCACATCTCCCAGGCTCACGGCCAGGGTCCAGATATGAACGCTGTCCATCAGTTTTTCGCCCGCTTTGCGACCGCCTTTAATCTCGAAGGCAATCATGCCCCCGAAGCCGCTCATTTGTTTCTTTGCTATTTCATACTGCGGATGGGTGCTCAATCCGGGATACCAGACCCGTTCCACTTTGGGATGGAACTGCAGATATTTGGCAACCTGGAAGGCATTTTGCTGATGGCGCTCCATACGGACAGCCAGTGTCTTTAAACCGCGTACCAGCAGCCAGGCGTTGAGCGGACTGATGATACCGCCGAGATCGCGTAAGAATTTGGAGCGCAGTTCGGTGATATAATCCTTTTTACCGATCACGACGCCGGCGACCGTGTCACCATGCCCGCCGATATACTTTGTTGCCGAGTGGACGATGATATCTGCACCCAGCGTAAACGGTCTCTGAAAATAGGGTGTGGAAAAGGTATTATCGACCACCAGGGGAATACCATGTTGTTTTGCAATGGCTGCACAGGCTTTCAGGTCAATAACCGCCATGGTCGGATTGGCCGGGGTTTCGACGAATATCATTCGGGTGTTTTCATCAATAGCCTCTTCAATTTTCGCAATATCCGTCGCATGCACTTCACGGACTTCAATCCCCCAATGGGGTAAGGATTCTTTGAATAAACTGTGCGTGCCCCCATATAGTGTGTCGGAAGCGACCAAATTATCGCCTGCTTTACAGAGGGAAAGCACAATCGTAGAAATCGCCGCCATACCGGACCCAAAAGCGAGCGCTTTTTCCCCGCCTTCCAGAAAGGCCATCTCGCGCTCAAACGCCTCCTGTGTCGGATTGCTGATACGCGTGTAGACATAACCTTCCTTTTCGCCGGAAAAAATCTGCGCGCCGGCTTTCGCGCTTTCAAAGGCGAAGGTCGACGACTGGTAAATCGGAATCCCCAGGGCGCCGGTTAACGGATCGATACCACAGGATCCATGAACACATAAGGTTGCGAAATGGGCTTTTTTCATACTTGCATGTTTCATTAAAAACTCCAGGTCTTGTAACGTTTTGCGATTTATAACGAGAGTCTGACAAAATCAATTTAGAAGGCAGGTACATTAAAATCAAGGAATTTAAGCGCACTCCAGCTCTCGATTTCAACCGGATAAATCAGCCGGGTTGGTTGTCAGCTGAGACAGGTTAATTTTCCAAATTTTTTCTGGAAATTCTAAGTCATCATGCTCTGGTGGAATTAATTAAGAATAACGATTTTGCTCTGCCAGATTTTCCGGCCGCTTTTCATGCGAAAAAGATACACACCGGAAGGCACTCTCATTCCGTTTCGCGCGGATCCATCCCAATACCAGGATGTCACCTGATTGCCCTGTACCGGTAAATGTGTAGAATAGATTTTCTGCCCGAGCAGATTGAATATGATTAATTCGACATCTTCGGGTGTCCTGATCTGCAGCCTGATGGTTGTACCGGGATTAGCCGGATTCGGATATATTTTCACCTCCTGAGGATCATCCTCTGATTCCGGTCGTGTTTCCGTGAGATACGTTGCATTTCCGTCGATGATGCGGAAATCATCGATGAACCAGCCGACTCCTCCTTTTTCCTCATCGATCCCAAAATCAAACCGGAATTGAACAAAGGGGGTATCTTTATAAGGTGTCAGATCAATTTCAACCTTGTCCCAGCCGTCACTGCTTCCCGAAAACCCCGGCTGTCCCCCCAGTGGATTCCCGTACTGAAAAGGTATTTCAGGAACGGCGTATCCCTGGTTCGGCTGAAGGACCTGCCAGTTCTGTCCTTCATCCGTCGAAATTTTGACATTTCCCCCGTCGTATAATTCTTCCGTATCATACCAGTGGTAAAATTCCAGTAACGGATATGTCAAATCCAGTATGGAGTAAATGGGCGTCTCCAGACTGCCAAGAAGAGGGCCGCTCTCATAAGGATTCTGCAGACCTGTCCCCCACAGGTTATCTCCGGAATGCGCATAGCCGGGTTGCCCTTCAGGCGTACCGTATGCCCACGGCTCCGTTCTGATGAAACCACCGTCCCCTGCTTCGAAATCGTCGCTGTATTCATTGGATCCCGTATAAAGAAAGAGTGAAAGTTCAAGACTGTCGCCATTGGCCAGAAAGGTGTCTGTATGGGTTGTCCGGTACGAAGACGTGTGGGCGAAAAGATGAATCCGGCCGGGCTGAAGGCCTGAAAGATCGAACGTATTATTATTCTGCACCGTATCCGTTACACCCTGGCAATAAATAACGGTACCCCGGGCATCCTCCCGCTCCTCCAGTACCACCGTACCCGAAATCCGTCCCGGGATGACAGGCGTCAGCCGGAAATCGACTATCCGGTCCCTGTCAATATGCAAACTATCGTTCTTCTGGAAATAACCGTCTCTGATCAGTTTAACCGTGTAGATTCCTTCGGGTAATTCTACAGCATAGGAACCGTCAACGGTTGTGATGACAGTTTCTTTTAGCACCGCATTCTGATAGAAACTGAGTTGTACATCGTCCAATACCTGATTATCCAGTGAGTCCCGTACTACGCCGTTAAGGGTATAGCGTATAACGGGTTGCAGCAGAATGTCCCTGACGGTATAGCCTTCGGCAGGAATTATTACTCCGTCAATTCGCGTAAAGGAGTACCCGTCTGCTTCGATTACCAGATCGTATATTCCCGGTTCCATCAGTCGGTAATAATCGCCATGATCCGGATCCGAATAAACCGCCGTCGGATTCCCTTCGATCCGGATGCGTGCTGAAACAGGTTCCCCTGTTTCGGTATCGAACACCTGTCCCCGCAATCCGGTATGTACCTGCTCAAGGTAGGTGATCATCGCTTCGCGGTTTTCTTCCCAGATTAACCCAAGCCCGGAGGCGGGCGGTTCCTTTTCGACGGACAGTTCAACCGTAACATCCATGCAGCCATGCCAGTAGTAGTTCCAGTCCTGCATGGAACCACTCGTCTCATACCAATCAGCCCCATTCGTTATGCCCTGATCAAAAGTGGTGCTCATGGACATCGACGGGTTATTCCGGGCATAGGCCAGGGAAATACAACGGAACGTGGCATCATCCGGTGTGGCCGCATAACCCGATCCATCCAGATTTTTATCCCAGGGATAGTTGACGACGAGGGCACCGCTGTGGAAGCCTGCACTCAAGACAAAAGAATGGTTCTTCGTCCAGTGCATCAAAGCCCGTGTTTCCGGTTCCCGGCCGGTGGTATCGCTTTCCAGATCAAATTCACGGTCCGGAAAGTCCCTGTTCAAATCGACACCGTTCGCATTGAAACGCTGCCCCAGGAATGTACCGTCAAAATTCATATTCGGTACCACCCATATTTCCGTGCTGTCGACCAGCTTTTGGATTCTGTCTGTTGTTGTATACGACGATAGCGTAAAATCAATAAAGTATAGCATCATCTCCTGGGAAAGTGCCTCGTTCCCGTGAATGGCACCAACAAACTTTACCTCGGGTTCGGCTTCTTCCATCTCCGGGTTGTCCGAAATCTTAAGAGCCCATATTTCCCTGCCACCGACGGTTTTTCCAAGACTGTAAACCCGGCACAAGGCGGCATATTCGCCGGCCAGGCTGTCGAGTATGTTCGATACCGCCTCGTATGTATGATATGTTTCGGGGATTTCCGTCTGTCCGGACCAGTCAGGAGCCGCTTCGGTTACATGTTCCAGCTCATGAATCGCGATACCGTCTCTCTGCAGGTCTGCGGCCAATTTGTCATCGAGGTACACTTCAGCAAAGGAGTCCGGAAAATAGCGGCTCACCCTGCCGCCGGACCGTTCAATCATGCTGACGGTTTCCCTGTCGGGATTAGTGATCCGGTACAGCTGCATTTCGCCGGCGGTAAGTGTATTCAGACTTAATGACAACAGGACAATCGTAATAATCCTCATTCTTTCAACTGCCTGATGAGTTTTACTTTATACACTTTCTTCGGGCTGGCTTCCGCAATTTCGATACGGTAATCTTCGAACACCAATATATCCTTTACTTTCGGAATCTGTCCCATCTGATCGATAATAAACCCGGCCAGTGTTTCATAATCACCTTCGGGAAACGAGATATTGATCATTCCTTCCAGCTCATCCAGATCAACGCGGGCATCGATCAACCAGGTCCGGTCATTCAGTGCTTTGACAGCCGGCGGTGTTTCATAGGGTTCAAGGAATTCGCCGAATACAATCTCCACCAGATCATCTGTGGTAACGATACCTTCCGTTCCTCCGTATTCATCGATTACAACGGCGATGGTGCTGTTGGCAGCCTGCAGTTCTCTCAATAATTCAGGGCAATTTTTCGTTTCCGGTACATACTGGACCGGTTTGATCAGATGATCAATTGTATCAGCCGGGTCCAGCATATCGAAAAGGAATACAAGCCCGGTGATATTATCGAGCGATTCCCTGAAAACGGGGATGTGATGCTTACCGCTGCTGATCATGACATCGAGCAGTTCTTCCCAGGTTGCGTTCTCCGGCACAGCAATGATTTCCGTACGGGGTGTCATCGCTTCCGTAATACGGACAGATGAAAATTCCAGTATATTGGAGATGTAACGCTGCCTGAAATTATCGTTTGAATCGCCCTCTTCCTCCAGCATGATGCGCAGTTCATCTCTTGAAAAAAGTGACTGAAAACTTATATCCGGCATGTGCAGGAAATAATAAATAAGGGATATGATCTTATTCATTAATTTTATAAGCGGATATCCCAGAATGTAAAATATCCTGACCAGTAAAAGGAGGCTCAGAATGATGCGGTTGGCAAATGACTGGAAAAGGACTTTTGGAAGAATTTCTCCAAAAAACAATACCACAAATGTAATGCACATCCATGCAACCGTTTCATCCATATAGCGAATTAAAAGAACCGTCGCAAATGTCGAATAGGTAATATTGGCCAGATTATTTCCCAATAATATGGTCGAATAGAAATTCTCAGGCCGGTCTGTAAACTGGCGGGCAGTGTGTGCCAGCGGTCGCCCCCGGCGCTCCCAAAGCTCCAGCCGTAAGTTGTTGAAAGCCATATAGGCCGCCTCGGAACCGGCAAAGAAAAAGGACAATAGGAGTCCGGTTAAAGCTATAGAGAGTTCCATGTGATTATCCGGGGATCATATCAGGTATTTGCATAGCATTCGAAGACTTCTTTCAGGAGAGGTTCAATTCTTCTTTAATGGCACGTTGCAACGTGCCGCTGTCAAAGGGTTTTGTCAGCATCTGATTAGCTCCTGCTTCAAGTACTTCTTCGACAAGCTTATCTTTACTGAATGCGGAAAGGATAATAACCGGCATTGAACTTCCGCTCTCCCTGAGACGCCTTACCAGCTCAAAACCGTCAATCTCCGGCATCTGCAGATCCGTTACCATCAGATCGTAGTCCGCATTCCGGAGCATTTTCAGGGCACTCCTGCCGTTACGGACCAGTTCCAGTTCAGCCGGAAAACCCGTAAGATATATCTTGATCATTTTCAGCATTGTCGGATCATCATCTACAATAAGTATGGACTTCAATATCTCCTCCTACAGAACCAGGTCCTTCAGGAACCGGTCAAGATCGATGAAAAACCGGGACACAGGAAAGCCGACAACGTTAAAAAAACAACCATCGATTCCTTCGATGAGCAGGGCACCCTGCCCCTGTATCGCGTAGGCGCCTGCCTTGTCTGCCGGTTCACCGGTATTAATATAGGCCCAGATTTCTTCTTCCGTCAGATTTCTGAACAGAACATCGGTAACCGTGTGATTCACGAGGCACTTATCATATTTTTTAATCAGCAGGGCATACGAGGTATAGACCTGATGTTTCTTACCACTTAATTTCGACAACATTTCGAATGCATGATATTCATCGCGCGGTTTGCCCATAATATGTGTATCCAGCGTTACAACCGTATCGGCGGAGATGACCAGTGCATCCTGGTATTTACCGGCAACGGCCCGGCCTTTCTTTTCCGCATAATGTCTGACATACTGAATGGGATTTTCCGTATCCACTTCATCCTCGTTTATGCCGCTGGGAACAACTTTAAACAATAGCCCGAGCGATTGCAGGATTTCATACCGCCGTGGCGAAGCGGATGCAAGAATGATATCAATTTTCTCGATATTGCTGATAAGTGAAAAAATCATTTGATTATCCCAGCATTATGGCCAGCAGTCCAATAAACATATCCAGCTTTAGCAGATGGCTGATTTTTCCCAGAACAGCCGGTTCGCGGTGACGCCAGACGACAATACAGACGATGATGAGAACGGTATCCACGCCGCCCAGAACCAGATACAGATAGGCAACACCATAGATACCAAGAATATAAGGTATTATGGTCAGAATTATCAATAAAATGAAAATAATAATAACCATGACAGCCGATTTCTTTAAACCGTAGACAATGGGTATGGTTTGTGCATTCAGCGCCTGATCCCCTTCAACATCCTGCATATCTTTTATGATCTCCCTTCCGAGATGGAAACAGAAAGCGAATACCGCAGGAACAATACCGGCCGTCCATCGTCCCACGGCAAGGGCTCCGTATACAAAGGCAATCGCTGTGGACAGGCTGACCACAAAATTCCCCCAGAATACGACACGCTTCAGACGTGCGCTATACCAGTACAGCAACACCGCAAACAGGAGGGCCAGCACAAACAATGCAGAGCCCGAATAAAAGGCGATCAGAATGCCTGCACTGTATGAAAAGCCAAAAGCAATCCAGGCAAAACGGGTCGATACGGCACCCGAAGCCAGTAACCGATTCGGTTTATTGATCCGGTCTATTTGAATATCGTATATATCGTTAACAATGTTTGCTCCGGATGTGACGAATCCCGCTGTCAGGCTGGCAAACAACAAGACGGGCGTGTAATAGTCCCCCCGCGCAATGACTGCGGCAACGAGAACCGTGAGCATCGATATAAGGACATTCAACGGTCTGGAAATGATCAGATAATGGCGGAAGATCTGCAGCATAAAGCGGGTACCCGTGTTATTTTCCCATCGAGAGGTGAATAATTGAGCGGTGGTCGGCAACACCGACAGCCATGAACGGGGTATTATGATCGAAAGCCCAGTTACCGTTATTATCGAGCATTATAAGACCACCTTCACCTGCCACATCGGCTTTTAATGCGGCAATCGCCCTTTCAGCGGCTGTCTGGGCCACGACACCTGATCGTAAATGGTCAACGGCCGTCCGGGCCAGAAGTACGCGTAAAATACCTTCGCCCCAACCGGTGGAAGAGGCTCCTCCGAAACGGTCATCCGCATAATAGCCGGAACCGGGAACCGGGCTGTCACCGACTCTGCCGGGAAGTTTATACGGGGTACCTCCCGTGGAAGTACCCGCGACAATATGACCGCCCGCGTCTATAGCTACAACACCCACCGTATCATGCCCGCGGGATTTATGCTCAAAGAAGGTTTTTATGCGTATTTTCTTTTTCTTCTTCAATTCTAAAAACAGTTCACGTTCACGGCCGACCAGAAGGTTCTCAGTCGAGACATTGGGGAAACCGTTCAGATGTGCGAAAGCCGTCGCACCCTCTCCTGCCAGCATCACATGTTGGGTGTGATTTCGAATAAATTCCGCAACATCAATGGGATGCGCGACATTCCGGATAGCGGCAACAGCCCCCGCCGAAAGGTCCTTACCCACCATAATGCCGGCATCCATCTCCACTTCCCCGGCCGCATTCAGGAAGGAGCCCCTTCCGGCGTCAAACGTGGGATTATCCTCAAGATCCCGGATACAGGCAATAACGGTTTCCAGTGCCGTGCCGTTTCTTTCAAGAATTTTCCGGCCGGTCATCAGGGCCTGTTCCATGCCCTCAAGATGGGCGGGATGCATGGAAAGCGGAATATCCCAGGCTCCGCCGTGCACAATCAGCATAGGTTGCATCGGATGTTCAGACTCCCAGTCGCCTCTTTTCAACATCAACGTTTAATCTACAGGTTTCTTTGTTTTATACCAAACAAATCATCAACCGGCCATTATGTTAACCGTTCCCGGAAATAAAAGGATCTTTCCTGACCGGAACAGGTGCATTTTTTCCAAAAACTATGTATTTTATGACCATGCGTTTCCGAACAGAAATCGATCTGCCGCCATCCGGCCTGCAACTGGGCTATGATGATCGCATTCTCACCGCCGGGTCGTGTTTTGCCGAACATATCAGCACCTTTTTCCGGGACAATCGTTTCAAGGTATCCGGAAACCCTTTTGGCGTTCTTTACAATCCGGTATCCGTTAATGCCCTCTTCGAGGCCGTACATCATGGCACATATGTCACGGAAAGGGATTTAGTTTTTCATAACGGGGAATGGCATAGTTTCCTTTTCGACAGCACCTTTTCCGGTCCTGATAAAACGGATTGTATCCACAGGATGAATCATGCCGTAGAAAGCACCCGTAATTTTATTAAGAAGGCGCGGATTGTCATTATCACCTACGGTACGGCTTTCGTTTATACCTATAAAAAGACCGGCAAAATCGTTTCCAACTGCCATAAATTTCCAGCCGATGCGTTTGATTATTCCCGCCTCTCCGTTGAAGATGGCTCCACCCTGATGCAATCCACGATCAAACACATCCAGGAATTAAATCCGGAAACACGGATCATTTTTACCGTGAGTCCGGTCCGGCACTGGAAAAACGGTCCGACCGGTAATCAGCGGAGCAAAGCCACGCTTATCCTGGCACTGGAAGAAGTCCTGAATACCGATCCCGGTCTCCATTATTTTCCGGCCTATGAACTGTTAATGGATGATCTCCGCGATTACCGCTTCTATGAGGCCGATCTGATCCATCCCAACCAGATGGCGGTTTCATACATACTGGACAAATTCACACATTCCTTCATAAACCCGGAATCACAGGCGATCATGAAAGAAATCCAAAAAATCATCAGGGCACGCAACCACCGTCCCCGGAACCGCACAAGCCTCGCCTACAGGGAATTCCTCGACAAGCACCTGATTTTAGCTGAAGACCTGATGGCTGCCCACGCCAGTCTTGATCTTTTTGAAGATCGGGAGTATTTTAAACAACAGATTTACAATTTTGATCAACGTGACAAGCATTAGAAAACAAAGGAAAAACGATGTCTTCCACCAGTGATGACCGCAGACAATTTGTGCGTATTCCGTTTCACTCACAGGTTTTGCTTAAATCAGATGAAACCATAACCGTTTGCCGCCTGTTAGATGTTTCTTTAAAAGGTATTCTTCTGGAAGTACCCGAAGACTGGAAAGCCGCACAGGAATCGTCGTTCAGTCTGGAACTTGCCCTGATTCCTTCTTCAAAAGAAGACCGTATTCAAATGCAGGTATCCCTCGTGCACCGTGAAGGAAATCAGGTCGGTTTTCGATGGGATTCCATTCATTTTGAAAGCTTTATACATTTGAAGCGGTTGCTCGAGGTCAACATCGGCGATGAAGCCGAACTGAACCGGGAAATTCATTCCCTGCGCGCGGAACGTTAATAAATAGTATTCTCTTTAACTAATTCATCTTAAAATATGAGGAACAGCATGCGAAATATCCTGCTCACGTGCACACTTGTATGCCTTTTTATGTTCTCCGGGAATGCCCGGACACCCGAAGAACTTTTCCAGCGTGTTAAAGATGCGAAATCCTATCCCGGGGCGAATTATGTCGTGCTTTTTGACAGCACATCGACAGAAGTGAAAGAATCCGGACTGAGTTATGTCGCTATGCATAAGCTGATCAAGATTCAGACCGCGGAAGGAGTTAAGGATTTCAGGGTATTTATACTGGATTACGACCCCCTGTCCGCTTTTGTCGCTTTCAGAAAAGCGAGGATCTACCGTCAATCGGGTGAAATCGAAGTCCTTTCACTGGACGATGTGAAGGATTATCCGGCACCGGCACGCGCGATTTACTGGGGTGCGCGCCAGAAAATGCTGGAAATCGGACGCCTGGAGCCCGGTGACGCCATTGAACTGAAACTTTTCCGAAAGGGCTTTACCTATGCTCTGCTGGATCCTGTGGATGACGATCGCTATATACCGCCGATGCGCGGACATTTTTACGATATTATTCCGTTCTGGACATCAGAACCCGTGGAACGGCAGGTATACCGCGTTTCCATACCTGAAGACAAAAAGCTGCAGTACAAATTCTATAACGGTGACGTGCAGGTTGCTTCCCGTTATGCAAACGGACAGCATATCCTTACCTTCACCAGGAATGACATCATGCCCTTCACAAAAGAACCGGATATGGTCAACCTGTCCGATGAAGCGCCTAAATTGCTGCTTTCCACCAGTCCGGACTGGGAAGCAAAAGCAATGTGGTTCTATAATGTGAACGAAGATTACGGGAGCTTCGAAACGACCCCGGAAATCACGGCTAAGGTAAACGAGATTCTTGAAGGCGCCGCATCCGAGTCGGAAAAAATTTCCAGGCTGACACACTGGGTTGCCGATGAAATCCGGTATTCCGGACTGTCCATGGGACCCGGCGAGGGTTACACGCTTCATACAGGTGAAATGACCTTCCGTGACCGCTGTGGGGTTTGTAAGGACAAGGCCGGCATGCTGGTGACCATGTTGCGTGCCGCCGGTTTCGAATCCTATGCCGCCATGACCATGGCGGGTTCACGGATTGACCGTATACCGGCCGACCAGTTTAATCACAGTGTCACCGTGGTAAAGCGATCAGACGGCACCTATCAGCTTCTGGATCCCACCTGGGTACCCTTCGTCCGTGAACTGTGGTCCAGCGCCGAACAGCAGCAGCAGTACCTGATGGGACTGCCCGAGGGATCCGACCTGGAAACAACCCCTATCTCTCCGCCGGAGAAACACTATTACAGGCTGCGGAATTCCTCCAGGCTCAATGAAGATGGAACCCTGCTGGGGGAACTCACTCTCGAACTGGAAGGTCAGTCCGACGCGGTGATGCGCCGTATGTTTACACGTGATTTTAAAACCCGCTGGAAGGCGTTCCTGGAATCACAATTTCTGAATACGGAACCGGCAATGCAGATCAAAGACCTTTCTTTCAGTGATCCGTATGATTATTCCGATCCCTTCCAACTGACCGTCTCCTATACGATCCCGGGATACGCGGAGGTAAATGACAACCAGATTATTTTTACACCCCTGTCGGCAAAACCGTTTTTTAATCACCGTTATATCAATGATCACCTGTTTAAAAACACCGGGCTGGAAGAGCGGAATTATGCATTCTACACCCGCTGTTCAAAATTGATTGATATCGAAGAAGAGATGGCTTTGCCTGGTTTTAATGAGGCGGTCTACATACCCGCTGACGCCTTTAATGAAGGCAGTGGAGCCGATATAGATGCAAGATATACAGTAAATTCTTCCGGATTGCAGTTTAAGCAGGTAATCCGGTTCAAAAAACGTATTTATAATCCCGATGACTGGCCTTCCTACCGGCATGCCGTTTTGGAACAGAAGCGACTGGCCGACGAAAAGATAATTCTGAATTTTAAATAAGGAAAGCGACTATGAAAACCCTGTTATTGAGCCTGCTTACCTTCGCATTCGTGTGCGGCACGGAAACCGATGCGGTCTATAGCTATCTTAGCAAAACCTATGAACTGAAGGAAAACGGGGAGGTTGTATACCATCATGAACACCGCCTGCGACTGGACAGCTATTTTGCAACCAACAGGCACTATGGTGAAACCTTCATTATCTATGATACAACCCACCAGGATCTCAGGATTCACCGCAGTATAACAACAATGCGCAATGGAACAAGGGTTTCGTCACCGGACAATGCCTTTAACCCGGTGCTTCCCCGGATGGCCGCAAAAGCACCAGCTTACAACCAACTGAGGGAGATGGTTATTACACACACCGGACTTGAAACCGGCGCCGTAATCGACCTGTCCTACTCGCTGACATCCGGAGCCGGGTTTCTTCCCGGATTGGCATGGGCCGGCTTGCTGGCCGGGGATGCCCCCATCGACACCCTGATTGTAACGGTCATTATCCCTGAAGGACAAACATTGCATTATGAAACGAAGGGATGGGATGTCAAACCGGAAATCAGCAGTCATACCGGACCGGTTACCTATAAATGGACAGGAACCGGCCTGCGCGCCGCCCCCGATGAACCGGAGGCAAATCCCGAAGGTCCTTTTCTGTTTTTCTCGACACGGCCGGATTACCGGTCCGCTTTCCCTGATGAGCTGTTTACGGCAACGGCATGCAAACAGATTGATGCCGCTTTGGAAAAACAGCTCGGGGATACCGAAACAGAGGTCGCAAAAACACTGACACTGCAAAAGTATATCGCCAATAATATCGCAACCTATCCGATTCCACTCGAAATGACGGCTTATCGCTTCCGCCCGATCAAGGCGGTATGGGAATCAAACGGCGGGACCGTCCTCGAAAAAGCCCGCCTCCTGAAAGATGCCTTAAGCCGCTTTCAAATCCCCGCCAGGCTCATTTTTATTGCAGATAACCACGAAATAACGGGCACCGTAGCCGTCCCCGCATCGATAGAGGATGTCCTAGTAGAAGCCTCTCCTGAAGACGTTCCGCCGCTTCTTCTCCCCGTCGATAAACCATTTAAAACATCCGATGGTTACAAACTGCGCAGCAGAATGCGCCTGACAGAGGAAGATGGCAGTCTGAAGCAGATGCGACCGGTTACGCATAAAACAGGGCAAAGCAAAAGCGACTGGAAAGGAGAAGTTGCGCTTGGCGAAGCAGCGGTGAATGGAAAATTTAAAGCCGCACTAAGCGGATTATTTCATCCGGTTGCCGAACTGCGCGCCGATCCGGAAACCTTAGGGAAACACTTATCGGCATCGGCAGGAAATATGCGTATCAGCGAGGCGAACATCCGGGATGTATCCACGGATAAGCTAGCGTGCATGGTCGAATTCACGCAAGCAGCTCCGGATACCGGACGGGATCAGGTTGTATTTACGCTTCCCCAACCGTTGCAGGTCATGAAAATGGTTTATAATCATCCCATGGAGCTCAGCCGGCAGACAGACCTCCTGCTTCCCTCTACTGTAGATCACATGATGGAGCTGGAAATAAAGAAACCGGCCTCCTGGCACTATTACGGGTCTGCCCTCGACATTAAAGAGGAAAACGCCATCGGTTCCGTCAGGATACAGCTCAATGCGAAAAATGACGTTCTTCAGGTCAAACGTTCGCTGACGTTAAACAAGACCCGTATTCAACCCGGGGAATATGCCCTGTTTGTCGCACTGTGGAGGATCTGGATGAATGAGCGCTATCAGGAATTCACGTTTCTCAGGCAATAGAACAGGTGGATGCGTTTACCTTGATCGGGTCCCTTTTACTCTTCAATGGGCGATACCCTGCACCTGTTTTGGATGAACAAGGTCGATATAATCCTTATAGGATAATTTAATCAGTTCCGTGTGTGATCCGGCGTTGAATGCAATTTCTTCATCTTCGGCCAGTTTTGCTGCCACATAGACGGGTATATCATACAGATTACCGAACGGCGGCATGGCTCCGACCTCACATCCGGGGAAACGGTATTTAAACTCCTCCTCACTGGCCAGTTCGACATGTTTGACGCCCAGTGCATTTCTGAGTGCGTCCAGGTCGAGCTTATACGAAGCCGGCAGAACCACCATCGCAAGCTGATCGTCCATCTTAACCATGACGGTTTTCGCCAGTTCCTTACCGGAAATATGGGATGTCGCAGCGATCTCCTGTGCCGTGTAATAAGGAGAGTGCATAATCGTCACATATTTGACCTTATTCTCGTGCAAAAATTCCTTCAGTTTTTGAACAGGCATAAAGACCTCCTGAAACGATGGAACAGGTTATATGGATTATAATATGCAGATTATGAACGGAATGCAATATAATTTTAGCCTGTAATTATACTGTTCAGAATTCAATGCAGGGTTGCGGGAAAAACAGGCGGCCCGATGATGGTTCGTGCTTCAAGAATGAGTCCACTCCGAAAAGCACGATGGTGTCATGCTGAATTCCTGTCCGGTGGCCAGACGGGTATTTCAGCATCTCTAAGTTCAATAAAAACAGTGGATCCCGAAACGAGTTCGGGATGACAACTCCGTAATTAGCACTTTTCGGAGGGGACTTAAGAATCTTTGTAGAAAGTGTATAAAAAATCCGATTCCCTGGGCGAAAGATCATAGCGGAAGATCGCTTCCCCGATCCATTTTCGTACGGGTTTTTCCGGATCCATTTTGCGCTGCAGGGAAATCCATTCGATGGCCCGTTTGACCCGTTCTGTTTTACCAAATTGCGCAGCAGTCATTTTTTTAACCTTGCAAATTTTCACAGGTCCTGCCGATACATGAAAATACGAAAGAAGTATGCAAAAAAAAAGCCGGACGCAAAACACATCCGGCTTTTCCTGAAATCCATGCAGCTTCTATTTAAATAACGCCGATATAAAACTGACCAGCACCGGTTTAGCGCGGTTTATGGTTACAGCAGAAGTGCGGAGTGCTTTTTGTGACAGATCTTTTGCAACATCATAAGCCATGTATATAAAGGGTATTGCGATCAAAACGACAACCAGAACCTGTGCAAACGCTTTCATTTTTTCCTTCTCCTTTTAAATTTTACTATTACTTACGGAGGTCCCGAAGAAAGGTTTCAGGAAAAAGTAATTTGAAGGAATCAGGAATTATGAATGAACCTGTAACGCAGGTCTCGTGTTGTCTGTCCGGATATTCATAATGGGTACAGTAAACAGGCAGAAAATATATTACAATGAACAGCTCATACCAGGGATAACTATGCCCAATTATGTTAAAAATGGCCTGGTTTCCGGAAATGAATTAGGAACGTCACCATATCAGAATAGAAGAGAGTACCTTGGAGAAAAATTTTGTTCAATTATATGTCATTTTTCCGCATTGACTCACGTTTTTTGTTGATGAAATGGAGTCGTTGCTTCATAAAAATGTTACTCAAAATTATGGCAGAATGTTCATCATCGGTTATTATCAATAACAATGTAACCCATCAGATGCATCGAATTTATTGACAATAAATTCTGAATCATATCTTTGTAAAAATATTTCTATGAAAGATTTACTTAAAATTGATATATAAAGCTTTTCAAACCGTTCGGTAACATCTTCAGATGAGGCAACAGGAACGGGAAATACTAATGTCGCTAATCAGAAAGTGCATAATGCAAATCGGGCAACTAGAATGCCAACATTACTTATCCTTCCTGCGATGAAAACGTCCCTGAATTTGCAAGGAATGATGATTTACGGCAACAAAAACAATAGTAATGTTGTGATATCGCAACAGGACTATTACTCACCTGCTTCATCGAAATAATTGATATGAAGAGTCCGAGCGCTGGCATAAAATTTCAGTAGTGCATCCTCCACAGTGTCATACCTATCCTGAAGTACATACTCAATCGTGACAATCTAGATATTCATTTATTGAAATATTTTGGCATGAATTTAGCAATTATAGAAATGATTCATGAAGACGGATTTCCGATCATGCAAGGATTTGAATCAAGCGGGAGACACTAAAAATGAGATCAATGAATGCTTTATCCTTTTTACTGATGCTTACAGGAGTTGCCTCTTCAATTTTAAATGGTGGTTATGAAGATAAGAACCTTGGTGTCGCCTTTCCTGATCAGCTGGGAGGATTAGTTTTTCAGGAAAGAGAAACATTTCCCCATCCTGGTTTGGGTTATAAGTTACGATACCAGGATACCACACTATTCAAGGTCGATATCTATGTGTATGATAATGGTATTAAAAACATTGGTAAGAGTATAGAATCGCAAAAAGTAAAAAATGAATTCAACAACACTCTTGCTATATTTACGTATATGAGCAGTCTTGGTGAATATACTGATTTGTCAGTTCTCGATCAGGGCACCAGGGAAATTGGAAAAATGAAGTACCTTTGGGCGCAGCATGAATATAAACAGAGTGAAGGTCCGGAAACAGCTTATCATGGCATGAGGCTGTCCGACAGTTATCTTACGGCCGTCAATAATTTTTTTGTTAAGGTGCGCCTCACGATAAAGAAAGAAGATATGAACAGGAGCCTAAGAAAAAAGGAAACATTTATGCAGGCATTAAGCACAATACTTGCTTCAGATAAATAACGACTCCCGTCTGTTGGTTGTGAAACAAAAATAAAAATGTCGGGCTATGATTTTAATTCTCTTATTTTTGTATTCCGGTGAAACTGAGAATCGGATTCTTTAATATCACAGGGAAACAACTATTCCAACTTTTTCTGTCATCATATTAAATAACACAGGTCACGGTATAACAATATGAAACGACGAATCTTCATAAAAACGATTGCAGCCCTGGCTTCTCCGAGTTTAATAAAACCAATTTATTCCAGGCAATCATTTAAACAGCTTCCCATCTACGAACAACTTTATCGTAAAGCAGAACCACTTTCAACTGCTTCTCCTGATAGCAGCAAAAAAATACGCAAAATACTGAAAAGAAATGTCGATAATAATACCACTGTCGGAATCATTTTTACAGATGACAGCGAGATTCCTGGGAAGCCTGTTTCTGCTCAGATATCTGTTCACTGTCCAAATGGTGAATCGTTAATCATTCGCGATCAGCATATGGATGGTTTCAAACCGGAAGAACAAGATTATTTTAATATAGATGCGGCTGTTAAAATTGATATGTTTATTTCCATAAGAAAATCCTATGATGATCTACCACAAAAATTGATACGGTATTTGGAGCAGCTGAATGTGTACGCTGATAATCCGAACGGCACTATTGAAAATATCTTGCCAGGCGATGTGGGAATTCAGTTCCCGGATGTGATTCCGTTTCAAGGTGCATACTACTGGGATCCTATTGACAAAGGTATGGACACTGCTTCTTTCGACATAATTTTCCATGGCAAACTATTCGACCGGATGCGTCTTGTTCGTATCGATCCTCAGTATTATCGCTTCAGCATTCATAATGATCCCACTCTGCGCACCATTGAGCGTTGGCAGAAGGATTTAGATGCGCTGGCCGTAATCAACGGTGGCTTTTATACCAATGATCCTTATGGTTACCCACTGACACCTATAAAAAATGACGATATTATAAAGGGAATACATCCCTGGAATACGGCAAACAAGGGAAACGGCCTGTTCATTGCCGAACCTGATGATCCGTTACAACCAGGTGTTCAATTAAAAGCATTGGGAAATGATACAGTTGTTGATCTTAGCACTATTCCATATAAAGTAGCTGCCGTCAATTATCCCACTTTGCTTAACCAGGACCAAAAAGACATCGCCCCCCATCTGCTGAAGAAAGAACGCAGAGCCTGCCGCACTTTTATAGCCATTGATAAGGAAGACAGGGTGATTATGGGCATCACCGAGGGCGGATTTTTTTCTCTTGGCCGTCTGGGGCGCTTTTTTGATGCCAATAAGGAATTCGGTTTGAAAGAGGCCATGGTGCTGGACGGTGGTCCACCGGCCTGTCTTTGTGTAAAAACGCACGTATTTGACTATGTTCGATATGGCGACTGGGAGGTTAACGAATTTACCAATCATCACGAGTCAGAATATACGGATGGATGGAATCCAGGAAATGCAGGCAGATGGAAAATCCCGACCGTTATTGCAATAAACAGAAAAAAATAATCCGGACACTAATGAACAGATCTATTTATTCAATGCTACAAATTAAATACTTCCGAGGTCATTATTCTGACAATTCCCTGATATCATAAAATCCAAGGTATTTATAACAGGAAAACATGGGATGCGTTCTGAAATCATCACCGGTAAAGTTGATAATTTCTTCCCGCGAACCTTTTTATCAATACACTTAAAGCAGGGATGCAGCTGAAGTGGCGGGCTATACTCCTCAGAGATATCAAGAACTGTGAAGCCCAAGCCA
>CAYPHA010000046.1:0-729 GCA_964410215.1 uncultured Calditrichota bacterium | reverse complement strand
GGATGCGTTCTGAAATCATCACCGGTAAAGTTGATAATTTCATTCCCGCGAACCTTTTGATGACGCTTTTGATCAATACACTTAAAGCAGAGATGCAGCTGAAATGGCGGGCTATACTCCTCAGAAATATCAAGAACTGTGAAGCCCAATCCAATGACAGCTGTGGAGAGCAAACCGAGAGCTGATTTTTCCAGGTTACGTGTAGCTTTCTGGTTTCTTAGATATACAAAATCTTTAGATCTGTAAATAACACCGGGCGCGCCGAAAAGTGACATCGTTCCGCCCAGGTTTTTTTAATTTTGAAGTTCTTCGCTTAAAGATTTTTCAAGTGCCCACTGACATATATAATTGTGACTCATGAAGTCCCTGATATCGACATTAAAAAAAGAATTCCTATCCCTAATGTTTGTAATGAATTTAAAATAGAATATTGTGACACTTTTGAAATGCTTAGAAAGTTAAAATTCTCCTTTTAAGATTTTTGGAATCCACTTGTTCCCAGGTGGCAAATAGCTGGCAAACTCAGCCAGATCTTTTCAAAACAAATTTGGCTATCCCGCCGGTGAGATACACATGATTCCACCACCAGGCGGACAGGTGTCTAAAAAGCATTTTCTTTCTTAATCTGTAGGTCCTGTAATGCTTCATGATGCCCAGATAGGAATTCATGCTGCTCAGGAACTTCGCCCGCTCCTCCCGGGAGGGTTTATGATCCCGGACGATGCGGTT
>CAYPHA010000045.1:0-35753 GCA_964410215.1 uncultured Calditrichota bacterium | reverse complement strand
TTGATGCCGGTGAAATTTGGTATACGCTCAACGGCCTTCTCAATGAACGAACTCATGGGATGATCCACTCCTGAGATCGCGGGAATATGATAATAATAGAACGGTAGATTGGGAGCCCCGGAAGCAACTTCAGCACAGAAATGGACCAGTTCGTCGACGCCAGCTGGTTTTAACACCACAGGACCCATGCAGCCAATTGCATAAGCACCGGACTCCTGTGCGTGCGCAGCCAGTTCCCGGGATTGCCTGGATGAGGTGGTACCGACATGGATGATAATCCTGAACCCAGGGGTTTGTTCTTTAAGCCATGCCTCCGCAACGGTTTTTCGTTCTTCATTGGTCATGAGCATACCTTCACCGGTCGTCCCGCATATGAACACCCCCTTGACACCGTCACTTTTTAATTTAGTGGCGTAAGCAGGGATTATTTCAGGATGTACCGTTCCGTCCTCTTTCATAGGGGTAAAAGGTGCTGCAATCAGTCCTGTAATTTTTTCAATCTTCATGTGAGTTCATTCCTGTCGAAATAATACAGAAATTTTCAGTATGGATGTAACCGGATTCGCATAGCTTTGAGGATAAATGGTGAAATAACACCGTTCACATCATTCTATTCTTTGTTTTTCACGTAGATCAGCTTAAACCGTCCCTTTGGACTATCCCGCTGCTCGATTTCGAATTTTTTAATTGATTTAATTAACGGTGTCAACTTTTGAAATCCATAATTTCTTGAATCAAAATTTGGCTGCTTCTTTTGAAGTAAATTGCCTACGTCACCCAGGAATGCCCAGCCTTCATCATCTGCCAAATCGGATATTGTGGAAGATATCAGTTTAATTACTTTAGGCGTAATTTTGTCGACATTGCTTTTTTCCGAAGATTTGTTTTGGGCAGCTTCCAGTTCGCTGGCTTCCGACTTGTATTTAAGTATTTCAATATAGATGAATTTATCACAGGCGACTATAAATGGATCGGGCGTTTTCTTTTCACCTATTCCGATTACATGCATCCCGGCTTCGCGAAGACGTATGGCCAGTCGTGTAAAATCACTATCGCTGGAAACCAGGCAAAAACCATTCACTTTTTCTGAATACAGAATATCCATCGCATCAATAATCATTGCCGAATCCGTGGCATTCTTGCCGGTCGTATAACCATATTGCTGAACAGGGGTAATCGCATTTTCTAATAATAGACCTTTCCATTTTGATAAGTTAGGTCTGGTCCAGTCGCCATAAATTCTTTTTATTGTCGGATTCCCATATTTTGCAATTTCCTCCATCATCTCTTTCACATAAGCCGAGGGGATATTATCTCCATCAATTAATACCGCGAGGTTTAAATCCATGATACTCTTTTCATTTTTTGGTTTAACACAATATACCCATAAAACAATAATGTTTGTTTAATTTTATTTTCCGGAAAATGATTTTTTTCCAACTTCAGTTCTTTCTGATAGTATATTATATGTTACGTAATTGGAAGAAGAAAAGGAATTATAATGAATATTAACAAAATTTTTGTTCGCGTTGATAAAAAAGACTATGCAGGGTTATACTGGATGTCAGAAGTCAAAGGCAAAAACTATATAAATGTGTTTTATGAAGGTTTAAGGAAAACAGCAGCTTTCACGAAAGGCGACACCGATCAGCTTGCCAAAGAAATACTATCAGATCTTATTCGAAGCATATAAACACCCAGGATCGGGCCGTATTATGATTGCACTTTTAATGTCATACAATGTAATACAACTATGAACTTTTCGCAAATTATTTTCTGGCGTTCAGACCCCTGTAACGTGATGAACCCCGTCATACCCTGTTTGCCGGGATCCCAATCATTCATTGATTAACTGCCTGCTGTTCCAACTTTTGAAAAATTATATCAGGAATTCAAATCTTAGCATCCACCAGCCAGTCACATACATTGGTCCAGAATGTGGCATACTCTTCCCAAAAGACAAAGTTACATCCCCAATGGGGCGCAGGATCTGACGTATAGGCAAAGGTTCGTCCCCAGCCGCCTTTGCCCATTTCCCCGTTGAAGCTCAGCCATCCGCCGAGAAACATGATGTGGGTTCCATCATAACCGGCTTCCCTCGTGAGCTACCTAATCAACCGCTATCTCATCCACAAACAGCCAGGCCCGGCCGCCTGCACCCGGATCGCCCTCGGGACAGGTTTTTATATTTTCCGCCACAATACGAATATACCGGGCTTCCTGCGGTGTCATCCGGATATCGATGTTCTTAATGGGATCTCCATTCATCTGACTGATTTGAGCAGCCGTATAGTGACCCACATTCTGAAAGACCTCTCCGTCACGGGAAATATAGAAAGTGACACTGACGGGAAAATAAATCCATTTGCCGATATCCTGAAGGAATCCGGCCGATATTTTACGGATCTTTTGCGGTTCCAGCAGTTCTAATGTCACATCCAGATCAGTTGCTTCGAATCCCTGCCATCTGCCATCATTAAAATCACTACTTCCCCTCACCCCGTCGTAAAGGCCTTGTTCACCGCCACCCGTATATTTTACATTGAATCGATCCTCATATGCCGCTTCACGGAAATTAACCTTTTCAAAGTGCGCCGTTACCACTTCACCAGGTAACAGGCCATCATGGACAGCGATGGCTTTTAAATGCGTTCTGTTTTTTAACTGAAGCGGTGATGTATAACGCTCCGAATGTACACCCGGAGTACTTCCGTCCCGGGTAATATATATTTCCGCCCCCGGTGTGGAAGTCGCGATTTCGACCGTCACTGGTTTATCCCGGATAATCTTGCTTTCGGCATGAATCGAAGGCTCTGCTGTTTTATAAAACCCGGTATAGTACCTGCGGGTAGCTCCCATATAATGGATCAGTTTAAACGGGCGATACAGGCCGTATTCAAGCACATCATAAGAGGTGCCGGGCGGCTGTGACAACGGTGCGGTTTCAAAATTGACCGGCCAGGCGGCGCCGACCGGCGGACTGCCATGATGGGGTCCAAGGAGGTTTTTAAGCGAACCATAGATACGTACCGCTATTTCATTTTCGCCCTGGGTGATGAATGGTGTGATATCCAGCTCAAAAGGTTTCCACCCGATCATGCCGGCTTCCTGATCATTGACGACTACCTGCGCAACGACACCATTCCAGTCCGGCAGGAACAGCAGGTAGCGGTTATTTTTCTCTTCAATGTTAAAATGTTGCGTATAGGCCACACTTTCCGAATAGAAGGGCATTCCCTGCTTATCCCAGGTCCCAAATTCCAGAGGCTGTGCCGCTACCAGATGCCATCCCGCTGCGGCAGGTTTCAACGAAAAATCGCCTGTTAAAAAGACCGACTCCAGTTCGGTGTGTATCGTCATCGTTCTGCCATGCAATGTAATGGTGTTCATGCCCTGCTTTATAGCGGAACCGATCGAATACACGCCAAAGGCGCGGTCCAGCCACCATCCGCCCGGTAAAGGATGTACCTTCTTTCCATTAATAAGAACCGTCCATAATTCAGGTCTTTCCACGATGGCCTTGAGATTGGGAATCACCGATGTGCCTTCCACACGAAAATGGTATTTCGCTTTGAATCCTTCATTTTCCGGAAAGGTATCCTTATCCAGCAGATTTGTTTTATACTGGACCGAACGGTTCCAGGGATTGCCTTCCAGACCGAAATGCCTGTAAATGCGGTCAGCGGCCCGGAAATAATAGATACCTTCCGCACCCGAACCGTCATCGAATATAAGATCACAGTAATCCAGCTTGATGCTGTTGTCTGTCAGACGTTCTATTTTCATCGTCCCGGTAGCAGGAAGAACAGCAACTTCCGCATCAGGTGAAACGGTCTCCGGAGTCGCACCCGTATCCGCAATAAAGAACAATACCGAGCCAACCGGGGGAAGTTCATAAGACACCGCAATGCCCGCTTCATGCACAACAGCAGGATAATCCTGCACGTTTCCCGATTCAGGATTCAACGTGAAGACGGTACGCCCTTTTGCTGTCACATCCCCCGTCGCCCATTCCGATTTAGACGTATTTACCAGCAGGATCAACTGCCCATCATCCAATATACGACGATGGTGTGAAACGTTTCCGGTACGGCTTCCGACATGAAAATCGTTAGGAAGGAGCAGATCCCGGATTGTGCTCACATTATCCGCAGCTATCCACCGCTCTTCCAATTTGCCTGCAAAATCGGACAGGAAGTCCCTGGGCCGGCCATCGATATATGGTGGAATTCCCGCGAAGGAGACCGTTTTACCGCCCCGGATCATAAACTTTTTCAGCAGTTCATACGTGGCCTTATTCAGGTTTTCCATGCCGGGTGGCAACACGACGATATCATACGCCCGTTCACCGACGACAAACCTGGAGCCATTAATACGACCGTGATTTGCTATGACGTTTTCAGAACCGAAATCGTATTCAATATGTTCTTCTTCGAGTTCAAAAATAAAATTCTGAAAACGCTGACCCAGACCTGAGAAGGTTTCATGAGGATGATCAGCAAAGTACATCCATGCTGTCGTTGTCGGCTCCAGCACCAGTATCCGGTTCACCTGTTCCCCCGATGTCATGGCCAGGGTCATTCGCCCGGCATAGTCATTCAGCATACCATAGAGTTCCCACCAGGGTTCATGATAGGAGAAGGACAGGGGATGGTCGTTTTTTCGTGTTCCTTTAATGGTGACATAAGACAGATGCTGATTCAGGAAATTTACGCCATACACATACTGCCAGTCGGCAATCCGTTTCATATCTTCAAACGCAAGATCCCAGCCGCTCGCGCCGTAAGTTTCACTCAGCGTTTGTTCCCGGCCAAATTGATTGGCAATACTGGAAAGTTCCCTGACAGCCCGGACGTTCCCGAACTGGGCGTGGACGCTCCGGCTGTACTGGTTCATCAGGATATCGATACCCGGCATCTGGTGCCAGGCGTACATGGCCATGTTATCCGGCCCGCCTATGGGATTCGGCCAGTCGTGTTCCCAGTAATGACCCGTCCATTTCAGGTTATGTTTTTCGCAATATTCGTACATGGGTTTGCTCCACCTTTCAATAAAAAGCTCCAGGAGCAGCCCATAATAATTGTGACGCACACGTTTCCAGTCCCCCGTTTCCAGCCACAGGGAAGGCAGATGCAGGACAAGGTCATATCCCCAGCGGTCCTCAAACGCCTCAAACAAATCAGGCGTCCAGCGTATACCACCGGGAGGGGAAATATGCGGTTCGTCGCTGAAAACACCCGGTACGGTATGTCCAAATTCGGTACCACTTACCGTGTCATAGCCCGTCATTGTGACGTCGATAAACGTTTCTGCAACGCCTTTCATAAGTAAATCCACATAGGAATAGCCACCGTACCAGCCGGACTTACCATAATACGTTTTCTCGAACAGATAAAAAGGGCCGGCATTCGGGTCCTCACCAGCAAACGAACCGGTTATATCCCTAAATCCTTCGGCGCTCTCATTCAATATTAAGTAGTAATCCCCGGCATTTTCAGGAAACTGATCGGTCTTTTTCATCACCAGTCCCTGTCCCTGGTTGTAGGATGCCGGCATCTCCGCCGGAACATGCCCGCCGGCAAATCCGCTGGGATAGGAATTTTCATCGTAAATCCAGACAAGCATACCCAGCTTTTTAGCCGTTTCGACGGTGAACTTGAAACGGTCAAACCATGTTTCGGAAAGGTATGGCGTAATCAGCCCCGGACGCGGATGCACAAAGACGCCGCCAAAACCTTTTTTGCTGAAATCTTTTAACTGTATTTCGATTTGCTTCTCCGTGAGATCGTCGTTCCAGACCCATAGTGGTGCAGGACGGTAGGCTGCCGGGGGATTTTTGAAATGAGGTTTTATTTCGGAAAAAGAATGCAGGCGTAATGTGGATGCGTCGTTCTGGTGTGTGCAGGTAATACAAAATACAAAATACAAAATACAAAATATTAAAAGTGAAGGGGGGTTGCCGCGAAATAATAATGATGAGCCTGAATTGAGAAATCGGAAAATATGTTTTAAGTGATACATGGGTACTAGCTCCATTTATTTAAAAACTAAAATATACCTAACAGATTTTCACTACTTTCAATCCTAAAATCATTCCCAGTTTTTCAATTTTCCGGGCAAGATGGCCGACACCGATGGCACAATGATGAGCGGATGCTGACCGGATAGACCGCCATACCGGCATCAGTTATGTGCACACCGAATCCTTCAATATGGTTTGCCGTTAGCACATCATTAACGATATACATCTTTTCGGTGACTGATTTTAATGATAAGTACAATTAGCTTATCATCCTCAATTGAATATATTATCCTGTAATTACCGACTCTGACCCTATAATTCTCTTGTGACGTTAGTTTCTCAACTCCTTTTGGCCTCGGTTCGTCGGCGATAGATTCTATTTTTGAAATAACCTTTAAGATATCCTTGGAAGGTAGCTTTTTAAGCTCTTTTGAAGCAGATTTTTTAATTAAGATATTAAATTTTGCCACTGGCTTTCAGTTCAGCTAGTACTTCAGTGAACTCAAGATTCGGTTCGTTTTTTCTCTTTTCAATGGCTGTAAGATCCTCTAAATCTTCGGACAAAAGTGTACTTACAGCCTCATTAATCAAATCGGAGATGGTCCGATCAATCTGAGCTGCCTTGATTTTGAGTGCTCTATGAAGCTCAGGATCAAGGTAAATCGTTGCGCGTTTTGTTTTTACTTCCATATTTATGAATTTATATAAAAATGTTAAAATGTCAAGACGTTATTAAAAGAAAATGCTGCCGAGATAGATAACAGACCTGCCCCGTGCCAGACGCACATATTCAACCGCGCCTTGCAAACTGATTGGTTTAGCACAAGTTTATTCTACATCAAGACCATTTTACCGGAACAATTCCGGGTAGTATCCGGCAATCAGAGACTGTTCCTCGTGATTGAGCTCGTCCAGGGGGATTGGTGTATCCTGGGGGCGGAGCCCTTTCTGGTTGATGCGGTTCATCAGGCTCCAGTCGGTGACCGGTTTATCCGGAGAGGGATCAGGCGGTTCCTGAGCCGGAAGATCGTACCGTGTAAAGTCGATCACTTTTTCCGGCATATTTTTATGCCAGTTATGTAGCAGGGCCAGCCGGAAGGATTTGTTCATGAACCAGCGGATTTCCTCGTTCGCATAGGAATTACCGATGCCCAGGCCCTTTTCTTCAAAACGGTAATCCCAGGTATCGTTGTCTTTGAAGTGTTGCCGCCATAGCCGTCCATACTCTCCAAAGGTAATGAAACGGACATCCGGCCAGCGTTTTTTTGTCGCACCAATCCACTTTCGCATCGCGCTCAGTATGAACTGGTCCCCCCAGTCCCTCCGCTCCGGAACTTTTACCAGGGCAGCCTCCCAGATATTCGGAATCCAGCCGAAACCGTTCAGCTCAAATCCGCGATCAAAATGGAGCGATTGGGTGTGCATAACCGACTCATGGCCGATATCCAGTCCCCATTCACAATACGTTTCAATGGGCCCGACACCCCTTCTGCTGGAGGCTCCGTTATATAAACTGGTTCCCGGAATGCCGCCACTGATTTTTGCACAGAGGAAATCCACGCTCCATCCGTCCAGGTTTACACAATTGATGAAATCTTTCTCGTTCTGAGCGGGTTTACAGAAATGTTCGGTGGAGGGATAAAACGGATAGGACGGTGAACCATCCGCCCCGCCGCCGTCGACGTCATGCTGACTCCAGATCGTCCCGTGTGCCGCATGGATATTTTCCTTTTCTCCAAGATAACGCAGCGTATCGGCGGAAATAAAACCGCCCATGATGGCCTCAGGCCGGTACCCCTCGCCGACGAAATCAGAAATGATCTGTATGGCTTCGCTCATCTCCCGGTTTACGCGCTCTCTTGGCAGATACATGGCCGGAAAATATCCGGGGAAATAGGATACCTCGTCACCAAATTGTTTCTGACAGTTCGCAACGTATTTACGAATATCGACATAGTTGGGACGCTTATCTTCCAGGGCATTCAGCGTAAAACCCCAGGTAAGGCGCCCCTCCGGATTGTTCAGGGCAAAGGCCTCCCTCAGATCGCGCACCACATCCAGTGTGTGAAAAGTCGATTCCTCCCTGGGGTGCAGTTTCACATCACGGGAAACTTCCCAGGGTGTCGTCCGGATCATGATGCACAGGGTGGCAAAGCGGTTACCCATCAGATTAAGGGAACGCTCTCCTTTGTGTGGCTCGATAGAAGCATGCAAATGTAAACGATCCGAAGCGGCCATAATTCCTGTTCCTGCAATAAGGGATTTTTTAATAAATTTACGACGATCCATGAAACGTAGCGTCCATACTATTTAATCTTCAATGCACTATTGTTTACTGTTCCACTGGAAATCCCCATTTTCAACGGACCAGTCGTTACCAAAGAAACCGGCACATTCCAGCCCGGAAATACCATCCGCCATCATAGCGGCATCGAAGATAATCAGATCCGGAAAGGCATCGCGGCCAAGGTAGTCATTGGCAAAGGCAGCCTTCATGCCCTCTTCACCTGTCGCCGTCACCACACCGACACTCGCAGCATCACTGTCCGGCCGAGGATAAATAAAAAAACTGCCCCACTGTGTACCGGTCAAGTTTTTATCACCCATCCTGATTTCATTATCGGAAACCTGTACCGGACATTTCTTTAATAGTTTATTCCAGGCGGCATTATTGTCTTTGTTACCATAAAGCACGACATTCCGGTCTTTAAATTTTGATGGTTTGAAGTCGGTATCTTTAACGATCTCAAAGCTGCCGTTACCCAGGTAACCGAAAGTCTGTGCATCGAAGCGGGCCCGGTTATAATACCAGGCGTTTTCGGAATCATTTCCTTTCGTCGCAAAAACGAGCACAACATGATTATTAAAAGCATCCTTGAATCCGCCGTTACGATGGGGGCCTTTTTCTTTCGGGGATGGTTTTTGGGATACCACCCACTTGCCATCCTGTTCCTTAAGGAATACCTTTTTATCATCGGCAGAAAAGATGAACTCCTGGCCATCAACCATAAGTGTATCGGCTCCCTGGCTCATGGCCTCCAGGTCGATGGACATTACATGGATATTGTCAGTCGTCAGTCGTTTTTCACCCTGCCGGTTGTCCCGGTTATAGTTAAACGAACTGATCTCCAGTGGCACCTGTTGCTGATGAATATGAATAAAATGCGATCCCGACGAAACACCAGGTGATGCCGTATAGAATTCATACTTTTTTATGTCTTTCGCTTCCGGAATCGATCGTGCTTTGAAGAAGTCAAAAATGGGCGGCCAGTCGACACTATGATTACCATACCAGTGTGTACCATCCGGATACTCGTAATAGGTAAAATCATTGTGAAAACCACCCAGCTCAGCCCGCATGCGCCGTGCATTTTCCGTAGGAACGACGTTATCCTTTTCACCGTGCAGGATGAACACACCATGATGCAGGTAATTGCGTTTCAGTTTTAGGGTCCTGCCGGGATTTCCGGAGCGACGCATGAGCGAATCCAGCATGATCAGCGATTCATCTTTCAGTTCCGCCTTTTCAAGCGCCGCGATCATTTTCTCACGGTCGATACCCCATCTTTCTGCCTGTTCATCGGACATATTCTGTAACCGTTCCAGATAACTCCGGCTGTAGCGTTGCAGATCGGGATAGCCGGCACAGGGAGCGATTGCTGCAAAGCGGTCCGGATAGGTGGCCCCAATCTGCCAGGTACCATGCCCGCCCATGGAGTGGCCGGTGAGGTATGTGCGCTGCCGGTCCGTACCCAGTAAATTTTCAGCGTGATTCAGCACCTCCATCGCATCGATGCGTCCCCAGTCTTCCCAGGCGTAACCATAAGGCCGGCGGTTTGTCGGTGCCACAAGATGCCCCCACTCTTTGTGTTTATAGGCATTGGCCTGGTTCACCGCTTCCACGGATGCACCATGAACGGAAAGGAACATGGCCGGATTCTCGATGTCCGGATCCGAAGAGGGAGCAATGCTGTAGTATTGCACACTGCCGTCGATATCACTGAAAAAAGTGCGCTTATGATGCTTGTACTTCGATTTAATGTTTAATTCGATCGTATCCACGGATACCGTTTTTCCGGATTTATCAATAAGAGATACCAGGGCTGTGGTTTTATCCTCGTCAGGAATGGTTTCCGGTGCCGGAACGTGGAATGGTACCTTACGGACATGCAATGGAGAAATGGCAGGCACATTGTATTCGGAAACCTGACCGTCAGTATCACACCGTATCATGCCTCCTTTAAACCATTTTTCACCGGCATTGATAACACGTATGGCTCCCGGAAATGGTCCTTTCTCTTCCAGAATGATATCAGGCAGGGTCATATCCCGGGTCGTCAACTGAACCGGCGTATCCGGATCAAGCAGTCGTGCCCGCATTCTGGGAAAACGGCCCCCACTCAGAATAAATTCATTTTTGCCCTGTTTAAGAAGGACAGGCACCAGGCTATACCCGAAATCGTAATGATCCCCTTCATAAGGATAACCATTGATCAGTATGTCCGTGTGTCCGGATGCTTCAAGAAGAACGACTTTTTCCACATCTGAATCATAGGTCAGGTAAAGGGAACCGGTTCGCCGAAGGCTCCGGTTTTCGAATTCATTTTTATCATCGACACTGATTTTTTCCCAGCTGCTCTCATTGCCCATCAAATCAGTGAAGGCCGTATTGCCCTCCGCGATGCTACCCGTACCCTCCTGGAGGACTTGTGCAAATAACGGGTTAACAGAAACGGCCCCTGAGCCCATGGAAAAGCGTTGTCCGGCCAGTACAAGGCCCTCCCGGAAGATGTGGATTACATCTCCTTCCGTAATCTGTTCAACTTTTTCCTTTCCGAAATATTGAACGATATTACCCTGTTTTTCCTGCGCGCTTAAATGGTTCGAAGCGAACAGTAGAATAAGAGCAAATGTAATAAATCTCATGCGTATCATCGGTTCTCCCTTTAGAAATAATTGAAGTTTGGTAATTTTTGGTGGTAAGGTTGTTAACATAAAAAAAAATAAGGATGACGACAAATATACTTTACAGGAGCCTCTAAGAATAAGTTTATGATTATCGGGAATAAAAAAGCGTTTTGAGCGTTTTCTGGATCGTAGTTTTAATCGTTTATTTGCAGGCCAGTCCGTTCAGTTATATTACCGGCCTGTTAATTCGGAGGAATGGATGTTTGTAAAAACTTTTGCCCCTGTTATTTTCGTTTTTCTATTTGGGACATCACTGGCATTTGCAATGGAGCTGGATCTGGAAGCAGCCATCCGGCTTGCTGAAGAACAGAATAAAGAACTGAAGCTGGCCCGGACCGAATTCAGAACTGCCGATGCTAATGTACGCGAAGCCCGGTCCCAGGCCCTGCCCACCATTGATGCGTCCTTAAATTACAACCGGAATTTTAAGCAGACCTATTTTTACGTGAATGCCGAAGGCGGTGATATGCCCAACCGGTTTTCATTTTCGTTTAACAATGAATACAGTTTCAACACAACGTTACGGCAGACCATTTACAGTTTCGGAAAAGTGGGCACCGCTCTCAAAATCGCTTATGACTATAGCTATTACGTAGAGAACCAGTTTGCTTACCAGAAAAATATAATCCTTTCCAGGGTAAAAAAAGCGTTTTTCCAGGCACTGCTCGCAGAAGAAATTTTGAAAGTGAACAGGGATTCCGAAGAAAGTGCCCGCTCTAATTATGATAATACCCGCATCCGTTATGAAAGTGGAACCGTTTCAGAGTTTGACCTGCTGCAGGCTGAAGTACGCTGGCAAAATGCCATTCCCGAAACCATCGAAGCTGAAAAAAATTACAAACTCGCTTTAAACAATATAAAATCGTTGCTTAATCTTCCGCTCGACGAAGAAATTGTATTACAGGGAAATCTGGAGGAAGTAAAACCGATACCGCAGGAAACCGATGCGGTGGAGATTTTTAAGTCAAGACCCGATTACAATGCCTTGCTATGGCAAGAACGAATGAATGAAAAAAACATCAAACTGCAATTCGCCAACCATTTACCGACGTTGAACGGCAGTTTTACTTACAGTTACAGCGCCCTTTCCGATGCGTATAAGCTGGAAAATGACAATGATAATTTTATCCTGGGTGTCTCCCTGAATATTCCGATTTTATCCGGGGGATTTACATCTGCCCAGGTGCAGAAAGCGCGTATCGAAACCGATAAAATACGTACACAGATATCCCTGGAGGAAGACCGGATCCGGATTGACCTGGATAACGTATCCCTTCGCCTGCAGGAAGCGCAAAAACGGATCGAGGCAGCAAGAAAAAGCGTGGAATCCGCCCGCCGGGCGTTTGAAATCGCGGAAGTCCGTGTACAGAACGGATTAGCCACCCAATTGGAGCTTAAAGACAGCCGTGTGTTTCTCGATCAGGCCCGTGTGAACTACTTCAGGGCGACCTATGATTACCTGGGGGCCTATTTTGACTGGGAAATCGTAACCGGAAAAGCGATTGATTATTAAGTATTGAACGGCAATAGCCATTTGAAATGTGGAGGAAGAATGAAAACGAAAATAGTAATGATAACCCTGACACTGCTATCGATGCTGATAGTGGGGTGTTCGGGCAATAATACAGCAGCTGAAGAACCGGGGCGGTCTGATGCCGTCTATGTAAAAACCGTCCGGCTCGAACCGACTTCGTTTTATGAATACCTTGAGATCACCGGCACCGTAAAAGCACGGAACCAGATTAAGATCATCGGTGAAGAAGGCGGGTTGCTGAAAACGGTCCGGAAAGATAAGGGAAGTTACGCCCGAAGCGGCGATACGCTTGCCGTTCTGGAAAACAGGGTTCTCGAGGCTTCTTATAAAGAAGCAAAAGCCGGCTTGCAACAGGCGGAGCTTAATCATAACAGCAGTAAAGTGCTGTTCAGTAAAAAAGCGATATCAGAAAACGAATTTCTGGCTTCGCGGTATACAATGGACCGGGCAAGGGCCGCCTACGATTTCGCTCGTGCACGGTATGAAAAGTTATTCATTGTTGCCCCGATCAGCGGACGCGTCAACGACCGTTATTATGATTTTGGTGCTTATATCATGCCGATGACTCCTGTTTTTGAACTGATCGATAACGGGAAAGTGAAGGTTGAGGCCGGTGTAGCGGAACGTTTCATCAGTGATATTGGAATGAACACACCGGTTACCCTGACATTCGACGCCTATCGTGATGTTTCAATCAGAAGCCGGGTGTCCTTTGTCTCCAGAAGCATTGATCCTATCAGCCGCACGTTCAAAATAGAGATCGATCTCGATAATTCGGATCAAAAACTGGCACCGGAAATGATTGCCAACCTGAAACTTTTGCGCAAAGCGTTTAAAAATAAAATTGTTATCCCGATCGATGCCCTTCTCAACACAGAAACCGGACGTACCGTTTTTATAAACGATAATAACACCGCCCGTGAAGTTAACATTGATGTGATGGCCATTCATGAAGACAGTGTGCTGGTTGATGGATTACTACCCGATCAGGAACTTGTGGTGCTTGGTCAGCAGGATTTGTCGGATGGCGCAGCAATTCAGGCGATGAATGGTGAAATAACGGAATAAAAAGGCGAAAATGATATGAAAATTACAAATATTTCCCTGAATTCAAAAACCAGTGTTTTTGTCCTGCTCTTTTTACTGGTTTTAACAGGCCTGATTACTTATGGGTCATTGCCGGTTGAGTCTTTTCCTCAGATCAAACAACCGGTCGTTATCGTTGCCGTCCCTTATCTCGGGGTTTCCCCATCCGATATGGAAACGCTCGTAGCCGATCCCATCGAAAAAAAGCTGAAAGAAATATCAAAAGTAAAAAAGATGAGCTCGATCAGCCAGGAAGGCTATACCAACATTACCGTGGAATTCGAGCCGGACATGGATATTGACGACGCGGTTCGAAAGGTCCGGGAAAAAGTGGATCAGTCCAGGACCGATCTCCCGGGCGATATCGAAGAACCAATTATTCAGGAAATCAACTTTGAAAATATCCCCATCATGCTGGTCAGCATTGTGGGCAAACAATCCCTTGTCAAATTAAAGAAAGTGGCTGAAAATCTGCAGGACCGTTTTGAACAGATACCGGGTGTGCTCGATGTGAAGATTTCCGGTGGTGTGGAACGCGAAGTGAAAGTCAATCTCAGCGCCGCCCGTTTAAAATATTACGGGCTTGGTGTTGACGATATCATTCAGGCGATTCGTCAGGAGAACACAACCATTCCCGGCGGATCTGTGGAGAGCGGTAATCTTAAATATACGGTCCGTATTCCCGGTGAGTTTACATCCATTGAAGAATTAAAGAAGGTCGTTATCGAGGTAAAAAACGGCTATCCGGTGCATGTTCAGGATGTGGCGGATATTGAATTCGGTTTTAAAGAACAGGAAAGTTTTTCACGATTGCAGGGGCAGTCCAGTGTGACCCTGTCCATTCAGAAACGAAGCGGTGAAAACATCATCCGTATTGCCGATGACGTCAAAGCGATCCTGGAAAAAGAACAGAAGAACTTCCCCTCACAGACCAGCTATACCATCCTGGCCGATCAGTCCAAGGATATTCGCGTTATGGTCAACGACCTGGAAAACAATATCATATCCGGATTGCTGCTGGTTATTCTGGTACTGTATTTTTTCATGGGCGCACGCAATGGACTGCTCGTGGGAATTGCCATTCCCCTTTCCATGCTGATTTCCTTTGTCGTGATCAGCTTTCTGGGCTATACCCTTAATATGATTGTGCTGTTCAGTCTGATCCTGGCCCTGGGTATGATGGTCGACAATGCCATCGTCATTATCGAAAACATCTACCGTCATCACCAGGAAGGCAAATCCCTGATGCAGGCCGCCAGGGATGGTACATCCGAAGTCGGCGTGGCGGTTATCACCTCCACCATCACGACCCTTGGTGCCTTTACTCCCATGATATTCTGGCCGGGCATTGTTGGTGAATTTATGAGTTATCTGCCGATTACGCTGATCATCACGCTATCCGCTTCCTTGTTCGTAGGGCTCGTTTTCAACCCGGTAATTGCTTCCACCTGGCTAAAACTGGATTCGGGTATGTCACGTTTACCCGGTGACAAGCTTTTACAATGGCTGATTAAGCGCTATGATGCAACGTTGCGCTGGGCCCTGTCGCATCGCAAAACGACCCTTTCCATGACATTCAGCGCCTATATCATCATGTTTTTCCTTTATGGTGTTTTCAACCATGGTATTGAATTTTTCCCCGATCTCGAGCCCACACAGGCGACTGTAAAAGTGGAGACCGCCCTGGGTACGCGGATTGAATCGTCGGATAAAATCGTGCGGGAAATCGAGAAACGTCTGAGCGATGTCACCGATATGGAATACTACGTCGCCCAGGTCGGAAATGCCGGAGACGATATGGATTTCGGAGCAGGCGGATCCGCTCCGCACAAATCCAAAGTGACCATCGATTTTCTGGAACGTTACCAGCGCACACAAAACAGTTTCAAAACCCTCGATCAGATCAGGGAAAAAGTACAGGCCATCCCGGGTGCTGAAATCAATGTAACCAAACCCCAGGAAGGGCCGCCTACGGGTAAAGCGGTTGAGATTCAGATTCAGGGTGAAGACTTCCGGGAGCTGGACCGGATTTCAACGGCTATTCAGCAGGAAATCAGGGATATCCCCGGTATCAGTGAATTAAAAGATAATTACGAGAAGGGCCGGCCCGAACTACGGGTTCGTATTGACCGTGAAAAAGCCGCCCTTTTTGGACTCAATACATCACAAATAGCCAGTACCATTCGCACCGCGGTTAACGGTACAGAGGCATCCGAATACCGGGTAGGCCAGGACGAATACGATATCATGGTGCGTTTCAGCAAAGATTTCCGCGCGAATTACACGGATCTGCTGAACCTGACCGTGTTTCATGAAGGCGAACACTATCCCCTGGCCAATTTTGCCACGATCGAGCTGGCCTCGGGTTTGAGCACGGTGAATCATGTCGACGGCGACCGCGTCGTCACCATTACGGCCGATGCGTTCGGACGCCGTTCGGCCGAGGTCCTGGCCGATGTAAAAACGCGGCTTGTGGATTATCGGGTGCCGGAAAATTACACATTAAGCTTTGCCGGACAGGACCAGGAACAACAGGCGGCCTCTGATTTCCTCATGCGGGCCTTTTTTATCGCGGTTCTCTTGATCTTTTTCGTACTGGTATCCCAATTTAATTCCGTAACCCTGCCTTTTGTAATCATGATATCTGTTCTGCTTTCCTTCTTCGGTGTCTTTGTGGGCTTGCTGATCGCGTTCAAACCGTTTGGCATCATCATGACCGGTATCGGAATCATTTCTCTGGCAGGCATCGTGGTCAACAACGCCATCGTTCTGATTGATTATATCCAGAAATTAAGACAAAAGGGTATTGAAAAACTGGAGGCGATAATACAGGGCGGAAAAACACGGTTGCGACCGGTTGTGCTAACGGCCATCACAACCATACTCGGGCTGATTCCTCTGACCGTTGGTATCAATATCAACTTTATCGGATTGTTCTCACTCGATTTTACCAATTTTATCGAAATCGGCGCGGACAGTTCCCAATGGTGGGGTAATATGGGCGTGGCGGTCATATTTGGTTTGCTCTTTTCCACGGCGCTTACGCTGGTCGTCGTTCCGGTGCTCTATTACATATTCAGTGACCTGATCGATACTATTATCGGCCGCTTTCAGAAAGCAGATTCTAATAAACCGGATCGCGATAAAACGTTAACTGAGGTGGAAGCGTAAGCATTATAACGATCATAAAAACCTGATCGATAACGGTACAATAATCATCATCGCAACCAAGCTTACATGCACTTTGCTGCAACTCATTAACACTATGCTGATGGACTAACGTACCTGATACATGCTGATAGAATCATCACTCTGCGTTCATTGTAACATCAGCCGTTTCTGTTCTCTCCAGACCGTTAAACTCAGGATTTCACTTTTATCTATAATTTTGCGTAATTCTGTTACATTATGCGCCATTTCGCCGTTCACTTCTAAAATGACATCATTCTTATGCAGCTTCAGTCTCTGAAACACGCCCTCCATCGGCACACGTGCCACTAAAACACCTTTTTTCTCCGACATCCCGGTTGCGGATAGTTCTCCCTCTGTAGACACATTTTTAATCAGGCCGGAATAAAAAGAAACCATATTGGCAATTTCCAGATTCCGTTGTATTAGCTCCGGTATTTCCGGTGTTTCAGCGATGGCTTTCAGCGATGGTTTTTGAACACCGAACCGGTTCATGGGAAAATTTTTCCAACCAATTGTGTATACCTTACTTTTAAAAGAAGCACTGAAATCGCCGGTTTCCGGATCCACAAAAAGCGGATCACCGGACAGGCTGTTTTTATCGACACCCAGTTGTTGTACTTTTTTCAAATCTTCCGGATAGATAAACCAGTTCAAATCGACATATTGCCCCCAGTAATCGACATAAATTGGCTGATGTACGGCACCAAACAGGTTGCCGCGGACAATATCACCGCTGTTTTTCTGCCAGACATGCGGATGCAGCCCGTTATTGACACAGATATTGTTCTGCACGGTCCGGTAGTACCCTTCACGAAGTTTTATTCCCCCACTCAGGCAGAGATTGTTATAGATCCGATAATAACTGGAACCATCATCCAGGTCGATGTCCCAGCCGTGATCACAGCGGAAACGGTTATTACGGATCACGTTCGGGGCCAACATATCCAGCAGGACGATGGAAGGATTCCGGGACACCCGCTCATCTGTTATGTCCTTGTTTGGTGTCCAGAACCGGTCCCGGCCCCAGCTGTTGAACGAGCCATGGTCTCCCGTTTCCAGCACGGTATTGAATACATCATTGAATTCCAGGAGATGACCGCCCCAGGCCCCCTCCCCGATATTAATACCGGCCCTGGGCAGATTGTAAATGCTGTTATGACGCAGCGTGATCCAGGCGGCCATACTTATTTCGACGCCGGCAACCTGTTTTTCAATGGTTCCGATATCGTGTATCAGGTTATTTTCGACGGTGCAATATTGCGGATAGTTATTATTTTCTGGTCCGGGTGTAAGATCCATATCTTCCTCTTCCACATATGGTCCATATGGTACAAACTTCGGGTTACGAACCGCACTCGTATCGCCGATAAAACAGATGCCGCTCGCGCCGATTTCATAGATATGACAGCCTTCGACCAGGGCATGTTTATTATAATGATTAAAAAAGATCGCGTTACCACCGATCTGGTTGAACTCACAATTTCTTATAACGCAATTTTCTGTTCCCTCCAAAAACACCGATCCACCCCTATAAATGGTCCAGTCACTGCGCAGCAACGGTTCCCTGTTCTTCAGAAAGGTACGGACGGTTCTTCTGAAGTTGAAACCGTCCAGTGTAACATGACGAACCGGATCATCTTCAGAACCAACAAACTGAACAAGGTTTTCGAGGGCAGCATACTCAAATGTGGCAGTCGTGAGATCGAGCGCCGGATCGGGATAGTAATACAATGTGGATGTGCTCCTGTCCAGATACCATTCATTAATGGTGTCCAGCTCGGTAAAGATGTTTTCCACAAAACGGAATTCGGGGTGTTGTCCGCCTTCCGGCCGGTTATTCTGCCAGCCTCCGGTCAATTCCAGTTCCGTATCACTTTTTTTGCCTGTGATCTGAAAATGAAAGCCACCCCAGCGGTGACCATGGATAACATGATAATAACCACCTGCCGGATTTTTCCAGGTTTTAACCCGTTCAGGCGCAATACAGTCCGCCGCGTAGCCGTTAAAGATTTCTGCATCGGGATTGAAATTCGGATACCGCGCCAGCACCTGCAACGCATCGTTTACGAAAAAGGATTCAAAAACGATCCCTTCCGGCACATCGGCTTTAAAAATACCCTCTTTATAAGGTTCCCATTTCAATTCCAGTTGCTCACCACCCAATACATAAGGCATTTCACCAGGGTAGGCTTCATACGTCACCGGGGCCTTATCCGTGCCGCTGTCTTCAGCTGAAAAAACAACCGGTTTCTGTAGATAGTACTTACCGCCTCGGAAATAAACCGCGACCGGTATCTGCGGATGCTTTTCCCTGAAGGTGCGCACTTTTTGTTGTGCCGCTTCGAACGATGCCAGTGGCTTTTCTAATGATCCTTCTCTGCCGTCATCGCCGTCGGGAGCAACGTAAAAATATTGAATCGGCTTCTCCATGGAAGGATTGGTCAGACCAATGGTGAAAATGATGAAACTGAGTAGGAAAACACAAGGTCTTAACATATGATGGTTCCTCATCTTTAAACACAAAGATACTATTTTATCTGTTTTAACCTAACCTGAATCATTCATGAAAATTGATAACATTTTCCATAACTTAAGAAATAACAAGGGATTAGTTCCCCCTTATCAAAGGGGGAAGGGGGATGTTTTTCTTAAAATGTTTATAAATGAACCAGGCTAATATTAATCCTCGTTAAAAGAAGGCTCTTTTCAGCTCCTCGATTTCCGTCTGATTCATTGGAGAGAAACTGCCAAGCGCCCTTCCCATCACCAGCGATTTTGCACTGAATTCCGCCACTTCCAGGCGATCGAAAGCCTGCAGCAGTGATTTACCGGTCATAAGAATCGAATCGTTTTCTATGATGGCACCCGGATTATTTTTAGATATCAGTTCAGGAATGCGGTCATTATTGGTAAAATGGCTTCCGAAAGGGACATTCTCCAGGTCCTGCAGGAAGAGCCAGCTCTCGGGTATAGTGCGAACATCCAGTTTCCGGCGACATACACCGTATGCCATGATATATTCGGGCTGCGTGAGTATGATGGCATTTATGTCAGGATGGCGTTCATAGATTTTCTGATGCAGCCAGGTGGAACGGCTCGGTGTCTTGCCTTTCTCACTTTTACCACCTTTAATCTGCACGATATCTTCCAGCTGGAGGTCCCAGCGGGTGGCATCGGTTGGCGTGATCAGGAAATCGTCCCCTTTCCAGCGAACCGATACCGTACCATAGGTGCTCATCATCAGCCCCTGGTCACAGGCGCGGCGGACCATCCTTTTAATGTCGTTCCGGATCCCCTTTTCATCCGATGGGTAATCAACACGATCCATCACTGCAATATCCCGGGGAATCTGGTCATCGAATGCTTTGAGCTGTTCATCGGTCAGAAAATGAGGAGAACCGATTATTTTGGAATTAATGATCGTCCGCGAACAGAACTCGAGGGTTTCGAAACGCTCATAGGCTTCGATCACATCGGATCCGCCGACCACGGCACCATGATTTTCCATAATCACCGCTTTGAATCCTTTTTCGAATTGTTTAGCTATCTCATTGCCCAGTTCCTCGCTTCCGGGAATCCTGTAAGGGGCGTATCCGATAGGACCGCACACCCTCCTGGCCTGTGGAATGACGCTGGTATCGGGAATCTGGCGAACAATACTGAAGGAAACCAGGGCCGGCGGATGGGCATGGACCACCGACTTGATATCCGGACGCCGTTCATAGATGGCTTTATGAAAAGGGTATTCCAGTGACGGTTTGTGCGGACCGATGATTTCGCCGCTGCTTTTCACGCACATGATATCGCGCGGTGTCAGGGATCCCTTATCGATTCCCGATGGCGTCACCCAGATATCACCGTTTTCATCATAGATGGAAATATTACCACCGGACGTGGTCGTCAATCCTTTTTTGTAAATACGGTCGATGATCATGATAATCTGATCGCTGGGATGCATTAATTGAATATTACGCTCGGACATCTATAGCTACTCCAATTTTTTAAAACCTTCAAATTAATTAAATTAAATCTGGTTCTTATTTATTCAGGCTTTCCAGATATTTCACGCATCATATTTTTGGTATTATTCAATATGAAGTCAACGATGGGTTTAGGATCTTTGAGCGAATGAGGATGGTGCCCAGTTTCGGATTTGTGAATCACCATCATTGTCCAGCCAAGTGATTCGAGCCTTCTATTTAATTCAGCGGTATTCTCCGAGACGGGTACAACTTTGTCTTTATTTCCAACAACATGTAAGATAGGAACTCTGGCCTTCGCTATATTTTCCATATGATCAACCGGATTCCCTTTGAATACGAGGGCTTCTTCTTCCGTCATTCCATAGACTTCCAGACATTTTTGCCATTCCGTTTCAGAACCGGTACCAGTCCATTTTCCCCCGGGCCAGCTTTTGAAATCGCAAACGGGTGCATCCGCATAAATGGCAGCTACCTTGTCCGCATTCCGGTTCGCCCAGTTATAAAGGATCAGTCCGCCGCGGCTCATGCCCTCCAGAACCACTTTTTTATTCAGTTGATATTTATCTGTTACAAAAGCGTAAAAATCATCCCAGATCTTAACAGCCTCTTCATTTCCAAATGCCCGCCGACTTCCACATAGGCCACATGAAAACCCATTTCCAGCAGGGCGATATCAGTTTGCGGTTCATGGCCCCAGAACCGTGCCCGCCAGATCCAGTTTCTCTTATCGTTGCTCTTATGCGGAAAAACGACCCTTGCTTCCCGTCCCTTAAAGGTAAACGTGTCAATATCATAGTCTTTAAATATGGTGTCCTCCCAATCATCTGCAATTGTTGGTTCGCCTTCCAGGTAGCCCAATGAAATTAGGAACCGATCCATTTCTATCACGGTCTTGTTATAATATGCCTTGTGCCAGAAATTAAAGAAACCATGACCCTGGCCATCATAGACATGCAGGTCGCATCGCCGGCCATTTGTTTCCATCTGTTGTTTATATTTCTCGGCTGTTGACACCGGAATCAGTTTATCATTGGTGCCCAGAAATACGATAGTGGGGGGCGTGTTCGAATTCAGGTTATGGAGTGGTGAAAACGCCCTCCAATAATTCTTAACCCGGTCATATCCATATCCTTCCGGACCATTATCGAAAACGGGATTAAACAGGACCAGCGCATTGGGTCGGGAACTGATACTCTGGTCTTCGCCTTCCTCCTCAAATCCCTTTACCGTTCCGGTTGCTGCGGCCACCTGCCCACCGGCGGAGCCCCCGCCTGCTGCCAGTTTATCAGGATCGATTCCTAAATCTGCCGCACTCTGCCGGATCCACCTTATGGCCGATTTACCGTCTTTAACACATTCGCGCGGGGACGTATTATTTCTGGATTTTACGCGGTATTCAGCCGATATGGCCACCATACCTCTGGAAGCCAGATAATCGCAATGCGGGTAGAACTGATCCGGCGAGCCGCCGTTCCATCCTCCACCGAAAAAAAACACGATGGCCGGGCGCTTCTGGACCGGATGATAGTTCTCAGGGAAGAAAACATGCAGCTTAAGGTCTGAAGGATTTCCTTTTTTATCAGTCACTGTTTTATAAGTCATCATACTGTCCGGTACAAAATGTCTATTGGAAGATGTGATCTCTATTTCTCTGCGATCAAAGCTGAGCGCGCCCAGGTTATTCTGACTGCCTCTGATCCAGGGACCGTTATAAATCTCATCTGTATTCATATAGTATTTTCCGGGCAGGTAGGTTATCAGATTATAGCGTTCGTTATCCTTCAGTTTGATAAATAATTTATTACCATAGCCCATAAACGTCTTCACTTGATTGGTCATTAACGGATCCTCACTGTTTTTTCCTAAAAAGAATTGATCTCTCAAATAGTGGGTTTTCCCATTTACTTCCAGAGAATTTTTGAACTTGACGTCCTGATCAAACGTAAGGATAATTTTAGATTCCTTGTTTATTGCTTCCCTGCTGTAAGAAGCGCTGATTAATTCAGGCGGTGTAATAGTGTGATCATATTGTTCACCATAAAAATCACGGGCTAGTAACGGAAATATCCTGTGTGCAAATGCGAGGTAACCTTCGTATGTGAAGTGACAACCATCATGCCCTAAAACATTACTGGTGGACATGATATCCACCATATCATAATGATCCGCGATGGTGTTCTGTATTTCCCGGAACTCCGATTGAAAATCGCCGCCACAACCCGGATGCAGTTGAAATAAATAGATTTTTTGTAATCCTGTATATACGCGTTTCCAATCATTCAGCAACACATCAAAGTCATCCCTGTATGCTGCGTAGCGTTGATCCGAATCGGTTTCCCCCTGGTGCCAGAGGATAGCTTTTACACGGTCCTTCAAGCCGGCCTTATCGATCCGGTAGGCCAGTCTGCCGAAACTGGTTTCCAGGGACGAAATTTCCGGGTACAGCATGTTTTCTCTGATGGACGAAGAACCGCTGCCGCCGTTGATGATACAGACCGGCACCTGATATTCTTCCACAATAAGCCGCATCAGCTCCATACCCCATACGCCGACACCGTAGTTAATTTTGGTAAACCATCCCCCCACGCCTTCCAGTCCGGGTCCATTGCCGGTCGCCCGTCCCCAGCGCACCTGTTTGTCCTCTTCCGTATAGGTTTCATAGCCTGTTTTTACACCGAAACTCCGGCAATAGGGGCTTCTGTAGGTAGACAGACTGCTGCTGGCATGGGAATTCGACTGTCCGGAAATGATGTAGGCATCGCCGCACACGACACTATCGGCCATATAACAGAGGCTGTCGCGTCCATCCTTTTCCAGATAAAGTTCAAATCGAAAAGAGTGTAACCCGGAATGAATACGCGATGAAAAAGCAAATGACTCACCATTCATGCTGTATTTCTGATGGTCATAACGTTTTCCATCTTTATAGACGTATAAAGACAAGTCCCCGACACGGCCGTTACCTTTAACACGGCCTGTGATTACGACTTCAGCACTGTCTGTTGCATCCCTGGCATAGAGTTGATAAAACTCCGGGGCTTCAATGATCTTTATTTCCTGTGCATTCACTGATGTTGCCACCAGTGCGAAGAATAGTGCAATAAAAAAATTAAAACAGGGTTTCATGCGTATTGCTTTCATTGATTGATTCTTCGTTTTATCTATTTTCTATCTTAACCTTTTCCCTTTAACAAGTAGTGTTGTAAATTAGCGCTATCAGTCCTGTCTCCTCTGATATTTATACATTTTGGCCGCCTTTTACACCAGCTTAAAAGCTGGTGATCGTACAAAGTTATCGATTCGTTCTTCCCTTGTACCATCACCAGGATTTATCCTGGTGAGGTAAAAGTCTTCCTATAAACATGAACGAAAGACAGGTTCACTTTTAATCTATTACTCTATCTCCTATACTAAGTTGGAACTATCCAAGGGTATAGGGGATCGGCTTGCTCGCTTTAAAGCGAATTATAATCAATCCCCTATTCGACCTGATGATTCCAGTCCCGGATCATTTCTCCGACTTTGGTCAATGTTTTTACATCGATATCCCGGAGTTTACCTTCATAATTCGGTCCGACATTGATGGAAAAAATATTACCATATTCGACGGCACCGCGGTGGTCCTCAAAGACTTTTTCAGGTTGGTGACACAGCTCGTCATGTTCAGGTAATGAATAAAACCACATGGCACCACCTTCATGAGGAGGTAAGATCGGATAGGTGAATTCGGCTACGAGATAGCCCTTGTAATTTTCTTCCGCTTCTTTATTATAGCGGGTTGTACTGGCATCACCGATGGGCCCCGGTGTGCCCATTTCCCGCAGAGACAGTCTGCCGGCCGGTTCACCATGGTTGAATCCGACAAAACAATTGGGTTGGAACCGGTGCACCCATTCGACGGTTTCCGGATGGTTCAGTCCGCCATCGCCGACAGCGTGATCCATCCAGAAAAATTCAATGGGACCGTATTGCGTGCAGAGTTCTTTTAACTGCGCTTTTTTCAGTTCAGGATTTTTACCGGCGCCGGCGTTGTGTCCTTTACCGTCAACCGCCCCGGGCCAGTTCCAGTCGCCTTCTGAAAAATAAAGGGCCAGTTTGATTCCATATTTATCACATGATTTTCGCAATTGCGCCAGCACATCGATGCCGATTGGACTGTTTGTTACCTTTTTATCGGTCGTTTCGGTATCCCACAGGCAAAAACCATCGTGGTGTTTGGACAGAAACAGGATATACCCCATACCGGCATCCTTCGCGGTTTTACACCATTGATCGGTATGGCATCCCGTAGCGGAGAAATAAGAGGCATCCTTATCCAGAGTCGGCGTCCATTCCTGACCGGAAAAGGTACTGAACGACCAGCAGATGAACATGCCAAATTTCATATCCTTTAATTGCTGTGCGCGGATTTCATCATCTATCTTTTTTGTAGATATCTTACTTGAATCTGATGCACATGCCCAGAAAAAAACCGAAATTAACATAATACAGATGATCCTGCTCATATTTATTACCCCATTATAATACCTTTACAGCCACATTCTAATTAAGGGAATATTGAACTGATACCAAAGTCCAATTACTGCCCATCCAGACAATACACATCTATTTTATATACAATTCTATCACCGGGATCTCAACATTTGGTTTGTTTATGGGCAGCAAAAGGTTAATATCGTTTTCAGTCGTTTCCTGTTGGACCCAGTGCCCGTAAGGCTTCCCCATTTTAATCTCAGAGGCGTCGTGTAAAAACTGAGCGTATTTCACCTTGTCTCCAAATCCCTTTAACAAAAAGTTTTTCAACGGGTAATCAAGAAGATGTATATAGAGCCTGTTAGTTTCCGGGTTGAATGTTAATAGGGTATGATCAGGTGCAGTATATTCATCGGGTGCCTGGGTGCAGCCATAGATTGAACGGCTATTGTATTTCATCCATCTCCCCATTTCAGATAATGCTTTGTCAGCCCGGTCATCGAAGGTCCCCCTTGCTGTGGGACCTACATTCAACAGCAGGTTTCCACCTTTACTGACTGATTCAATCAACAGTACAAGCAATTGCTTAGTATCCTTCCAGGTATATTCATCCCGATAATATCCCCAGGAACCGGAGAAGGTCTGGCAGGTTTCCCATGGGATTCTTTCCCCGTCAATTTCAGGCCATTTTTGAACCTTGAATTGTTCGGGAGTTGTAAAATCCCAGCCTCCCCAATAATCTTTCAGGTCGGCACGGTCGTTGACAAGAATATCGGGTTGAAGTTTGCGAACCATTTTCAGCAGTTCCACCGAACCCCAATCATCCCGATCTTTCCCAAACTGGCCCGGGAACGAATAGTCGAGCCAGAGAATATCAATCTTGCCGTAATTGGTTAGAATTTCGCGAACCTGATTTCTGAGATATTTGCGGTAAATCCTCATATCGCGATCCTTATTAAGTTCGTCATATTCTTCTTGAGTATTCGCGCTCTGAGGATGTACCCGGTCGATTGTATACTCAGGGTGGTGCCAGTCGATCAGTGAATAGTAGAAACCTACTTTAAGGCCTTCGGATCTGAAACCGTCCACCCACTCCTTGATAATATCCTTTCCATAAGGGGTATTCATAATATTATAACCGGTATATTCCGATGCAAACATATTGAATCCCTCGTGGTGTTTGGAGGTAATCACGGCATATTTCATTCCTGCGGCTTTAGCCTTTTTTGCCCATTCAACCGGATCGAATAAATCGGGATTAAACAATTCGAAATACTTCTGATAATCCTCCTCAGAAATCCGTTCACGCTTCTTCACCCATTCATGTCTGGCTGCCTGGGCATATAATCCCCAGTGGATAAACATTCCAAACCGTGCTTCTGTCCACCAAGCCATTCGCTCTTTTTTCTGGGCCTCTGTTTCATCCCAAATCTTATTGGTTTGTGAATAGCTAATCTGAGATAGCAAACTTACAAGCAGGATAATTAGTATTGCATGTTTCATTAATCCAGATCTACTTTGCATGACTTACTCCTATACGAATCTGTTTCTATTTCACCATAAGCTCAATTATGGAATCTATCTCATCGCGGTTTTCAACAGGGAGTGCTATTTCTGTTCCGGCGTGTCGAAATCGCCCTGCACTGATTCAGATAAAGCCTCGCCGGGAGGTTCATCCTCTGTTTTTCTGATAAACCGTGCGGCCCGGTCATTGACCAGCAGAGTATCGCTCTGCAGTTCGTACATCATATTGAACAGGCGCTGGAATGTGTAATCGCTCCAGTTGCCCGCCACATGATCGAACCACATGATGTCCACTTGGCCATAATCTGTCAGTAATTCCCTTACCTGCTCTTCATAATACGTGTTGTACTTTTGATTATCCCCGACAAGATAATCGGGATGGGTCCAGTCCCGTGTCGAATAATACCATCCCAGTTTCAGACCGTAATTATGAGCGGCATCGGCTATCTCTTTACAAATATCCCTTTTGAAAGGCGTGTCGGCAATACTATAATGTTCCGGAAGGCTGGAATCGGTCGGAAAACGTTTCTGCCGGGTTGGCCACATGGAAAAACCGTCATGGTGTTTGGTGATGAAAACGACATATTTAAAACCGGCCTGTTCAGCCAGTTCCATCCATTGATTGGCATTAAAGCGGACCGGATTAAACTGCTTGAAAAGAGTGTCGTACACCCCGGGGGGAACTACCTGGCGGGACCCCTGGTGGTCGAAGGGGTGACCGATCCGCGACCAACTAATTTCCGTACCGCTGATACTGGACGGGCCCCAGTGAATGAAAAGACCAAATTTAGCATCCCGCCACCACTGTAATTTTTCATCTCTATTTGATGCTGACATCAGTATATCAAAAAATAAAATAAAAACAAACAACAGGCCGATTGATAATTTTTTTTTCAAAGTGTTATACTTCCCTATTAAAAATTACAGTCGTTAATTAATCATAAATCCTTTACCTTATCTAAGCTGAGTAACAAGGTTTTAGGAATTACTGCTCATATTTTCAACTGCAGAGACTAGTGAATGCACTAACCTCCTCTTCGTAATACCGTTTTCCTGCGCTCCGGAATAGGCGTGGATGGAAATGTTATTGTATGAGAGTATAAGATTTCTCAACAGTTTTTCAACATTTCCGATGGCAACACCACCGCCTACCACAATTTCGATCCGTCCTTTGGCTTGTTCGATGATTTGGTTTAATTGGTTGACACCTTTAACCGCGGGTCGGGGATCATACCAGCTTGTACCGCTGGTCAGAACACGATCGACGCCCCCATCGATGAGGTATTCCAATGTTTCCAGAGAATTGGAAGTGGCATCAAAGGCCCGGTGAAAGGTCGTTTTCATTCCAAGTCCTTTACCGGTTTCCACAAGCCGGTTCAACTGATCCAGATCAAGGCCGTCATCCTCTTTCCGTAAAACACCAAACACGACGCCATTGGCATCTTCCTCAGCTGCCATTTTAATCTGATCGTGCATGACTTGTATCTCGTTCGACGCATAGCAAAAGTCACCCGCCCGGGGACGGATCATGACCATCAATCCGTTTTTGTCCTTAAATGCCTTCCTGGCTTCCCTGATATGATGCCGCTCCGGGGTTAATCCGCCAACTTCCATCGCAGCGCATAATTCAATGGTGGACGCCCCGCCATGTAATGCGGCAGAAACGGCATCTGAAACCGATTGCCCCCCATCGCTGTTGATACAAATTTCGACGTTAATCATTAGCATTGCATTACTATAAAAAGGATACTGTGTATTTACTATTTTAGACTATAAAAAGCAATTCATCGAGCTATAACACGCCGCATCATGGCGGGCAGATTTTTTTCTATCTTTGACTGCGTTCAGGATAAGTTTTATAACCTGCGAAGATGTCCGTCGATCTTTGGTCTTCGAAATGGAGCCTACTATCTTATTTTTTCCACGACTATGCTCTACTTTCCACACCAGTATTTGCTAAAAATGGGAAACGTATTAAAAAAGGCGTACACTACAGAAGATGAACTGTACGCCCTATCGTCATAAAATTAACGGGATATATCAATCAGCTATTTCAGAAGGGGTAGTATCAGTCAAACCAAATAGATCGTATGGCTGCTCTTTAAAGAAATCATGAAATAAAACCACGGTAAGGTAAATATAGATCGCAAATCCAAATACAATCAGCCATTGCGCTTTTGACGTTAATCCCAATATAATGCCAATAATCCAGTCAAATTTTTTCTGTTTGGCTCCCACATATTCCGGTACCTGTTTCCTCACAATGAATCGCCCGATTATCAGCGTTGGAGCATACCTGGGATTGATAAATACGCGAATGAGCATGTCGGTCAGAAAGATGACGATTGCGTACTTTAACAATAAAAAGTTCTGGAACTGAGCCGCTTGTTGTATAGCTATAAACATGAGTACAAATAGAATGCCGGCAGCCGCTCTTATTTCTCTTTCATTCAAAACGGGAATGGTGTATCCTTTAACATTCTCGCCGAATTGTATGATTTTCTTCAATGATGCTCCTCTGCGTTACATATTTCCTAATCGATTTAACTCTATGGAATATTAAAATAATCTTGTACTTCCTACAAACTTACATACGACTTTGACTTTTTTATGGAATTATCATAAATTTATCTGGCTTTAAATTTTACTGAAAAGCCGGAGTGGTGGAATTGGTAGACGCGCTGGACTCAAAATCCAGTGGGAGTTAATCCCGTGTCGGTTCGAGTCCGACCTCCGGTACAAATAAAACGGCACTACAAATCGAAATACATACTGAACTCGATCGGGCTGGGCCAGTTGTATAACTGATGGAACTCCTCGTTTTTCAGGTGGATCCAGTGTTTTACCAGCTCTTCACTGAAAATGCCGTCCTCGATCAAAAATGCATAGTCCCTCTCTAACGCCTCCAAAGCCGCATTCAGACTGAAGGGAAGATAGTTTATTTCAATGCTGGGATCGAATTCATCCGCCTCGTAAGGCCCATAGCCCTCTTTACGGGGATCTATTTTGTTTTTTATACCATCCAGTCCGGCCAGCATGATGGCCGTCAATGCCATGTAGGGATTAGCTGTTGCATCCGGCGGACGGTATTCAAAACGCGTCTTGGCGGAATCTTTTACATAACGGGGAATGCGCACACAGGAAGCCCGGTTGGCCTGACCGAAATTGATCGCCGTCGGTGCTTCCACCCCCGGGACAAGACGCTTGTACGAGTTCGTAGACGGATTGGTAAAGGCACACAGAGCGGCTGCATGCTTCAGTATCCCACCGATATAGTACATGGCCTGCTCGTTCATGTTGGCATAGCCGCCCTTTTTATAAAAGGCGTTATTTCCCTTGTTAATCAGATAATGATGCAGGTGCATGCCCGAACCGGCCTGCTGATAAACGGGTTTGGGCATGAATGTCAAATGTAATCCCTTCGACCGGGCCAGGTTGTGTAAAATGTATTTACTGATGATGATCGTATCGGCCGTGCGCAGCAGTCCGTCAAAATTGAGTTCTATTTCCTGCTGACCGAGATTGCCGACTTCATGATGGTGGTATTTAATGGGTACACCGGCACGCTGTAATAATAGCGAAGCTTCGTCCCTGAAATCATCATAGGCATCCTGAGGATTGGCGATGTGGTAACCGTTAATCAGAAATCCTTCATCCGACTTCAGACTGTAATAAGAGTGCTGTGCCGTACTGCTGAATTCGGCTTCCTGAAAGATATAGAATTCAAACTCGGGTCCCCAACGGCTCTCATCGGCAATGCCGTAGTTTTTCAACAGCCCCTCAGCCGCTTCCGCCATATTACGTAAATCAAAGCGGTATGGTGTGCTCTCTTCATCCGTGTTATGCACCCGTGTAAAGAAACTGATGGTGCCCGCTTCCCGGAACGGATCCAGCAGGGCCGTGGACAGATCCGGTTTCATGATCATATCACTGTTTTCCACCTGTCGGAAGCCATAGCTGGAACCGTCAAATCCCACACCGTCACGCATTAATTTATCCAGGGTTTCATTACTGTACGGCAGGGTCAGATGATGCAGCCGGCCCTGTAAATCCGTCACCTTCAGATCGATAAATTCAATGGTGCGGTCACCGGCAATGGTGGTCAGATCCCTATTTTCCATGATATCCCTTTTACTTATCATTACTACGAAAACAACAGGTCAAATAAATTTCAATGTATTATTCTGTACCATCACCAGGATTTATCCTGGTGAACCAAGCCGCAGAACCCTCTTGAAGTTATCCCGGCAGACTTTCTGAATCTGTGTTTCGGAAAAATTCCGTTCGCGCATGCGATCCACGATTTTACCCATATCGGCCGCACTGTCAATGCCTTCCGGTAATGCAGGAATACCGTCAAAATCGGATCCGAAGCCAACGAAATCTTCCCCGACGAGATCAAAAATATATTCAACATGGTCCACAATGCGGTCCAGGCCGACGACAGAGAGCGTCATTTTTTCCCTGAATTCGGCAGTCCAGTCTTTCATCTCCTGGTACAGCTTGTCCGGATCGTGTATTGATTTCTTTTCCAGTTCCTGCATCTGCTGAAATAATTCACCGGTATTTTCGGTCATGGCATGCAGATAGAGCGCATCCAGAAAGCCGGGGAAAAAGTTGATACCGATCATGCCTCCGCTGTCCGCGATGGCCTTTATCTGGTCATCTTTCAGATTACGGGGCGTCGGACACAGGCTGTACGCATTACTGTGAGAGGCAATGATGGGTTTGCGTGACAGGGCATGCACTTTCCAGAACGTGCGTTCATGCACGTGGGATACATCGACGATGATACCGAGATCATTCATGGCGGCAATTACCTTTTCACCAAATGCCGTCAGTCCGTCAAAATCACATGTGCTTTCCCCGGAAGAAGACGCCCAGTCATGATTACGGCTGTGCGTAAGTGTCATATAACGCACACCTTCTTTCCGGAAATACTCCAGCTTTTTCAGATCGTTTTCAATGGCCTGGCCGTTTTCGACCGCTTTCATGATCCCCGTTTTGTCAGATGACAGCACGTTTTCGTAATCGGTATATTCGGAGAAGGCCACGAGTTCGTCCGCATGTTCCGCGATCATCCTGTCTATACCCTTTAATAAACGTTCAGCCTCTGCAAAGGAGGTGTCGATGGAATGCGCAGATGAGACAAATGCGGCAAAGATCTGCAAGCGGATGCCGGATTGTTTCAATGCCGGCAGACTGCCCTCCAATTCAGCCGATTCTCTGGTGACGTCTTCTCCGGAGAGTACTTTGAAGATCGTATCGCAATGGAGATCCGTAATCATATTTACTGCTCCATTTCCTTTTTGTAGGAAGGAAGTGTAAAATGGAAGGTACTGCCGCCTTCCCGGTTATTATGAATGCCGATTTGTCCTTCATGCGCTTCCACGATAAGCTTTGAGACATAAAGGCCGAGCCCGAATCCCTTTTTCCTGCCCGCCTTCTTGTTCTTCAACCGGTTGTATTTATCGAAAATGTCATCGATCCTGTCTGAAGGTATCCCCGGTCCCGAATCGATAATCTGAAACAGGATATGCGGTTTATGAGCAGTCACTACTTCCATGACATCTATCCTTACGAGACCGTTTTCCGGGCTGAAAGTGATTGCATTCGTCAGAAGATTCATTAAAACACGCTGAATGGCCAGTTTATCCGCATATACGTCCGGCAGGTTGGAAGCCACCTGCGGAACGAATTTAATATTCTTTTTATCCGCCTGAATCCACAGGGCCCGCAAAACATCATCTATGAAATCTTTGATATTGATACGGCTTTTCTGCATACGGAAATCTTTGCTCTCATACTGAAAAACCTGGCTGAGTTCCTCCAGCAGATTCACCGTAACATCGCCGAGGGAAAGAGCGTTGGACAAAATACGGTGCTGGCCCTCGTTCATTTCACCGAAAACATCATTCTGTAATAATTCCAGATAACCAATGATACTCTGCAAGGGGGACCGCAAATCATGCAGAAGCATCGCTGACAGTTCACTCCGGTTTTTTTCCCTGCGGGCCAGACGGATGATCCCCTCGAAAACCGTCTTCAGGATCATTTTATTTTCGACAAACTCAGGGAAAATACAGATATCAATTTCCTGGAGGATTTCGGAAGAGACCTTACCGACGCCGATCAACATCGTTGAATCCAACCGGTCGGCTAATTCTTTTCTTATTTTTTCAATTGTTTTTGCACTGCCATTCACAGGGATCATCAGGATATCATAGGAATCTTCCTGGAATGCTTTCACAAGTTCCGAAACCGTCCGTACTTTACGAACCTCCACATCCGGTCTGTCCAGGAACGTGCATATTTCAGTAATAAGACGGGACTTCCCTCCCGTATAACCAATAAACCGTGTCTGATAGATATCCAATGATCACTTCCCTTCGAATACCGCTCTGCGCTTCTCCAGAAAAGCGGATGTTCCTTCTTTCATATCCTCCGTAGCACAGGCTTTCCCAAAGTATTCCGCTTCCAGACGTATCCCTTCTTCCAGGGGTTGATTCAATCCCTCATGCACCACCTGGAGCATAAAGGCGACGGCTTTCGGTCCCTTCGAAAGAATAGTATTCATCATTTTCAAACCGGCCTCTTCCAAAGCGCCCTGCGGTACAACCTGGTTAACCAGTCCGATTTCATACGCCCGGCCGGCGGAAATCATCTCGGCAGTCAGCAATAATTCCATCGCCCTGCCGCGTCCCACTAACCGTGGTAAACGCTGTGTGCCCCCATACCCGGGTATGAGACCAAGATTTACCTCCGGCTGGCCGAAACGGGCCGTTTCAGCGGCAATCCGCAGATGACAAGCCATGGCCAGTTCACATCCGCCACCAAGGGCAAACCCGTTTATCAGGGCAATGACGGGTTTTCTGCAATACTCGATTTTCTGAAATACGGCCTGTCCGGTTTCTGAAAAACGCGTGCCGTCCTTCCGGGAAAGACCGGATATTTCCGTAATATCGGCGCCGGCGACAAACGCTTTTTCTCCACTGCCGGTGACAAGTACCCCGCGGATATCATCGTTTGCATTAATATAATCCATGCCTTTATCCAGATCGGCAAAAGTAGTGAGATTGAGGGCATTGAGCCGATCCGGACGATTAATCGTGATCAGGGCAATACCTTTTTCTTCCTGAAGTGTAATAGTTTCGTAGGTCATATCGACTCCCATTATTAGGGACAATAATCTTAGTAAAATATTAAATTAATAATCAAGTTGCCAGAGTATTTTTAACAGAAGTCATGAATAAAGCCTCTGAAGATAGGAAGTAAAAAGTAGTAAGTAGGAATATGAGGTGCCGGGAAAAATACTGTCTGGATTTACCCGGCAAGAATGGGCACCACTTCGGTCTGTATCGGATCGCCGTAAATAGTTGCACCCTTCTCATGTACATAAAGATTCGCTTGTGTGCGCATGCCGTACTCTTTCAGATAAATGCCGGGTTCAATGGAAAAGCAGGTCTGGGGTATGATTTTACGTTCATCCTTACTTTCCAGGTTGTCCAGGTTTGCCCCGTAACCATAGAGTTCACGTCCAAGTGAGTGTCCGGTGCGGTGAATAAAATAGGATCCGTAACCGGCTTCTTCAATAATTTTTCGTGCCGTGTTATCCACCTGCCAGCCATGGATTGTCCGTTTTTTCTGCATCGCACCGGAAATATAAGCCACTGCCTTATCGCGTGCCTGAGAAATCACTTCGAAAATCCGGCCGACATTCCCGGGTACGGTTTCACCCAGATATCCCACCCAGCAGCAGTCCGCGTAAATCGCGTAATCATGTTTTTCCTTGGCCCATATTTCTATCTGAATAATCTGATCGCGTTTCAGCGGCATGCTTCCCCTGTCGATCGGTGCATAATGGGGATCGGCACTGTTGATACCCGTTGCCACGATGGGAAGGCGTCCGAGCACCAGATCTTTCTGGTCCAGTTTTTCATAAATAAACCGCTGTACATCACTTTCCGTGATGTGTTGTTTCTCAAGCATCAGGTCTTTGATATACGTAAATACCTGGTCCATCAAAGTACGCAGGTACCTGGCTGCGAAGATATGGCTGTTCAATTCTTTGGAATCAAGGCGTGCTTCGAAATACTGGACCAGATCGGCTGAAGAATACAGACGTTTCTTATAACTTTTCACCAGCTCCGTTGTGCCGGCATCCACTTTTGATAGGGTCGGTATACGGTTTTTAGGTGAATACTGCATGGCAATGACATGCACATCTTCCAGTATGGCGCCCAACTGCTCCTTCAATTCCTGCCAGCTCAGATAGACCCTCTTTTTACCGGGCAGATGATCCAGTGCATCCTTCTCAATACTATGTACAAGCTTCTGAGGGACACCATTGGCCGGAATCAGATAAAACCAGCGCCGGGAGTGAATGTCATCATCCCGCAAATGCAAAATACGACGTCCAATCGGATCACTTCCCTGATAATCATAAAACAACCAGGCATCGCACTTTTCTTCCATCAATGCCTTTTTAATCAGATTTAAATCGAACATGGACGCCATCATATCTCCCCGGACACACGGATGCCCTTAATATTTGTAGTAACTTCAGATAATCCGTTTATAAACTTGAAAAATCCTTATAGCCTTAATAAATTATAATTTATAATAAAATATAACAACTCAGTCTGATATAATTTGTGACAATTTACAAAAATTGTAACTTCAGGCGAAAATTTTTATCTAAAAACTGATACAACGAAATAAATAATCATTAATACATCATAATCATACGGAGGCTAAATTTATGGCGAAGATTCTTGAATTTGATGCAGAAGCACTGGCGAGCCTGAAAAAAGGCATCGACCTGCTGTCCAAATCAGTAAAGATTACCCTTGGTCCGCAGGGACGCAATGTCGTTATCGATAAGAGTTTCGGTGCACCGACGATAACCAAAGACGGTGTAACCGTTGCCAAGGAGATCGAACTGGAAGATCCCTTTGAAAACATGGGTGCC
>CAYPHA010000044.1:31836-35962 GCA_964410215.1 uncultured Calditrichota bacterium | reverse complement strand
CCCCGGAATATACGTTGGTGATTTATGGTAGGGGCGTATGGCCATACGCCCCTACCACAAAAATCCCCATAATTTTTTTATATAGAATTGTTTTTGTCCAATGACCAATTGGCCGGGTTATTGTAAATATATTGTCTGATACGATTTAATTCCTGTTCGTTTCTAATGATATGTTCCCAATAATTCCGCTGCCAACGCGCCATACCTGGTGTATTACACATGCTGTTGATTTGATGGGTTACAGCAGATTTGTATCCACGGACAATGGCGCCAATGGTTTTTGATGGGGACTGGAAACCGGATTGTGATGATTGATTGGCATTGTGTTTAACGGATTGAAGTGGGGATGGATTGTTGTACGCCCCTAATTCTTTTTTTTCCGTATTTTTGTTTTCACCGGTTATTCTGATAATCCCGTGCACATGATTTGGCATAATGATATACCTGTCCAATTCAACATGCTGACGAATATTAACTGTTTTCTGCCACTCGTCATGGGCAATTTTTCCATATTTATTTAGAACCATCACACCCATTTCTACTTTTCCAAAAAGATAATCATGGTTCTTTACTATAATGGTGACAAAATACCAACCCGGTTGAGAATAATCATATCCCTTCAGACGAATAGAACGTCTATTTTTGATTCTCGGATTATAAAACAATCGAGTTCCTGTTATCTGAAATTAGATTTGTCGTCCATACCTATAGGCTCTTCCATCTTTACCAATGAGTGAAATAATCCTGGCTTTCCACAAACAATAGGCCATTTTTTGTGCTAAGTCTCTGCGAATGCCGAGTTCAGCAGCAAGCGATTTTCGACGGTTATACCCGCGGTCATTAGAATCAGATGGTTTAACAATCCATTTTTCAATCGCAATAGGATAAACCAGCCGGACCCGGTGATTTTTTAACAAATTCACCATTTTACGTTTGATGGACGCAAAATTAATCGTCTGGATTTCGATTAATTCATGGCTTCGTACCAGATCAATTACGAAGCCCTCTACGCTAACCTCAGCCAGGTCTCCCGGTTTCTTATACCAGTTTTTAAGGGATGCATGAAGCGGTTTTTCGTTCAGCAGACCAATATCGGACATTGTTCTTTGTTTTGAATGGGACTTAGTCTGACTATAACTTATATAATTCAGAGGTAACACTTCAGCAGATTAAGTCACGACAATAAATAATTGCTAGATTTCATTCCCCGGGCTCATTCCCTGTATCTTTCGATTATATCCCCGGTCCGGGCATCCTTCAGTATCAGCTTTGACCTGCCGTCCGGCATTTTTTCTTCCTTAATGAGCAGGTATTGGCCATCAATCAGGGGCCGCTCTTCTTTTTGAACAGCGGAATCGCTTTTTCCCCTCCAGTCCATTATCTCTATCGGCTCCCACTGTCTTGTTTTAGCCGATTTATAACAGGCATCGATTATGCAATTCACAATGTATCCGTCGTAAAATGTTTCCATCGGTGTTATGCTCTGTTCGATTGCCTTGAACATATCCTGAAACATATGCGGGTATCCCAGTGCATGCACTTCATCGCCGACAGGGAACAACCATCCTGTATCGGATTCCGCCTTCTCTGCAACATATCCACCCTGCCCTTTCGCCGTAAACATTTCAAACCCGGTACGCAGCCAGTGATTCAGCCAGATGGTCCCCTCGGTACCTGATACTTCATCGCGCAGGTCCATGCCGCCCCGGAATGTCCAGCTGACCTCGAACTGACCAAGGGCTTTGTTGGCAAACCGTATCAGTCCGATCGCTGAATCCTCGGCCTCGATGGGATGGACCATGGTATCAGCGGTACACATGACCTCCACCGGACGAATATCCTTTCCGACAAAGTTACGGATGATCTCGATACAGTGACAACCCATATCCACAATGGCTCCACCGCCGGCTTTTTCCAGGTTCCAGAACCAGTCGGAATGCGGTCCGGGATGGGTTTCCCGTGAACGCACCCATTGAATCGTTCCCAGGGCGCCGCTTTTCACGGAAGTCAATGATTTCAGGGTTTTCGGCGTATACACCAGGTCTTCCAGGTAGCCTGAGAACACACCGGCCTTTTCCACCGCATCGAGCATCTCCCGTGCTTCCCTGGCATTACGCCCCAGCGGCTTGGTGCAGAGCACGTCTTTCCCGGCTTCGGCGCACATTAGCACCGCGTCCCTGTGCAGGTAATTGGGCAGTCCGACGATGACGAGATCCGTATTCGGATCATTAATAGCCTGCTTCATATTATCGGTAGCTTTCGGGATCTGCCATTCCCGGGCAAACTCCTCCGCTGCCTCCAGAGGCAGCGCACATACGGTATGAATGCGGTCGCGTCCGCGAATACCATGAAGCGTCATAGTATAAAAGTTTCCGATAAGACCTGCTCCAAGTAATGTAATGTTATGGCCTTTTTCCATTTCATAATCCCCAATATTATTAATAGTTGTATGTCAGTCATAGCGGAATTTTAATAAGTATACAAAAATTCGAAATACGAAGCACTAAATCCGAATCAAATCTAAATCGCCAAAATTTAAAACTATGCAGGATATGAACTGATATAATAAATGAACATGCTCGAAGGGACATGGCCGATCGCCGCATGTTCATAGGAAAGCAAATGCCTGGTCAAATTATTTCAATATAATCATCTTCTTAATTTCAATAAAATCAGCTGTTTGCATCCGATATAAGTATAATCCGCTCGAAAGATTTTCTGCACTGAACCCAATCTTATGATAGCCTGCTGGTTGATACCCCTTCCAGATAGTCGCTACTTTTTGTCCAAGGATATTATAAAGATCGATGGTGACATCGCCGGATTGCTTCATACCGAAATAAATCGTTGTAGCCGGATTGAAAGGATTGGGGTAATTCTGTTTCAGTATATATTGTGTCGGAATACCTGTAAATAATTCATCCTTAAGGGATGTAAACTGTTCAACTTTGACAACAATAGCGTCCTCTATCTGTGCCATACTATCGTCGGTCACGGTACAGATCAGATTAACGATCCCCACAAATCCCGGTGCACTCATCATCAGATCAGTCGTTTGATCATCGAATTTAAATAAAAGGGAATCCGAACTGACGGTGAACGCCCACCTTAGACTATCACGAGGCAGATCCACATCAACAACATAATCCTTCATAACCAGCAGTGTATCTTTATTGTTCAAAAACCGGATGGAATCTGGCATGTTGATAAAATAGGGTGCATCGTTCATTGGATTTACAATAATTTCTACCCCGGCCGAGTCCTGAAGTTCACCGTCTGATACATAAACCATGATGGTATCCGTTCCATACCAGTTCAACGGAGCCTTCGCCACGACTTCCGTTGAATCGAAATTAAGCGATACATATCTACCGGGTTTGAAATCCGGTATAAGCAGGCTGTCCGGTGTATCGACATCGCTGACATAATCAAAAAGATTTTCAATGGCATACACGAGCGAGTCATCTTCATTAAAGACCCAGGTTGGGATAGCACTTATAACCGGCGGATCATTAACAGCAAGGACCTCGAAACGAACGGTATCATTCGCAAATAAACCGGAAGTATCGGTCACCGTGAATATGATCGTATCAGCACCGTTCCAGTCATCGTCATTTACCGCGATTTCCGCAATACGCTCCGTAATATTGACGGTAAGATGCGTCGCCGGGCTCGCTGTCCAGACCATCAGACTATCCGCATCATCCGGATCAGACACAAAATCATCCAGGATAATAGGAGTAAAGCTATCACCCTCGTCAATAATTTGATCAGGTATTCCAAGGATAACAGGTACGTCATTGACCGCCGTAACGGTAAACGTGGCTTCGTCGCTGTCGCTTAATCCGCCCGGATCTTCAGCTGTGAAGGTGACCGTCTCACTGCCGTTCCATTCCGGATCATTCACAGTGATCCGGGCCACCCGGTCGGTGATGGTGACGCTGATATGCGTCGTGCTGGAAGCCGACCAGCTGATCTCGCTGTCTGCATTGTCCGCATCGTCCACATAATCATCGAGGGTGATGTCGGCGAAGGCTTCCCCTTCGGCTATTTCCTGATTCGGGATATTCCCCACAACCGGGGCGTCATTGACCGCCGTAACAGTAAAAGTGGCTTCGTCCGTGTC
>CAYPHA010000044.1:27365-31736 GCA_964410215.1 uncultured Calditrichota bacterium | reverse complement strand
CCACAACCGGGGCGTCATTGACCGCCGTAACAGTAAAAGTGGCTTCGTCCGTGTCACTTAATCCTCCCGGATCCTCGGCCGTGAACGTCACGCTTTCGCTGCCGTTCCATTCCGCGTCATTCACAGTGATCCGGGCTACCCTATCATTGATGGTGACGGTAATATTCGTAGTGGAAGATGCCGACCAGCTGATTTCGCTGTCTGCATTGTCCGGATCGTCCACATAATCATCGAGGGTGATGTCGGCGAAGGCTTCCCCTTCGGCTATTTCCTGATTCGGGATATTCCCCACAACCGGGGCGTCATTGACCGCCGTAACAGTAAAAGTGGCTTCGTCCGTGTCGCTTAATTCTCCGGGATCTTCAGCTGTGAAGGTGACGGTCTCACTGCCGTTCCATTCCGGATCATTCACGGTAATCCGGGCCACCCGGTCGGTGATGGTAACAGTGATATGCGTCGTAGTGGAAGCCGACCAGCTGATTTCGCTGTCTGCATTGTCCGCATCGTCCACATAATCATCGAGGGTGATGTCGGCGAAGGCTTCCCCTTCGGCTATTTCCTGATTCGGGATATTCCCCACAACCGGGGCGTCATTGACCGCCGTAACAGTAAAAGTGGCTTCGTCCGTGTCGCTTAATTCTCCGGGATCTTCAGCTGTGAAGGTGACGGTCTCACTGCCGTTCCATTCCGGATCATTCACGGTAATCCGGGCCACCCGGTCGGTGATGGTAACAGTGATATGCGTCGTAGTGGAAGCCGACCAGCTGATTTCGCTGTCTGCATTGTCCGCATCGTCCACATAATCATCGAGGGTGATGTCGGCGAAGGCTTCCCCTTCGGCTATTTCCTGATTCGGGATATTCCCCACAACCGGGGCGTCATTGACCGCCGTAACAGTAAAAGTGGCTTCGTCCGTGTCACTTAATCCTCCCGGATCCTCGGCCGTGAACGTCACGCTTTCGCTGCCGTTCCATTCCGCGTCATTCACAGTGATCCGGGCTACCCTATCATTGATGGTGACGGTAATATTCGTAGTGGAAGATGCCGACCAGCTGATTTCGCTGTCTGCATTGTCCGGATCGTCCACATAATCATCGAGGGTGATGTCGGCGAAGGCTTCCCCTTCGGCTATTTCCTGATTCGGGATATTCCCCACAACCGGGGCGTCATTGACCGCCGTAACAGTAAAAGTGGCTTCGTCCGTGTCGCTTAATTCTCCGGGATCTTCAGCTGTGAAGGTGACGGTCTCACTGCCGTTCCATTCCGGATCATTCACGGTAATCCGGGCGACGCGATCAGTGATGGTAACCGTAATATTACTGGTGGAGGAAGCGGACCAGCTGATTTCGCTGTCTGCATCATCCAGGTCATCTACATAATCATCCAGTGAAATTTCAGCGAAGGATTCGCCTTCAGCGATCTCCTGATCAGGGATATTGTTAACAACCGGTGCATCGTTAACGGGATCTACGATTAGTTCAAACGTATCAGTGTCAGTCAGATCTCCGTCGCTGACAGTGATTGTAATCGTTGCAGTGCCATACTGGTTTTCCAGAGGCGTGATGATCAGTGTACGATTGCTTCCGGAGCCTCCGAATGTAAAACTGCCCTGATTAACGAGATCCGCATTGCCGGAACTGCCTGATACCGTTAAGCTGGCGGGATCATCATCTGCATCAATATCATCTACGGTAAAAGCAATGGCATCGGTTGGTGTATCTTCAGCTGTTGTTTGATCAGAAATATCCGAAATAGTTGGCGGATCATTGATATTCGAGACGGTCAACGTATATGATTGCTCATCGGTCGCATTGCTCAGATCAGACACCAGAACCGTTACACTGTTCTCTCCGACATGCTCATTCGTTGGTGTTCCTGAAATGAGACCACTGTTTTCATCAATCGTTAAGAATGAAGGTGCCACAGACAGGCTATAACTTAACGTATCACCAAAATCCGGATCGGTTGCCGTTACCTGATAGGAATACGGTTCATCTTCCACAGCACTGGTGACGGCCATTGATGTGATCTCCGGTGGACGGTTATCCGGAAATTCATCAGCGCCGATATCCGGGCTTTCCGGATCGCGTGTTTCTCCGTCTATATCTGTCGTAATGCCTGTGCTGGTGGAACCAAGATTTGCCACAGGACTATTGGGGAGCACATGCAAATCGTTGTCTCCAAAGTAAAGCGGATCCTGTGACAGCGAATTTGCATCCTGTCCCATTTCTGTTTGCCATTGATCAAGATCGGCAACGTAATTAGAATTATAACCTAAATTTTCACCGGTGGTATACAAGTCATTGTTATCTCCGGTATACAGATACGTCCCCCTGTTAATAAAAATGGCATAATTATAATAATCTCCAGATCCACCTGTTTGCACACGTTCATTAGAGGAAATGTTATTGTACGAATTCGTTACTGCGAAATTGTCCAGACGCATTCCTGCTGTAAAATTTGTCGGATTACTGACTTCACCTCCTATATGAATGGAATTATGATACAAATTGACTGTGGGCCCTGCATCCTGCTGGGTAAAAATACCGTAGATTCTGATGTCCTCATCAATATTTTCTCCAAGTGAGACGAAATTATTATATATATCCGTATTGCATGAATCGGCCGTTGCCGTAACAGAAATGCCATGTGTACTCGAAGTTCCTGCCAGGATATTGTAAATCTTATTATTATTAATCCTGATATCTGCGCTGCCCTTTGAATATACGCCATGCGTCTCACTCATATCAGATGCATTTAAACTGTTATTGTATATTTCATTTCCTTCAATAACACAAAATTCGGTGACACTATCCGGACGCGCAAAAGCCCAGATGGCAGAAATACCTGTTTCAAGAAAATCAACAACTTCACAATTCCTGATCGTCACATAATCAGGCCCTCCGGCGATACGGATTGCCGTGTTCGAACTGTTTAATCCGTTTGTGGCAGTAACTTTTAAACCATCAAACGTCATATAATAATCATGCTCATTCAAGATATCGATAGTTCCTTCAAATGCACTGGCGGAAACGGGTTGCAGGAGCGGTTTATCATCGCCTTCATAAAAATAAAGAATCGTATTTTCAGCACTGACACCTGCAACAGAAGTGTCAAATTTAACCTGCTCCATAAACACCTGTCCGCCGGCCACTTCAAAAGTAACGGCTCCTTCAACGCCCTCATCATACAGGGCATCAACGGTTTCAGTAAACGAGTTAAAGTACCTACCCCCATTGCTGAAGAGTTGACTGCCGCTTGCCGTTTGATCAATATAATAGGTGTCGGACAACTGGCCAAACGCTGATACCGCTGTAAAAATTATAAGCACTAAAGAATGTAATATAACGATCGCCCTTTTCATGATACCATCTCTTTTTATTTGTTCGTCTTAATGTTCAATATGTGATATTGATCAGAAATCAGATTCGAATAATGTAATTATAATATTCCAATTTAATAACATAAGTATACAATGATAAGAAAAAAAAATTGTGATAAAGATAACACTAAGACGTTGATAATTAAGAAACTGAAGCGTTATTGCATGACTAGCCTGTCAGTACTTCACTTAGGGAGGGATAGGCAAACGCCATGTTTTCCAGTTTTTGGAGGCTCATACCCTGCGAAACGGCAATCTGCAGCGTCGCCATGAGTTCGGTCACATGCTCGCCCATACCGGCGGCTCCTGCCAGGGTGCCGTTGCTTCTCTCCGTGTAGATTTTGATCATACCGTTTGCATGACCGGTAAGATTGGCTTTAAGAATGTCGGCGAAATTGTTTATTTTCGTATCCAGTTGCTTTCTTTTCTCTTTATAACCCGGACCAAAATACTGGGCGATCTCAGGATGGGTATATACAGCCTCAATAACGGGTGCCTTCTTTATAGGTGAATCCTCTCCATGTAGGATATGGCCCATTGCCACATCCGCTTCCAGAATGGCTTTATTCGCTACCATCGGTGCGCCGGTGACATCACCAGCGGCATAGATATGCGGGATGGACGTCTGTGCAAATTCATTGGTAAAGATGGAACCATCGGGATTTTGATCAAATGATACTTCCGCCCTCTCCAGGAAGGAAAGGTCCGGCTTACGCCCGATGGCGATAAAGGCATAATCTGCAGTGAGCTTTTTGCCATTGACCCGTTCAACACTGACCTTTTCCGCCTGCTGGCTGACTGCGCGAACGGGCGAATCGAAAACCATCCGTATCCCCTGTACTTCCAGGTTTTTTTCAAGCGCAGAGGTTATTTCCTCTTCAAACTGCGGTAATACGGTGGACTGGTCGGTCACAATGGTAACCTGGCTACCGAACCTGCGAAAGGCATAGGCATATTCGGTCCCGGTGGCACCGGCTCCCACCATAATA
>CAYPHA010000044.1:0-27265 GCA_964410215.1 uncultured Calditrichota bacterium | reverse complement strand
CCTGCGAAAGGCATAGGCATATTCGGTCCCGGTGGCACCGGCTCCCACCATAATAATCGATGGCGGTACTTCCCTTAGATTAGGCGTCAGTTTGGGCGCAATAATCCGGTCGCCATTCGGTTTGATATCCGGAAGAAAAAAGGGTCCGGAACCCGTTGCCAGGATAAGCCTGCCGAATTTAATTTTCTCTGTCCCTGATTCCGATTGAATTTCCAGGGTATGGGTATCCAGAAGGAATGCCTTGCCCTGAAAAAGGCTTAGATTCGGTGCTTCTAAATTATTCTGATATTTCTCAGCCATTAAACCGCTGAGATCCCGGATTTGCTTTTTTATTGATTCTACGGCTTCAGACGCTGAATTGGCTGCCCCAGGCCTACCGTCCTGTTGTATAGAATGCGATAATTGTGTGGCATGTTGAAGCCATACCTTACTGGGCAACAGGCTGCTCCAGTTAGCCCGGCCTCCCAGATTGGACTCTGAAACAAGAGCCGTCTTTAAAGGTCCGCCAGCTGCTGCCTGCGCGGCTTTCAGTCCTCCCGGACCACTCCCTATGATGACGAGATCAAACGTTTCCATATCAATCATCCTTTCTCTATCTGACATGCATAATGCATGAATGCTTATAACGAAGCTGCTAACTTACTAATAATATTTAATTTAAATAAAATAAATCACCAAGGATTTCAATCATTCGAATTAGAATTCAGTCATTTTTTCGAATCAGTTTGTATTTTATGATTTTACTTCTTTGTAATTATAAACTACTTGATTAGATGAAGACAGGGATTAAAAGTTACTTGCCCTGAGATGGCAGGTGCATTGATGATATTTGGAACACGTAATTCGCAATTTGAAAAGATGGAGGGTGCCTTAAAAGAATCTGAAAGGTTCTTTTTAGGAATCATTCTTTCCCGACTCTCATTAACTGGAAATCCAGGAACGTCCTGTTGTAGCGGTCTCTCACCCGTACCTCGACGACATATTCGCCGGCTTCGAGATCCTTTATCAGATTCGCCGTCCAGATGTGCGTCGATTTTTGTTTTCGCGGTAGCGGTGTACCCGGGTATGGTTCCTTCGCGAAATCGGGATCCGCTTTCCATTTTTTAGCTGATTCCTGCTTTTTCAGAAATTCCCAGCGCCTGGCCAGTTTTTCATAATAGGGATCATACATCAATGTCTGTTTCATCGGCTGCCAGTCACTGACATCTTTGATGCGATACTCCACCTTTGTCTGTTCACTTCCCATGAAGTAATTCACAGCAATTTGAACCGTATCGGCCGCACCGGCGACGATGCCACGCGGAATATAGATATTCATTCGATGTTCCGCGGGACTTCCGGCGACTTTCCAGTCAATAATATATTCGGTTCCCTTGAAGGAAATGAACGCATACCCATTGGGCGTCCCGTCGCGCATCATCGTATGGGGTATATCCTGTTCATCGCGCATGCCGTTCCACCAGCTACCCGAGGTCGTGCCCACATTAAAGTGGTGATGGGGTAAAGGCCGCTGCCAGTCGGATGAATCCTGATGGAAGAAGCCGTTGTTTTGCGTATGGCTGTGGGCAGAAATCGACAACGTATGCGGAAAGGGTTTAAGCATATCAAACAGGCGTTTCTGATCCTGATTCCGGAACCAGTCGCCATGCTGGGCTAACGGAATATGCATATTCAATACAATCAAATCCTCTTTCGAAACGGTTTTCAGGTAATTTTCAACAAAAATCAGCTGATCTTCACGCAAACCACCGACATAGCGGGTTTTCTCACCTTCACGGATGTGAATGACATCATCGACAACGATAAAATGGACATCACCGTACACAAAGGCATAGGTCGTTGGACCATAAATCCGCTCGTAGGTTTCATCAGACAGCTCGTCGGTTTCGGCATCGAAGTTCATATCGTGATTGCCAAGCACATAGTACCAGGGAATCCCAACTTTAGAGATCACCCGGTTCAACGGATTAAACAGCGTTAAATCATCACCGACGATATCCCCCATCGTCATGCCGAATTCCAGGTCTTTCTGACCAACGAGTTCTTGTACAATATCCTCTGCGACAAAATCAACGTCTTCAAGACTATACGGCTGCGGATCGCCGAACACGACCATTTTATATGCTGATTTTCCCTTTTCCGGGTAGAGCGGGAAATTGACTTCCTGCGGTAAGTCACCGGTTGGGGCCACGCCGGCATATTTGAAATGCGCCGGCGATCCTTTGGGTTTATGGATGTAAAAAAACTGCGGGATATTATCCGCATTCACTGGCGTCATCCAGTCGCGGGGTTTGACGCAGAAGATGATGGCATCGTCATCGACAGGAACGCCATAATAACCTGCTTCGTTGGTGATGACGACATCTTCTCCATTCGATACCGCAACGCCCTTTATGCCCTTTTCGCCTTTATCCCTGACGCCATTTTCGTTCGCATCATGAAAGACGTATCCTTCTGCCAGGATTTCATTTTCACCGGGAGCGATTTGGAAAGGAAAGTCGCTTGCTACGAGTTTATTACCTGGCTGACAGAAAAGGTAAAGGGCAATGAGCATGATAATCAGAGCGATATAATCTTTTTTCATTTGTTAGTCCTTACTCTCGTGGAATACGAATCAATCGTTTTAATATCATTATCATTTTTCAATTTATAACATCCCCCAACCCCCTTTTCCAAGGGGGAGTTTAGTCGATGTTGCTTTTGTTGACGAGGCTATAAAATCATTTTTTAATTGTTTTAAATTGATTCAAACCGGATAATACGATTCCGGTAAATGGGAGCACAATTTAAGCAACAATTTGAAATTTTACGTTAGGAAAACATTAAAAATGATAAATTGCTCAGCATTTTTTTATTTTATCATTCAAATCTGTCAGTTGATTCAGGCTAATTGAAGCGAAATCCGACATAAAACCGCCTTCCGAATGTCGGTCCCCAGACGATGGACGAATCAAAATAAGGGCTGAACGGATCGTCCCAGGCCAGGATCGGATGTTTCTGACGGTAACCGGTCAGATTTTCAACGCCGGCATAGATTTCCCAATGGTCAAATTTACGTTTGATTTGGGTAAACATCAAAGCATAATCCGGCGAATAGTCATCGAGCCGGTATCTTTCCGGGTTCATTTGTGTATCCGGTAAGCGCATGCGACTGTTGAATTGCGTCGTCAGATCGATTTGCCACTGGTCATCTGGTGTCATATAAGAGAATACGAGCAATCCTTTATAGGTGCTGTTGAGCGGCAGGGATTTCAGCTCACCGTTATATGTTGTTTTTACATCGTTGTAGCGCAGCGCTGCCGTTACATCAAATCCACGCAACGCAGTGGCCGACAATTCCGCCTGGGCCGCATTGGAATAGGACTGACCATCGAGGTTATAGAGATAAATATGCTGCGTACTCTGTTCCATATCCACAACCACCTGATTCCGGAATTCCGTGCGATAAACGTCCAACACCAGGGTCGCCGGCTTATCTGCACCGATTACAAAATTTCCGGTGAACTGTATTCCGGCATTCCAGGCTTCTTCCGCGTCCATCTCTTCCAGAAAAACAAGCTCCCGTGAGCTGGCCAGAATGGCCGGATTATCCATAAAGATATGCGGATTACGGTAGCCTGTTCCGGCGGAAAAGCGAATAGACATTTTTTCGTTCGGGCGGTAATTAAGATGTGCTCGGGGTGTATAAAAATCACCAAAACGGCTGTGATTATCATAGCGTAACCCGGTCATGGCTGTAATCTTATCATTCGGTTTGAAGGTATACTCTCCAAACACACCCGGTACGCGTTCCGACGTATCATAATTATCCGCGAGATATATTTCCTCACGCTCATCATACTGATAGGAAAGCCCGGTTGAGACGTTATGTGCGGTCAGGATTTTATTGAAGGTCAGGTTCGCATAGACGCTGGACTCATCACCCTCATAGGACTTTAATCCCCAGAAGGCATCCATATCGTGTTGAAAGGCCGAAACGACCAGACCGAGACTCGATCCCTGATCATCCAAGGCCAGGCCGCCTTTTATATACATTTCATATCGCCGGATTTGGCTCTCAGAGCCATAGAGTTCAGCGGTTTTTTGAGGATTATCAAAGTCAAAATCCATCTGACCACCCTGACGGTCATCATGGATGACTTTGAGGCCGAGCTGTCCCCTGACCTTTTCGCCGTTGTATTTCCAGCGATTCATGATATTGAACTGCTGCAAGAGCGGCATATCGATAAAGGTGTCATCGTTCGTGTCCCACCTTTCCTGCAGGTACGTGCCGAAGGTGAGCAGCATGGTGCTGAGTTTCGGATTAAACTGATGAGCGCCCAGCAGTGCAAGATCGGTTTTACCCATGGAATTGACATAGCCGTTTGCCGCAAGAGGCTGCGACTTTTCCGGTTTTTTTAGTTCCACATTGATTTGTCCTGTAATCGATTCATAACCGTTGGCCACGGATGCCGTGCCCTTTGATATGTTGACGGATTCCATCCAGAAACCGGGTACATACTCGAGTGAGAAAGGATTGACCAGTCCGCGCATGACCGGTTTTTTCTCGATCATCATCTGTGTATAAAAGCCGGCCAGTCCAAGCATTTTGATACGACGTGCACCGCTGACGGCATCGCTTTGCTCGACGTCGACAGAGGTGGTATTTTCAAAGCTCTCGGCCAGGCTGCAGCAGGCAAGCTGGGTGAGTCCGCTGCTGGTAATGGATTCGCTGTTCACCATGGCATCCATATCATGGATGGTATTCGGTTTTTCCGCGCTGACAAAAATCTTTTCCATTGCCGGCAGTATTTTTAAATAAACGACCAGATCATTGTCATCCGGATGGACAAAAAGGGTATCGTTTTCATAACCGACATAATTAAAAACCAGATAATCCCCTTCGGAATGAGGGCGGTCAAGGTGAAAAAAACCAGTTGTATCGGTCGTAGTGCCATTCGAAACATCACGCCAGAATACATTGGCAGCGGTCAGCGGTATGGTATCGGGACGGGTTTCATTGAATTCCAAACCATATACCACGCCATGCAGGTGGTGGTGATGGCTGTCGTTTGATTCGCCGGCATAGATCATGCATGCGTATCCCAGAATTACACCAAAAAACAGAGATTTCATAATGTTCCTCATTTGTTCATATAGTACATGGACACAGAATCGCATTCGGAAAGCGTATTATGCGTCACTTTAAGGGCGTTGAGCTACATGCCTTTTATGAATCAAATGAGAAGAGGGAGGTTAAGACGGAATAATGGATCGGCCTGTATAATCGGTACTGATTCATCATTTCGCTGTGGTGGTTGAGGATAATAAAAATGTTTAGCATCGATGTTCGCAGAAATACCCGGATCAACGGGTATTATCAGAGACGGGCCTTCCAATAGATTGTATATATGCCGGATTTCACAGCAGTCGCCGGGAGATGACGTGTCGAACTCCCCGGCAATGCCAGGTATACCTGTTTGATCGCAGCAGGAATGGGCCGGTGCTTGTTGTACCGGCGACGATTCAGTCGGAGCCTCCGGTACACAGCATTGACTTTCGCCTGTAATTCTCATTTGCTGCCCGTTAGAGCAGTAATGCTGACTACTACCTAAAATAATACTGGAAACAAGGTATAAAAACGATATAAAAGTGATGAACGTCTTTCTCATACACCTACCAAATTTCAGGTATTATACAATATTTCAATTAGAAATCCAAGATTAATCCGAATTTCTAATTTACTTTTCAGCTATTTGTCAGCCGGTCCACTTCGTTTTGTTCATCTGTCAAACCCGCGACACGGTCGAAATAATTAAAAAACATGCAATTGAAAAAAGACAGCGAGTAAACCGGCATTGATTATAAACCTTCGCTGTGCGTCTAAATTGCGTATAGAATAGATTTTTAATTTCTTCTGGAAAGGAAACTATAAAATGATGATATTATCCCTTACTTTAAAAGAATATGGAGTAAAACTTTTTGAGAATTTATCTAAGATTAAGCGCATTGGTAATATGCGCCTCTGTTTTTCTTTTATGGATCTCCCCATATGCCCAAACCCTGCCCGGTAACAATATGATTCATGGATTTATCCGGGATAAGGAAACCGGAGAGCCGATTCCTTACGGTAACGTGTTCCTTCAAAATACCACACTGGGCGCAGCCACCGATGTGCACGGCTATTATGTCATCCGGGGTATTCCGGATGGCACCTACATACTGGTTGTCTCTGTTCTTGGCTTTGAACAAATCGAAAAGGAAATTATCATTCAGCAAAAAGGTCAGAAACGCTTCGATTTGGAAGTGGCACCGCAGGCAATCGAAGGCGAAACGGTTGTGGTCACGGCCGAGAAAGAGCGTTTTAAGGAAGATGTGGAAATAAGCCGCATTCATCTCCGGCCGGAAGAAATTTCAAAGATGCCCTCCTTCATCGAAAGCGATGTCTTCCGCAGTGTCCAGCAATTGCCGAGTGTGACGTCACAAAACGACTTCAGCTCGGCCCTTATTGTCCGCGGCGGCAGCCCGGATGAAAACCTGATTCTGCTGGATGGTGCCGAGATTTACAACCCCTACCATCTGGTCGGCCTATTTTCCACCTTCAATGCGGACGCCATTTCCGATGCCGAGTTCATGGCCGGTGGTTATCCCGCGGAATACACCGGGAAGTTATCCTCGGTTCTAAATATCACCTCGAGGGAAGGCAATTCCCGGCAGGGTAAATTTTTTAATGACGCCAGAATGGGTACATACTGGGATCTCAGCCGCCTGAAAGCGGATGTCTCTTTACTAAGCAGCCGCGCCCTGGCCGAAGGTCCGTTTTATAAAGGTGCCTGGATATTGTCCGGAAGAAGAACCTATTTTGACCTGGTGGCCGATCTTGTTGGTGAGGGCAGCGGCTGGGATTACTACTTCTGGGATAATCAGTTCAAAATATTCAGCGATCTGAATGAACAGAACCGGTTGACCTTTTCAACTTATACCGGACGGGATATATTGAATTTCACGTTTGACGAGGAAGACTTCAACACCAAATTTGATTTTGACTGGGACTGGGGCAACAGCGCATCCACCCTGAAATGGCGGTATATACCCTCCACCAGTTTACTCTCCGAGTTTATGTTGACGCAATCCACATTCGATTTTGACCTGAATCTGGATTTTACGGAAATCGACAGCGCGGGCAACCGCAATGAGTTTAACTTTGATGTCATTAATAACATTGAAGATATTTCAGCAACTGAAAAACTCACCTGGTTTGTAAATCCGGAGCATACACTGACGTTGGGCACCTCGTTTAAACACCTGACTATGCGTTTTAACTTTGAGCTGGATGACATCACTTATTTTAACATCAGGCATAACCCCCATGTTTTCAGTCTCTTCGTTCAGGATAAATGGAAAGTCAACAACCGGCTTTCCTTCCAGCTTGGATTGCGCGGATCGAAATATGAGCTGCATGACCGGATGTATCTGGATCCGCGCCTGGGATTCAAGTACCTGCTGACAGAAGATGTATCCCTGAAAGGAAACTGGGGGATGTTCAACCAGTTTCTGTTCACCACCAATGATGAAAATGAAATTCTGCAAATCGTTGATTTCTGGCAGCCGGTTCCAGAACAATTTGATGCGATCCATAACCAGCACTATATCCTTGGGTTTGAGAAATGGTTTCAGCAGGGTTTTACGGGATCTGTTGAGGGTTATTATAAACCGTACAGTAACGTGCTGACGAATAACCCGAATAATGATCCGGCCATCGAAAATGATGAATTCTTATCCGGTAAAGGTCATTCCTGGGGCATTGAACTCTTACTCAGGAAAACTGCCGGTAAATTTACCGGCTGGCTGGGCTATTCCTATACTGATATTGAACGTCGCTTTGATTTTAACGGCGACGGCCGTATTCGCAGAACGGATAATGAGATGTCGGAAATATATGAACCCAAATACTCCAAACCGCATTCGTTGAACCTGGTTACAAGTTTTCAACTGAACGAGAAACACCAGCTTTCCATATCATGGACCGTTGCCAGCGGTCAACCCTATACACCGGTTGTCGGCAAGGTATTTTATGGCGGGTATGACATGGAATCCCCCTATTCCAATATGATCGATATACAGGGGCGCAAAAATGCATCCCGTTATCCGATGTACATCCGTGGTGATTTTTCCTGGTCCCGTACGATTTCCCTGTTCGGACTGAAGGGGAAATTCAATGCCCAGGTCATCAATTTTACCAACCATTATAATGTGCTGACCTATGTGTGGGATCATGAGCAATCCCCCTCACAAGTGCGGGCTGTCAGTATGTTTCCCTTTTTTCCTTCCGTTGGTATTGAATTTGAATATTAGGAGAGCCGATGAAGCATGTGATTCCATTAACCGTTATTCTTTTCTCCATCATGTTTTTCGCCTGCGAGAAGGAAATCAATATTTCCGAATTCAGGGATGAGTTTGGCAACTACCGGCCGGAATTAAAAATTGAAGGTTTGCTGCAGGTGGATAAACCGGAAAACTCGATCGTTAGAATCATCAAGACAAGCACGATTACGGATAATGAATTGTACAACGACATCGATGATGACGGTGAGATTCATGATTTTAGTGAGATCCTGAAGCAGGTTCAGGACACATCGGCCACGGTCACGGTTACCGATTTGCACTCCGGTGCTGCATTCGATTTCCGATACACGGATATAGCCGACAGCACGCTTCATTATGATGAGGAGGAAGAGAGGGATTTCGATGATGAACCGGTCTACGTTGCCTATGGTGGTTACAAACCGGTTACCGGAAATTTTGAGATTATCCCGTATCATGATTATCAAATTGATATCTATTCCCGGGATTTTAATAAAACCATCACCGGTACGACAACCGCCTATCCGCCGGCGGTATTCATTGATACACTCTTTGCCTTTCAGGACAGCACCGTACGGATGCATATAGCCGACCGGAAAGAGATCTTCTGGAAATCGGATAGTGATGTAACCTCATACTACATCACCTACGAAGAAATTCTGGCAATTAATGGGAATGTATGGGCATCCGAATGGCTTTATTCCAGACCGGCGATCAGGGATAACGATCTTACCGATATCTACCGGAACGTTTCGGTTGGCTGGGATATTATCTTCGGTGTCGCTTCACCCCGGATATTGCGATTGACGGTCGAAGCGCTGAGTCCGGAATACAGCCGCTATATTTTTTCATCGCTGCCGCTGAAGGACCCGCAGCGGACCAATCTGCGTGATGCGGATGGCAATCCGGTTATGGGCTGCTTCGGGGCCATTGCCGGTACCCGTATTTATATTGTCATTGAAGAATAGGGCCTGTGAAATATGATTCATTGAGCAATCAAAACCGATTTGATGGTATTATTAACTTAAAAATCCCAATGCAACCCCAGTCCGAAGGTTTGCGGCCTGCCCGGTACAAAGGTGGGAATGCCGAACAGATTGCCGGTATTCCCTGCGCTTACCAGATATTGCTCGTCTGACAGATTATATCCATACAGACTGAATTTTACCTGCAGGGGTATAAAATATACACCGCATTGCATATGGAAGAGACCATATCCATCCTGCTCAAGTCCCGCACTGTTATCGTCTTCAAAATAATGATGTGATTTATAACTGTAATACGGCGTTAAGAAGAACCTGAAATTATCAGCGAAATGACGATTGAAACGTGCTGTTACAGACCAGGTATGCTCGGGTGTGAGACGAAATATATTGCCCTCGTAACCCTGGTCATTCCCATCGCTGTCTTTTTCATCAAACCGCGCGTGAATGTAGGCATAATTAGCATTCATTTCTAAGTGCGCGCTCAACCGATGCCGCAGGCTGGTTTCAAAACCATAGGCATGCGCCTTTCCGCCATCCTTGACAATCAACTGATATTCACCTGTTTCCTGATCGGCCACCCAGGACCGGGTTTGGAAATCGTTATAATCATAAAAATAAACAGATGCATCCCATAACAATTGATCGGCCCATGTTGCTTTTACGCCTGTTTCATAACTGTTCACTGTTTCATCGTCAAGAATTTCAGTCTGTGCATCCGCCCTGAGCTGAATAACATTGGGACGTCTTCCGCGGGCGTAACTGACATACGCATTCAAATTCCTGTTCATCGTGTATTGCGCAAGGACGCGTCCCACGGGTGCCACAAAACCTTTATTTTTAACCGCCGCTTCTCCGGGCGCGATCAGCACATTCGGCGCATTTCCGGTCAGGTATCCTAAAGTTGAGGGCTGACCCGAAACCATCCTGTTTTGCGCTTCCAGCGAAAGACGATCGGCGACAATGCGGAGTCCTGCCGTCAGTTTTAATTTATTACTGATACGGAAGGAACCGTCGATGAAGGTTTCCACTGACTGGTTTCCGGCGTTTTGAAACGATTCCTCGGTATGATCGGTTGGTAAAGGCGCACCGCCCAGTGAACCGAATTCAGGGATCGGAGGTATGGCCTGGATAAACCTGGGATTACCCTGTTCATCCACCATTGCGGATGGGTCTGTAAAAAGAAAAAAAAGGCTCTGCTCATTGGGACTGAATCGCACGGTCTGATCCACATTCTCATTCCAGTAACTGATTCCGGCAAAGCCGTTGAAACGATGTCCGCGAGAAAAACTGAGCCGTGTTTCAAAGGTTATCTGCCGAACCTCCGTCATTTCCTCAAAATGTAATGCCGGTGCGGCGGATCCGTCACCATCCCAGACCTCATCCGCCTCATGCTCTCTGAAGGATACAAATGTGTTTAAATCAAGACCCGGGTTAAAATAATGATGGACATTCAGACTGAACGAATGGATTCTTCTGTCCAGCCCCAGCTCTCTTCCCCGCTCAAATGAGGCTTCATCATCAAAAATATCAATTTTTCCACGCTGATTCGGATAGGTTCGGCTCATAAAAGCCGTACCACCCGGATGGTCCTCCTGATAATCATAGACCATATCTATAATGGTACCGCTGCCAGGCAGATATCTCAAGGAAGTGCGGAAAGCGTTACTGTTTTTATCGTTCAGATTTCCGCCATAGGTGTTTTCAACAAAACCGTCATTGCTTGAATGCACAAATGCAAACCGTGAAAAAAATGTTTCCGTAACAGGAATATTCATGGTACCATTGTAGATTTGTTGTCCATAGGTACCCAGGCGTGTAGCGAATCCGCCGTTAAACACAGGCTCCGGTTTTCTTGATATAAGGCTCACCGAACCAATCTGCGCGCCTCTTCCGAACAGGGTACCCTGGGGTCCTTTTAGTATCTCAATTCGTTCCATATCAAACAGTTCGGTCCATGCGCCCGTATTTCTGCTTACTGGAATATTATTATAAAAAACCGATACGCGCGGTTGCGAACTGGCCAGAAACGCATCGCTCGTAAGTCCGCGGATCACAAAATTCGGCCGATTTTCACTTTGCGCATGAATATTTATACCGGGAACGAAGCCGGATAACACATCCAGACCGGTTTGTCCGCTTTGTTCGAGTAAGGAGCCCTCAATCACAGACATGGACACCGGGACATTCTGAATCTGTTCCACTTTCTTTTGTGCGCTGACCAGCACGGCATCCATTTTTAATATATCTTCCGTCAGTACAATAATCAGTTTTTCATTTTCTCTTTCATCAACATCCAGTACAATTTGTCTGGATTTATATCCCATATAATCACACACAAGTGTATATGCTCCTTCTGGCAGATTCTCCAATGAGAAAAAACCCAATTGATTGGATGTGGTGCCAATATTTATCTCCTTGATAAATACATTCACACCACGCAGAGGCCGGCCCTGTTCATCCTTTATTTCCCCGGTTATGGAAGCGGCATATACGGTATGGAAACTTACCAGCAGGATCAGTAACAGAGCCGACTGGATCCGGTTCTTTTGCATCATTGTATACGTTCTTTCTTCTTTTGTTGTTTTTGTTGCTTAAACTCATCTGTCATCACCACATGAAACGGACCTTCTGTATCATGTCGAGCTGCCAAAATAAGAAAAAATGTGAACATATAAAAATAATTGGTTCTCGTTCAGCGTCTCACAGATGAACACCTACGGATAAAATCGTACATTCAATATTTGTTCCATGGTCGGGTCCGCGGCCATAACCCACTTCCACCAAAGATACAAAACCGCTGGAACTCTCAAACCGCAGAGGTGTAGCGCGTAGCCCGATAACCCATACGGGCGCTGCAGGCAGCTTTCCCTTTTCAGATAGGATTTCTGTGCGCTGACCTGAAAGAATACTGATCGTACTTAACAGTGCCGGCGTCCAGAAGCCGTTTCTCTTGTATCCAACAGCCATTCGTGTGGCAACGGCATTGCCGTTTGCCCATAAGAGATTTACATCGATTTGAGCAACCAGATTTGGTTTTAACCGGATACCGGCGCCCGCACCCATTCCTAAACCAGCCATCGTTACACGATCCGATGTGAAATACAATGCCGTCTGCTGAAAAACCGGCGTATATGCAATTTTTGAACGGGCAGGTAGGGTTAACATTACTACAATTAACGGGACTAAAAGGATATTTTTCATGGCTGAACCTCCGCGAATAAAGCAACCGCCGCTGCGACGGCTTTCGTATTATTGGCAAGAAAAGCGGGATCAATCGTTTCCGGCGTATCGGTCGCTTTGTGATAGTGCGGATTTCTGAAATTGGCCGTGTCTGTCAGAAAAACGGCCGGTATTCCCCGATACCATAGGAGTCCATGATCACTGCGCATAAAAACAGAAGACAGAAAATAGGTTCCATCCCCCGGCGTGATTACCCCGACCAGTTTTGCCAGACCGGCCCCATTTCCAAGAGCGGTCATTTCCTGTACCATCTTTTTTGAATCATTATTTCCGGCAACAAGAAGAAAGTCACCCCGGTCCGGAAGCCGGACGCCCATAACATCATCCTGACTGCCCTGTTCATGAGAAGCATAACCGATCATATCCATGACAATGGCCATATACACATCATCAGCATAGCCCGCTTCTATATAACGTGTACTGCCGACACATCCGAATTCTTCCAGATCAAACGCCACAAAACGAATGGTCCTGGCGAACCGGTGATTTCTCACAGCACGCGCTGTCTCCAGCATGGCAGCGACGGCTGTACCATTGTCATCAGCCCCGCCATAAAATGCGTCAAGATGGCTGGCCACCAGTACCACTTCATTTGACCGCGTGGTCCCCTGCCATTCAGCGACCACATTGTACGCGGCCCGGGCGCCCTCCCCGAGAACAACGGTGTCGGGCTTATACCCCATCGATGCAAAGGCATCGGCCACCAATCCAACCGCCGCATCGCGTGTCAGGTGCTCTGACGGAAACAGATTTCCCGGTTCAAATCCTTCATTGTCTACAGGGACATCATTCAAGTGAGCCTCCGCGAGCCGCTCAATCCAGGGCATTAAATTTTCAGTCACGATATCCTCCGCCACCTGGATGGCTTCATCAAAATGCTTTGTATCCGGACCTGTCGGCGAGCAACTGAACGCGATCACCACTAACAATACAGCCAGGCTTATGGTATTAATTATTCTATTATTATTCATAACGTCCTCCCTAAGGTAAAAAAACCAAATTGCACTCTCATTGTTTTTCCTGTATTGCCCAGATGCGTGCCCACGTTCATTTCCGCGATGCTTATCCGCCAGACTTTCCGTATTTTAAAAGATAAGGGCATGGCGTGAACCCCGATATAACCATTCGAAATGTCCCCCTCCATGGACGCACGCGCTTCCCGAAGCAGTTTTTCGCCTTTATCAAACCGCGCCCGGTTTGTGACACCCAGTTCGAATCCCACCGCCGGCCGCCACCGGCCAAGCTTCGGTACCGCCAGCACGCGGATAAATCCATCAAAAAGCGATGGGGAAAAACCCATACGGATCCCGGCCTGCCAGTCCCATGAATTCGTGATTTCACCCCTGACCGCAGGTGTCAAAGCAGAGGTGGACTGAAAGGAATAGACCGATTGGTAGAACAGTGTCGTCATTCCCGTACTCACTTCGACAGGGCTGTCCTGCTGGTCGTTCCGCGATTGGACCGGTAAAGCGATTACGAAGAACAGAAATATTATCAAAATTGGTTTCATTTTAATTCCTTTTTTAAGGATGATTATACTTATAAAATTTGTTTTCATCTTATAATTGTATTCATTCATTAATCCAGTTAAAGAGCAGGGAGGCGGTTAATAATGACGCATGGCCAGCTTTTCAATGGTATCGTATTCCAACGGACTGAACCATTTATAAGAACGTTCTTCTATCGTGCTTTGTGAACCGTTGACCATGGCGGCAATGGTTATGCCTTCATTCTCGATATGATACAGATGCGCGGAATAGCCTACCGCCGTGCCGGAATGACCATATATCTTGCCATAGCGTGGATGCTCTTCCATTATGATACCACAGCCGTAAAAATCAGTGCCACGCTCGCTCTTGCCCTGTGTATGCACCACATTCAACATTTCCGTATTGAGTGAATCGCTCAGAAAAGAAGATAAAAACAGGGCGTCCATGAAATTCGCCAGGTCATACACATTGGAGATAACCCCGCCGTCGTAATGAAAGCGTTCCAGGTTCGTCTCCGTCACATCGACTAAACGCCCGTCGGTAAACAGGTCGGCATAACCGCGTGCAAGCCCTCCGGGTAGTTCAGCGACAGGGTTATAAACCGTGCTTTTCAGGCCAAGCGGCTGAATGATGAGCGAATCCAATAACGTGCGGCTGTCGACCCCCGTCACTTTTTCCGCAAGCATTTCGAGAAGCAGATAATTGCTGTTACTGTACTCCCAGGAACGGCCTGCAGCAAATCCGGCATCCTTATCATAAGCATATTTCAGAAGTTTTTCTTTCGGTTGATATGCGTAATCATAACTTCCGTACGCTTCCATCAATAATACAGGTGATTCCAGGTAGTTATAGATCCCGCTGGTGTGATTGAGCAGTTGACGAATCGTGCACGATTCTGCATTGGCCACCCTGGATACGACTTTACCCGGAAGAAAGTCTTTAACCCTTGTATCCAGTGATATATCATGGCTTTCACACACCTTAAGCACCAGTGTCGCGGCAAACATCTTGCTCACACTGCCCACCCGGCTGATTGTCGACGGTTTCCAGGGGACATTCCCGGCGATATCGACGAAACCGGCCGTTCCGACCCAGGTTCCTTCCTGTGGTGTGCGGATGAGCAGCACGGCCCCGGGCAGTCCTTCCGCGACGGCACTGTCCAGGTAAGCCTGAAACGGTTCGCGGCGGGGATGGCTTTCGCTGTCATCCATATAATGTTGTGAATTTTCGTACCAGACCGCCGGTTGCGTGGGCGGATCATACGTGCAGGCGCTGAAGAGTATTGCAGTCAAAAATAAGAGTATCCTTTTCATGATTAACCTCCGATTATCCAATTGATAGATAAACCAAATTGTGTATAGCTCCAGGGATTGGGATCATCCCCGCCATAAAGGGGAATATCGAACAGCCAGGCATACCGCAGCGCAGGTATGATCCCTGATTTCTGTAAAATCCGCGGCGCATATCCGATAGAAATATCCACAGGGGTGATGCGAAGATAACTGCGCCCCCGGTCTGTTTTTTGTTTATACCTTCCGTTGATCCATTCAAAATTATTATTACCGGTAAAAATCCGCTGGTAGTCAAAAGCCAGAATGTACGATGCATAGAAGCCCGATTCTGATTTCCAGACCGCTTCCCCGCCTCCACCAATATTCACGGCCCGGAATAATTGATCAAACTGTAAGTAGCCAGCCTGTACCAGGCCTGCCCCCTTCAATGATCCGCTCCCCAGCACCGTCTGATGATATCTGATCTGCAATCCGGGATTGACCGGTGTCTTTAAAAAACGATCTCCAAGCGGCAATCGGCGGGACTGGTGAAACAAATCAACAGTCCACCAGCTGTTTTGTGCCGGCACCGGCGTGAACGTTTGAGCAATAGCCAGATTTCCCATGCCCAGCATTATGATTATAAAAACTATTTTTTTCATGACAACCTCCGTTAAATTATTTTCATGTGACACGACGTAATATGCCACTTCCCGGCGGTCATGGAAAAAATAAGCTGATGAATACCTGTATTTAACGGATCAACAGCATTTGTTGCCTGTTGAATCAGAAATTTGTTAAGCAGATATGCAGATTAGAAGTAAAACAGGATATTTCGTCAGCCATTTCAGCGGTCATTCACACTCTTCCTGTAAATACACCGGTTTGTACCTGAAAATCGCAGATTCATCTCTTTTTTTTTTACAGTTAAAAGGTTTGTATATATTTTGAAGCATTGGTGAATGGATAGCGAATCCGAGAAACCATTGTATTGAAAAAGGTAATCCGTTAGATTAAATCGCTGAAAAAGCATAAAAAACGGTTTTAACAGCATATGAAAAAAATAATTCTCAATGCCGGTCTTATCATCCTTGGCGCCTTGTTACTTCAATTAATTTTAATCGCTTATAAACATTTTGTCGGCTACGTCATCATTCACAGCAGCACCCAGTTTTTCAGGACGCTTTTTATTGGCACACTGCTCACTGCGTTTGTACTATTCATTGTCGCCATAACGGACAGGTTGATTATCCGCTTCCTTGCCGGAAAGGTAAAGTGGCAGGAGACCTTTTTCTCACGCTTATCGATTGAAATCATTGTCGCCCTGGTGATTGGCGCCCTTTTCGGCATTCTCTTTACCTTAATTTCTGAATTATTATTCGGTTACAGGGAGCCCATCGGCGAAGTATTTCTCAGCAATATGCTCATTGCAGCGGTTGTCAATCTGATTGTTGTCGGTATTATTGAGTCTGTTGAATTTTTTAAAGAAAGTCAAGAATCCCGGCTAAAAGCGGAAAAGTTGGAAAGGGAGAATCTTGAACTTCGTTTTGGGATGTTAAAAAAGCAGTTGGATCCGCATTTCCTGTTTAACAGTCTCAATATCCTTTCCTCGCTGGTTGCACGTGACAAATGGAAGTCGCAGCGCTTTATTGATGCGTTTGCCGCCATTTACCGTTACACGCTCGATGTCATCGACAAGCCCGTTGTTTCCGTTGAAGAGGAACTGAAATTTGCCTCGGATTATCTCTTTTTACAGAAATTGCGATTTGAAGATGCCTTTACATTTGAAATATATATTGACGACGCCTGTCGCGGTAACTATCTTCCGCCGCTCACGTTACAGACACTTTTGGAGAATGCCCTGAAGCATAATATTGCCACCATAAAAAGACCGCTGCATATCAAGATAATTGGTGACAGTGAAAATACGATGATAGTGGTCCGCAACAACCTTCAGAAAAAAGGCAGAACCAGATACAGCAGCGGTATTGGTCTTGAAAATTTAAAAATGCGTTATAAACTTATTTCGGAATCCGAGCCGGAGATTGTACGTACGGATCAGGAATATATCGTTAAACTACCATTAATCGGAGCAGAATAATGCTCAGGATCGCCATAATCGAAGACGAAATTCTCGCAGCCGACCGGCTGGAAGAAATGGTAAAGGAAATCAGACCGGATGCGCACATTCTGGTCAAACTCCAGTCCGTATCAGAGTCGGTCGAATGGTTGGAAAAAAATTCGGCTGACCTGATTTTTCTTGATATTCAGTTATCAGACGGTATTGGGTTTTCCATCTTCGAACAGATTAAGACGAATACCCCGGTGATTGTCACAACGGCTTATGATCAGTATGCCATCCGCGCTTTTAAATTAAACAGCATCGATTATCTTTTGAAGCCGATCCGCCTGGGCGAATTACAGGAAAGTCTGTTCAAATTTGAAAATCTGAAATTGAAAAAACAACCGGATTTTGACAGGTTACTGGATTTGCTCAGCAGTGGTGAGGCCCGTTATAAAAAACGATTCCTGGTGCGTTACGGACAGATTCTGCAGAAAGTGGAAGTGGATGATATCGCCTATTTTTATGCTTTTGAAAAAAATGTGTTTTTATCCACGTTTAATAACGAACGTCTTGCCATCGATTACACGCTCGATAAATTGCAGGAAGAGCTCAATCCGTCACAGTTTTTTCGTATCAACCGGAAGATGATCATCAATATAAAAGCGATCAAAAAAATGTATGCTTACTCCCGTTCACGCATCAAATTAGATTTAAGCCCGCCGGAGCCCAAACAGGTCGAAGCGCTGGTCAGCATCGAACGCACCTCGGATTTCAAAGCCTGGATCGATGAATAAGCAAGGAGAAATTAAAAAATCCGCATTGAATAAGCACGAAACTCTAAATACGAAATTCGTGCTTCGAAATTATCTTTTTTATCAACATTCAGGGCCTTACTTTGTGCTTTCCAGTTGTGCAAATCTCTCCTGAAGCGTCTGTCCGCGCTGCATACTGAAATCCATGTACATGAGAGGCGTCGCGGGCTGACTGACTTCGTTCAGCCGTGTGCGTTCATCAGCGGACATTTTAATTTCTACGGATGCAATGTTGTCTTCAAGCTGGTCGAGACGCCGGGCTCCGACAATGACACTGGTAATTCCCGGTTGTTGCAGTAACCAGGCAAGTGCGATCTGTGCCGGGGTGGCATGATGTGTAGCCGCGATTTCCCTCAGCACTTCCACAATCTTATCTCCCTTTTCAAGATCAACGGGCGGGAATGAAAAATGGCTTCGCCGGCCCTGTTCAACAGTGTCACCGGTGTATTTTCCGGTGAGAAATCCGCCTGCCAGCGGGCTCCAGACCATTACACCCATATTAAGGTCACGAACCGCAGGAAGGACCTCATATTCAAGCTCCCGCCCCGCAAGCGAATAGTATGACTGAGACGAAACAAACCTATGGAAACCCTTAGCCTCGGATATACCATACGCTTTCGCTATCTGCCAACCGGTGAAATTTGACAGACCAATATAGCGAACCTTCCCCGATCTAACCAGGTCATCCAGTGCAGAAAGCGTTTCTTCAAGTGGTGTGGTCGGATCCCAGGAGTGTACCTGGTAGAGGTCGATATAATCCGTTCCAAGCCTTTTCAGACTTGACTCCACTTCACGCATGATGGCCTTCCGGCTGGTACCGAGTGCGTTCATATCATTTGTGAACGGGTTATACACCTTGGTAGCGATTACCGCGTCTTCACGACGTTTACCGATCGCCTTACCAAGCAGAATTTCTGACTGCCCCATTGTATAAAGGTTAGCCGTATCGAAGAAGTTGATTCCCGCGTCGAATGCGCGGTCAACCAATGCCTGAACTTCCTTCTCACCCAGGTTTCCAATTGCTGCGAAGATGGGATCCTGTCCGAAAGTCATCGCTCCCAGGCATATACGAGAAACATAAAGTCCGGTGTTTCCAAGTGGTAAATATTCCATACTAAGTTCCTTTTTTGTTATTTATTCATATTAAAATTCGTATTTTTGGTTTCCTGCAGCACCTGTTTTAATATTTTCCTGTTCCGCTTGTTCAAAAGCGTTAGTTACAATGTGTTTATTTTGTTCATTCATGTTATGATATGTACTTCCAATTATTTAACGGTACAACAATAAATTGAATATTCATTCGATCACGTACCCAAATAAAATCATGTCAATCCTTTCCAGGAATATTCGGCAACGGACATTTTCACTTCTTCAGTCACAATGAGCTGACCGGATGTATGCAGCTTGGCGATGCTCACCACCGAACCATGGATCAATGAGAGAATCAAGTAAATACTGGTTTGTTTGAAAATCTTATTTTCCACTCCGGAAGAAAAAAAGTCAATTAACGGGGCTGCGATAGCATCCGCTTTTTGTTTTGTTTCATCCGTAATGATCGGCGTATTCGAGCATTGTTCGATAAAGGAGAGGATATTGGGATTACTTATGAGATAATTATAATAATTCATCCAAACGCGAAAAAAGCCGGTTTTATAACTACTTTCAGGATCAGAATTCGCCATAACGTTTTGCATCATCTCCTTTTTTAAAAAAAGATAAAGCTCATTAATGAGTCTTTCTTTGCTTTCGAAATAGTGATAGATCGTACCGGCTGCTACAGCAGATCGTTTGCTGATAGCAGACATGGGTGTATTGTGAATACCCTTTTCGGCAATCAGTTCAAAAGTGGCCTTGAATATTTTATCAATTTTATCGCTAGATTGAATATTCATTCGGTTAGTATAATGATCCGTATTTCCATTGTCAAGTGAAAAGATAGATCCCAAGGAATGATCTGAATTGTTTTGAATATTGGGATTTGTTCCGGATTTATAGATTCCTACTTCTGGCAAATATTTGACAGAATTGAAAACCATGAATTGTTAGTGGGTGTCTGAGTAGCTATTTTGTCAGTAACATTTTCTTCATAACACGCTTATTCTTCATGCGCATTTCGTAGTAATATATTCCGGATGACACCCGATGACCGGCCTGATTATGTCCATTCCAGACCAACTGATGATTGCCCTGTGAAAAATACCCATCTGCCAGGGTACTAACGGCCAGGCCTGTTGCAGTATAAATGTTTATCGTTATCTGCTGCCCTTCCGGCAGACCAAAACGAATCGTCGTTTGAGGGTTAAACGGATTTGGATAATTCTGATATAAGGTAAACTGCCCCGGGATTTTAGCGTCCGTGTCAGATGATCCGTTCAAAGATACCACGCTACCCTCGTTGAAAATGGCAAGACCCGCATTCTCCGTACCTATCCACTTGTTATTCCTCTTATCAATAGTCAGAGAGCCCACAAGGTTAGAGGGGATCTTTGAGTTCGAAGTCCGGAAAACCATCCAGTTTTCATCATCAAATCGTGCCAGTCCATTGCTCGTACCGATCCACTTGTTCCCGGTTGCGTCTATGGCTACGCGATTTACACCGTTATGCGGGATACCCGAATTTTCCGTTGTATAGACCGTCCAGTCCATGTCGTCAAATTTTGCCAATCCATCTTGTGTCCCTATCCATTTATTTCCGCTTCCATCAACTGCAATGGACCGGGCCCGGTTATGAGGTAAAGCAGAGTTGGAGGTATTGTAAACCAACCAATCTGTTCCATCAAAACCAGCGATCCCCCCTTCTGATCCGATCCATAAGTTGCCAATGCCGTCTTTCACGAGTGACAGAATGCGGTTATCAGGCAATCCGGAATTGGTTGTATTATGGATAGTGAATTGGCCATTATCGAACGCAACCAATCCGCCACCGTAAGTGCCAAGCCACATGCTTCCATCTCCGGCTATGGCGAATGCGGTAACATTGTTACTCGGCAAATTTGAATTAAATGTATTGTAAACGGTCCAGTTGACGCCATCAAAGATCGCAAAGCCCCCAGCGGCCGTTCCGATCCATTTATGTCCATTACCGTCCGTCTTTATCGATCGGACATGGGTATGCGGCACACCTGAATTGGACGTGTCATAAACCGCCCAGTTCAGCCAGTCAAAGCTTGCTAATCCTCCCCAATACGTACCTATCCATTTTTCTCCGAAATCATTTATTTCTATAGCATAAACGCCATCGGCAGGGATATCCGAATTGAAGGTGTTATAAACCATCCATTCCGGGTTCTGTGAAAAAGACAGTGTTATAGAGAGCAAAAGTGACCATATCACCAGGCTGATTTTATTCGCATTGTACATCATATCCATCTCCGGTACATGTTAAAATTTTCAAAAAAACGGGAACAAATTGTCATAGCTGGAAATAGTCAGCCACACTGAGTTTACATGTGAATGCGGAAATATTAAACTGATTAGCCGTATTCATAATTCCCGGGCGCCTCCGTGTGTGACTGGAATATTGTCAGTATAAACTGATGTATCGCCCAGAATTTTTCATTGACGCAGATTTTTTTTATACCAAAGATCCGATATGATAAGCACGAAATTCGAAACAACATCGAAAATCAAAATAGCTGAATTTCTTTATATGTGGATTTTTCTGTTGCTTTTAATAAATACAATACATAAATAAATGGAATGGTTGCCCGAAATGACCGTACAATTCAGAAACACTTCTGTAAATAAGTATGAACCAACAAAATCAATTTGACATTTTTGATCAGTCAAACCTTTTTAAAACCGAATACAAAAACAATTTGAGCGGCGGGAAAATCCCTCAGGCAATAGAATCCCTGAAATACTTATCAGGCAATCATCCTGAATATGCTGAGAGAATAGAAAGACTTATTGAATTGAATACGCTGATATCCGAACACGCAGACAATCTGAACAACCTCTTTAAGCTGTATACCTCTTTTGAAGGGGATAATTCTTTTAGTGCACTGAAGAAAGATAAGAATCACATCAGAAAAGGATTTCAAAAAATACTTTCCTGCATGATAAAACATGACGATTATCATTTTCTCGATGCCGATACGCATCCTTCATGGTTTTTGCTCAAAACGGAAAAATATCATCAATCGATTGAACTACTGAACAATTATCTGAGCAACGTCGGTGAACATGCACTGTTAAGGCAGTATCTGGCCTTTTCATATTCAAAATTAAAAAATTCCAAAACAGCACTGTTGAATTTCGCGCTCGCTTTGTTCAACAATCCGACCGCTTGTGATGCTGATTTCATATTCGGAAAATGCAATCAGAATCTGTTTGATTCTATCAGGAAGGAATCCCCTGATGACAACCAGACCTGGGTTCGTTTCACATTTCAACTCTGGTTTGAGGGCAGGCTAAACCTGGACTACCCCACTCCTCATTTTGAAAAATTCCTGCTATCGGAACTGCCGGATAGAGCAAACAATCCAGATTTCATAAAGAACAACGTGCTGTTTTTAAATTATCTTTACGTAGCAGAAATCTATCGCACATTTAATAAAAATTATCAGGATATGATTACGATTCGTGAAAAAATGAAAAAACTGAATTCGGTACTTTTCGACACATATCTGAAAAAAATCGCCTCAGCATAATGATACCTGCTAAGATAAAAGGTGTATTCTCCGGTGAACGACAGCAACGGGGTGGATCATACGATGCTTTTCTTGATTTTCATCAATGTCTGTTTTTACTTCCCTCACCCTTCCCGATGGATAAGGAATTTTAAACCGGTCAAATTGAGGAAATTACATGGACTTCCACGTATAACGGATTATTTGCCTGTTAATCTTATTAATTTATCGTCCAAACCATGTTGAAAAATTTCAATTCGACTTGAACCATCAATCAGTTGCTGTGGTGATAAATTCCTGATTTTGAATGGAAAAAGTTGAGGATTAACATAAATTTCACTGATGGAAGATGAATTATACTCTTTATTATAGAGCAACGCCTCGATTAACCAGGATACTAATTCGGATTTTTCTATTTCACAGGGAAGCTCTTTTGTATAAACACCTTTCTTACCAGTCTGCCTTAATAGGCCCCAATCTACAAAGGATCTGACTACTGATCTGGTTGCCCGAGACACAATTTCTCTATCACCATACAGCTCGTGAAGTCGACGGTAGACCTGTAAATTAGTGAGTTGACCTTGCAGGTTAAAAAGTCTTCCAACATTTTTTGCCACATCTGCCCAGAATGGGTATGCGGTACTTGTCATCCCCCAATATATGACAATCCAGTCTGTGCGATGTGTCGTTTTTAATAATTTATATGCGTCTTGACAGAAATCTCTTCTTTCATCCGGGTGTTTGAGCCAAATATTTAAAAGGATCGTAACTAATTTCTGACGACTTCCACGATCGGAGGTTATGCCGCCGGACAGGCGATCGGTTAGATAATCATCCAGCTCATTTTTGATAGCCTGTATGTCAGAATCCTTTGTTAGCACAAGATTCGCCGCATAGTCCATATATTCTTTTCTGAGTAGCTGACTACTGAAACCAATGTGTGTTTTATTATTTATAACTTCACCTTCTTTCGATTTTTATATAAGGAACAATAACCTCTTCCAGTGATAATCCCCCGTGTGTTACAACCTTACTGTTTTTCTGACGAAAGGCTAATCGACCTGGAGCCAAGAGGGGGTAATAGTTTTCCGGGAGACCAACTGGTGGCCATTCAATTGTCTCTGGAAACGCTTCCTTAATCTGCTTACGTAAAATCTGATTTGGATATATTCTGACCCTTTGGGCCCTTAAATCAGCAACCGAGCCCTCAGAAGGACGGCCATATCCGGTAGCCTCAATGTTGCCATGGTCTGAACATAAATAAATATTGAATCCATTATCCAGTAATACATCTAAGAGCTCTGTGAGGAAACCCATACGAAGCCATTGTCGGATCTGATTATGCATACCCTCGGTTCCCAGTTCCATCCCATGCATAATTTTATCAACTTTATCGACGACAACTCCAATAGCCCTGATCTTTTGGGTAGAAACTCTATCCTGTAAGCTCTCCAGGTTTTCATCACCAATTCCTTTCATGTAGGCAATCTCTTGTTGAGTCAAGGTCTGGTCTAACCAGAATTGTGTCCAGAGAAGCTGTTCTTTTTCTGTGGAATGAATACTGTTTGGAAAATATAAAGGTGGCTTTCCTGCAAAAACCGCCTGGCGCGAAACAGATGTAATGGTAGGGATCCATGAAAATACAGCGTTTTCACGGAAACGGAAATTGATCCGTTGTTTGATGATCTCATTTCGAACCACAATCCATTGATCCAGGGAAAGGCCATCGACTAAGACTAAAGCCACTTTTTGTGTTTTAAAGTCGGTTATTTGACGGGAAAGAAGGCGCGGAATATGGTGCAGCATGACCGGTGGAGACGGAGGCAGGTTGACCAATCCTGCGTAGCGCTTCATTAGCCACGGCACAAATGCGGCATCTATCTGAGCCTGAAGTGCCTCCTTTTTCTCGTGCGCCGGTGCCGGCAACACCGCATTCGAATCCATTGACAGAGCCAACAACTCCGCCCAGGTCTTGGCAAAGTGGAACCATTCCTCGTGACGCGCGTCCTCATTCGGAAGATCAGACGACAAGGTATCGAGGAGTCCATCGATGCGTCTCGTCCGATCCCCCTGCTCGTCCGTTCGGATGCCGATGGCGAGCCAGGTCCTGGAGAGTGCCTCGGCTCGATCATGGTGAACCGCTTCAAGCAGTCCTTCCACAAACAGATTGTCGATGTAGACTCGGATGTCGTCATGATCGAAGGGCAAAATCGCCGGGCCGGGATACTCAAAGCCGTAGTGTTTCTCGTCCTCGCGAACCCCGCTGGCATGCTGGGCAGCCGAGCGATTTAAGAAGACGGGCCAGCGTTCCTGCAGGAAAGCGTAAAAGGCTTCCCGATCCGGAATGATCGTTTCCAGAGGCCACTCTTCAAAACCGCTTTGTTGGTGCAGTACCTGAACAAAGCGCTCATCCAGCAAAGCGGGAATGCGTTGTTTTCGATAGTGGCGGCGCAGCAACACTCTCAGCAGATCAGACGGCTTTCGGATGAGTTCCGGGGCGATCTCAAAGACATGGCGCAGAACAAATTCCTTTGTAGCGTTGTCACCCAGCACGCCTGGGGAGTGCCGCTTCTGGGCTTCGTAAAGCGCATCCAGGTCACCACGATCCAGGGCGGTCACAACAGGATAGCTCAGGTTGGGGAATATCTCCCCGAGATTGAATGACAAGTGACGGCCGGCCTGGAGCAGATCGTATGGCAGGCGGTTGAGGTCGTTTTCCGCAGAGTGCAGTACGACCACCAAATTCGTCTGCTCACCCTGGTCCCAACGGGAGCGAAATTTGGACTCGTAGGCATAGCGAAAGGCGATATGATCCTCAAATGGAATCAATTCAAAACCACGCTCACGTATGCCAGTTAAAACCCCTTCTTCAAGGAGCAGGCTGTCCGGATCGGCAACCAGGGTCAGCCGGGCGACATTGGGGGTGAACTCTCTGAGAATCTGCTCCCTCCATGTGTTTAACCACGAATTACACGAATGACACGAATTTCTATTTTCAGAATTTTGCGTCATCGGACAATTCTCTCAGATTCCAACTTTGGGTAGTGACCGAAGTTAACCAAAAGGCCCAACTTCATACCTGTGGCCTTGAGATAGTTATGGACCTGGGCTCTATGTTCGTCAGACAATTTGGAGACCGCTTTCAACTCGAGAATGATTTTATCAAAACAAATAAAATCCGGCTTATAAACCTGTCGCAACCGCTTCCCTTTATATTCCAGTAAAAGATCCTTCTGTGCCAGAAAAGGAATGCCCTGCAGGTCAAGCTCTATTTCAAGACACTCCTGATATACTCCTTCAAGAAATCCACAGCCTTTTTCGTTGTACACTTCAAAACAAGCGCCAATGACCCGATAACTCTCCTCTTTGTATACTATCGACATCATCCGATCTTTCTATCTGTTATTCATTTTATTCGTGTCATTCGTGTAATTCGTGGTTCCCCTCGACCCGAATTATGATCAGTGGCACCATTTCGGGATATACCTGGGCTTTGCTTTCGAGTTGCTCCTTCCACTTGTTTTCTTCCTGGTGAAGCAGTTTCAGCCGGTGGTCGCGCACCTGGGGCAGGCCGATACGTGCGATGATTTTGCGTCGGGAGGTGAAAGCATATTCACCTTTTTCCCTCTCGCGCATCAGACGCAAACGGTGTTCTTGAACAAGCTCGTCATAGATGGACTGTCCATACTCTTCGGCGATCTGAGAGAGGCGGTCAAAGGCATTTTGGGCATCGTCAATCCCGAGATGCCCCCGCATTGAAGGCGCTACACTCAGCAGCTGGTCCCACAGATGCCGGGCGGTGGGCGTAAAGATCTTTCCTCCGTCGGAAAGAAAAAGCGGCATGATGCGGTGGCGGTTCCACTCCATGGTGGCTATGCCGATCTGCCAGAGAGACCATAGTCCTGTGACCTCATCCGTAATCCCGGGAATCGTTATCACCGGGACCGGTTGTCCCGGTGCAAATCGCGGCAGCTTCATTGCCAGGCCCCGAAGCCGTGAATCTTCAAGGGTCAAATGGAGGGAGTTAGGTATCTGTTCGGCTTCCTTACCGCTGAATACGACTCTGCTGAGCTCTTCGCCATCCGGCCAGCTCAGATTCCAGGTCCTACCGTTTCGTTCGGCTTTGCCGCCATGGGCCCTGAGATAACTCACCGTCATCCGCTCGACCCAGTGCGGCAGGGGATGAGCCATAAGACATTGGGCGACCGATGGTTTTAGGTCTTCGGTGGCTCCGAGTATGGAAGAACTCTCCCGGGTATCCCTGGCCTGCTCCTGTATACGGTTGATGACCTTGCCAACGGAGGCATCGATCTCGTCAGGATTGAGAATCGCGTCGACATACAGATCATCAAAGATCTGTCCAGCCTGGGCTGAGTCGAGGACGTCGCCGGTCTTGTCGATGCCGAACTCCTCGAAAATAACGGCCA
>CAYPHA010000043.1:0-36042 GCA_964410215.1 uncultured Calditrichota bacterium | reverse complement strand
TCACCATACTGTTTTTTCTGGTAATGACTGAAAGTATTATAACGCTGTTCACTCCCCCAGGGGAATGTGGCTTTTCTATTCATATACCGGGATCAAGATATTTTAAATCGCTGAGTGTGATGATTTTCAAGGGCTCTGTGTCAATTTCAAACCGGCTTAACACCTCTTCGACACACTGCTCCCTTACAATCAGAATAAGATGTGCATCTGTTTTCATGGACCGGGACAATACATACTCCAATGCAGGGGCAAGTCCTTTTCCCGAAAGCTCCAGCGGACCGATTTCATCAATAACGAGCCACGGGCGCTGTTGTTTGACCGCATCCTTCAGTTTGCGGGAAGCCCATGCGAATGAAGCCGGATCAAAAAGGAATTTGCCAACCCTGAGCGGTTTCCCTGTTTCTTCGGGAAGCTCCATTGCAAAGGTTTCCTTTGAATGGAGATCGTAAAAATGGCGCTTTCCCTTAATCAGAGGTGAAAGAATCCCACTGCTTTCAGCATGACGTTCACACCAGAACTTCAGATTGGTTGTTTTTCCCGACCCGGTAGGGCCGGTCAATATATAGATAGTACGCATCGTCAAGGCCGTTATTGTACTCCGCTTGTGGATTATAAATGTTCTGTCAGACAATTGCAAACGGGAAATAAACAACTGTCATTCCCGGACAGTTGCATATAAGAAACAACTCTTGTAAATTTTCTGCCTCAGTTCTGAAAACAAACATTGAAATTGGAGTACAAGTTGTCTGAAAAAATCCTGGTTACAAGCGCACTGCCTTATGCAAACGGACCCATCCACCTGGGCCATCTTGCCGGTGCTTACCTGCCGGCGGATATCTACGTCCGCTATCACCGTCTGCGCGGTTCTGACATCGTATTTATATGTGGCTCCGATGAGCACGGTGTACCGATCATGCTAAAGGCAAGAAGCCAGGATGTACATCCGCAGAAAATTGTCGATTATTACCATCAAAAGAATAAAAACAGTTTTGAAGCTTTCGGGATGAGCTTTGACTATTACGGACGGACATCGGAGAAAATTCATCATGAGACCAGTCAGGATTTTTTCAGGCGTCTGGATGAGAAGGATCATTTTATATTGAAGTCCGAGGAGCAGCTTTTTGATCCGGAAGCCGGCATGTTCCTGGCAGACCGTTTTATTCGTGGTACCTGCCCCGCATGCGGCTATGAAGATGCTTATGGTGATCAGTGTGAAAGCTGCGGGGTTTCTTTGAGTCCGCGGGACCTCATCAAACCGCGAAGCGCCATTACGAATGCGGAACCGGTGCTTAAGGAAACCACACACTGGTATCTGCCCCTGTCTGGTGTGCAGGAAAAGCTGAAAAAATGGATCGACGGCCATCCGGAATGGAAATCCAATGTACTTGGACAGGTGAACAGCTGGCTGAATGAAGGTTTGAAGGACCGGGCGGTTACCCGTGATCTCCCCTGGGGGGTGGCGGTTCCGGAAGATGTGGCTGCCAGACACCGTGTTGACGCGGGTGGTAAAGTGCTCTATGTCTGGTTTGATGCACCGATCGGTTATATTTCGGCAACCAAGCAGTGGGCGTTACAGAAGGGTGATCCGGACAGGTGGAAGGAATACTGGCAGGATAAGTCGACCAGATTAATCCACTTTATCGGCAAGGACAATATTGTTTTCCACTGTCTGATATTTCCGGCGATGCTGATGGAGCACGGTGATTTTGTCATACCGGAAAATGTGCCGGCAAATGAATTTCTTAACCTCGAGGGTAACAAGCTCTCCACCAGTCGTAATTATGCCGTCTGGCTGGATGAATACCTTGAAACGTTTGATGCGGATTCCTTACGGTATGTTTTAGCCAGGAACCTGCCTGAAGCGCGTGATACCGACTTCTCATGGAAGGATTTTCAGGCACGTCACAACAATGAACTGGCGGACATCCTGGGCAATTTTATTAACCGGAGTGTCACGTTTACGCATAAGTATTATGACGGGGTTGTGCCTCCTGCAGGCCGTTTCGATCAGCTCGATCAGCAGCTTGTGGAAAAACTGAAAGAAGCTCCTTCCCGCCTCGGAACATTAATCGATCAGTTCCAGTTCAAGGCTTATGTTAAGGAATTCATGGATCTGGCCCGTTTTGCTAATAAATATTTTAATGATAAAGAACCCTGGAAGGCCCGCAAATCCGATCCGGATTCCTGTGCCACGACGCTGAACCTGTGCCTGCAAACGGTATCCGCTTTATCCGTGTTATCTGAACCCGTGCTGCCCTTCACTTCAGAAAAAATCCGTAATATGCTTGGCCTCCGGGGTAAGCCAGCCTGGCCGGAAGCCGGAAAAATGGCATTACAGGCAGGGCAGCCTGTAGATAAACCACGGATATTGTTTCATAAACTGGAAGATGATGTCATTGGGCAGGAAATTGAAAAACTGCAGTCCGCTCTGAAAGGAAATGAGGAAGATGAACAGGCCGATCCGGAGTCCGCAAATGTAATTAACATTGACGATTTCGGTAAAGTTGATCTGCGTGTCGCCGAAGTATTGGGTGCGGAACCGGTTAAAAAGACCGACCGGTTACTGAAATTGCGCCTGAAGGTTGGGAATGAAGAACGGCAGATAGTGGCCGGAATTGCACAGCATTATAAAGCGGATGAACTTACCGGTAAAAAAATCATACTGGTCGCCAATCTCGAACCGGTAACATTACGTGGTATTGAATCGCAGGGGATGTTACTTGCGGCCAGGTCAGGAGAGGCTTTGTCACTGCTGACCATTGATAAAGAGATTCCTTCAGGGGCCAAAATCGGTTGAAAACAGGTATAGACCTGTACCTGCAAAAGAAAAGGTTGTTTTATGTTTGTTGATACACATGCGCATCTGGATTTCGAATCGTATAATGAGGACCGGGAACTGGTTATTCAACATGCCATCGAAAGTAAAGTGTCGGCTATTATTACTATCGGTGTTGATGTCCCTTCTTCCCGCCGGGCCATCGAGCTTGCCGAAAAATATGTGCCGGTATACGCCGCTGTAGGCATCCATCCAACGGACTGTGCGGATGCTACTGAAGCGGACTTTGATGTAATAAGCGAATTATCGGGACACGAAAAGGTCGTCGCCATCGGTGAAATCGGACTCGATTACTACCACATGAAGGCATCGAAAGAACAGCAAATCAGCGTTTTTAAACGTCAAATTGAACTGGCCCGCGAGCGGAACCTGCCCATTATCGTGCATAACAGAGACTCGCATGAAGATGTTTATGACACCATCATTTCCGGAGGAGCGACGGAAGTAGGCGGTGTTCTGCATTCTTTTACCGGTGATTTGCCATTTCTGGAAAAAATTCTTCTCACGAATTTTCACATTTCTTTCACCGGCGCCGTAACCTATAAGAAAAGCACTGCCGCACCACTGATCGGGCAGGTGCCACTGGAACGCCTTCTTCTTGAGACAGACAGTCCTTTTCTCTCTCCGACACCGCTCAGAGGCAAACGAAATGAACCGGCTTTTATTGTTCATACAGCACGAAAAATTTCCGAGATACGAAAAATCAGTCTCGAAAAACTGGCCGAAGCAACCAGTGAAAATGCCGGAAAACTATTTAATATCAATCTTTAAATAATCCATACCATCCGGAAGCGAATGAACCCGGAACGACATCCAAAAAAACGGCTGAGCCAGAATTTTCTGACCAATACTCACTTTGCCCGCGAGATTGTAACAGCCCTGGAAATTGACCGGCAGGATTCGGTTATCGAAATCGGTCCGGGAAAAGGTGCCCTTACACAACATCTGGTCAATGAAAAACCGAAACAGTTAACGCTCGTTGAAATTGATGAACGCTGGGTGCTGGAATTGCGTGAAAACTATGCGGATACCGTGCACATTGTGCATGGGGATTTTCTCGGTTACGACTGGTTCCGTCAACAGAGGGACCCTGTAAAGCTTATCGGTAATTTACCCTATCATGTGACCAGCCCGATCTTATTTCATATTCTCGATCATGCGGAATGTGCACAAACTGCTGTTTTTATGACCCAAAAAGAAGTAGCCCGGCGTATTGTCTCCGGGCCGGACAGCAAGGAATACGGCATTCTTTCTGTTTTGTGTCAGGTTTACGCCCGGGTGGAATGGTTGTTTACGGTCAGTCGCGGCAATTTTTACCCGGTTCCGGGGGTTGATTCCGCCGTGTTCCGTATGCAGTTTAAAAAGGTGGATGGTCTTGATAATCCGCCATTGTTCCGGAAGGTCGTACGTACCAGTTTCAATTACAGAAGGAAAATGCTGCGCAATAGTTTAATTAGAATTTTTGAAAAAAGTATTGTATATTCCCTAACTACTGTCAGTATTGACCGACGTCCGGAAAATTTGACAGTCGATGAATTCATATTACTTTCCAATGAACTAAACCATCTTATCCGGTCAGCCGATGCCTAATATTGATTTTGACAGCATTGTTGAGGATATAGACGACCTCATAGAAAAACAGCAGGATGGTGCACTGTTGAATATCCTCATTGATATGCACCCTGCCGATATAGAGGATATTCTCAATCGCCTCAAGAAGGAAGAACGCAAGTACATCTTCCATCTTCTGCCGACCGATCTGGCCAGCGAGGTTTTAATCGAGCTGGATACCCCGCTTGTGGAACAGGTCCTTGAGGAAACTACCGAGCAAAAGATTTCGACCATTGTGGATCAAATGGATTCGGATGATGCGGCGGATATCGTTGCTGAGTTGCCCACGGAAGTAGCCCGGAAAGTACTGTACCATATGGAGGAAGAAGGCTCGCAGGAAGTCCGCGAACTACTCCATTACAAAGATGATTCAGCCGGCGGTATCATGGCATTGGAGTTCCTCTCCATGCCTGAATCGGCGACTGTAAACGAAACGATTGAACGCATCCGGGATGTACATGAAGAGATGGACGATCTGTATAATGTCTGGGTCGTCGATGACCATGAACATCTGGTCGGGTCGGTTTCGCTTACGGACCTGGTGCTCGCAAAAGGGTATACGACACTCCGGGAAATCATGGATGTGGAATTTGTGACCATCAAAACGGAGATGGACCAGGAAGAGGTGGCTAATGAATTCCGCAAATATGATCTGATCAGTGCCCCGGTTGTTGATAAAGACGACAAGATTGTGGGTCGTATTACGGTCGACGATATTGTGGATGTTCTGGAAGAGGAGGGTTCGGAAGATATTGCCCGCATTGCCGGTGCACCGGATGAAGAAATTCTCGAGGAGTCGCCTTTTTTACTGTCACGGGCCCGTTTGCCGTGGTTGTTGGTAGCCTTTATCGGTGAAATACTGGCGGCCTTTATCCTTCAATCCTTCTCGGCAACACTTTCTCAAATTGTTATCACCGCTTTTTTCATACCGATTATCATGGCCATGGGCGGATCCACCGGTCAGCAGTCCAGTGTTATTGTTGTTCGCGGCCTGGCTACCGGTGATATCGATCTGCGGGATACACGCAGCCGTTTGTTCAAAGAGTTTAAAATTTCGATTATTAACAGTTTTTTCTTTTCTTTATTATTGTTTACTATTGTCTTTTTCTGGGACGGCTGGCCTTTTGCAGCGGTACTGTCTCTATCCATGTTCATTGTCATTAATAACGCGGCGATTATCGGGGCCCTGGTGCCACTGACTTTCAAACGACTCAAAATTGATCCCGCACTGGCGGCGGCACCGTTTGTTTCGACATCCAACGATATTATCGGTTTACTTATTTATCTTTCGATTACGACGATTTCACTGAAATACTTAATCTGATATCTTCTCTGCTTCTGACGACATTGGGACACTGTCGGCTCTTACGCTTTCTAAAATGCGGGTTTCACCGTGCTTCAGAATTAAAAAATCTTCCTCATTTAATTTACGGTTCTTTATCTCCTTTTTTAAAAGGATAACCGGCTCATTGATGGGTTCCTGGCCGATAGGGAAGGTGCCCCAGTGCACCGGCAGGAATCGTTTCGCCCCGAGATCATCGAACGCATCGATCGCCTGAACGGGATTCATGTACACCGCTTCATTATACCATGCCGGGCTGTAACCGCCGATCGGCAGAGCGGCCAGATCGATGGGACCGTAACGTTCGCCGATTTCTTTAAAACCCTCGAAATAGCCGGTGTCGCCGGCAAAATAGATACGAAACCGTTTTCCGGAAAACATCCATCCGCACCACAGCGTCTTGTCCTTGTCGAATAATGTCCGGCCTGAAAAATGCTGCGCAGGTGTCGCAATAAATTCCAGATTGTTGATCCGGATGGAATCCCACCAATCGAGTTCCGTGTAATGTGTAATGCCGAGCGCTTCGAAAAAGGAGCCTACACCAAGCGGTATAACATATAACGGTTTACTGCCAAGACGCTTAATCGTCTGTTTATCCAGGTGATCATGATGGTTATGCGATATCAGCACGATGTCGATTTGCGGAAGCTCGGTAAACCCGATGCCCGGAGGCACTTTACGCTTTGGACCGGCGAAAGATACCGGCGACGCGCGATCATTCCAGACCGGATCGGTTAAAATGTTGATACCGTCCACCTGGAACAGAAGGGTGGAATGGCCGACCCACGTGACGGTGATGTCTGACGTGTTGTTGCGAAGCAGGGAGCCGTCATTCTCAACGCGTTCCAGGGGGTAGTCCGGCAGGGAATCAGGCTTTGATTGAATGAGTCCCTCCCAGACCATTAATTTTAACAGATCCTTGGTTTTCCGCTTTTCAAAATCCTTCGCCGGATTTCGGAAACCATCGATTGTATGATGGGTATATTTTCGTATTTTTTGCTCCTGGCTGAAACCACAATTGGCAGCCAGCGCTACCAGGAGCAGACAGACGAACAGGTGTCGTTTAGAAAGTTCCATTTAATTCTGCGTCTTGTTTTTTATATCAGTAACCTACGAGAAGACGAGATATTTGTTACATTCATTAGGTTTCGGAAGATAGTCATTTTATCCGGTTCCGGGCAATACTAGATGTCAATGGTCATCGTTTCTTTGATATTGTCGATGATCCCGATAAACTGATCCTCGATAGCAGCAATATCCTCTCCTGAAAAACGGCGTATATGCAGCAGGTCGGGTTTAACGAAGAAAAGGCTGACCGGAAAAACTTCCTGATCCGGATAGAGCCGGCTGAGAAGCAGGGCATAGGTTTTTATCTGCCAGTCATAACGGGCTGCAATTTGCTCAAGTGTTCCGGGAGTAACACGATTGGTTTTGTAATCGACCACCTCCCAGAGGCCATCTGAATTCTGAATGACTCGGTCCAGCGTTCCTGTTAAATAATCGCTGTTTATACGGGTTGTTACACTGACTTCATTCCTGCCTCCGGAAGCAACGAGAATTCGGTCCGCATGGGCGGAATGTACCAGTTTATCGAGAAGCGCTTGCATCTCCGATTGCATGTGAATCTGAATTTCAGGATCGAGAACATCGAATTCAAAAAACAGGGATTCGATACGACGGCTGCGATCTGTTACGCTGGTCTGCCATTTTTCGAGATATCGATGAACCAGTTTACCAAGAACCAGAGCAAAATCGTCCGGTCGTTCATCCGCGCTGAATAGTTCATAATCCCCTTCAAAGAAACCGAGATGGTAGCGCTCATAGTAGGCTTTCGGATCCTTTAGGAAAGTCATTATCATGGTCGCCGAGAACATTCTTCCCCGGATGGGACTTTCGATGGCCCGCATGTAGGATGCATCGCCGGAAGCTTCGGATATGGAAACATGTTCCCTGAGAATTTCGATGTCCTTGAAAAAAGCAGATTGAGTTCCATCCGCCTTATCCGCTTCAGGGAGATGGTGGTGTAAACGCACACGGAAGTCGGATTCTTCTATCACCGTTTCTTCCAGAATATTCATTCCTTTCCCGGCGAAACAGGCATGAAGCCATTCCAGAGCGGAATCCGGTTTGATTTTATTATTAAGGGTGGCACTGAGGAATAACAGGTTACTTGACCGTGTAGCCGCCACATAAAACAGGCGCTTCGACTCTGCCAGGTCTTTCTGTTTTTGTCGCATTTTCAACAAATGGTAGAGCGCATGTTCATGGAGGTTATTCCCGCTGCCCGGTTGCCTGATCCTGGCGGCGAATCCAAGATCGCTGTCAATAAAAAAGGGATCCCGATTTCCGCGTGGCTGGGTATTGAGAAAGGGGACAAAGACGACCGGGAATTGAAGCCCCTTGGATGCGTGAATGGTCATTATTTTTACCGTATTCATATCTTCCAGGTCGACAAGGGCTTCGGCTTCCTGAATCTCATTGGTGATCAGATCATCGATGTTGGCAATGAAATCACTTAAACCGCCCAGACCGGAATAATCAAAGGATTGCGCGAGTCCGATCAATTTATCCAGATTGGCTGCGAGCTGTTCACCGTTCAGCTCCGCGGAGAGTATGGCTTTCAGGGAAGTGTCTTCCATTATGGTGAACAGCAGATCGGAAAGCGGAATGCGATCTCTCAGTCCCAGCCACTTCACTAAATGCTCCCTGGCATTCAAAAGGATCTTCTTGTCTTCCATGTCGGGAAAATCCTTTTCAAAAGCAGCCCGGGTTAATTTCTCTATCCAGGTGTCCCCGTTTTCCCTGGAGAGTGCGTAGATGGATGTGTCCGGTATCATGAACATGGGGGACCTGAGCACGGCCACCATGGCCAGGTTATCTGCCGGATTGCTCAGGAAACGAAGCAAATGGTAGAAATCAAATATTTCCTGGCGCTGCCAGAATCCGATACCGCCTACGGTTTTGAATGGGATGCCGGCTGAACGCAGGGACTGTTCAATATCCAGCAGGTTGGTCCGGCTTCGCAACAGGATGGCGATATCACCATAACGGACCGGCTGAAATTGTTCCCCCTTATCCCAGATATAACAGCATTTGCCGTCATTCTTCATGTCACGTATTCTGGTAACGATAAATTGTGTTTCCTGATCGGTTTTCTCCTCCTCATCAGAAAACAGGGCGATTTCCGTTTCACCGGTTCCGGGCAGTTCCCTTTTTGAAGTAAGCGGATTATAACCAACCTCATAGGGATTAACCGGAGATTCTATGAGTATTTGAGAAAAAAGGTAATTGATGAAGGCATTCAGCCGGGGCAAAAAGCGGTAACTTTCAGGAAAAGTGATATTACCTTCATAGGCATCCGCATCAGCAGCGGATGCCTTATCGGCAAATAGCTGTTTGACCTCCCTGAACACCCGGATATCGGCGTTTCGAAAACCGTAAATGGACTGTTTGGGATCGCCCACAATGAAGAGTTTTGAGCTGCTGAGACTACCGTCCTCTTCAGACAGGCGCTTAATAATATTCCATTGCAGGCGATCGGTGTCCTGAAATTCATCTACCAGAATGGCATCAAAGCGGCCGCTGAGCTCATTACGGATCCGGTCGTTATCCAGTAATCTCAGGGTGAATAATTGCAGGTCATCGAAATCGACCGCACCGCTCTCCAGTTTGAGGGTTTGGAATGTACCGTATGCGTCTTTGTAAAGGGTGAAGAATCGCCGCATCACCGAAAACCACTGCCGGTCGATTTCACCAGGGAGGGGCCCCGGATCAGACCCGTGAAGCCTGTCATATAAAGCACCGGCCTCATGGCTGAGAGCCAGTAGATTCTCCCTGCTCACCTCGTCCCATTCGTTTTTGCCACCCAGTTGGGAAAGATTGGAGTAAGCCGTGCCGTCCTTTTTTGTAAATATCCGGATTAATGTGATGAAATGCGCGCGGGCATGAAGGCTGTCCCGGTTCTCTTCAAATGCATCGCGATAGGCGCGAAGGGCGTCCAGGACGATGCGTCCCTTGTCCGAAGCGGGGTCTGTGCTCATGCCGGTCAGAATGGTTTGTATCATTTCATGCATGCGCCGGAGTTCGCGATCATCGAACAGGGCATCGAAAATCTCACGCCACTTCTTCTCCAATAATCGGATATAATCGGATTCTGTCATACCTGCAAACCGGTCAAGAATGCATTCCATTTCATAGGGTTTGCCGATTAACTTTTCAAGAATGTTCTCGGTGGCAGTCCTGGATATATACCTGAAAAAATCATACCAGGGTGAAACCGCTTCCGGGTCGGTCAGGATATCGATGCTTTCCATTTTTTGACGGATGGCATTGCGGATCATCATGGCTCGTTCCAGGTCCTCCAGCACTTTGAAATCCGGGGAAACACCGGATTCAAAAGGAAATTCATGCAGTATTTTTGAGCAGAATCCGTGTATGGTCGATATGTAAGCGGAATTGAGATGGTCACGGATATAAAGGAGCCTGTTTTTTTCTTCCTTACTATCCGCGGCGCTGATTTTTTCATTTATTTCCAGTGCGATCCGTTCCTGGAGTTCGCCGGCCGCTTTTTCCGTAAAAGTGATAGCGAGTGTCCTGCGGATCATCTTCGGATTATCCAGAACGATTTTTAGAAAACGGTCAACCAGAATGCGGGTTTTACCGGATCCGGCACCGGCGGTAACCGAAATATTCCTGGTGAGATCGAGCGCCTGATCCCTCGGTGACATGTCCTGATGCTTATTCATTCAACCCCTGACGTGTTATACGGTTGATTTTAGAGACATTTTTCTGACACATTCTGCGGAAGGTGCAATAAGAACTGCAGAATTCATCTTCAGGGTTCGTATAATGACTGAAATAACCCGCTTTGAGCTGACGGATCTGACCGAGTGCTTTGGAAAGGGATTCCCGGAGCAAATCATCCAGACAGAGAGGTGTTCCATCTTCATCAATGACCTGCTTGTTTGGTATAAGTGCCTTATCTTTATCAGAAAGGAATTGAACGCTTTCCCTATCGGCCAGAATAGGATATAGCCGGCAATTCTGTGCATCAGCCACTCGAAAATAACCGGCATAAACCGGTGTGTACCCGGGCAAAAGTTTGCTTAAGGCCAGGAGGTAAAGGGGGAGCTGAAAGCTCTTTCCTTCCTGAATTTCGGATAACCTGCCGCTTACGGAGATCTTGCCTGTTTTATAATCATGTATACACAGGAATTTTTGATCCAGAAGATCGATGCGGTCAATTTTTCCTGCGCAGGTCAGTTTTTCATCGCCGGCGGTCAGCGTAACCGGTGACATGCCGGAATCGGGATCTGCCTCACCGGAGATGCGGTTGCCGAAACTGAATTCAAAAAAGATAGGGGTGGTGCCGGCATGACTGATAAACTCCTGATCCTTCATCAGGAAAACATCGAGTAACCCCGGTTCCTCATCGCGTCCGAAATAAAGTTGTTTTTCCAGTTCCCAGAAAAATCCCTCAAAAGGCAGTGCCGCCAGGTTTTTCCGGGCAATCCGGTATAATTCGGATTTATGCTTCAGCGGTTCACCGGTTTCACCGATGGATTTAAGGTGTGTGTAGAACTGAAAGAAAATACGATGAATCAGATTCCCTTTTTCAAGGTAGGAGAGGGTTTCCTCGAATGCGGGAACATCTTCCAGTCCCAGTATCCGGTTCATAAAAAAATTCATGGGACAACGGGCATAGTCTTCAATCTGCGTGATGGACCAGACGTTATCCCGGTAGCGCCTGGTAAGGTCTTCATGGATGGGTCCATGTTCCGGGAGTGCGCCTTCGAAGCGTCCGAATTGCATGCCGGTACGTCGATGGTTGGTGGCGGAAATTCGTTCCAGAACCGAAAGGAGTATCTTTTGTGCGTCCTGGTGCTTTTTCTCATAAAGACGGATAAAACTGTTGCAAAGCTCTTTTGAACGACTGATTTTAGATTTATCGGAAGTCTGGAGTACCGCTCCCAGCGCAGTTTTAAGCTGTATTTTGTTTCTAATAGCCGGCTGATCATCTTTCAGGTGGATTACCGGAAGAACATCGGACAGCTCACTTAAAAAATTTGATGGAACCAGTGCGCGGTCACCTCTGTAACGCGGATAGGTCAGATACAATGTGTCAGCTCCTGAATCAAGCAGCGTATAGAAGATAAAGCGGTCCTGGTCCAGTAGTGCATTTGTCGTTATCAGACCCATTCTGGAGCGTGTCTCATCGCTGAAAAAGATGTCACGTGCGGACGTTCTGGGAAATTCACCATCGATCAGTCCACCAATAAAAAGGACGTTGCATTCCATAGCCTGCAATTCAAGGCGGGGCATGATTTGAACACCGTAACCGGGCCATTCGCTGAGATTATAGGATGCTTCACGGATAGCGGAGGTAAGGTGTTCCAGGAAGTCAGCAAAGCTGATGGGCGAGCTGCCATAAAGCCGGTTCAGCATCCAGATTACACGGTCATAGAGTTTCATAAAGCGGTTAAAGGCCCTGAATTCATTTTCCTGTCCGCGCTCGCTCAATTCCGGAGAAGGCCGTTTATACCAACCGAGCAGATTACAATGACGGAACAGGTTCAGCCCCACTGTCCGGAATTGTGAGGGGGGCTGCTTATCCGGTATATCATAAAACGGTTTGAGGAAATCCATCAGTTTCTCTAAAAGCGCTTGCGTGTCTCTTCCCTGTACGGACCATTCTGATTGGTCTTCGATGAGGGTTTCCAATCGTTTCCGGCTGAGGTGGCGAATGCGTTGTTCGAAAAAAAGCGCCTGCAGTTCCAGGGTTTCTTTTTCAGAGAAAATTTTAAGGAGCGGGGCACGCAGGAGTTCCAGTAGATCCGCTGTTTCCAGGCCGCTTTCCCTGATTGTCAGTACATCAAGAAAGGTTCGTATCAGCGGGGACTGCATGAGCCGGAATCCGGTAGATAGATTAAACGGTATTTCATATTCGCGGAAAATCTGCCGGATGAGGGGCGCATAGGATTCCAGATCGGCGAATGTGATGCCAATGCGGTTCAGGGGCAGCCCGGTATCACCATGCAGACGCCGGATTTGTTCAGCAATGAATTGAATTTCACGGTTCCGGTCATCGGTGGCCGTGATATGAATCTCTGCGGCCGCTGTGGCGGGTGGTGCCGATTTCCGTGACCGGTTGAAAAGAACATCCGCGAAGGGCGTGGTTTGTATTTCTTCACAGGTGCCGAGTCTTTCCGCGGCTGCTTCCGTGTGCTTAAAAAGATCCGGATTTCCACCCACATGCTCAATCTTGATGTGCACATCTTTCCAGCGGGATACATTTTCGATGAATTCAAACATGGCCGGGGTGAACAGACCGTAACCGCTGATGTAAATTTCATCGATTCCGGGAAATAACCGGTCGAATTCCTCACGGGTAACAGCGGAAGCGGCAATGTTGACTGCGGCCGATTCATCGATCAGGTCGGGATCGAGGTATTCCTCAAGCATTTCCTGTATCCGCAGGATATCACTCAGTTTTTCGGAACCCTGATTATCCCTCAGTTTTGCGATATCACCTGAGGTATATCCGAAACGCCGTAATTCAAATATGATGTCGGCTATACGTTTATAGAAGGCTCCCGGTACCTTTCCGGGTATTTTGAAGAACGTAAAAGAAGCAAGGTCAGACCGAATGATTTCCGAAATCAGCAGGGACAGCAGATCGCGGTCCAGGACTTTCTTTGCCTGTGTCCGGTTCTTATATAGTTTGAGAAGCAGATCATCAAATGTAAAAACAGCGGGTGAAATAACCGTTTTATTGGCGGCATTGTCGATCAATGTCCGTGTAAACTGGCGGACGGCCCGGTTAACCGGAAGAATGGTCATAAAATTGAAACGGCCTTCTCCGGCTTTCTGACACAGTTTTTCTGCGAAATAGTAGTAGGTGCCCAGCGGACCGCCTGTTACGTTCAGTCCGCTCATTTGGGTCTTCTCCGTCTGGTGAGTTGCGTCGGTGTAATTGTCAGATCCTTTCGGGGGAAGTCAAGTATAAATACCGTACCTTTGCCCTCTGCACTTTCGAAGGTAATACGGCCGTCATGGGCCTGCATAATATTCCTGCTGATGGCCAGTCCGATGCCACTGCCGTCTTCTTTGGTTGTGTAATAGAGTTCGAAGAGGTGTCCTCTTGCTTCCGGTGATATCCCTTTCCCGTTATCATGAATTTCCACTAAAATCCTTTCATTGGAAGCCCGGGAGCGGAAAGTAACGCGTCCATCATTCTCAATTGCCTGGAAAGCGTTTAAAACGATATTCAAAATCACCTGTTTAATCTGATCCGTATCGCCGTAAATAAAATCTATGGTATCATCCAGTTCCTTCTCGATGGTGATATTTCGTTCAACAGCCTGTTGCTGGACAAGTACGATAACATCATTGATAAGCGCATTGATCCGCAGTTGAACCAGGATGGTTTCCCGCGAACGGGCCAGATTAAGAAACTGGTCTATGATGCGGTGCAGGCGCTTTACTTCCTTCTGCAGTATATCCAACGAATGGTAAGCCGGGTCATTTGCTTTAAGACTGGATTTCTTCAGTCTGCCTTTAAGTCCTTCGGCGTGCATAGCTACGGATGACAATGGATTGCGGATCTCGTGACTGATGGAGGAAGCCAGGTTAGCGATTACGCCGAATTTCATCGACCGTTGCAGGTTATGTTCCAGCTCATTTAAAAGGTAGATATCTTTAAAAGTAAGCAGCACCCCGTTGATGCGTTTTTCCTCGAAGAGGATCTGGGTGGTAATCCGCAACAACAGGTCTTTGCCGTTCGGCAGAAAAACCGACAACTCCAGGCCGGGCGGGACGTCGTTACCCAGCAGGGCCTGGCTGATTATTTTTCGCAATTCACGGTTGTCGGATTTCAGTTTTTTAAAATAGGCCGTGAAGTCCTGGTCCTCCGGACACTCCAGCAATGTGACGGCGGCATTGTTATAGGTGGTTATATTTTCTTCGGCATCAATCAGAACCGTACTTTCATCGACGGCCTGAAGAAGGGCGGAAATGCGCTTTTCAATTTTTTTGTAACTCTCCTGCAGCACATGAGCTCTTTTTATTGTTTTTTTAATCTCCTGCGTTGCCTGGGTAAATTCATCATCACGCGGGTAGGAGACATTTATATCGTAATTGCCGCTGGAAAGCTGCTTACCCAGTTTCTTTACAAAATCGAGGGGCTTGCGGTATGATTTCGAAAGGAAATATACCGAAACCAGCATCAGCAGGGCGAAGATAAGAATCAGAGGAATAAAAACCGTGCTGATATCCCTGAAAAATGTAGACAGTTCCCGGTAGGACAAAACCAGCCTGAGGTGGCTGAATACTTCTTCTTTCGCATTTTTTAGTGGTATGATAACATCCACAATTCTAAAATTGCCTTCCCAGTTTTTTCCGAGCACGATGGGCTGGTCCGTCTGAAGCCGGGCAATTTCTTCGGGATTTTTATAAGCATGACCCTCGATATCCGGGTCGCTGCTGAGCAGGATGGTCATTTTTGAATTGATCAGCAGGATGTGGATGATACTTCCGCTTTCCGTCGTCATAGAGCGCATAACTTCGCGGATTCGCTGCTTTTCGGAGGCGGTCAGTTCCTCCAGGTTCTGGTCGGCGGCGTTCAGAAGTGTTTCTTCAACGGCCTCTCCAAGTAACAAGGCTGTCTGTTGCAGAAGCTGTTCATTAAAACGTGTATAAGTTTGATACACAACATATCCGCTGAACAGGGATGCAATGACGAAGAAACCTGTTAAAACCAGAATGCGCTGATAGACGGGTTTCATGGGCACAATGTATTTCCTTACTGCGTTTTCGCCCGTGCCGATACCGGTATACGTATGGCCGGCGTATCGATAGCCGGATAAACCATTTCCAGCGGAAAAGGGAGTACCATTTTCACATTGAATCCCGGCCTTTTCCCGATTCATGGTCCCTCTGCGAGATCTTTCGTTTAATCCGGTTCCAGAGCCCTTCACCCAGGAATTCATTCGCCACGGTTATGATATTCTGAATGGATGCCAGTACATCACCCTCTCCGGCCCAGTGTTCATGAACGATATCGATATCGTTTTTATTGATGAATTCATTGAGGACATAAGCTGCAATGGCGATGTCATCCATGTAACCGATCGGTCCGAGCAGGGCTTCCGGAAAAAAATCCAGAGGTGAAAGAAAATAGGCAATGGCTGCCATGAATTTTACTTTCTTTGATGGCGGGATGCGCTGATCAATGGAAAGTTTGACCAGTAAATGAAAGAAATCAGGGGCGAGCATCAGGACATCAGCATACTTGAATTGATTCCTTTCCAGGTATTCACTGATTTGTTTACGCAGTTTCTGATAAAAATCGCGTTCTTTTTTATTCATGATACCTCCGTAAGGTTTAGAGGTGTTATTCTCTAGAAGCCTCTTTCCCTGCGGATGGAGGAATAGGCCTCATTAATTTGTGCCATTTTATCATTGGCGAATTTTATAAAATCATCAGGAACACCTTTGGCGGTGAGTTTGTCCGGATGGTATTCCTGAACCAGTTTTTTGTATGTTCTTTTGATCTCCTCGTCAGCGGCATCGGAAGAAAGGCCGAGAAGCTGGTAAGCCCGGTCGTTTTGCTTGATAAAGAGGGCTTTGATCTGTTCATATTCGGAATCTGGCAAACGGAACACGGCTGCCACACGCGCGATATACTGTTCTTCAGCGGGATGAAAGTGCCCGTCGGCCATCGATATTTGAAAGAGCAGGTGGACCATCACCTGCAGCACATCCGGACGATGGCCCATCAGGTCGTGAAACTGACCGGCCAGCATGAATCCGTCATCCGGGGTGTTTTTTGCCTCGTTAAAGAGCCTGGCGACTACCTTGCGTTCTTCAGTGGACAGTCCGAGATCCTCCTTAATGAAGCGGTCGAAGGCCCGGATTTCGTCAGCGGTTATCACACCGTCAGCCTTGGCCATTTTGGCGGCCAGAGAAGCCAGGCTGACATAAAAAATAAACTGCCGGTCGTAGGTACTGCCGACTTCATGATATTCGATCTGATGGCCACAGTGTGGGCAGACCCAGTTGGAGATCCCTTCTTCCAGCACAACCCGGTTGTGGCAGTTCGGGCAGTTCACATCTCTTCTTTTCAGCATTTTTGCATCCATGTCGAAACCATGTCCGATCGCCGCGCCGATGACGGCACCAAGCGGGCCGCCTACCATCAGGCCCAGTGTGGCGCCAATCGCTTTTCCCCAGAATCCCATTCCATTCTCCGTGTATTAACGTATTCCAAGATACGCATTGCATTGCTGAAAATGTATAAAAATAATCGATTCCAGACAATTCGTAATAGGGGAATTTTGTGGAATTGTAGTTATGGATATAATCATTTAAATGGGGGTTGATTGCCTGGGAAACAAAAACCATGAAAAAATTCAAAAATAAATACCGTATCCCATCTGTTCGATTACCCTATTTCACCAATACCAGCTTGCGAATCTGATTAAAGTTTCCGGCACGAAGACGGTAGACGTATATGCCCGACGGCAGGCGGTTGCCCTGCTCATCCCGGGCAATCCATGTCAGGATGTAATAGCCGGCCGGTTGCGCGGCATCCGCAAGGACTGCCACCCGTTTTCCCAGCGTGTTAAACACTTCCAGAATAACATGGGAGGATTGAGGTAACTGATAACGGATATGGGTTTCAGGGTTGAATGGATTCGGATAATTCTGGGCGAGTCCGAATGCAGCCGGAAGTGCGTGGCCCCCTTTTGCCGTTAGATCCGAAATGACAGGCTCCAGTGTAAAATCCATTCCGGCGACAGTGTCAGAGGAAACGGAGATATTTTCGATGGAACTATCGGCACTCCAGTAACCGATATGGGATACCGTAACGCTGTAAGCACCGTCCTCCAGGTTGCTGAACATGTAGAAACCTTCCGAATCGGTCACCGTCGTATCATTGATCAACCCGCCGAGGTATACGGAAACGCCGCTGTCATCCATCGTATCGGTCAGATCTACCGCACCGGAAATGGCGCCCGACGGCATCAGACTTTCACTGTTCAGAAGGTGGGTGACCGTATTTTCCAGGAGATTTCTGGCATGCAGGCTGTCGGAAACCGCGTCCAGGTTGAAGGCAAAATATACGATCTGTGCGGATGTGCTGTCGGCATCATCGTCGTAGACCAGGACGCCGGCATTATCGCGGTTGTTGGCCGTCGAATTGCCGAATACGACATAGGCGGGTGCATCGGGTTTCTGAGAATCCTGGTCACCATAATTACTGTAAGTCAGTCCTATGTTCCCCGGCAATGGATTCGGTGTCGTTGCGATAGGGTGATCCTCGAATTCACCGCGGAGCAGGAGAGGACCGGCCTGGTCCGCATCCCAGTCGGTAGAATGCAGTACATTGGCTGCAAAAGAGGGATAGCCCGGGCTCTGGGCGGCATCGTAACCTACTTCACCGCCTTCTACCAGCAGCTTATGCGAGGGGTCACTGACCCAGTTTTCCAGTTTGGTCCTGTAATCGGCATTGGCCACGGGACTTTCGTTAGCACCGCTCGAGGAAATGATCAGATCATAAGCCGTGAATTCGGCCGCTAAAGCATCTGCTACCGTTAATTGGTCGGCAATGTATCCCATTTCTTCAAGCCAGCTCTGCATCTGGTCGGAGGATTTGCCAAAGGCATCCTGTTTACGATACCGGCCGCCTTTTTCACTCTCAACATAGGTTTTCCCCAGTGGATCATCGTTGACGATAAGAATGGTGCCTTTTTCATCGATGATCTCAAAGCCATGATAACCGCTGTCGGGCGTGGTTGCGGTGTTTTCATTCGTGGATGCATCTGTAGCCGTAATTCTGTAGAAAATGGAATCCCCGATAGTCAAATCGGCACTGCTGACGGGGAAGACAGCCTCGTACGTATCCGTATCGACGGAATCAAGTGTAAAGGTTTCCTCCGTACCGGCAGTATTGATGTAATAAATGCATTCGACCGAGTCCACAGATAGATTGTCTGTTACGATGGCCCGGACTGTTGCCGGCCACCGGCTGAGCGGCTGATCACCAAGGGCGATATGCTGAATGACCGGATTCAGTGTATCCGCTCCTACGACGAATTCATGATATTCCAGGGGTGCGTTTGCGGGATCATACGCGGCTGTATTTGCCTCGTCGACAGCCGTGATATAATAATAGACCGTCGTGTCGACGCCGGTGGCCGGAATATAACCCACATATTCATTGGGATTGGCCGTGGCGCTCATGTTCACCGTATCCGTCAGGGCAGATAAACCGTAAATGACCCACAGACGTTCTGGGTCGAGCGGCTCCGCTCCGGGAAAAATCGTTGCGATGACCGGGTAATCATTTTCTGTATCTTCGGTATCATTCAGAGGCGTATGCACGATTTGGGGAATATAATCTTCCTTGTTGACGAGACCGTGGGCATCGAAATGTTCAACAATGATGCCGGTATGCGCCCCGTCGTACAGATTCCGGTCAGCCTGGATGAACGCCTCGGCGGCATCCTGCAGGCCAGGCGCGTAGCCCCAGATGTAGTGGGTTTCCAGGAAGAGCTGATCGGTAATGTCGCGACCGATATCCACCCAGATTTTCATCAGAGCCGATGACCAGATCTGTCCGCCGTTATGTCCGCTGACATAGTCATCCGGATACACCCAGTCCAGGTCACAGCGCCGCCCGTTCCAGAATTCGTTGTGGCCGTCCCAACTGAATACGAATCCCCAGTTATAATCATTGATATAGCGTGAATAGGAAGCGGCCCAGTAATCGGAACTACCCTCCTGAAGCGACATGGTCTCTCCCGTATAGGCCATCCCGCCGGTCAGGTTAGTCTGAAAGGAATGGGCATGTTCGTGCCAGATCACATCGGCATCTTCGGCGTCATCCACACCGCCCTCGCCGAAGGCAACGTAATTTCCATTGGGATCGTAGTGCGAGTTGTCGTCCCCGTTCAGACCGTGCGGGTCAACTTTGAAAGCCATTTGCAGGGGTTCTTCGTAACCCAGTTCGACCATGCGCCGGGTGGAACGATCTATATGATAATAACACATGACAGCTTCGAAATTCTGTTGGTTACGCGTGAAGACGAACGCGCTGGAATCAGCAAGCTCAGGGAAGTTGTCGGATGGATTTTCAAGATCGGCGAGCACAGCATAGGGACCTTCAAGTCTGTACAGGCCGTTTTCATAGGTAATGTCCGGTAAAATCACCGTAATGCGTTCTGCATTTAATTCCGGGCTATCGAGATCGTTGTTATCCGTGTAGGCACCGCCATATTCCGTACCTGCCGTGGTAAGCGGATCGGGATCCCAGACCAGGCCTTCACCTGTATGGTACATCATTTTATCCTGAACGTGAATGATCCGGCCGTCCTGTGCATGGACGAAAATTTCCCAGGCTGCGCCTGGTTCTGATGTGGAAAAATTGACTTTCCATGCCAGTTCAAAACCGCGGTCCCGGCTCTCGAATATCATGAGTCTGGCCGTCTCCGGTACGGTTAACGGTCCTTCCGGACGAATATATTCAAATGCTTTTTTTATAGCGTCAGACTTTTCAAGTGAAGCTTTTGGGGAAGACAGCCTCGCTCGGGGACGGTAAGCGCTCGATACAAATGTAATTTCGTCCCATTGATTTAAAGAAACCGTCACGCGTGAACCAAAAACCGGGATTCCGTCAACCGTTTGTTCAAATCGAACATGTGTGCCGCCGGGAGTCCGGCTTATCCGTTCAGTTTGAAGCGTTTTAAGGCCCTTGTCGAAACCATATTGTTCAGACCAGTCCTGTAAATAAGCACGTGCAATGGTTTCCGGGTTGCCGGAATAGGCATCGATTTTGAGATTATACCGGTAACGGATCAGTCCGTTTTTTTCCAGATGTGCGCCACTGAGTGTACGGATGGTATGATGTGTTTTTAAATTCAGACGCTCCAGTTGATTTCGTTCAGGTTGTTTATGGCTGTATGCGTTCTGAAATAAAAAGAGCAGGGCTGAAACGGCGAAAAGTTGTGTGATTGATTTCATGTGATGTGCACCCGGGTTACGTTATGTACAGATTATGCGTTGTAAAAACGGCATTAGGAACGGTAAAATTTCTCAATTTTAGTAAATATACAAACCGGTAACAAGACAGATGGGTCGGCCAGATCACAAATTCCTGCCTATTTCAGGTTACTTTTGTAAAAAGGGAACCACGGAATGACGATTGTTGTATATGTTTTAAATTATCCCGGTTATATGGCAGATGTCTTTTCAATTTAACCGGGAATGTGTATATTCCTGAAGGAATTGTGACTTAATACGGAGTTATTATGACCAATCGAATAAGTCTGCTCCTGATGCTGCTTGTAACAATCAGTCTGGCCAAAGCCGATTTTTCCCGCACGCTGCAACTGTATCTGGACAGAACAAACGATTCAGAAGTAACTGTCTGGATATTTTTTAAAGATAAAGGTCCCGATCCGCAACCGGAACGTGACATTATAACAGAGCGCGCACTGGAACGCCGGCGCAAGACCCTGGAGGAGCCGTTGGAATTCCGTTATTCTGATGCACCGGTTTTCAATCCATATATTGAAAAAGTTAAACCTTATGTTCAGAATATCCGTGTCCAATCGCGCTGGCTTAACGCGATCAGTGCTGAGATGGAGCGCGGTATGCTAAATGCACTGGAAGCCCTCCCGTTTATCCAGAAAATTGATCTCGTGAAGGCACATAAAAAGAGAGAACCCGTCATTTCGGATCCGCCGGAGATGATGCCGGTTTTGCAGAAAACGCATGCATTCAATTATGGTACGTCACTGAATCAACTGGAGCAGATCGGTGTCACCACGTTGCATAAACGAGGTTTGTACGGACAGGGCGTGCTGATCTGCATGCTGGACGATGGCTTTAATCTTTATAACACGCATCAGTGTTTTGACTCGCTCGATGTGGTTGCAACGTGGGACTTCATTAATAATGACGATTCGGTCGATGACCCGGAGGCCGATCCTGTGGAAGGATGGCATGGCACAAAGACGCTTTCGGTGATAGGCGGTTATGCACCGGGTGAGCTGATCGGTCCGGCTTTCAAAGCCTCGTATCTTCTGGCTAAAACCGAAGATGATAACGGCGAAACGCCGGTAGAGGAAGACTACTGGGTGGCCGGCATCGAATGGGCTGAAGCAATGGGAGCCGATATCGCAAGCAGTTCACTGGGTTATATCGACTGGTATACCTGGGAAGATATGGACGGAGAAACACCGGTGACGACCATAGCCGCTGATATGGCCGTGGAAAATGGTATGATCGTCATAAATTCTGCCGGTAATGAAGGGTATTCAAGTGAACATAATACCCTTATTGCACCGGCAGACGGTGATTATGTCATTGCCGCCGGAGCAGTTACTTCGGATGGTGCGCGTTCAGGGTTTTCTTCAGTGGGGCCGACAGTTGACGGACGCATTAAACCGGACGTCGCGGCCATGGGATCATCTGTCAGAGTAGCCTCTCACATGGATACTTCCCGGTATACCTATTCCTCAGGTACCTCTTTTTCCTGTCCGTTGGTCGCCGGTGCCGTGGCACAACTGTTGACGGCGGATCCCGATCTAACCCCGGCGGAGGTGCGGGAAGCGCTCTTTGCAACAGCGAGTCAGGCAAGAAGACCGGACAATCTCTTGGGCTATGGTATTATCGATATCAGTGAAGCATTCGATTATCTTCAGATTCAGCTTTACCGGGAAGAAGAGCCTGAAAAACCGCTCACCTTCTTTATGGATCAGAACTATCCGAATCCGTTTAACCCGGTCACACAGATTACCTTCCGGACACCTGTAGCCGGTTGGGCAAAACTACAGGTTTACGACATCACCGGCAGGGTCGTTGCCACGCCTCTGGACCGTGCTGTTAAACCGGGATCTGTAACGGTTACCTTTAACGCGGAAGCGCTGCCCAGTGGTGCCTATTTCTATCGGATAGAATTGGGGCCGTTCCGGGAAACCCGGAAAATGCTGCTGGTCAGGTAACATGGGAATTAAGAATTAAGAAAAAAGAAAAAAATAAAAAAGATAAGAAAAAAGAATTTTGGGAGGAATTCGGTATTTAAACAGATCAAATGCAAATTCAGACACTCATGAAACAACTGATTTTTTTTACTATCCTCATATTCAACGGCGCACTTGCCAGCGATTTATCGGCCGGAGCGGTTAAAAATCAGACGGATTTAAAAGACAATGTGCAAACAGTCTGGATCTATTTCCACGATAAGGGGCCGGATGCCGGGAAAGCACTTAATAAGCCATCGGAATTGATCAGCGAAAGGGCACTCGAGCGCCGTGCAAAAGTCCTTCCGATAAATGAAATAATAAGTCTTGATGATCTACCTGTTCATGAACCCTATATGACCGCCCTCGATGTTTTCGTACAAAAGATCCGTATTCGTTCCCGCTGGCTGAATGCCGTAAGCGCGGAAGTGGACAGCGGGCAGTTAGACACGATCCGTACATTACCTTTCGTTCAGGAAATTGAACCGGTCAGACGGTTCCGAAGGTCTCGTCCAAAAAACGATGACATACCGGGAACACCTTCTCGAAGCCTTCATAAATTAGGTGATCTGGACTATGGGTCTTCTCTGGCTCAACTGGCCCAGATCAATGTGCCGCCTCTGCACCGCCGGGGCGTGCGTGGAGATGATGTGCTGATCTGCCTGCTGGATAACGGTTTTTACGGGTGGAAGGAACATGCCGCTTTCGATTCGACTAATGTGGTGGCCACCTATGATTTTATCAATGATGATCCGGAAGTAGATGATCGCACTTATCCGGGAGAAGGCACGCACGGCACACAAACCCTCTCCGCTATCGCTGCTTATGCACCCGGGAAATTGATCGGACCGGCGTTCGGGTCTTCCTATATGCTGGGCAAAACGGAAATCGGCGACCAGGAGATACAGATAGAGGAGGATCACTGGGTTGCCGGTATTGAATGGGCAGAACGGCAGGGTGCGGATATCCTAAGCAGTTCGCTTGGCTATATCGACTGGTATGACTGGAGCGATATGGATGGACGGACGGCCCTGACGACCCGTCACGCCGATATGGCCGTCGAAAGGGGTATGCTGGTTTTCAACTCAGCAGGTAATGATGGGCGCGACGAAAAGCCCAACACCCTGGTTGCACCAGCCGATGGCAGGTATGTCCTGGCCGTTGGAGCGGTGGATTTCAATAACCGGCGGGCTGCCTTCTCTTCCTATGGACCCACGGCGGATGGAAGGAATAAGCCGGACCTTGCTGCGCCCGGCGTGGGCGTAAAGGTCGCTTCTCCGGCCAATCCTGATGGATTTACGACGGGAAACGGCACATCGTTTTCATGTCCCCTTGCGGCCGGCGCGGCAGCCCTTCTGCTTTCCGCGCATCCCGGTCTGACACCCGCACAGATTACACAGGCTCTGAAACAAACCGCCAGCCAGGTGGACAAGCCGGATAACCTGCTGGGATGGGGAATTGTCAATACCGGGGCTGCCGATGCCTATCTCAGCGGGAAATATGGCGGGGAATATGCGACAACATTTAAACTGGACCAGAATTATCCTAATCCCTTTAACAGCTTCACGGTTATTACCTATCGTATTCCTTCCTCAAGCGAAGTTTCCATCGATATTTATGATATTCGCGGCAGAAAGATAAGGGAGCTGAAAAAACGCATCGAAAGCCATCATGGCAGCCGTCTGCTAACTACGGAAAATATAGCATCCGGCGTTTATTTCTACAGGATGGCAGCCAGGGAGCTGGCCACAGGACGTCGATTGAGTGCCACGAAGAAAATGGTGGTCGTGAAATGAAAGTGCTTACAATTCAGAGCCGGGAGCTCATGTGTTGGTGAAGAAAGCACTTAATCCAGTATGATGATATCACGGACGATTTCACTGGTGGTGAAGCATCTGTAATGGCCGGCTAATGCGTCCAGTGTTTTCTCTATGCAGGCCCTGCTGATTTCGGGTGGACAGAAAAAGAGCGCCAGCGCCGATTTCGTCTTCATGGTGATTCGGGTTCTGCGCGAATCCGCTGTCGGATTCCCGAAAATGCCTTCCGAATCCCTCAGGATCATCTTTCCTCCGGCACGAATGCCGTCCCTTGTGATACCATCATAGGCCTCATCTTCTCCTCCGACGTCAACCAGAATGTTACCATGTAATTTTTCTGCATCGTAAAGTCCCATGGGAAGAAAATGGGCGGCCGATACGAGATTTCCATAATCTACGAGATTGTTGATGCGGTAGAGTCCTTTCCCCTTTAGCAGGCGTCGCACAAGCGCTTCAGAGGAAGGGCGGTATTGGGTCGGTTCCCACCCGATACGGCGATACATCCGCCGCACATGTCCGACAACTTCGTTGACAGAGGGTCTTTTATCAGGAAACGCCTCATGCAGCATCGTAACCAGTTGGTCCAGACAGGTGTCAAATGCTTCATCTTCCCTGGTTACGGTAATTTCACTGGTGCTGAGCAGGCCGATCTGCATACCGGAGACACGGTTACGGATGATTTCGGATGCGGTTATCTGTGGAATGAGCGGCATTGAAAGTCCTTTTTGTTTATACCAGACAAATTTTTCCCAGAATGGCCGGGCGTGAGGCCCCGGTAACCCTGGGAACGTTCGAAGAGCCGGCGTGAATTGTTTCATTGGCCAGTAATGCAAAACCGATGGCTTCCTTGAAATCTTCATTGATATTAAACCGGCTGACAGGTTCCACAGGAATCGTTTTAAATAATGTACGGAGTTCATCCATCAGTGCCGGATTGTACGCCCCGCCGCCGCCGATGGCTACACGCTCACATAGATTTTCAGGTGCGATGAATTGCCGGTAATTGGTATAAATGGCGTAAGCGGTATAGTGGGTCAGAGTGGCAACCAGGCTGTTTGCCCCAATGGCATGTTGACCGGCGAATTCCCCGATCCTTTTCATGAATGACGCACCGTAATATTCCCGTCCGGTTGATTTTGGCGGTACACGGTTAAGAAAAGAATCGTTGTTCTTAAGAAAATCAAGCAGGTCGGTATCGACGGAACCCTCACGGGCCAACCGGCCATCTTCATCGTATTCCCTGTCAAAAAATTGTTTGGCTGCCTGATCGATTAGCATATTTCCCGGACCGGTGTCGAAGGCAATGACCTGCGAGAAATCGCCATCAGCCGGAATAAACGTGATGTTGGAGATGCCTCCGATATTGACGGCCAGTATGTTTTCAGAAAATTGTGAAAAATGAACCCAGTCAAAATAGGGGATCAGGGGGGCTCCCTGACCGCCGAGCGCCACGTCGGCATATCTGAACTCGCCAACCACGGGTATGCCAAGACGCTGGGCCAGGACGGCCGGATCGCCTGTCTGCCAGGTGGAGGCAACGCTTCTGCCGAGAAAATCGCTGCTGACAGGTTCATGCCAGATGGTCTGTCCATGACTACCGATCAGATCAATGTTTTCCGGTTTCAGATTATTCTGTTCCAGAAAATCCTGTATCATGTCAGCCCAGATCCCTGCGAGATAGAAATTCAGCTGGGAGAGATCTTTGAGCGTATGCGTATGCTGGTTGATCAATCCCAGAATAGAAGCGCGCTGTTCCGGTGTATAGGAAAGATTCAGGCCGGTTTGGAACTCAAACCGGGTGTCAGGACCGGAACCGGTGAACACAACCAGGGCGATATCGAGTCCGTCACAGGAGGTGCCGGACATGAGCCCGAGAATGGAGAGTGCGTCTTTATTTAAAAGTCTGTTCAGTGGATGTACAGCCTGTTTCGTATCGTTTGACAGCATATATCGTTCCTTTATGCAAGTTAAGGGGTTAATAATTTTGAGGACAAATTGTCCAGGAGTTCGATCTGATTGCTGAATACAAGCAGTCCGGCGATTACCAGATATATGCCATTCAGCAAACCGGCTAATTCTGCAAGATCGCGCCGGTTCCTGCTTTGGTCATCACGGCGGCATAAGAGAACATGTAACATCCGGCCGACGATGTAGCTGAATATAAACAGCAGCAGGATACCGATAGCCGGTAAAAAGGACAATTGCAGCCGGGACGCTATAACAACCGTGAATAGCACATTTCCGGCAAACAGGCGAATGATTTCCGTTTTTGGTAATAAAAAACCGGAATTTTTTACGCTTCGTATGAGGTTTATGATACCAAGATCGTTCAACCCTGAAATAACCACCAGCATGCCGCTGGTGTAGTAATAGAAGGAAAAATCAACAAGCGCGCGTAGTAGCGGGATGGCTGAAAAGCCGGCTATGATGAAAACCATAAGCGATAAAAAGGATGCCGTCAGGATCCGGAACCGGCCGGGCGCATTTTCCGGACAGCAATTCAGGGAGCGGAAGCCACTCAAAAAACCGCCTGTTATAGAGCTGAGGATTATTAGTACCATGTTCGAGATGTTAAAATTGCACGTGCTGTTTTAGCTTAATAAAAAAAACGGTATGAAACTAGATTTTCTGTCCGATCTGGTTTAACTTCCAACCTCTTAGACATGCCGGGAGAACAGCAGAATGAAAGTATTGATCACACGAAAAATTCCGCAGCCTGCGATCGATTATCTTGTTGAAAATAATATGCAGGTGGAAGTGTATGAAAAGGACGAGGCCATGCCCCGCCGGGCACTGCTTGAGAAAATTCCGGAGGTGGACGGGCTTGTTTCCCTTTTATCTGATGATGTGGACAGAGAGCTGATGGATCGGGCCGGAAGTTTAAAGATTGTGGCTAATTATGCCGTGGGTTATAATAATATCGATGTGGCCTATGCCCGTTCAAAGGGCATTGCCGTGAGCAATACGCCGGATGTTCTGACCGATGCCACGGCTGATCTGACCTGGGCATTGATCCTCAGTGTGTCAAAACGCGTCGTGGAAGCGGACCGGTTTGTGCACGAAGGGAAATTCAACGGGTGGGGCCCCCTTATGTTCCTGGGCGGTGATGTCACCGGCAAAACCATCGGGATTGTTGGTCTGGGACGGATCGGTAAAGCCGTCGCTGAACGCGCTGCAGGATTTGGTATGAAGATCCTCTATGTGGATTCGAAGGAGCGGGAAGCTTTCAATAAGCGGACGGGTGCACAAAGGGTCGAACTCAGGAGACTGTTCTCAGAATCGGATTTTATAAGTTTTCATTGCCCGCTTACGCCGGAAACCCGCCATCTGCTGAATGCGGAATCGGTAAAGACTTTAAAAAAAGGTGCCTTTCTGATCAATACCTCCCGCGGGCCGGTGCTCGATGAAACCGTTCTGGTTAAGGCCCTGAGCGATGGAACACTGGCAGGTGCCGGTCTGGATGTGTATGAGTTTGAACCGAACATACACGAGGAACTTCTGAAACGTAACAATGTCGTGCTGCTTCCGCATATCGGCAGTGCGACGCTATCGACGCGGACACGGATGGGCTTGATTGCATCTGAAAATGTGGTTGCCGTTCTGAACGGCAATCCCCCGGTTACACCTGTATAAAAGGATAATAATGACACGATTAACCAGCATACTCTTTTTTATTTTGTCCGTTTCAGTCGGTCTGAAGGCAGAAGCAATGGTGCCGCCCGATACGGCCTCCGGCGACAGGGAAACACTCCGTAAAAACGCTATTCTGCCGTTTATGTTCTATTCCGACGAAACCAGCCTGGCTGTTGGCGTTATGGACCAGTATGTGCATCAGCCCTGGTATTCAAAAAAGGCCTCCTCCATACTCGCTTTCGGTTTCTATACGCTGAAAAAACAATACCTGCTCGAATTAAAACCCGAAATTTATATACGGAATGATACGTATAAGTTTTCCGGAGAAATGGAGTACCGGTTCTGGCCGACGCTTTTCTACGGGTTTGGTAACGGAACGAAACAAATACCGGAGGAAGAATATACCAGCAGGGAGCTGAATATCGATCTGACTGCCGAAAAGGCTTTTACGCCCCGGTTATATCTCGGTGTTCATTTTCTGCTTGGTCATCATTCTATCTCTGAATTTGAGGCGGAAGGTATTCTGGAAACCACGGCACCGGATGGTGTTGCCGGAGGGACGTTTCCCGGAGTCGGGCTGAGTGCGAGCTGGGACTCGAGAAATGACAATATATTTCCGGAATCCGGAGGGTATCATCAATTAAAAATGAATTATTATGGAAGCAGCCTGGGCAGTGATTATCACTTTCAGTCCTATCTGGCGGATTTGCGTTATTATGTTTCGATTCTTCCGGGCCATGTCATTGCCATACAGAGTGTCGCCTGGCAGTATAATGATGAAGTCCCCTTCCAGGTGATGAAAACGGTCGGTGATTATTTACGGGGGTATCAGGAAAATAAAATTCTGGGAAAAAACCTGCATGCCTTCCAACTCGAATACCGTTCCCCGATGTTCCGGAGGATGGGAATTATTGGATTTGCCAGTGCCGGACAGGTTTCGGAACATCCGGACGGATTGTCAATCAGGCAGTATAACCTGACATCCGGATTCGGATTCCGGGTCGCTCTGATTCCGGAGAAAAAACTGAACCTGCGCTTTGATATCGGTTTCGGCGAAAATGATATGACAATCGATATGGATATTATGGAAGCGTTTTAGACTGAAAAAGAGAAGAGATGGCTGTTTAAAGCCATCTCCGCTTATGAATCAGATGGGTTTTTGTCAGGCAGGCCGCTTTTTCGTTTTCTGACAGATTCCCTCAATATGTACTCAATCTGGGCATTTACACTGCGCAGTTCATCCTGAGCCCACCGGTTCAATTCATTCCACAACTCCGGATTAATACGCAGTAAGATGGATTTCTTGTTACTCATAATCATTTACCACAAAGGCGCTAAGAACACAAAATACACGAAGATAAAAATAAAGTAATTTCTGTGATCTAATATTTATTTTGTATTTTTTACTTTTTATTTTGTATCCTTTCGTGCTCTTTGTGTCCTGGTGGTAAGTTCCTTCTCCTCTCTCAATACAACGAGCCGGCATTGACGATGGGTGTGGTGGCTTTGTCCGAGCAGAGCACAACCATCAGGTTGCTGACCATATTGGCTTTTCGTTCTTCATCCAGATCGAGAACATTCTCGTCCTTCAGACGGCCCAGGGCCATCTGAACCATTCCAACCGCTCCGTCAACAATTTTCTGCCGTGCTTCAATAATCGCTTCCGCCTGCTGGCGCTGCAGCATGGCGCCGGCGATTTCCTGGGCATAGGCCAGGTGGTTGATCCGCGCTTCCAGAACAGTCACGCCGGCCGCTTTGACACGATCCTGTATCTCTTTTCCCAACGCGTCGGAAACCTCATCGAGGGAAGAACGCAGGCTTACCGTTTCGCCTTCTGAGTCATCATAGGCATAGTGGCTGGCCATATGGCGCAGGGCGGATTCGGACTGGACATGGACAAATTCGAGGAAGTTGTCAACTTCAAAAAATGCCTGAGCCGTGTTCTCAACTTTCCAGACCACAACGGTGGAAATTTCAATCGGATTACCCTTTTTGTCGTTTACTTTTAATTTGTCACTGTCGAAATTACGGGCACGAAGGGAGACGCGTTTTCGCGTGTAGAGGGGATTGGCCCAGAGAAAACCGCTTTTCTTTTCCGTCCCCATATATTTTCCGAACAGAAGCAAAACCATGGCTTCATTCGGTTCCAGCGTGAAAAGGCCGGTAAAAAGAATAACGTTCACAGCCAGGGCCAGGCTGGAACCGATAAGCAGGACGAGTCCGGCAGCCAGGCTAAACTGGACGACCTGAATTCCATAGATGAATAGGGTTACAATGACAGCCAACAGAACAATTAACAACAGAAGTGCCAGCCAGCCATTGTACTGGTGTTTTACTTTTTCCTGTACCATTGCATTCTCTCCTTATATTATAATGATATCAAAATGATATACATCCAATTATACGAAAAAATTCATGGAAAACCAATTTTATCAGGAAATTTTTTATATTTTAATTTTAGCTTGCCGTTTCCTGATTACATCGCTTCTCATGCGGGAAGATGTCATACGGGGAAATCTGTCAGGCCCCATCCGGTGGGCGGGTGTGGAGTTATTGAGCGGTGGTATGCGAACGTATCGTGGTTAAAAGCCCTCCTCCCTTCGGAAGGGAGGAGGGCAAGACGATAGTAACGGTTAATTTATTTTTTCCAATTCCGATTCCAACTGATCGACCATATTCTCAAGCTGCTGTGTAATGGCAAGAACCGGTTCTTCCTGTGTCAGATCAACACCGGCCTTTTTGAGCTGTTCCATCGGATAATCATTGCCTCCGGATTTGAGAAGAGTGATATATTTTTCGAGTGCTTCCTGTTTTTCCTGTTCCGTTCCCTTTGTTATATTTGAATAAAGCTGGGCTGAAGAGGCAAAACAGGTGGCGTATTGATACACATAGAACGGTACCTGATAGAAATGAGAGATGCGCGACCAGACCACTTCATACAGATCATCGAATACCAGTTCATCTCCGTAATAGGCCGTGTAGAGCTGCCGGAAAATCTGGTTCAGTGTTGATGCGGTAATCGGCTGTCCCTGTTCAACCAGGCGGTGGACCTGAAGCTCGAAATCCGCGAACATCACCTGTGCGTAGAAGGTGCCGACGATATTATCGATCGCCTGCTGCAACAGATTGACACGCTCTTTGGGATCATCCGTTTTACTCAGCATATAATCCAGAAGTAACCGTTCATTAAGGGTCGACGCCACTTCTGCCACGAATATGGTATAGCCATGCGTGGCAAAGGGTTGATTCTCATTGGAAAGGGTGGTGTGCATGGTATGTCCCAGTTCATGCGCAAGGGTAAACACATTATCCAGTGTTTCATTGTAATTCATCAGCATGTAGGGATGTACCCCATAAACACCCGCGCTGTATGCGCCGGGACGTTTACCGGTATTTTCGAATACATCGATCCAGCCGCCCTCCAGCGCTTTGGCCAGCTTTTTCTTATACGTTTTACCAAGCGGGTCCACGGATGCCAGTACCCAATCCTGGGCTTCTTCATAGGGATAGGTTTTATCAATATCGACCAGGCTGATGGCGCCGTCATACAGGTGGTATTCATCCAGTCCCAGCACCTTTTGACGGAGCGCGACATATTTCTGTAGTGGCTCCGTATTGGCCTTCACGGTAGAAATCAGGTTTTCATATACAGAAACAGGTACGTTATTGCCTTCCAGCGCTGCTTCGAGGGAGGAGGAATAGTTACGAGCCTGTGCATTCGCCCAGTTGCGCTGCGTAACCGCGTTATAAATAGAGGCGTATGTATTCTCATTTGATTTATACACACCGTAGTGTTCCTCGAAGGCATGTTTGCGGTCTTCCTGGTTGCGGTTTGTCGCAAGAACTTTTCCGTAGGTACCGCGGGTCATCGTCACTTCCGAACCATCTGATAAGGTTACTTCCGGGTATTTGATATCTGAAGTGGACAATTCCTGATAGATCGATGAGGGGGTGCTGCCGAAACGGCTGTAGAAGGAAAGGAGCTTCTCTTTTTCTTCATCGAGCACATGGATCTGCTGACGGTACAGGTCTTCGATGCCGAACCGGTATGGTGCCAGTCCGGGTGTCTCATCAAGCCAGGTTTCCATTGTTTCCCATGGGATTTCCAGAAGTTCCGGATTTAACCAGGCGGTTGCCGTATTGAATTTGGCAAATAGAATGGAAACCTGCTGCAGTTTGGAGGAAGCATCCTGGTTACGTGTATCGACATCACGGGTGAACTGGGGATAACGGTACACTTTATAGGCCATCATGCTGAGTTCATCGTCCATGGTGAAGGCTTTCAGAAGGGCATCCGGTCCGTTTTTAAGGGTTCCTTTCAGCGCGGCAAAGGCGTCCATTTTTGTTTCCAGTTCTTTGAAATCCGCTTCCCAGGCTTCCCAGCTTGGATAAATATCAGTCAGATTCCATTTGTATTTGTCGTCAATGTCATCCCGGTTCAGCGATTGTGCTTGAGCAAAGCTGTGGTTGCTGAGTAAAGCCAGACTCGAGAAGAGTGTAAAGAAATACAGAAAGCGTTTGGCAGGGTGCATGCTTTTTCCTCCTGATAGAATGAATGGATAGTAAATGTTTAGTAAGAATAAAAATAATATACGAAATATTCCGGAAAAGTTTCGTCAATCCCGGATATGCCATGAGGCCGGATCGTTATTTTATAGTCAGAAGTACAATGGATACGATTCCTGTCAGGAGCGACCATCGCCCCAGTTTATTGACGGGTTCTTTCCAGATAAGAAAGGCGGCAAAGGTGGTGAGCAGAATAATACCGATATTGGTAACGGGATACACAATGATACCCGGTAACACGGCCAGTGCACTGAGAATGAAGTAGGAACTGAAAATATTCGGAATGCCGAGCAATCCCCCCAGCATTTTAGTGCCGTGATCCGATTGTATTCTCTTTACCAGGACAAAGGACAACGTATAGAGGAATGCTGACAGAAAAATGATGAACAAAAAAAGCGGTTTTTCCTTTTCCCCGCGCCAGTGATGGAAAACTTTCATGCAGAAATCGTTAATACCGATTCCTGCAAGTACGCCGATCAGGTAGAGGTAATCCGGCCAGCCCAGTCGCTTTTCACGGTGATTTCGTAATGAAAAGTAAAATAAAATAATTGTGATTCCGGTGAAAAGGAATCCGAGTATCTGCCAGATACTCGGCATTTCCCGGAAAAACAGGATGGAGAGAAAAACGGGAACGAAAACGGACAAGCGGGAACTGACCGTTGCCATCGCCGTTCCGGCCGCTCTGACCGCCCGGGCAAAGGCAAAGAAGGAGATAACGAACAGAAATCCCAGAAACAATCCGAAGAAGAGGGTCTGATAGGAAAAATAGATAACCTCTTCCGATATCAGGAACAGGCCGCCGATCAGGGCAGCTACAAAATAGTTACCCGACAACAGGACAACCGGTTCGCCATCCCGGGAATCATTCTGTTTGAGGATCAGCGCGATGCTGGTTGAGCAGAGAATCGTTAGAAAGAGTGCAGTCATCGGCTCAGGCTTGTCCCTTTCTCAAAACAGCTCCGCCGGCCTGGCCCGTATGCTTGCCCTGGTCAATGGTTAATACTCCGTTTACCAGAACACGGCTGATACCCTCCGGGTATTGATGGGGATCGGTAAAGGTGGCCTTGTCGGTTACTACTGCGGGATCGAAGATGACGATATCGGCAAAATTATCTATGGCAATGCGACCGCGTTTTTTCAGGCCGAGCTGTTTTGCCGGCATGGACGACATTTTCTGAACGGCGGTGGCCAGATCGAAAATGTGTTCCTTGCGGGCGTATTTTCCCAATACCCTGGGAAAGGTACCGTAAAAACGGGGATGCGGCTTTCCGCTGCCAAGCTTGCCATAAGGGGCAACGGCATTGCCGTCGGATCCGACCATGACAAAGGGGGCAGACAATACCTTCTGCAGGTTGCCTTCATCCATGGCAAAACCGACGATGCCGACACGGTTACGTTCTTCTACGAGCAGCCCGGTAATAAAGCGGAAGGGATCCACATTTTTCATTTCAGCGGCATCCGCGATGGACATACCCTCGAGGGCTTTGTTCGCTTCCGTAAAACAGGAGCTTATTACGACCTTTTCCCATCCTCCGATCCGGGTGCCACGACGCTCGGTATAGGATTTGATTTCCGCCAGATCTTTTTTACTCTGAAGGCGGGCGAGAATGTCATCGGTCGTTCCCTGGCGTGACCAGAGGGGCAGGAAAACGCTGAGTCCGGTTCCGTAGGCGATGTAGGGATAACGGTCGGCCATAACCGGCATACCTTCGTCAAGCGCTTTACTGATCTTTTCCAGTATCAGGTCGGTTTTATGCCAGTTCGCCGGATTGCATGCTTTCAGATGCGAGATCTGGAGCATTGCGCCGGACTCCCGGCTGATGGTCAGCGCTTCGTCCACCGCTTCTTCGACAAAATCGTCTTCACTGCGCATATGAGTGGCGTACAGGCCGTTTTTTTCTGATACGACGCGGCATAATTCGACGAGTTCTTCTGTTTTAGCATAGCTGCCCGGGGCGTATTCCAGTCCGGTGGAAAGACCAAAGCTGCCCTGATCCATCGATTCCCTGAGCAGGGATTGCATGGCCTGCATCTGTTTTCTCGTGGGGTCGACATCATTTTTTCCCACGACGTAACTCCTCAGATCCCCGTGCCCGGTCAACGTGGCGAAGTTAATGGAAGTCCCGTTCTTTTCCAGTGTATTAAAGAATCCTTCCAGGTCCCGCCACGCGACTTCGATGCCATAGTGGTCCATGACATTTTTTCTGTATTCTTCGAAATCCGCATCATTGAGGGGAAAAGGAGAGGATCCGCAGTTGCCCCCGATTTCGGTTGTAACTCCCTGGCGCACCTTACTTTCGCCCTTTGAATTGACCAGAAGTTCCAGGTCGGTATGGGTATGAATGTCGATAAACCCAGGGCTGACCGCCATATTCTCTGCATCGATAATCTGCCGGGCCCGGGCGTTCTTCAGATCATCGATGGCTGTAATTGACGAACCGTTAATGCCGATATCTTTCTGAACGGGCATGCCACCGCTACCGTCAACGACGAGCCCGTTTTTTATAATGATGTCGAAACGTGGTGTAAATGTGCAGCCGGTAGAAATACCCAGAACAGCGACGGCGCTTTTTCCCATAAATGTTCTGCGGGATATGGATTTTGACATGATGTACTCCCATCATTTAAAAAGAATTGAGACCGAATATAGATTTCATGCTTCCCGGCGTTTACCGGAAATCATTATTCTTCCAAACCAGCGGAAAAATGTGTTCCAACGGGCCATAAACCGGTAAGCCATGCCGGGAATGACGATTATTCTGTTTTTTGCAAGCATTTTAAGCGCGTAGTCAACAACTTCTTCCGCTTTTAACCAGAGGAACCGGGGGACCTCCGAGCGTTTCCAGTCCTTGTAGTCTTCCGTGTCATGAAACTCACTGTAAGTGAATCCCGGGCACAGGGCCTGAATTCGAATGTTTGTATGGGACAGTTCGCTCTGCAGAATATCTGAATAGATATTCAGAAACGATTTGGTCCCGCTGTACACGGCACCTGCCACGGGTATGATGCCTGCCACCGAGGAGACATTGATAACCGTGCCTTCATTTTTCGGTTTCATCACGGCGAGGGCCGCGTGGGTCAACCGGACGGTGGCGGAAAGGTGCACATCCAGCATTGCCTGCAAACGTCCGGGATCTGATTTTACAAAAGAACCATGCACGCCGAAGCCCGCATTGTTAACGAGCATCGTCAGGTCCGGCGTATTTCTGATCT
>CAYPHA010000042.1:0-36748 GCA_964410215.1 uncultured Calditrichota bacterium | reverse complement strand
ACTATGCCGGTCTTCGTTATCTTCAGGGAAATGATGAAGAGACGTCCGTCAGCGAATCCATAAATGAACCGTTATTTAATACGAGCATGGGAGGACACGGCGGTCTTTATTTGTTCGATAACCGCTTGCATCTGTTTGGCGAAGGTTATCTCAGCCAGATCGATACGCTCGATTACCAGACTTCCGAGGATAACGCTTATAAAGCCGGACTTGACCTCCGAATGGCGCAGTTTAAACTGGTCGCTTTCTATCAACGGCTCGGCTTTAACTATTTTTCCGCGGGGTATCCGTATCTGTTAAACGACCGGCAGGGGTTGAATGTAAATGGTGCCTATAATATACCAGGGATTTCCATTGTTACCGTGGAGGTTGAACAATACGAAGATAATCTGGAAAACCTTACCGGCAGGCCAACGACGGAGACACGCCTCGTAAATGCCGGTATTGCCAGTCAGTTTCCCGGTTTGCCGGAAATAACCTTACGCTGGGGATACCGTGATGATAACAGTAATACGATTATCGATCAGGATGACAATAGGATAGAAACGGCAAAAATTTCACGAAAATATGAAGGCAGGATTGCTTTCAATATGGCCCGAAACCGCTTTGCACTGTCGACAATTTACATGGACCTGGATGACCGCAGCCTGCTGGCCGCCGGCTCACCGCTGGGAACAGCTCAGCTTATCAGCAGTATGAACCTGTATACCCGGCCGTTTACTGATCTGTATGTTTCCGGCGGCATTGTTTTCAGCAGTCTGCGTATGACCAACAACCAGGAAAATGAGAACATCTATTTGTATGAATCCAGCCGCTGGGATATCATACCGCGTAGATTGAAATTGGAATCAACGTTAAATTTTATTAAAAATGAAGCGGCAAACGGTGGTATTGAAGACATGCTGAGCGATTACTGGCAGGTATTCGGTGAAATTTCTCTTGAATATTTTTTCAATAATAATCTTTCATTAAAACTGATAGGCGGCACCGATACCCGTCAGATGCGCTATACCACGACCGAAGCGCTGGAAGTGATTGCAATGGAATACGGCCCGACCTTCTTCAACAGCAATGAAACGTATGATGCATTGATTTACGGACTCGAAATGAACTGGCTCTTCTGATGTGCATTGGATAGGGCGAACCGACTTTTTTCGTTTCGCAGGAATAGTTCAAATATTTGCCTCCGTTAAAAAGAAATCATATAATTGGTGTTTCAAAAAGGAAACATTTTTTGCCGTTCGCAGTAAGATTTTTGAAATAAAAGGGGAAAAAAGACGTGAAATTCAAGGGCGCGGATTACTTTTTTATTGGAGACAGTCTATCGGAAACGGAACGGATGATTCAGCAATCGGTCCGGATTTTTATCGATGAACAATACATTCCGATTGTTGCCGGGTATCACCGTACCGGGCAGTTTCCCGTGCAAATTATACCTGAACTGGGGGAAATGGGGCTCCTGGGGGTGACCATTCCGGAAGAATACGGCGGACCGGGTTTGAGTTACACGGTTTATGGTATCGTCATGCAGGAGCTTGAGCGGGGCGATTCCGGCCTGCGTTCATACGCTTCTGTTCAAAGCAGTCTGGTCATGTACCCCATTTATTCGTATGGAACGGAAACGCAGAAGAAACACTGGCTGCCCCTGCTGGCCTCCGGCTCAAAAACAGGTTGTTTCGGCCTGACAGAAGCGGATTTCGGTTCCAACCCCTCAGGTATGCGCACGAAGGCGGAGCGGGTTAAGGATGGATACCTGCTTAACGGATCGAAAATGTGGATTACCAACGGTTCCATTGCCGATGTGGCTGTTGTCTGGGCCCGGATGGAAGAGGGTATCCGGGGTTTTCTGGTGGAAAAGGGGACACCCGGTTTCTCGGCAAAGGCGATCGACGGAAAATTCTCGCTGCGGGCTTCCGATACGGCGGAGCTCCTTTTCGAGGACTGCCTGATTCCGGAAGAAAATCTCCTCCCCGAAGCAACCAGTTTGCGGGCCCCTTTATCCTGCCTCAATGAAGCACGTTTCGGTATTGCCTGGGGCGCCATGGGGGCTGCGATGGCCTGTTACGATGAAGCTCTTTCCTATTCCAGGGAACGCATACAGTTTGATAAACCCGTTGCTGGCTTTCAGATTACACAGGAAAAACTGGTTGAAATGCTTTCGGAGATCACCAAGGGACAGTTATTGAATTATCGGCTCGGCCGTATGAAGGACGAAGGCAAGGCCCGCCATTACCATGTTTCAATGGCCAAGCGCAATAATGTACATCAGGCACTGGAGATAGCCAGAACGGCAAGAACGATTCTCGGTGCCAATGGTATCTCCGATGAATATCAGTCCATGCGACATGCCCTGAACCTGGAATCGGTGCTGACTTATGAAGGAACCCATGAAATTCATACCCTGATTATCGGGGAACATATTACAGGAATCAATGCTTTCAGATAGATTATGATGTATAACAGAAAAGTCCTTGTCGTCGAGGACAAAACCGAAACGTTTGAATCCATATGCGAAGTGCTGGATAAGAACGGATACGAATACCACTGTGCCTGTAGTATCCAGGCTGCCAGGGACATGCTCAAACGTGACAGTTTCGATATTATCCTGTGTGATATCGTGATGCCGGACGGTTCCGGTCTCGATCTGCTTGAAACCCTGCAGGAATATATCATCACCACACCCTTTGTCGCGCTGACCGGGTCAAACAATGTGGAGCTTTTAAAAGACGCCCTGACAAATGGCGCAAGCGATTATCTGACCCGGCCCTTTAATTTGCAGAACCTGCCCATGATTATCGAGCGAAACCTGGAACGGAAGAAGCTGAATAAGGAGCGTAATTTTATTGACAACGGTTCCATTATGCTGAAAACGATCAAGGCCCTGATTACCGCACTGGAAGCGAAAGACCGTTATACGTCGGGACATTCGCAACGGGTTGCAAACTGGGCAAAACGGATGGGCGAGGCATTGGGGCTGAATAAGGAAGATCTGTTTACACTGCATCTGTCCGCCATTCTCCATGATATCGGAAAAATCGGCATGCCCGACAAAATTCTGCATAAGTCGGGTTCACTCCTGAAGATGGAATACCGGACCGCCAAAGAGCATACGGTCATCGGGAGCCGGATTGTCGCGGAAATCGATGAGCTGACCGAGGTCGCTTCGGTTATACGTCATCATCATGAAAGATATGACGGTAAAGGCTATCCTGACGGTCTCCAGGGCGATGCTATTCCACTGCTGGCCCGTATCCTGGCTATCGTGGATGCCTATGAAGCCATCATATCCCAGAGAACCTATCGTGCCAGGCAACCCTCCGAAATCGCCCTTGAAGAGATTGCCATGCATTCCGGCCGTCAATTCGATCCCGAACTGGTCGACATCTTCGTGCAGGTTGTCCAGGATGAGGCTGATAACAAGCTGAAACAAGCCGTTTCCTGAATTTTTATTCCTGGATAAAATTCCTGAAATATTCTTTAAACGTAATACGTTTATTCTTATCTTAACGACAATTCCATTCTTTATATGTATACTCCACAGACAATTGTTTTATGAAAGGAGGCTGGCCCTTTAACCATACCTTTTATCTGTTAAGCCGTTCATACACTTTAAATTAAGGAGCTTTTATGCGTAATCTGTTTACATTCCTCGCTGTTATTTTTATGGCGTCAAATCTTCTTGCATCCGATCTCAGAGTGATAAATAAGGAATTTAACGATGAGATCCCTTCCTTTATCGGGTATTCCGAAACCTCGATTCTCGTAAAATTTGACAGGCAGTTGATAGAAAAAATAAAAATATCCCTTCGAAATAACAGAACTGTTACCGGTATTGCACCTCTGGACAGGCTCAATGTAGCGTACCGGGTCATCAGGATTTTGCAGAAGTATCCGGACCTTGCCACAAGGACCTACCAGGGGCGTGTAATTGATCCCAAAGCCTGGTTCCGCATCGATTTTAACGATAAAATCGATGTCGTTCAGGCTGTTTCGGAATATAAAAACATTAATGGCATTGTGAATGTGGAACCTATTGGGATCCACACCATACAAGCCACGGCGAATGATCCGAATATTGCCGATCAGTACTGGATTTCACAGCCCAATGATCATGATATCGACGCACCTGAAGCATGGGATATTCAGACGGGAAATGAAAATATTATTGTTGCGATTCTGGATACGGGTGTGCGTTATTATCATAAGGATCTTGGCGGTGCCGACGCCTCGCCGGATAATGTATCCGCTGCCAGGGGAAACATGTGGACGAATCCGTCCGAGCTTAACGGGACCCCTAATGTCGATGACGATGGCAACGGATATATCGATGACTGGATCGGCTGGGATTTTGTGGATAACAAAAGCGGTATTTCCGGAGAGGATGCTGACACGCCGGACAATGATCCCCGGGATTTCAATGGTCATGGCACGCACACTTCGGGAACCGTAGCCGCAATTAATAATAATGGGTACGCAGTAGCTTCGGTGGCCGGAGGTTGGGAGAACGGTTCCCAGTCCGTTACCGGTAACGGCGTGAAAGTTATGGGATTGCGCATCGGATGGTCGGGACGCTATTTCATATTTGAAGTCGGTTATGTGGATATGGGTTTTGCCGCGGATGCTTTCTATTACGCGGCTGATAACGGGGCAAAAATCGCTTCCTGTTCCTGGGGATCTTCCAACAGCGGGGGGCTCGGTGATGCTATCGATTATTTCCTGGCCGGTGGCGGACTGATCTTTAAATCAGCCGGAAACAGCGATAATGAAAACACAGATTACATGACCGCCCGCTCCGATATTATCTCTGTGGCAGCGACCGATGCCAATGATGCCAAAGCTGATTTTTCATCATACGGTACCTGGGTCGATATTTCCGCCCCGGGAGATAATATTCTGAGTACGTACCATGATCATACGAATCCGGATGCCGATGTGATCGCTTCACTGAGCGGTACATCCATGGCTTCTCCGATGGCGGCAGGCGTGGCAGCGATGATCTGGTCACAGAATCCAACCTGGACGGCCTCGCAGGTTCAGCAGCAGTTGTATGATACGGTAGATGATATATACGGTGAACCCGGAAATGCCAATTACCAGGGTAAACTGGGTGTGGGCCGCGTAAATGTCTTCAATGCCGTTAATACCGGCGGCGGGCCTGTTGCACCGAACGCTCAATTCTCGTCGGATACCCGGGAGGGCTGTAATCCGCTTACCGTTAATTTCAGTGACGCCTCAACCGGTGAGATTACGGACTGGTCCTGGGACTTCGGTGACGGCAGCGTCTCCTCGCTGCAGAATCCGACGCACGATTATACGACATCCGGTACCTATACGGTAAGCCTGACGGTCACAGGTCCCGGTGGCCAGGATACGGAGACAAAAACCGATTACATTGCCGTTCTGGATCCGGTCGGCGCTGACTTTGCCGGCACACCGCTTACCGGGGACGCTCCGCTTTCGGTCGCTTTTACAGATCAATCCTCCGGTGAGGCGGACTCCTGGTCCTGGGATTTCGGAGACGGTGGCAGCTCTTCTCAGCAGAATCCAACACATGAATATACGAGTCCCGGCACCTATACCGTTTCGCTGACTGTATCCAACAGTTGTGATTCAGACACGGAAACGAAGGTGGATTATGTGGTCGTGAATGAGCCACCCGGTGAAGCTCCGCTGGCTGCATTTTCAGGCTCACCGACGGCGGGTACCGCACCCCTGACCGTAACCTTCTCCGATGCGTCCACGAATAATCCCACAACCTGGAGCTGGAATTTTGGCGATGGTAACAGTGCCTCCACTCAGAATCCGGTGCATGAATATGCCGACCCGGGAACATACACGGTAAGCCTGACGGTGACCAATGCCTTTGGTTCCGACACGGAAACGAAAACGGATTATATCACCGTTTCCGAACCATCCCAGAATGCGATGCATGTTTCGGAAATTAATGTATCCAAACAACAGCGGTTTATAATAACACGTGCTTCGGCACAGATTCGCATCGTGGATGCTTCCGGATCAGCGGTGTCCAATGCAACGGTCCGTGGCAGCTGGAGCGGCAGTGCATCGGACGCAGACCAGGTGACAACGAACAGCGACGGATGGGCTACTGCGGTTTCCAACTGGATTATCGGTGATGGGGAATTCACCTTTTGCGTGGAAGACGTTTCCAAATCCGGCTGGACTTACGATGAAAATGCCAATGTGGTGACCTGTGGCACGAGCGATGGCACTTCTGCCGCCGTTGAGGTTACCGATGTAAGCATCGAGGACATTGAAGCAGAAATGGATCTCAAAGTCGCCTATAATGCACCGAATCCGTTCAATCCCACAACGACTATCCACTTCCTGGCACCGGAGAACAGCCATGTGAAGGTGGATATTTACAATGTGCTGGGACAACGGGTGCGCACCCTGTTCAACGAGGATGTTGCCGGTGGGCTTTATTCCGTTAAATGGAATGCCGATGACCATATGGGACATTCCGTAAGCTCCGGTTTCTATTTCTACCATATTAACGTGGATAATAAGCACACATTAATAAAGAAGATATTGCTCCTGAAGTAGCCCTTGACAATGATAAAGAGTTACACCATCACTCTTATCCTCCGGCCTTCGGGCCGGGGGATTTTTTTTGCATGTTCACGTCTTCACTGATATAACGGAAAATCCGCCCGGCGTTTTCAAGGGCGAAAAAATGACCTTTCCCGGGGAGAAGATGCGCGGTAACACGGGGTATACGCCGAATGAGTGCCCTGGCCAGGGACAATGGTAATATGGTATCTTCATTTCCATGCCAGATGTGCACATTGTGGCGAATTTCTTCAGGCAGCACAGGCCAGCGTGACATCAGCACGCGTAGTTCTTCTATCACCGCCATGCTGCCGGAACGGAAAGCCTGCAGCACATCATCTTTAAAAAAAGTGACCACTTCCGGGTCTTTTAACAGCTTTTTATCGGAAGAAGGAAGGTGGGTTAACAGCAGCGGGAACAGCCGGTCGATTCTGTTGTCAACCAGCCGCAGGACGCCTGTTGTCAGGGATGCTGAAAAATACGGGGCCCGGCGGACCAGGGTGAAAAGAATACGCATCCGCAAAGGGAGCTCCTTAAAATGCGCTGACTCGGATAAGGGCGCCGTGCCGCTGATGATGGTCAGGCTCTTTATCCGTTCCTTAAAGTGTCCTGCCACGGCTGCAGCGTAGGGTGAGCCGCCGGAAATGCCGATGACAGCGAAATTCTTTATCTGCAAAATGTTACAGAATTCTTCCATATCCCTGTTCCAGTCATCGATGGAGCGACCCGGCTGAGCGGTCGATAAACCGATACCGGGGCGTTCCACACAGTACAGGCAGAGCGATAATTCAGCGAGAAAGCGGATATCCATCGGACGCTGCAGCCGTGATCCGGGAATGCCGTGAAAAAAAAGAACCGGGAAACCATCGGGATCACCGAACCGGGCATAACCCAGTTTACGTCCGTCTTCCAGAGAAATGGAAGCTTCATAAATGGATGGGGCGTTCATCATCTTTCCGGCACCAGACGCAGATGTGTTGAAAATGATTTGCGGATCTCATTCAGCCGCAGGGGGATCCGGATATACGCACCACTGTTCCAGAGGGGGACATGGTCGAGGAAATAATCGCTGCCGAGCCAGCCATCCTGCCCGCCAAGCAGTACAAAATAATTTTCATCCATATCTTTCATACGGGATACGTAACGGGCGTTTGCCCCGTAGAAGGTGCCGTGCTTTTCATCGGTGACGGCATGAGCGGTTTTCATCACGCTGTTCACGGAACCGTCAGCGGGGAGGTCGCAGAACTGAAAACGCCTGCCCAGAACCGGTATGTTGCCAAGAATATGTTTTAATTGCAGACGGTGCATGTCGCCCCAGTTTTCATATCTTTTCATTGCATACACGGCATCGGGAAGAGCCGTCCGGAAGCTTTTTTCCACCATGCCGCTCGTTTCAGACCGGATGTCCTCTGCAATGAGGTGGTTGGCATTGTCGGCCGAGGACAGGTAACGGACAATGTCATCGTCGTAACGAACGCTGTAATAGTCCCTGATAAAATGAAACAGGAATAATTGAAATGCCAACGGCCCTTGGGATTCCTTTGTATATGCACCATCCCACATTGTTAACATAGTGAGAAAATGACGAAGATCTGCATCTGGCCTGGTATCCAGGCCGAATTCCTCAATTTTACTGAGCAGAAGCTCTTTCAATACAATAGCGGAGGGAACCACCACATCCTGTTGAATCTCCCGAATGTCCTGGAATGAAATCATCGGTTTTTCGCTGATCATACGGGAAATCCGGTCGACACGGTCATTGGATGAGAAAAAGTAACCGACGGGTGGTTCCGTAATGGCAGGCCGGTTATTTGCCGACACGATGAATCCGCTTTCCGGATTCAGTGCGGCCGGCAGCTCATCCGGGTTAAGGTATCCCTGCCACTGGTTTTCCCTGCTGATCACCAGTCCGGAAGGCCGGTTATAGGGCCTGATCGGCGCGCGGACAGCCAGGACCTGGCCGATATTCCCGGCTGTGTCGGCATAGAGAAAGTTCTGGCCGGATACGGCATAACTGTTAAAGGCATTTTTAAAGGAAGGCCAGTCTGTTGAACGGTTGACCTTGAGAAAGGTGCTGAACTCATCGGAAACCTGGTGGCCAACCCATTTCAGGGCCAGCGTTTCGCCCTCCTCGACGCCGTCGATCAGAGGCATATCCGAGAGGATAGGGCCGAGTTCGGAATCCCGTACCGTGATCGTACGGTCGGGCCACCACCGGATGTGTATCACTTCTTCCCGTTCGGAGAAACGGGCGGCGTCTGTTTCATCGATCCGGTAAACATCGCTGCTGGCGCTGCGCATGTTGGTACCACCCCAGGCGACAGCGGGATTGCGTCCGATGAGCACCATGGGTATCCCGGGAAACATGAAGCCAACGACATGATAGGTCGGGGATTTGATTCCCGCGATCAGCCAGGTGTTGGGTAACTGGATGCCCAGGTGGGGATCGCTGGCGATCATCGCTTCGCCGTCGGATGTGCGTTCCGGCCCGATAACAAAGGCATTACTGCCGGACTTTGCCGCTCCATTGAAGAGTGCAGACATTTCTGAGTGACCGGTTGTAAAACTGGTGCTCGACTGAAAGCCGAGGTCAATCAGCCGTTCCCATAATCCGGGCCAGTAACTGCGGTTACGCAGTTTCAGGAAGGAAAAATAGGTGAACCAGCTTACATCGGCGCCGACCAGCCTTCCCAGGGTAATAATATCACGCACGGTCCAGGGCTCTTTTTCCAGATCCAGAAGTTTAAAATCCGTGGGCAATTCTGTCATCTGTTTCTGATAGAAATTGATACCACGCACGTAATTTTGCAGCCATTGCCGTGTTTCCGCCGGCAGATTCTTCTCGATTGATTCTGCAGCCTTTCCGAAATCTAAAATGCGCAGTGAATGATCGACCGATGCCGCCAGGGGGCCCGCGCTTTCGGACAGCCGTCCCTGGACCACACGTCGAAACAGGCTCATCTGGGCAAAACGCAGGTGGGCATGGACCATGCCCAGCAGAAAGACGGCGTCTTTATCCGTTTCCGCCTCGATAAACGGGATCATGTGGTCATCCCAGTAGATGTTCGCCGGGGCCTGCAGCGGAAGCGGACCGGTGGGAAAGCTTTCCAGGCGCTGCCTGAAGTTTTTCTCACCAGGGGATGTACGGACATACATCATGCAGGAAAATATAAAAATGGGCACAATGATGATCAGAAGAAGGATTTTTATGAAACGAAACCATTTTTTATTCATAGGTCATCAAATCTGTGCGAATCGCTATAAGATGTTATATGATTTAACGGATTTAAATGTTTCCGTCTTCCGGTTTTATTCCGGAGCATGTTCCGGAGGCTGAAAATGCACGTTTTTTGTTAGAAAATTATTGACAGGACATGTGATTCCTGTTAGGTGTCAGTCTTCGCGGTAATGGCATCCCATGCTTCGTTTATTTTCCCAGGCGGCCGACGTAATGATAATTGCCGTGCGGACGGCGTTGCGCAATCCGATCAGGCTGTCCGTTACCCGGGCAACCCTGTAGAACCGCTCGATTTCATTTTCGAGGTTCCGCAATGCGGCAAGCGCCCGTTTAAGCCGTCTGATATTTCGTATCAGACCAACATAATTCCACATGATATGTTTTATGGAACTCATATCCTGGGCAATCAGCGCCGGATCGGGCTGGTCCTCACCGGCGTCTTCCCATGGCGGAATGGAAGAAACATCCGGCGCGGCCATTTTGCTGATTACTTTGATGATATGGCGTCCTGACCGGTTTCCCCAGACCAGGCTTTCCAGCAGGGAAGTGCTTGCCAGGCGGTTGGCGCCGTGTACACCGGTACACGCTACTTCGCCAACGGCATAGAGGTCTTTTATCGTTGTCCGGCCCCATTTATCCACCCAGACACCTCCACAGGCATAATGGGCGGCGGGAACCACCGGGATGAGATCTTTCGTCGCGTCCAGCCCATAATGAAGACATTTTTTGTAGATATTGGGGAAACTGCTTTTAATCACATCCTCTGCGATATAGGATTTAAAATCCAGGTACACGTTTGCCACGTCTTTATGAAACATTTCCTGGTGCATGGAACGGGAGACTACGTCACGGGGAGCGAGATCCTTCCACTCCGGGTCATACTCCTGCATAAAGGGGCGACCGTCTGCGTGAACAAGCCGGGCACCTGCGCCGCGAACCGCCTCCGAAATCAGGAACAGGGGCGCGTGCCGGTAAAAAAAGGCTGTCGGATGGAACTGGATAAATTCGTTATTGATGACACGGGCGCCAAGGCGGTAAGCCATGGCTATGCCGTCACCGCGTGCACCCGGCGGATTAGTTGTTCTCAGATAAATCTGACCAAGACCTCCCGTGGCCAGTATCGTTTTTTTTGCCAGGCAGCGGACAACCCTGTTGTTCTGCTGGTCGAGCAGGTAGGCGCCGACGCAGCAAAGTGGCTTGTAGACAGAGAGCCTGTCGATCGAATGATGGTTCGGACTGAGCAGGTCCACGGCCGTATGGTTTGTAAAGAGCGTAATGTTGGGATGATCCACAAGTGCCCGGATGAAACCTCTCTGAATCACTTCCCCTGTAACGTCGGTGGCATGCAGAATCCGGGATGTGGAGTGACTGCCTTCACAGAAAAGCGACAGATCATTATTCTGATCACGGTCAAAGGCAATACCGACCCGATCCATCAGTATATCCCGAACCAGGGCGGGACCATCCCTGGACAGAATATCCACGGCTTTGGGGTAACAGTGCCCGGCACCGGCACGCATAATGTCTTCTTTAAGAAGTTTTGCCGAATCCTCCTGGCCCTGGTAAATAATGCCGCCCTGTGCATAAAAAGTGTTGGTTTCTTCGGGAACATCCGAGCGGGTCACAACCACTACAGAGAGACCATTTTCTGCCAGATGCAATGCCGCCGTGGAGCCGGCGATACCGTTTCCGATAATAAGTACATCTGTTTCCAGGCAATCATTCATCTAAAAATCCTAACTGATCCGGATCATTTTTTCAACGGCGCGTGCGGCACGGACACGAATATCCTCGGGAACTTCGATAATATAACGCGTGTATTTCAGGGCATTCAGCGTGTCTTCGAGCGTGATCTGGTTCATATGGGGGCAACGTACACTGCATAGACGCAGCATTTCTTTCTCCGGATGGGCTGCCGTTATATTGTCCCCCATCGAGCATTCGGTCAGTAACAGGTAACGGGGCGCACGGCTTTCTTCCACATACCGGATCATGGCGGATGTACTGCCGGAAAAATCCGAAGCGGAGGTGACCTCCGGACTGCACTCCGGATGGGCGAGGATAACGGTATCGGGGAACTGCTTACGGACATTTTCAATATCCTCAACCGTGAACTGCTCGTGGACTTCGCACCGTCCCTGCCAGCCGATCATCTGATAATCGATACCGGTTCCGACATTGTCCCCCGTCTGAACCGGTGTCGGGAAAATAATATGTTTACCGGTCTCCTTCGCTACATTTTTGGCCAGGTATTCATCCGGCAGGAAGATGACCGTGTCCGAATCCAGATGCGCGACCACGCTGGCGGCATTGCCGGATGTACAGCAGTAATCCGACTCCGCTTTGACATCGGCATAGGTGTTGACATAGGTAACCACGGGAACACCCGGGAAGCGTTTCTTCAGGCTGCGCACATCTTCGGCGGTGATGCTTTCCGCAAGGGAACAACCGGCTTTTTCCGCGGGGAGCAGGACGGTTTTGTCCGGACTGAGTATCTTAGCGGTTTCGGCCATGAATTCAACGCCGCAAAAGATGATGATATCTTTATCCGTTTCCGCCGCTTTCCGGCTTAATTCCAGTGAATCGCCCGCATAGTCGGGAATGAAATGATACAGGGCCGGCTCCATGTAATTATGACCAAGTATCACCGCATTACGTTCTTTCTTAAGACGGTTGATTTCAAAAACCAGCTCCGCCTTGTAGCGTAATTCTATCTCCGGTACCAGTCCTTCCAGGCGTTTCGCCATTTCTTTTTGAAGGGCGTCTATCGTCATTCAGTATCTCCCGAATTTTCGTTGATGATCAGGCTTATATCCATAGCCTGTACAGAATGTGTCAGCATGCCGATCGAAATATAATTAACTCCGGTGGCGGCAATGGCCCCGACGGTCCGGGCAGAGACATTGCCCGATGCTTCGAGGGGAATTTTACCGGCCGTAATCGATACGGCCTTTTTCATATCTTCTGTGGAAAAATTATCCAGCATGATCATGTCAACAGGACTATTCAGCGCTTCCTGCAGTTCTTCAAGATCCTTAACCTCCACCTCGATCCTGTACGTGTCGCCGTAACGCGCCCTGATACCTGCGACCGCCGGTTGGATGCCGCCTGCGGCAGTAATGTGATTCTCTTTTATAAGAGCCATATCGTAAAGCCCGGTCCTGTGATTTTCGCCACCGCCCAGGCGGACCGCCCACTTGTCCAGAACGCGTAATCCCGGCACGGTTTTACGGGTATCCAGTATCACGACACCCGTACCGCTGACGGCTTCCACGAATTGGCGGGTAAGGGAGGCGATCCCGGACATCCGTTGCATAAAATTCAGGGCAACACGTTCGCCGCTGAGAATAGACCGTCCCGGACCGGTTACGGTGCCGATGACCGAGCCCCTGGAAACCCTGTCGCCGTCACGGAACCGGAAATGTGTCTTCACACGCGGATCCAGATAACTGAAAACACGCCTGCATAACTCCAGTCCGGCAACCACGCCGGTTGATTTGGCTGAAAACCGGCCGGTGAGTACCAGCGAATCGGGTACCGTAGATTCTGTCGTAATGTCGCCGGTACCGATGTCTTCTTCAAAGGCGCGTTTAATAATCTCTGAAACGGAATCCATTTCCTGCATACAGGTTTATCCTGTTCTGTTAACACACTTCTAATAATTTAATGTGTTTGAAATTAATATAAAAAAATATTTTATGGAATTGTCTCATCATGAACGACGACCGTTTTCCCGCCTTTATACCAGTTGATCTCGGCACTGAGCATACCGGCAAGGATCAGCAGTCCGCCAAGCATCGCCGGCGGAGAAAGCAGCTCACCGGCGATCAGATAGGCAAACAGGGCGGCGAATACGGGTTCCATTGAGAATACGAGCGCTGTTCGTGTCGCCGTCGTAAAACGCTGCATAGCGGTCTGCATAAAAAAAGTATATACCGTTCCGAATGCGGCGAGGTAAAACAATAGCATCAGATTTCTTTGCGATGGTATCTGTACGGGAATATCGGAAAACAGAAAAACGAAGATACTGATGACGGCAATGGTAGATAACTGAACCGTTGTTAAACTGTAGATATCATTTTTGCGGGCGTAATTACCAGTCAGTATGACATGGAACGTCACCGTCAGTGCACAGACCAGAACCAGATAATCTCCCTTGTTCCAGCTGAATGGATTACCGCCGGACAGAAGCAGTAAACCTACCGTCGCTGAAATGATTCCGGCAATGACATTGAGCCTTACCGGTTCCCTGAAAAACAACACACTGAATGCCGGAACGAATATGACGGAAAGCCCGGTAATGAATCCGGCGTTGGACGCGGATGTATATTGAATGCCCCACATCTGGAACAGATAAGACAGATACAGGAGGATGCCCAGAATGATCCCGTGAACAACAGCCTGACGGGTTATCCGGCGCCTCTGTGTGAGTGCCAGCATGCCCATGATCACAGCGGCCAGGCTGAGACGTATCGCCAGGAAAAGGAGCAGCGGAACGGACTCCAGCACCATTTTCGATAAAATGAACGTTGAACCCCAGAAAACGGTTACGGAAAGAAGACCGAAATCAGCGGTTGTTCGGGATATGTGTTTTTTCATCGTTTTTGCGTCAGTCCGTTTCTTTGGGAGTCGTACAGCGGTCAACCAGATACAGAATTGACTTATAGGTAATACCGCCATGCAGGGACAGGCCGATTTCGCAGGTGCGGCTGGTCGAATAGCCTTCCCTGCAATTTTCCGGGATCTGACCTTTAAGATTTTTCAGTCCGTCTTCATTTAATTCCGGATAACTGAAACCGCGATCACCGGCAAAGCCGCAGCAGTTCGCTTCATTGACGATGACGGTTTCTGCGCACATTTCTGCCAGTTGTTTGAATGCGGATTCCAGTTCCATTTTTTTGGCACTGCATACGGAGAAGATGGAAACGGGCTCCTTCTGTTTATGGAACCGGAGATAAGGAGTCAGAAATTTCAATGTGAATTCAATAGGTTCGTACAATTTGAGTCGTGTATCCAGGGTTTCTTTCATGGTGTATAGACAGGGACTCATATCACATAGAACCGGAATTTCCCCGTTATTGGAAGCTTTTAGTAAGGCATTGCTGAGCTCCCTGGCTTTTTCAGCGCCGGCTTCCTTATAACCTTTACTGGAAAAAGCCATGCCACAGCAAAGGCTGTCCAGCTTATGGGGATAAATGATTTCGAAACCGGCCTTATGCAGAAGGGATTCTGTTTTTGCGGTTAGCGCGGTTTTTTCATCATAATCCCGGGAAACACCCATCGTTCGCGTGATGCATGAAGGAAAATAGACAACGTTAAACACATTGTCGTTGTCATAGTGGCGCGGGGAAACGGGTTTTGCACCTCTCGGCATGTAAGGGTTCCAGCGGGGGAGCGTGTTCCCGCTGATTTTCCGCAACAGGTCGGCTGAAAACTGCATGATACGTTTTCCGAAAATAAAATGAAAAACATGCACGAGATTGAGAACAAAACGAATGACGGCCGTAATGGATTTCATATGCGAAGCAATCCTGACCGCACGTTTATGCGCTCCCGGCGAAATGCTTTTTTGCCGGAGTTCTTTGACCAGTTTTCCCGTATCGATGTCCACCGGGCAACTGATGGCACAGAGCCCGTCAGTCGCACAGGTGGCATCACCCTGATACGCGAAATTATTGAGAAGCATGGCCAGCCGCTGGGGTTCCCTTCCGCTTTTTTGCAGGGAGGTGATTTCCCTGTGCACGACGATGCGTTGCCGCGGAGAGAGCGTCAGATCTTTTGATACACAGTTTACTTCACAAAAACCGCATTCGATACAATCATCGATGATGCTGTTCGCCAGCGGCATCGGCTTAAAATTTTTCACATAAATATCGGGGTCGTCGTTAATGAGTACACCCGGGTTGAGGATACTTTCTTTGTCAAAGATGGTTTTGAGCTCCTTCATGACAGCGTAGATATCGTTACCCCATTCGGTCGCTACAAACGGGGCCATATTACGTCCCGTACCATGTTCCGCTTTTAAAGAGCCGTTAAAGCGGTGGATAACCATAACCACCAGGTCTTCCATGAAAGCCCTGTAACGGGCAACCTGCTCGGTGATACTGAAATCAAGCGTCAGGACAAAATGGATATTTCCGTCGAAAGCATGCCCCCAGATGATGGTGTTATCGTACGTGTATTTTTCAAATAACTTCTGAAGTTCCACAAGAGTGTCTTTAAGGTGTTTGTAGGGAACGGCAATGTCTTCAATAATGACCGTCGTCCCTTTTTTACGTGTGGAGCAGGCACTGGGAAACAGGCCTTTGCGGACATTCCATAGTGCGGCGCATTCTGACGGATCCGTTGTAAATTCAATCGGACGCTCGAGCGGATACGACTGAAATTTATCCCTGATCTCCCGGATTTGCCGGTCGAGGCTGTCCGTATCATAGGCTCTCGTTTCAACCAGCAAAGCGGTTACTTTTTTGCCAAGTTGCTTTAGAAAAGCGGGCATGGCTTTGCTGTTCTGTACGGATCGTAACGATGTACGGTCGATTAATTCGGCGGCATGCACCGTACATTCGCGCAACAAAACAATCGCTTCACAGGCTTTTTCGATATCGGGAAAAAACATCAGGCTGGTAGCCTGCCGGGGCGGGTTGTCGACGGTTCTCATCCGCACTTCGGATATGAAGGCAAGCGTGCCTTCGGAACCGACCATCAGATGTTCGAGAATATCAATGGGATCTTCGAAATCAATCAGGGCATTCACTGCATAGCCGGTTGTGTTCTTAATTTCAAATTTCTTCTTAATGCGGGCCGACATTTCGGCATTTTCCTTTACCCGCTTTGACAGGCCGGCAAGGGCTGTCAGCAGTTCACCTTTTTTCTCTGTAAAAGCGTTGCGGCTTCCGGCATCCCGTGTGTCGAGAAGGGTACCGTCGTTGAAAATCAACCGTGATCCGGTCAGTGAATAGTAACTGTTGGCACCGGTACCACTGGTCATACCGCTGGCATTATTGGCTACAATGCCGCCGATTTTAGCCGAATTAACAGATGCCGGATCCGGCCCCAGTTTCTTGTCGTACGGGGCTAAAACCTGATTCGCTTTCGCGCCGATGACACCGGTCTGCATGGAGATTTCTTTACCATCATCGTCTACCATGATTTTATTCCAGGAGGGGCCCAGGACCAGCAAAACAGAGTCGGTTACAGCCTGGCCGGAAAGGCTGGTACCGGCGGCGCGAAACGTAACCGCAATGTTAAGTTCGTAGCAGTTTGCAAGGATTCGCGCCATCTCCTCTTCTGTTTCTACCTTGATTACCAGTTTTGGAAGCAGCCTGTAAAAACTGGCGTCAGTCCCGAAAGCCAGTGTGCGCAGGGGGTCATGCATCAGGCGTTCTTCGGAAATGGTCGGTTTTAAACGGTTATATAATTCCAGATACTTTCCGGTCAACATTTTTCCCTCTGTTTGTTTGTAATGGAATCACAGGGCATTCAAATCTGTAACATACGTATAAATTTTATTCATTTAACCGATTAAAAACAAATATTCGTTTAAAAAAAACAATAAGCTGGAATAATGTTTAAACATTAGATGTTTATACATATAAAATGGGGAGAGATAATGAATCTGGAGCAGGAAATAAAACAGAAGCAGTTTAAAAATGGATATCAGCGCCTGATCGTAAACCTGCTTTTTACGCATGGATGGCTGAATGCACTGATGAATGAACAATTGAAAAAGTATGAGATTTCCCCGCAGCAGTTTAATATCCTGCGTATTCTGAGGGGACAGTATCCGAATCCGGCGACCATCAACCTGTTGAAAGAACGTATGCTGGATAAAATGTCAAATGCTTCACGGCTGGTTGAAAAACTGCGTGCCAAAGGATTGGTTAAACGAAGTATCTGTAAGGATGACCGCCGGGCTGTAGATGTTATTATTACGGAAGAAGGACTTCAACTGCTCGAAGATCTGGATCGTTGTGAAAAAGAATGGGAAAAAAAGTTTCATACTCTTAATACAGGAGAAATGAAATCACTGAATCAATTATTGGATAAGTTAAGAGGATAATTAATTATATTAATTGGAGGTTATTATGAATTCGTACGTATTTGCATTTATGGTCAGTTTAATGTTTTTTGCCTGGGCATTTTCCGCCGAACCCGGTTCCGGGGAGGTTTATAAAGTGGATCCGCCTAAAAGTGAAGTCGCCTGGTTGGCTAAGAAAGTGACGGGTCAACATGATGGTGTCATTCAGATCAAATCGGGTATGTTGGAAGTCAGCGACAATATGATTAAGAGTGGCCATTTTGTCGTGGATATGACGTCCATTGTTTGTCTCGACCTGGAAGATCCGGGTTACAATAAAAAACTGGTCGATCATCTGAAATCGGATGATTTCTTTTCTGTTGAGACTTTCCCGACTTCCGAAATGAAGATAACCGAAGTGACAAAAGGAAAAGAAGACAACATGGTTCAGGTCAAAGGCGATCTGACGATTAAAGGCATTACAAAGCCTGTCGAGTTTCCCGCTGAAATATCGATGGAAGGCGAAAAATTATCCGCTACGGCTGATATCGTGATTAACCGTGCCGAATATGATGTCCGCTACGGTTCAGGCAGTTTCTTCAAGGGACTTGGAGATAAGCTTATTTATGATTATTTCAACCTGACGGTCAGCCTTGTTGCCATGAAACAATAAGGTGTCGATAATAAAAAAGCCCTGTAATCAGGGCTTTTTTTTATTCCACGGTTACATTTATAACCAATGTATCTGCAGAAAGCGTAAATGTAGTTTTATCGAAATCAGGAGGCCCGAATTTACCGCGCACGTTATTGGAAAATCCATACTTTTCTTTCGGAACCCCCAGAAAATTTGTATCCAGATTATCATTGTTGTTTTCATCATGGAAAATTTTCAGTGCATATTCGCCGTGAGGCACGGACGAAAAGACAAAGGCGCATTTAAGGTCATGAATGGGCTCTTTCGCTCCCCTGAAGATGTTTTCATTGCTATCATAACTCTCTTTGGAATTAACCAGAGCGATTTTTACCGTACCTTTATTGTTTTCGAACCCGTCAATACGCACATCAATCATACCTTTTTTTACCGTTGAATCGGGTTCCTGTGCAGATGATACAGTGAACAGAACAAGACATGTGATAAGCCTGGTCATCATCAGAGTAAACGTTTTCATGTTTAGTTATCCTTGTTAATAATAGTCTCTATTTTTTGTTGCAACCATCTAGTTTAACAGATTTTCAATTTTTTTTCAAGCCGTAAAGACATTTCGGATTCGCTAGTATGTGTTATCTTACCATTTCCGGCCATACCGGAATACTCTGCACAATTCTTTATTCGTAACTTTTACCGATAAAGTTCCGTAAGGTTAGTGATTATCCTCCCGGCAATGCACGGCGGGCGCCTGTTTAAGAGGAGGGCTGGTGTTTTAAAAAAATGAGTATTCCATACATAAGCACAGCCAATGCACATCCTGCCCAGAAAGCGCCCTGTATATGGAATACCATATAAAAGAATCCCATAACAATCGGACCGAGTGTCTGGCCGAGGCGGAGGACCATTCCGTTTACGGACATGAACGCTGCACGCAGTTCCAATGGTGCGAGGCCGGCCAGCAGGGATTGAATATTGGGCAGGTTCAGTCCCTGGGCCATTCCAAAGAGAATGGTTGGGATGAGCAGCAGGTATAGACCGGGTATAAGTGGGAACAGAATCATGGCGACGGCATAAATAATGAAGGCAAAACGGATAAGTTGTGTTTCGTTGTAGCGCATAATCAGTTTTCGCATCGATGCAGCCGTAATGGCCGTAGTCAGGGAACTCACCGACATCAGCAGTCCGATGATCAGGGACGAACCGTTAAAACGCCCGGCGACCAATATCGGAAAATAGGTAAGCATGGAACCGTAAAGGATGATAAAGGTAATGATACTGGCCGTGAACAGTATTAAAACCCGCCGGTCGCGGATACTGGTCAGGGCGTTTTTCAGATAGAGTAACAGGGATTGTTTCTGCTCGGGTTCCGGATTTTCCAGCTTAAACAGTACGAGCAGGCCGACCGGTACCGCGATTACCGGCAGCAGGAAAGGAAAATTCCACCCAAGCAGGGCGAGTGCACCTCCTATGGCCGGGTAGGATGCGGTTCCGACGCTTAAAACACTGGCATTGTAGCCCATGGCGGTGGCACGCTGCGGTCCCTTATACAGATCGCCGATCAGCGTCGCGTTAAGGGAACCGAGTGAGGCGGCACCGATACCCTGGAACATCCGTAATATCAGTAAAACGAAAAAATCTGAGGTGAACGCACAGGCTGTTCCGGCAACACCAAACAGCAGCAGGGAGGGGACGATGACTTTTTTCCGGCCAAGCCTGTCTGCAGCGACGCCGAGCACAGGTGTAAGGATCACACCGGGTAACGTAAATACCGTGATCAGCAATCCCACTTCACGGGGCGATATGGCAAAATACCGGATCATTTCCGGAAAGGCCGGCGTGATGCTGGCTACGCCCAGTACGGCCATAAGCGTGATGGCAAATATAATCTGAAGGTTTTTCTGTCTGTACAGTTTTATGTTTTCAGGCATATATATGACCGATCCGGGGTATTATTGAAATGATCCCCGTTTAATCATCATGAAAGAACTGAAGGGTTTTACCCATCAGGAGATCCCGGTCCTCCTGTTTCAGAATGGTTTCGAAAGGAAAACCCATGATGAGGGTACGATAATTCCCCTTGTATGCGGTTCCGGCACTGAAACCATTGTCGCCGTATCGCAGAATGGTCAGAGCACCGCGCACCGGTCTGATGGCGTCCGGTGCTTCCACCGTGTAAATGTCCGGGTGATAGGTGGTATTAAACTGAAAATTCAGGTCGCGGAAAATCGAATCGCCAACAGAAAATACCGTGCCGGAACGGGAAGCATGGTTGGTCACCCAGTTAAACTTCAGGGTTTGCTGTGCAAAGAGGATATCCGGGTATTCCTCTTCCCTGTTTTCAAAGAGGTCTGTGCCGACATACGCGCCACTGATGAAGAGGTTCCCGCCGTTTTCGGCATAGTCCCGTATACGGCGTTTGAATTTTTCAGGAAAGGTTTTAAAGGGTTTCCCTATAATGGTGTTCATTTCCGGTCGCTGCCAGCCTGTCTCCTTTTCCTCTCCCAGAATAATGTCAACGGTCTGATAGCGGTTCATATCGATCAGACTGTCCATAACGGCTTCATCACTGGAGGAAACGAAAGAGTATCCGGCAGCTTTAATGGACGTTCCGTGCACGTAGCAGAAATCGAATGTATTACCCGGAATGATGGTCGTTTCGTAATTGGCAAAACTGGCACCATGTCCCGGCGCGTCATTTAAGCGAAAGGGTGAACCGGGGTTGAAATCAAACTGTTTACCCGTGAAATTGAGGTCATATCCGTCGGGCACCCCGTTATCCGACTGGTGAAAAAAGCCGGAGAACGTTTCATTTTCCACCGTGGCGGGGCCGCATATACGGTCAAAACCATTAATGATCAGAACGGTGGGGTTTTCGTTGTCCAGCCGGCAGGCCGCCAGGATTTCTGAGGGAAAGCTTTCACCGCCGCTGTTGACAGCGGTGACTTTAAACCGGTAGATGTGCCCGGCTTTCAGTGTATCCAGGATGATTTCGGTGCCGTTGATCAGTCTGCCGTTATCGAATCCCCTGGAACGACTGCTTGTATATAACACATAGGCATCCGGGGCAGCGGTTGATTCCAGGAAATCCATCTGCGGTTTCCAGCTCAGCCTGAGTTTGTCATCGTTCACGAACGCGGCGGCAAAGTGTGTAACGGGCAGGGGCTGCACGGTGTAGGGCTTCTGATGGCGCTGGTTGATGAATTTCAGCATCGATTTATAGATGGATCGCGAAGCGGTGAAACGGAAACGCGGATCCATGGCAAATTTCATATCCAGAAAATTCTGGTGCGAAAGCAGTTCGAGCAGCGCCGAAGGCATATTGGGCCGGAAAGCTTCGCTGTATTTGGCATCCATAAGCCAGCGGCGCCTCCAGGAAGGGTCATACCATTGTCTGAGGTCATCAACAATCTGGCTTTGCAGAATATCAGCAAAATCCCTGTTGGCCAGACGGGAAACCCCGTTCGGGAATACGTACTGCGTATCCGCATCCTCAATACTGTAAATTGACAGTGTTCCGATTGTCGTATCGTTTCGGGTAATTCCGGCGTCTGTGTGAAAGGCGAGAGACAGGTCAACGGGGATGCCGAGTCCCGGCTCGCTGCGTTTTCGATTGGGTCCGAAAGGGGCGCCACGCAGGTAGTTGACATATTCACCCCGGCTCTGGTAATCATCTGTATAGTCATTTTTTCCATCGCTGAGGTTATAGACCAGGGAATCCGGTATACCGGCAAACTGCAGATAATAGCGGCTCGCCTCGACAAATTTTGGCCGCATGCTGGTCTGCCCGTCCCGGGCAATGACACCCATTCCGCCGCCGAATCTGACGGCATCGGCGGATACCTGCAATCCGGCCGTCCTACTTTGATTGCTCAGGACGACCTTCCCGAAATCAGCGGAGAATCCTTTTTCAAAGTAAAAATTCCCGAGATAGACCCAGGTGTGTCCCCCGATCTGCTGGTTGACCAGGAAACGGGTTTGCCCTCCGGCATGATGCACGGTGTAGCGGGCATCGGAGACATTTTCAGGAGAAGCGACATAAGAGATATATACGGCATAACTGCCGGATTCCGGGAAATGGGGAATCCAGTCGATGTGGGCTGTTTCCGCGGTATCGGAATAGGTATAGCGGTGTGTTCCCAGGCGGAAGGGGTTGACCCCTTCTTCATAGGGCGGATTGATGGCACCGAATGCCGGTTCTTCTCCGGTAAACCAGGTCTGTTCTTCAGCAGAGCGGTTTTCGGAATAGGCGATGATCTGTGAAAATTCGGACAGGGAATCGTTATCGACGATAATTTCATGGGTTTGTATATCCCTTTCCCGGGGGAGGAATACATTTGCCCCGGCATTCTCGAGCATGGGAATGATATAAGGCAGTACGAAACTGGTGGGAAGCAGGTCTTCGACCGTTTGGAAAAGCCTGGGGCGCTGCCATTCCCAGCGTCTGCTGTACTGGTTATAATACCATCCATGGCTGTTCCACAGGGCGATATTATGTCCGTATAATCCCCGGTCGGCTGAGAGCGGTTTACTCATATTCCGGACAAGCGGCAGGGGACGCTCTTCCGATGGGTCCGCCATCCGTGCCAAATCCGTTCTTTCCGCTGCACTGCGGTACATATTGGGAATTAATGCCTCGATGGGCTGATTGAGGGTACGGAGACTTACTGACCAGTCATCGTACTTACCGCCGATATCTTCGTAGAGCATCCTGTAAACCGCATCGACATTTTCTTCCCTGAACGGAATAAAACTGAAGTATTTATTCAGTTCGATATCGATATGACGGGCTTCCTCATCGATACGAATCCGCTGTATACGGGTGGCGGGATGCACATACACCGGTTTTTCCCTGGCTACGGATCTGGCCAGGAAACGTTCAACTTTTTTATGAACATTTTTAGTTTCTTTATCCATACCGGTGTAATCATACGAGGGTGCCTTTTTCATCCATCCCGGCTGGCAGCTGAACAGCCACAGCAGGGCCAGAAAAAGAATCAGCAAACTTTTAAAAATATTCATGGCAGAAACTCCTGATCTAAGGCTCTACTTGATATACAATAGTCCGCAATATAGACATTTTAACCCTTAAAATCATGTAATATTCGAACCGGATCAGGTGCAATTTCCGGAAATAGTTGTTTTAATAGAAATTTTTATTTAACGTTTTTTTATAACGTCGTTAATAATTTTAACCGGGAGGTATGTTATGGTTAAATTAACCTTTCTGAGCCACTCTGCCTGGATGATTGAAGAGAGTCATCACACGATTCTGATCGATCCTTTCCTGGAGGGAAATCCGCTGGCAAAGCATAAATCCACGGATCTGAATGCCGATTTCGTGATCGTTACACATGCCCATGGTGACCATTTAGGCGATGCCATACCGATCGTAAAGGCATCAGGGGGAACGATCATTACGAATTTCGAGATTGCCAATTATTGCACGGCACAGGGTGTTAATGCCCACCCCATGCATATCGGCGGAGCCCATGATTTTCCTTTCGGAAAAGTGAAGTTGACGCCGGCCTGGCATGGCTCTTCCTTTCCGGATGGTTCCTATGGGGGAACACCGGCAGGCTGCCTGATCACAATTGGGGGGAAAACGATCTATCATACCGGCGATACCGGTCTGTTTCTGGATATGCAGCTGATCGGTGAAATGAATCCCGTGGATGTCATGCTGGTGAATATTGGTGACAACTTCACAATGGGTATCGATGATGCCGTAAAAGCCGTGGAAATGGTCAAGCCGAAACTGACAATGCCGATGCACTATAAAACCTTCGATGTCATTGATGTCAACCCTGAAGAATTCAAAGAAAAACTGAAAGCAAAAGGATTTGATGTTAAAATTCTGGATATCGGGGAAGATTACGAGGTCTAGCTATTGATCACGGACGACCGGCTTCAAGTTCTTGTTGAAACGGCATTCCGGACCTCCTTCCCCGGGAAACGGAAAAAAATAGTTGCCGGATTTTACGAGACGCGCTCATTACGTCATACCGTTGAGATGCGTTTCCGTACGATTACGGTACGGATTGCCGGCACGTTCAGAACGGTACCGGAAGACATTGTCCGTATATTGGCTCTCATCCTGCTGGCAAAAATATTTCATCTTCGGGTCGATAGCGGACTACGCAGGCAATACAGAGCGTATGTCGAGGATCATCTGCTTCCTTCACAGCCGGTCCGTCCAGGACGTATCTCAAAAAAGTACACGGCAGCGGGCAGGATTTACGACCTGGAATCCGTTTTTAGAACATTGAATCAGCGTTATTTTGAAAACAAGCTGCCACTGCCTGTTCTGGGATGGAGCCTCAGGAAAAGCGTTTCGCGACTGGGTTTTTATTCACGGGACCGGCAGTTGCTGGTGATCAGCCGGATTTTCGATAACCACAGGGTTCCTGTCCGTGTTATTGAATACCTCGTTTATCATGAAATGCTTCATATGTACTTTCCCGTGGAGAAGCGAAACGGACGAACCTGCATCCACACGCGTGCTTTCAGGGAGCGTGAGAAAGCATTTCCCGCATACAACAATGCCAACGACTGGATCAGAAAACATCTGCGCAGTCTGAAATAATCCTTTCCACTGCTCTTATGGACGGAAAACGGCACTTATATTTATCTTGCAAACAAAAAATGAATTTAGTATTTTTTTAGCTTTCCACTTTGTTAAACAAGTGTAAAAACGTAACTATTAAAAACATATAGAAAATTCACAAACGATTTTCTAGAGATTTTCCAGGAAAAGGAGGAATAAGTGAAGGTTTTCCCGACGGAACAAATCCGGAATTTAGGTTTTGGTGCGCACGGGGCGGCAGGTAAAACAACGCTCGCTGAGGCATTGCTGCTCAATCTGAAGCAGATCAACCGGATGGGGACCATTGAACAGGGTTCGACGGTTTCAGATTATAATACGGATGAAATTGAACGCCAGATTTCCATAAATACGTCGTTGTTACACGGCGTCTGGAAAGACCATAAGATTAACCTCATCGATACACCCGGCTATTCCGATTTCTTCGGCGAAGTGGTGGGCAGTGTCCGCGCCATGGATGCGATTTTTGTTGTGGTTTCGGCCGCCTCAGGCGTGGAAGTAGGGACGGAAATGGTCTGGGAACAGGCCGAAAAAAACAATATTCCCCGTTTTATTATCATCAATAAACTCGACCGTGAAAATATTGAATTTGATCAGGTGGTTACCGGGATCGAAGAAAGTTTTGGGGCCAAGGCGGTTATTGCACAGTTTCCGGTTGAAACCGGTCCGAATTTCGATTCCATTGTGGACCTTCTCCGCATGAAAGTGCTTGTATTCGACAAAGACGGCAGTGGTATGTTCAAAGAAGAGGAAATCCCTGCTGAACTGAAGGAAAAGGCGGATGACCTTCATCTCAAACTGGTGGAAGCGGTCGCGGAGAGTGATGAAGCGCTTATGGAAAAATATTTTGAAGGGGAACTGAGTGAAGATGAATTTCGCGGGGGATTGAAAAAAGCGGTGGCCAATGATGAAGTCTATCCGATCTTCATTGCTTCCGGCAGCACCAATGTCGGTCCCCGGCGTCTTCTGGACGTGATCGTGAATTTTGCTCCCGCTCCTGATGAGATTGTGGCCCGTAAATATGAAGACGGTTCCGAATGCGTGGTAAGCAGTTCAAAACCGCTGTCGGCACAGATTTTTAAAACCATTTCCGAAATGCATGTAGGTGAATTGTCTTACATTAAAGTGATGAGCGGCAGCCTGAAAATGGGTGCCGATGTCATGAATACGACGAGCGGTAAGCCCGAACGTATCGGCCAGATTTTTGTCCTGAACGGTAAAAACAAAGAGAATGTCGATGCTCTGGAAGCCGGTGATGTGGGAGCGCTGGTGAAACTGAAAGAAACACATACCGGCAATACACTTGCTGAAAAAGGACGCGACCTGGTCTTCCCTAAAATCGATTTTCCGGAAGCCAGTATCCGTTCGGCGATCCGTCCGAAAGCCAAGGGTGATGAGGACAAGATCAGCCAGGGTCTGCACACGCTGCATGAAGAAGATCCGACCTTCAATTACACCCAGGATGCGGAACTGAAACAAACGATTATATCCGGCCAGGGGGAATTGCATCTCACGATTATTCTGAACCGCCTGAAATCGCGTTTTGGCGTTGAAGTGGAAGAAGAGGAACCACGCATTCCTTACCGGGAAGCCATCAAAGGTAAAGCGGAAGCGCAGGGAAAATACAAGAAACAATCAGGCGGCCGCGGCCAGTATGGTGATTGTCATCTGCGGCTTGAAACCATGCCGCGGGGTGAAAAGTTTGAATTCGTCGATGCCATTGTCGGCGGTGTCATCCCCAATAAATTCGTTCCCGCTGTCGAAAAGGGTGTTATTGAAACGATGAGCAAGGGCGTTCTTGCCGGTTTCCCGGTGGTGGACGTGCGGGTCACCTGTTTTGACGGCAGTTATCACAACGTGGATTCATCGGAAATGGCATTCAAGATAGCCGCTTCCATGGCTTTTAAAAAGGCTTTTAATGACGCGAAACCGGTTATTCTTGAACCCGTCTATGAGCTGGAAGTACGTGTCCCGGATGAATTTATGGGGGATGTGATGGGTGATATCAGCAGCCGGCGCGGTAAAATTGCCGGAATGGATGCCGACGGTAAATTCCAGGTAATCAAGGCGATGGTTCCGCTGGCCGAGCTCTACAAGTACTCAACCACACTGCGTTCGATGACCCAGGGACGTGGCATTCATAAACGTACTTTCTCCCACTACGAAGAGGTTCCGCAGGAAGTCGCTGAAAAAATTATTGCTCAGGCTGAAAAAGAAAAAGAAGAATCCTGATCACCTGCACAGGACATGTTTTCTAATATCCGGTACCTGGCATGGTACCGGATGTTTTTTGAGGTTTATTATGAACAGACTCTGGGCCCCCTGGCGTATGGCCTACATCGAAACCGAATCGGAAAAAAGAACCGGTTCCTGCATCTTCTGTGATTTCCCCCGTGAAAATGATGATCATAAACACCTGATCCCGTTCCGGTCCGAAAAATGTTTTGTTATTCTTAATAAATTTCCTTATAACAATGGCCATGTCATGATTGTGCCCTATCAGCACACGGGAGACCTGCTTGAACTCGGTGACGATGTTTTACACGATGTGAATAAAACAATTCAAAAAACAGTAACGGTACTCAGGAAGACGATGAATCCCCATGCCATGAATATTGGTATGAACCTGGGACGCTCCGCGGGCGCCGGTATCGATCAGCATCTGCATTATCATATCGTACCGCGATGGGATGGTGATACGAATTTTATGCCCGTGATATCAGGTACAAAGGTTATCTCCGAGTCCCTTACAGCGACCTGGACAAAACTGAAGAAAGAGTTTGAACGGCTTTACCGTGGCTAGTCCGGTCTGCGGTAACACCTTACAGGAAGCGAATAACTGCCATGAAGTGTCTCATCACGCATATTGGATTGCTCTGCACACCTGTTTCAGGCACGCGATACGGGCATGTGCTCCAGTATTCTGATTGCCGGGTCCTGATTGAAGACGGTGTAATCAGCGAGATTGCCGATGATTCGGAACCCTGTCCGAAAGCGGACATGGTAATCGATGCGCACGGGTTGACGATGCTGCCGGGTTTTGTCGATGCCCATACGCATCCCGTTTTCCATACAACCCGCGAAGATGAGTTTATCATGCGGGTGCAGGGAAAAAGTTATGAAGAGATCGCTGCTGCCGGCGGTGGGATCCGGAACAGTGTGCGGGCATTCCGCAAAGCGGACAAAGCGGAAATTAAAACGCTGACACGTTCACGCATTGCCCGTTTTTTTGAATACGGCACCACGACTATTGAGGCAAAGAGCGGCTATGGGTTGTCGACAGAGGACGAACTCAAGTCCCTCGAAATCATTGCTGAACTGAATGCTGAATATGAACTGGAGATGGTGCCCACCTTCCTGGGAGCCCATGAAATCCCCGATGAATACCGTTCCGACAGGGAAGCCTATCTTTCCATCCTTATCAATGAAATGATCCCGGCGGTTGCAGAGCAAAAGCTGGCCCGTTTTTGCGACGTATTTTGTGAAAAGGGCGTTTTCACCGTCGAAGAAAGCCGGCGTATCCTTCGTGCGGCCCGCGACAACGGCCTGGTGCCCAAGCTGCATGCCGATGAACTGTACCCGTTCGGTGGGGCAGAACTTGCAGCGGAAATGCGTGCCGTTTCCGCCGATCACCTCGTAAATATTTCGGACCGTGGCATTCGTGAACTGGCAGCGATGAGAGTCGTGCCCGTTCTGCTCCCGGGAACCACCTTTTTTCTGGGCAAGGAAATATACGCCCCCGCCCGTAAATTGATCGCCGCCGGATGCAACGTGGCTGTTTCGACCGACTATAATCCGGGCAGTTCCACAACACAGAACCTGCAGCTCATGTGGACCCTGGCGACCCTGAAAATGGGTATGCTGCCGGAGGAGCTTCTCAGTGCCACAACACTGGCGGCGGCAACAGCTTTACAAATGGAGGACCGGATCGGTTCCGTTGAAGTGGGTAAACAGGCCGACCTGCAATTACTGGACATCCCCAACCTGAATTATCTGCCCTATCATTATGGAATGAATCACACGAAAATGACTATTAAGAAGGGTGCGATTGTTTACAAGGCAACCGACACCCATCACCATAAATGAGGAAAGGTACACGTGAAATATCAGCTCAACGATAGCACAATTCACCTTATACAGGGTGATATCACGGAGATGAAGGTGGATGCCATTGTCAATGCCGCTAATAAAAACCTGCTGCTCGGTGGTGGTGTTGCCGGAGCGATAGCCCGAAAGGGCGGTTCCGTTATTCAGGAAGAGTGCAATCGTATAGGCGGTACCTACGTCGGAGGCGCCGTGGTTACCTCTGCGGGAAACCTGCCTGCCAGGAAAGTGATTCATGCTGTCGGCCCGCGTATGGGAGAGGGGGACGAGGAGGATAAGCTGTCGCATGCCACGCTGAACAGCCTGGTGGTGGCTGAGGAATATAAACTGGGCAGCATTGCCTTTCCGGCAATCAGCACCGGTATTTTCGGGTATCCCGTTGATAAATGCGCCCGCGTTATGCTGGGCGTGATCATCGGTTTTTTTAAACGGCCTTCCCTGATAAAAGATGTCTATTTTGTATTATGGACAGAAGAAGATTTGCAGGTTTTCGAAACGACATTGAAAGCATTAACGTCAGATTGATCAGCTTTCCAGTACCTTTTTAGCCTCCCCGGGATTATCGGTTATAATACCGTGAATGGATTCCTCATCTTTCAATTGTAAAAGGTCATCCTTCAGATTTACCGTCCAGGTAAAAATGCCCTTATCCAGGTGTTTTGCCCGGGCGATGAATGTCCCGTCCAGAAGCTTATGATTGGGATGCCAGAAGTCGGTTTGCCAGATTACGTCGAGGGTTTTGTGCACAATCGGCCAGCGCTGGAAAAGGTATCCCGTCCGGATTCGCTCTGTATTCAGTTTAATTGTTTTAAGCAGAACGGGATTGAACGATGAAACCCATAACTGTTCCAGGTTACCGACGCGTTTAATACTCCGGACGACATCACGGGAAAACTGACCGACGAGCGGCCACCAGGTTTTCAAGTCGAGATTCAATGGGACCGTATTTTTAAAATGTTCCAGGAATGTTTCCAGGGAGGGAACCCGGACTGATTCCGGAAAACCGGGGAAGCTGTAGTGCTGAAATTCGTTTAGCGGGGTTTTCCAGATAGTCTTGTTGATACCCAGCATCCGTTTGAGATGGGCGTCATGAAAGACCACCATATCGCCGTCACTGCAATAGCGGATATCCACTTCAAGAGCTGTAGCACCGGCTTGAAGGGCTTTTTCGCACGCTTCAATGGTGTTTTCGGGATATTCATTGCCATTTCCGCGATGGGAAATGATCATTGGTCGGCTGGATACATTCATTTTGCCAGAATTTTATGATAATAGTCGATATACTGCGGTACAATTTTATCGGCGTTGTACATGTCACGTGATGCGACTCTTGCATTATCGGAAAAACGCTTTCTCAGTGCGGCATCTTCTACCAGTCGTTTCGTTTTTTCGGTGAAGTTATGAATATCGCCTACATCCACCGTAAATCCGGTTTGACCGTCCAGATTCACTTCCGGTAGTCCGCCGGCATTGGTTGTTATACAGGGAACGCCACAGGCCAGGGCCTCGAGCACGGCAAGTCCGAAACTTTCATTGGCACTGGGGAAAAGGAAAAGGTCTGATATACCCAGAATCTCTTTCACATTCTGCTGTTTTCCGAGAAAGACAATATGCTCACACAGACCGTGTTCACGACACATTTTCTCCACGGTATAACGTTCGGGACCGTCTCCGACCATCAGTAGTTTAACTTTGTGGCTTTGGACGAGATTCTCGATAACCGGCACCAGATCCTGAACCCGCTTCAGAGGACGGAAATTCGAAATATGGGTCAGTATCAGCTCGTCCTCCCCGGCATAGCATGATCTCATATCCCGGGATACATGGGTTTCAAGAAAGTCATCCGGAATAAAGTTGGGGATAACTTCAATGGGGTTGACAACGTTGAAGGTGTTCAGTGTTTCCTGCCGCAGGTAACTGGAAACAGCTGTAATGCCATCGCTTTCTTCTATGGAAAACTTTACGATTTTAATATAGGAAGGATCCGATCCGATCAGTGTGATATCGGTTCCGTGAAGCGTGGTAATAAACCTGAACTGATCCTTCTTCATCATTTCCCGGGCGAGGTAAGCGCTGGTGGCATGGGGAATGGCATAATGCACATGCAGGATATCGAGGCCGGCATTCTCAATCACTTCAGCCATTTTTGAAGCCAGGGAGAGTGAATAAGGCGGGTATTCAAACAACGGGTATTTGAGTACCTCGACTTCATGAAAAAATAAATTTGATGTAAACCGGTTCAGCCGGTAAGGCAGGGCATAGGATATAAAATGAACTTCATGGCCGATCTGTGCAAATTTCTTACCCAGTTCCGTGGCGACGACGCCACTTCCACCATATGTGGGATAGCAGGTTATACCTATTTTCATAAATTATTCAACCATATCCCGTGTGAAGTATCGCACCCGGTTGCGCCCGTTATTCTTAGCGGCATATAAAGCGGTATCGGCTTTATAGATAAGATCTTTGTAATCTTTGGCGTTTTCCGGAAGCGATGCCTGTCCGATACTTACCGTAACTTTACCTGTAGGCTGCACTTCTTCCTGATCGAAAGGCGTTTCCTCGATATGTTCCCGGATACGTTCAGCCAGAACGAGTGCCCCCTTGGTATCTACCGCCGGCAGAATGACAGCAAATTCTTCACCGCCATACCGTGCGACGATATCATTTTCACGAACCGTTTCCTTTAAAATTTTACCGAGTTTACGCAATACTTCATCGCCGGCCTGATGTCCGAGCGTGTCATTGAAGTTTTTAAAGTGATCAACGTCCAGGATGAGCAAAGATATTCCGCTGTTCGTACGTTTATGACGGATTACTTCTTCTTTTAAACGCAGTTCAAAATAGCGGAAGTTGTGCAATTCCGTCATGGCATCGGTATAGGAAAGCTGTTCGACTTCTTTGTACAGCGATGCATTTGACACGGCAATGGAAATGATATTGGAAAGAATGGACAGCTGTTCCAGTTCTTCATCGTTATAGGCGCGTTTGCGGACTCTGGGACCCAGGCCGATGAGGCCCTCTACAAAGTTGTTAATAACGATGGGGGTGACGATTTCAACCGATAACTGGCGGAGGCGTTTCAGTCCGGCGGAAGCTTTAATCGTCGATTCCATTTCCACAACGGTTGTAGGATACGGCCTGTTCTGCAGCGCTGCGATCAGCGGATCGCTTTTATGCAGGACCATGTTTTTCAGGTCACGTTCAAAAAAACCTTTGGAATTCTGCACTTCCATGCGCATTTCGTTATGTTTCATGGCATAGATAAAAAGCGTACTTTTACAGGCGAATTGACCGATGATCGTAAGCAGCGTTGAATTGATCAATCGCTTCAAATCCAAGATCGCGTGTAATTCCATGGACACTTCGAATAAGGAATGCAGGTTGTAAATGTTTTTGCGGAGATGCTTGTTCTTTTCCAGCAGTGATTCATTTAACTGCGTAATCTGCAGATTGGCTTTTTCCAGCTCTTCAGACTGGTTGACGAACAGTTCATTAAGTTCTTTGATGCGCAGGGAAGTGTTGACCCGGGCGATCAGTTCATCAAGATGAAAAGGCTTAACCAGGTAGTCATCGGCACCCGTTTCAAGGCCCCTAACGATATCACTTACATCACTCTTGGCAGTTATAATAATGATGGGTACATACTTGCTGGGTGAATGCAGTTCTTTGATTTTCTTTATCGCTTCAAAACCGTTCATCGACGGGAGCATCAAATCCATCAGGACGAGATCGGGTTTTTCCCGACTGAACAGCTTCAGTCCTTCTTCTGCCGTGCACGCTTCAAGAACCGCAAAATGGTTTTCTTCCAGGTATTTGCGGATAATCATCAGCATATCATGATGATCTTCAACAACAAGGACTTTTTTTGAACCGGATTCTTTCATATTTTATACGGATTGCCAAATAATGTGACAATTCAAAATAAATATAATTATAAATCAAAACAAGTAGTAACTTAAACATAAGGCGGGTAATTACATATTGCTCCCTTCTGATGTGCATAACAGAGAAAGGCTCTTCTATGAAATATATAGCTTTACTACTGATGTTCCCTGTCTTCCTGACCATTTCTTGTGAAGACAAGGGTACCAACCCGATTGATCAGGAATATGTCATTCCGGAGACTGATATCAGTTATTACGAGGACCTGCAACCGATGTTCAACGGAAAGTGCGGGTATGGTTCACGGTGTCATTCGGCGGACAACGCAGACAATATCCTGTTTTTTACGGATAAGGAAATCTTTATGGATTACGCACTCTCCCGAACAGGCGAAAAGCTGGTCGATCTGGCGTTGCATAAAGATAATCCCCGCCTTGCACCGCTCTATCTGATCGTTAAAGAAGGCTACGCGGGTATCGAGCGTATGCCGCCCATTACACTTGGCAGAGAGTGGTTGAATAAAAACCAGATCGACGGTATTGAACAGTGGATCAGCGAAGGAGCAAAGGACTGATATGGTAAACTTAAAACCTGTCCCATACCCGGAGCATCTGAATCTGGCCCGTATACCCACACCGATTGTACCTCTTAATCATGTTTTCGGCACGCTGGAGAACTACAACGTATATATGAAACGGGATGATATGACCGGGGTCGAACTAAGCGGCAACAAGATCCGTAAACTGGATTTTCTGATCCGGGATGCCATGGATAAGCAGGCGACGCACCTGATAACCTGTGGCGGTCTGCACTCCAACCATTGCCGGGCAACGGCCTTTGCCGGGATCCGCCAGGGATTGAACGTCGTCCTTTTTCTGCGCGGTGAAAAGCCGGACGTATACCATGGCAATTATTTTCTGAACCACCTGGCCGGGGTCACCATCGAATATATCAATGCGGAACAATATAAAGAGGTGGATGCCCTGATGTCAGATTATGCCCGTTCCCATAAGGGCAGTTACTATATTATCCCCGAAGGCGGTTCGAACGAAATCGGGGCCTGGGGATATGTCCGGTGCTATAGCGAAATCGTGAGCCAGGTCGATGAAATGAACCTTAAAATCGATACGATCGTCGTGGCGACAGGCAGCGGCGGAACACACGCAGGCCTGCTTCTGGGGAAATATCTTACGGGGGGTGCTATCGATGTGGTATCCGTCAATGTCTGTGATTCGGCAGCATTCTTTAAGGAAAAAATCAGTACGGTCATGGAAAAATTCGCTTCACGTTATAGCATACCCTTGTCGCGGAAGGCCGGTGACATACATATAATCGACGGGTTTGTCGGTGGTGGATACGGTATTATTTCAAACAGTGAGGTGTCTGTTATAGAAACCTGCGCAAAAACGGAAGGGATTATACTGGATCCTGTTTACGGTGCAAAAGCCTTCGCCGGAATGACGGACCATTTATACAATGGAAAGCTGCCCGGTAGGGATATTTTATTCATCCATACCGGCGGCATATTCGGTATTTTTCCATACTGGGAAAAATTCAGCGGTTAACGTCGTTCAATGAGTATATATGCATTATAACGACATGATTATGTCTTTCCGGCAAAAATATATAACACCTTTTTTAAAAAAAGCAGGAAGCTTTTTCAACTCCCCGTTAAAGGCGGCAGGTACGGTCTTCATCCTGATCCTGATCTTCATTATTATTTCCATGCTGTCCCTTTATATTTCGCTGCCGGATGTAACGTCCCTGAAAACCGCCAATCCGGATACGACGGCATTGATGCGTTTCCGGATCGAGCAGGCGGCAGAAGAAGGAAAAAACTTGCGAATCAGGCAGCAGTGGGTTGCATTCCGCACATTTCCGGATCTGCTCAAGAAGGCCGTGCGTATAACGGAAGATGCCTCGTTTTACCAGCATGAAGGCATCGATTACGTGGAATTGAAAGAGTCCCTGAAACGCAACTGGGAAGAAGGCCGGTTTTCCCGCGGCGGCAGCACGATTACCCAACAGTTGGCCAAGAACCTGTACCTGTCACCGCGTAAAACGATTATGCGGAAAATAAAGGAAGTCCTGATTACGCACAGGCTGGAAAAGCACCTGGGTAAAAACAGGATTTTTCATCTCTACCTGAATGTCATCGAATTCGGTGAAGGTATTTTCGGTATACAGGCGGCAGCCCGTCATTACTTTAAAAAAGATGTTGACCGGTTGAGCCTGGAAGAAATTGTGCGGCTAACAGCGGTTATACCCCGGCCGTTGCATGAAGATCCGCGAATCAATTCGGGCTGGCTGAAATGGAAAGCGGGATGGATCTTGGAAAAATTACATCAATACGGCTACATTTCCGAAGACCGGTACCGCTTGACGATGACGGCATTCAGAAAAGCCCCCCGGTGAAAATCTTTATGAATAACAAACGTCTCTTTTTTATCATTTTAGTCTTACTAACGGCTGTTCAGCCCTTTGACGCGCTGGCGCAACAGGGCCGGATTCTGATCGGCTCCATAGACTTCCGGGGGCGCTTCCCGGTTGAAAAAAAACAATTGCTGAATATTTCGGGATTACGGGCCGGCTCAGCCTACCTGCCGGAGGAAGCGGCGCAAACGGCCCGGGAGCTGGAAGCGTACCTCCGGGATCATGGCTATTTGTATGCGCGGATTGATTCCATCGCTACTGCTTTTTCGGATGACTCGCTCCGGGCAACGCTGATTATCTTCGGTGATGCCGGCAACGCCGTCTATTTCGGCGATATTGAGATTGAAGCGGATTCGATACGGACCGAAACATACCGGAAGTATCTGTCCCTGAAAAAATATGATCCGTACACGAAGAACCAACTTGAGAACAACCTGAACACCCTGCTCGAAGTCGCCGCCGACTCGGGGTATCTCCACGCGGAAGGACGGATCGACGATTTCAGCCTGAAGCGTGCCGATCAGAAGAACCTGGCCCGGGTGCACATAAGAATCCGGGAAAAGGAGCGTGTGCAGATCAGGGATATTCGTTTCCGGGGTAATGATTACACGCGGAGCGGTGTATTGCTGCGGGAATTGCCGGTGCAACCGGGGATGATATACTCCAGGGAGCGCATTGAGCGTATCCCGGAACGGCTTGCCCGCCTCGGTATTCTGGAAAATGTCAAAGAACCGGTTATCGTTTTAAATAACCGCCGGAATATCAGTTTGCTGATCGACGTCGAGGAAGGCAATGCCACCTCTTTCGACGGGGTGGTTGGCTATATTCCGCCTGAAAAGAACAGTTCGGAGGACGGATATTTTTCCGGTCTGCTGGACCTTTCCCTGACCAATCTTTTTGGAACCGGGCGGCGATTCGGTGTGTACTGGAAAAAGCCTGACCGGACCTCGGAGGAGTTCAGTCTGCGCTATGAAGAACCCTGGGTGTTCGGCTATCCCTTTGACCTGGGTTTGAAAATGGAACGGGTCGTTCGGGACAGTACATATATCGAATGGCAGTATGAGGTGAACAGCCGCATTCGTATCGGAGAAAGCCTCTATGCCGTGTCCCGGATCGGCCGCAAACTGGCGTTACCGGATTCTGCCTCGAGCCGTGATCTCAGCCTGGCCAGGAACGGTATCCTGAACCTGGAGATCGGTCTCGAATATGATGTGCGCGACTATCCCGTAAACCCCACCTCCGGTTTTTATT
>CAYPHA010000041.1:21606-37169 GCA_964410215.1 uncultured Calditrichota bacterium | reverse complement strand
AAAGTGCATAATAATTTTGATTCTATAGCCAGAATATTCATCAAGACCGGAAGATACGGCCATTTGGTTTTCTCACGATATCTATTTCTGATCAGGGAATATTTCGATTGATGATCCGAAGCATCTAAATCCCGAAGGGATATTATTATTGTAACAAAAAAAGGTTCGCCAAGAGGGAAACCCCGAAGGGGTGTTATTCTTCTTTCGTGTCAATCAAACAAATATTTTTCATTAAAAAATCCATTTTACTAAAATCAGGAAGAAGTGTAAGGATATCCTCTGTTCCTCGTCTAAGTTGTCAAATAGAGATTCATTTACAACAAAACGCTGAGCGGGGTGTCGCGAAGACTCTCGCAGGGGATTTTAAAACAAAGGAGGAAATATGTTAAACTTATGGACGCGCATGACGGATGCAGTGGGACAGGCGAAAGACCTGCCGCCGCTGTTTTTCCGGATGGTACTGGCTTATGGATTTTACGGCCCGGCGATGATGAAGATGGGGAATATCGATGGCATTATAGAATGGTTCAACGGTATGGGCATGCCTTTCCCGACGCTGAACGCCTATCTGGCCACAGCAACGGAGGCAGCCGGCTTTGTGTTGCTGTTTTTAGGATTAGGGACACGAATCATTGCCTTCCCATTGATTATCGTCATGATCGTTGCCATATTTACCGTTCATATCGGAAATGGTTTCGAAGCAGGCGACAACGGATTTGAGATCCCGCTCTATTATCTTTTGATGTTGTTCAGCCTGATTATTTCCGGACCGGGGCGAATCAGCCTGGATGCGTTAATCACTACATATATTAAAAAGGAAAGCAAATAATGTCACGTGAAACTGTCCGGCTGTTCGAAATACAATGGAATCCCCGGTTTCTTCGAAGTCGCGCTGTTGCGTATTCAATAAATGATAATGCTGTTCAGATCAATACCTGTCTTTTTCCGTATAACTTACATTTTAAACATATACGTCACCCAATTCCATATCAGCTCTTTGTTTATTGGTATTAATAGGCTGAGTTCTCTTGAAGGAATTAGTGCAACCCAAAATTTTTGAATGCTTCAATGTGATTTTGTGTTTTTCTATTTATTTCATAAATTTAGAATGTTAAATAATATTTTTAGAAATATGTTATCAACCTTAAAAGGGAAATATAAGGGTATGAGAATCAAAATATTATCCGGATTCATTACTTTGGCGATTATGTTAGCCATAGCCGGGGCCTGGACAATTTATGAATTAAGGTCTGCCGGATTCTCAATGCAGGTAATGCTCGATGAAAATTATCGTAGTATACATGCGGCAGAAGATATGATCGAAGCTCTGGAAAGAGAAGACAGCGCTATTTTACTTCTTCTACTGGGAAAATGGGATGAAGGTCGATCCATGCTGTATGAAGCGGATAGTCTATTTATTGAAAAATTGTCTTTTGCATATTCGAACATTACCATTCCCGGGGAACGATCGATACTGGATAGTATAAGCTCCAAATACAAAATATATAAAAAATTATGGGAGCGTCCCATTGTCGATACACCGCGTGAAGGCAATATTGATTGGTATTTTTCTATTGTTCATCACTCTTTTCTCGGTGTAAAAAGTTCTGTTCAGGAATTGAATTCCCTTAACAATAATACCATGTATCAAACGGCATCTGATTTAAAACAAAGGTCGACCAGAGCTGTAATGCCTGGATTGATCGCAATACTCGCAGCACTGGTATTTACTTTTATTTTCAACTACTTCGTCAATTATTATATGATCAGTCCGATCATTCGAATCACGGATAGAATTAAAAAATTTATTGACAATAAAACGCCATATGATGTAAACATTGATTCACAAGATGAAATATCACGTCTATCTGAGTCAATCAGCCAGTTATGTTCTTTTGTGAGTAGCAGGGAAACAGAGCGATGAGAATTCACATCGTCTTACGTTATGTGGGTCTTTCATTATTGATAAACGCAATATTTATGTTTATTTCGTCCGGTTTATCAATTGTATATTCGGATGGTGCCTTTTTACCCTTATTCTATAGTGGATTGGTTTCGTTACTTTTTGGATTGTTTCCGCTTATATTTGTCCCACCGACAACTCGAATTTCAAACAAGGAAGGATTACTCATTGTTGTGCTCAGTTGGCTCGTTTCTTGTCTGGCAGGAGCCTTGCCTTATATTTTATGGGGTGGGGTCTTTACTCTAACAAATGCATGGTTTGAAAGTGTTTCCGGATTTACGACGACCGGATCAACCATATTGGTGAATATTGAGGCACTACCAAATAGTCTTTTATTCTGGCGTGCAGCGACACATTGGATAGGTGGTATAGGTATTATACTCTTTGTATTGGCTGTTTTGCCCTTTATAGGGATTGCGGAAGTTGTATTGTTTCGCAGTGAAGTATCTTCCATGGTTCAGCAAAACTTTCATAATCGGGCAAGAAAAGCGATACAAATATTGGCGGGCGTTTATTTTGGTCTTACCGTTATTGAATCCGTCGCATTGTGGCTATGCGGGATGTCTGTTTTTGATGCTGTTACACACTCTTTTGCCACTATCGCCACCGGGGGGTACTCCCCCAAAAATAACAGCATTGCATTTTATGATAGTTCGCTTATTGAGATCATCATTATCATTTTTATGATATTGTCCGGTATTCACTTTGCTCTGCTTTTTTCCGTTTTTACAGGAAAAGTTCATGCGTTCTGGCGCTCAACAGTCTTACGTTTTTATCTTATGTTTCTGTTTGGGGGAGTATTGCTGGGAGCATTAAATCTATATTATTTGAAGAATATGGATTTTTTCGTTGCCTTACGTTATGCGACATTCAATATAATTTCTGTGGGTACTTCTACAGGATTTGCTACAACGGATACAAGCATCTGGCCAGGCTTTTCTAAACTTATTCTGATATTTTTTGCCCTGCAATGTGCCTGTTCGGGTTCAACGTCCGGGGGTATAAAGATTGACCGAATAGTACTGGTTTTGAAGTCCTTTGTTAAACAAATTAAAATGGTAATGCATCCCCATGCTGTCATACCTATCCGAATCGACGGAAAAGCGATTAGTGAAGATGTCGTCTCCAAGAGCGTATTATATGTAATGATATATTTAATAATCGTTTTCATATCCTCGCTCATTTTAGCTTTAATGGGAGTTGATTTGATCAGTGCCTTCACGGGCACGGTTGCAGCAATCGGCAATGTGGGGCCTGGTTTGGGGTCGGTTGGTTCAACCGGAAATTTTGCTCATATCCCCATCCCGGGAAAGTGGCTTTTAACTGTTACTATGTTATTGGGACGATTGGAAATATACGCCTTATTCATATTTATTACCCCGGCCCAATGGCGGGAAACGTATTCTTATTAGAAAGTAATTCATCATGTATCATATAAAGCCGTTTTTTGTCAACTGATCGATGATTGGTTAAGATAAAAAATATAAAAATTTCACACTAACCTCGTTTTACGATTTTATTGCAAAAAAATTCCTCCCGTATTATTTTTTTACATTGGGATTAATTATTGGCACTGTTCACCGGGTCAGAAAATATTAAAATGGAAAATAACCGGGTAGATTGGAACTAATATGCACTGTACCCTGTTTCATCAATCTTAATGATCAAATAAACGGATTATTATACGAATTAAAGGGTAAAAACAATGGGATTGTATAAAAGATTTATCCGGCCCGCCCGGATTTCTGTTGTAATGATACTCACACTTTTTTTCTTCAGCTGTGACAAAATTGACTGGTATCGCACCAAACAGAAAAATACAATACCTGCTTACGAGCATTTTATGAAAAAACACCGTCGCAATATGCTGATACTGGAAGCCAGTGAACGGTTAAAACAGCTCCATTTTGAAGAAGTGAAGAAAATTAATACGATTCCGGCATATGAAACGTTTTTGAGACGCTATTCCTATGGCGAAATAGCCGATTCGGTATCCCTGTTGATTCAAAAGCTGGCTTATGAAGAGGCCAAACGCCTGGATACCTTACCTGCTTATATAACATTCCTGGAAAACTATAGAGGAACGGCATATACGGATTTTGTTTATAAGGCGATTAATCGGATTTATGCACAATGGCATCCCGATTTCCGGGATGTCACAAAAGCACACGTGGTCATTAACAAACAGATTGGTAAAGGCGGTAACTTAAACGAATTCATCGATTTGCCGTTTGAAAAAGTTGTGAAAGACCTGCTGCTGAAAAACGGTGTTGAGGTCACTTTTAAGGATAGAGCAGAAGCCGATATGCTCCTTACCCTCAATGTTAAGGCGGAAATTGTAAGATCCGGTGAACCGGTATCGAACGACTCCGTATCTTCATACGGGATAGCATTCGATATGTCGTTTGAGGCAGATGCTGCAGGCGAAAAGCCTGTTGTGCTTAAAACAGTCAGTACCTATTTCCCCGGGCAGCAGAGAAATATTTCCATAGCATCCAGAGCGTTCTTCGAATCCGCCTTCTGGCAGACGGGATCCTATCCAACCGCTGTAACAACTCTGATTCTGAAATGTTTTGGTCCTGACGGGGTGGTATCACTCCTTGATGAAGATGATAGAATGCAGTCTCATATTGTTCACGCTTTAGCTATAGCTGATGAAAGCACTTCCGGCATCCTCTACCCATATCTAGAATCTGTTGACCGGAAAAGCATGGCGATTGCATCAACTTTACGCCGGAAAGCAGATACGCGGATTATTCCATTCCTCTCCAGAGCCTTGTATTCCGCTAATGAAGATTTTCAGATGACGGCCATGGAATTGATCAAAATGATGCCGGATACCAGTCATGTAGAGCCTTTATGGCATGTGAGCAGTCAACGTGATAAGAGGCAGCTGCGTCTGCAGGCCACCGAGGCCCTTGGTTATATAGAAAGTGATAAAAGCGTTACACATTTGATCACCCTTTTAAAGGAGGAAGACGATGATATCCGGAAAGCAGCAGTGGTTGCACTTGGTCGTCTGAACAGCCCTGCGGCAGTAAGTCGCTTGATTACCATGTTTGATGATGAGGATCGGGAAGTGGCCAGTGAGGCGATGAAAGCGCTGGAAGAGGTAGGCGAAAGTGCGGTCGATTCACTGATCAAAGCATTGCAAAGCAGTGAAGTGAGTACCGTCTGGCGGGCTATGGTTGTTTTAGGAGAACTCAAAGCCGAGAAAGCGGTTGATGATATCATCCCGCTTCTGACGCATCCTAATTCATTCACGTCATGGCAGGCACGGGAGGTTCTTGGCCGTTTTAAAAGTGAAAAAGTCCTGGAAGCGATGATCGAGCTGCTGTCTGATCCTGAATCGATTGATAAAGCGGCAGCGGTGCTGGGTTACCTCGGTTATTCCGATGCTGTCGGGCCATTAATGGATGTATACAGCCAGGGCATACCTCATCATGCGAAAAGAAATATCATCAATGCACTTGGCCGGTTAAAAGCGGCAGAAGCAGTCGGTTTTCTGACAAAGATTCTTGATGGTGATCAGGTTGTATTACAATCTGCAGCTGCGAAAGCACTGGGCCTGATTGGCAGCGTAGAATCCCTGCCCGTGCTTGTCAAACACTATCAGAATGATGATTTAACTTTGAAAAGGAGTATACTGGAAGCGTATGCCAGCTATGAAAATCCTAAACAGATACATCGTTTGGTGAAGGCATTCAAAGAAAACCAGTCTGAATTGCGTTTAATTGCCATTGAACTCCTGAATGATATCGGACAAAGTAATATAATTGATGATTTAGTTTACCTGCTCAATGATCCGGAAAAAAAAGTTCAGGAAGCCGCCAAAAACAAACTGCTGGATAGGCGTAAAGAGGCAATCCCCGGCATGGTTCGTGTCCTGAGAACCACGAAGGATCAGAGTTTGCAAAGAGAAATCATATATACATTGAGAGATACAGGAAGTGAAGATGCTGTCGCGCCTTTGATCAGGATGATGAATGATTCGGATCCCTCTTTGCACAGCACGATTCGCACGGCCCTTGGTTATCTTGGCGAACCTTCTGTTTCTCCACTGCTTACTTTACTGAAAACCGGTAACCGGTCACAACGTATTCATGCGGCTAAAATTCTTGCAATGATGAAAGAGCCCAGATCTTTACCTGAATTTATGAAGATACTCAGGAATTCTGATACAGTATTAAAGAAAAGTGGTGCTTATATTACAGGCGAACTGCACTATTATCCGGCTGTTCCATTACTGATAAACTGCATCAGCGAAAAAGATGTTGACCTGACAGTTGCCTCGATTATTGCCCTCGGCAAAATCGGGAGTGCACAGGCGACACCGGCACTTCTTACCACACTGGAAAGCCCGAATTCCAGAATTGCGGTTGAAAGCGCCAGGGCCCTGGGGAATATCAGAGACAGCCGTGCGGTTTCCATTCTGATTGAAAAAATTACCAGCGGAAACAAGGCGCTTAATGAAGCAGCAGCCGAGGCTCTCATAAAAACAGGCGCGCCGGCAGTCGAGCCCTTATTTCATTTCCTGACCGGTTCAAACGAGCACCATATTAAAGAAACGGCCGATATTCTGGCCCGGATCGGCAAACCTGCGGTGCCGTATTTGCTGACACTTATTGACAGTAAAACAACAGCCGGCTGGTATGCTGTTGAAGCGCTCGGGAAAACCCGGGATGAGCGTGCGATAAAGCCGTTAATCGAAGCATTGGCATTAGATGATGAATACTATTTCCGGCAGATAAAAGAAGCCCTGGCCAATATTGGAAAACCGGCTCACGATCCGGTTATCGCCTTACTGGAATCTGACGAGGTAAATATGAGATGGAAAGCGGTCGAAATTATATATGCGTTCAGAGAGCCTTCTCTGACAAGATACTTTATTGAGGCTGTCGGTGACAACGATTGGAGAGTGCGTTTTGAGGCATCTAAAATCCTGGAGAGTATTACCGGTGAAGAGTATGGTATGAGCACAAGAAAATGGCGTAACTGGTACAGGGAATACAAACATCGCTGGAATATCTGATTTTTAAGTTGACAAATAAAGAAGAAATATATACATTTCGCAATATGACGAAATAAAGAAAGTGTCTGATGAGAGAACTGGTAAAAGCGTTTAAAGCGCTGTCCGATACAAATCGCATACGGATTTTGAAAATGCTGGAAGTGCGTCCGCTTTGCGTGTGTGAAATCACCGAGGTACTTCAGCTGGCGACCTCCACGGTATCAAAGCATCTGTCTCTACTCCGTGATGCCGGCTATATCATTGATGAAAAGGAAGGTAAATGGGTCAACTACCACCTGAACCGTGATCAGAACAGTGACTATATCCGTCATTTACTTCCGCTGATAAGGACCTGGCTGCCCGCAAACGAGATCATTCAGCGGGATCAGCAAAAAGTGCAGACGGTCGACCGTAATACATTGTGCAGAATCTAAAAAAATTTAAACAAAACAATTCGTTAATAAGCGAAATATAGGATTGTATGCAAGGTGAACTGGAGCGAAGAATATAAACCGTTTTTATGGATAGCCTTATTTTTTCTGTTTGCCTATTTCATGCCGGTGGAAAATCCGCTATTTAAAGAGAGTATCCTTTCCGCCCTAACCTTAACCCGGTGGTATGCGCAGGAACATGTATTGCTCTGTCTGATACCGGCCTTTTTTATCGCAGGCGTGATCGCGGTGTTCGTCAGTCAGGCCGCTGTTATAAAGTATTTTGGAGCACATACCAGAAAGTGGTTATCCTACAGCGTGGCCTCCGTTTCCGGGACCATCCTGGCCGTATGCTCCTGCACCATTCTGCCCCTGTTTTCCGGTATACATAAGAGGGGAGCGGGACTGGGTCCGGCTATCGCCTTTCTCTATTCCGGACCGGCGATTAACATTCTGGCTATTATTCTTACGGCACGGATTCTGGGTCTGGAAATGGGTGTTGCCCGCATCGTTGGCGCGGTTATTTTTGCGGTGATCATCGGTCTGATCATGCATTTCCTTTACAAGAAAGAAGAAGCCGAAAAGGTCCATGCCCAAATGGCGATGCCGGGAACGGAAGCGTTGCGTCCGCTCTGGCAGACGACCTTCCATTTTTTCGTGCTTGTGTTTATCCTGGTTTTCGCCAACTGGGGAAAACCGGATACGGAAAGCGGATTCTGGTATGTCATGTTCAGCCGGAAATGGATCATAACCGCCTTTTTCGGCATTCTTTTTACAGTGTCTCTCCTGTATATATTAAAGCTGCATGCCGGGCGTGTGTTAACAGGCGCGGCTCTGGTGCTGATCAGCGCGCTGCTCCGGCCGGATACACCCCTGATTCCTTTTACGTTTGCGGTTATTGCCCTTACCGTTATTCTTTCTCTGAATAAGGGAGAGGGGAATGCATGGCTGGGAGAAAGCTGGGGTTTTGCCAGACAGATTATGCCTCTGCTGGCCGCTGGTGTCCTGGTCGCCGGATTTCTGCTCGGTTCTCAGGAAGGCGGACGCGGCATGATTCCCAATGAATGGATTGCCGGGCTGGTCGGCGGTAATGCGCTGTCTGCCAATTTCTTTGCCTCCATCGTCGGTGCTTTCATGTATTTTGCCACGCTCACAGAAGTGCCGATTCTGCAGGGACTGATTGCTGCGGGCATGGGCAAGGGACCTGCTCTGGCACTGTTGCTTGCCGGACCCGCCCTGTCACTGCCCAATATGCTGGTCATTCGCGGCATTATTGGGACGCAGAAAACAGTCGTATTTGTAAGTCTGGTTGTAATAATGGCCACAATCAGTGGATTAATTTATGGATCAATTTTTTAAGGGGAATCTATGACGCGCATTCTCATTTTATGTACCGGTAATTCCTGTCGCAGCCAGATGGCCGAGGGATTTCTACGTGATTTCAATTCCGGCTTGCATGTCCGTTCGGCCGGAACCAATCCTTCCGGAAATGTGCACCCCAAAGCGGTGCAGGTGATGGCTGAGGCGGGCATCGACATCAGCGATGGAAAACCTGAAAATGTCGACTCCTATATGGGTGAAGAATGGGACTATGTAATTACCGTTTGTGATAACGCGAAAGAGACCTGTCCCGTTTTCCTGGGTAAGGTTAGGGAACAGTTACATATCGGTTTTGAGGATCCGGCCGAAGCGACCGGAACGGAAGCAGAGGTACTGGCGGTCTTCCGGCGCATCAGGGACGAGATCAGGAAAGATTTTAAAGCATTTTATATTGAAAAGTTGACAGGATCGCTAGATTGACAGGATCACTAGATTGACAGGATCACAGGATAATCAGGATTAAGAATAAGCATAAGATATCCAGAAATTCCTGTTATCACGTTTGCAGAGGAGGTAGGATGTTAATGATAAAAGTAGTCGGTAGTGGTTGTGCCAATTGCCGGAAATTGGAAGCGCTTTGTAAAGAAGTCGTCAGTGAACAGAACCTGGAGGCACAGGTCGAAAAAGTGACCGATCTGAATAGCTTTGCCGATCTGGGCGTGCTGATGACACCCGGGCTGATCGTCAATGACCAGGTTGTGAGTCAGGGTAAAATCCCGACAAAATCAACCCTCGAACACTGGCTGAAGGATAGGGCATAATCCTAAGCCCCGCAAAATTGAATACAGCCAGAATACATAACGATAGAGAAAGGGCAGGAATGAGCGTTGTAACAAAACGACTATCTTTTCTGGACCGCTACCTGACATTATGGATATTTTCAGCGATGTTTATTGGTGTTTTTGCCGGTTATCTTTTCCCCGGCATTGTAGACTTCTGGAATATCTTTCAGGTCGGCACGACCAATATCCCCATTGCCATGGGCCTCATTCTGATGATGTATCCGCCGCTGGCCAAGGTGCGTTACGAAGAACTGGGCGAAGTTTTTCGTAACTGGAAAATACTGGCGCTGTCGCTGGTCCAGAACTGGATCATCGGCCCGCTGCTGATGTTTTTTCTGGCAATTATATTTTTAAGCGATTACCCGGAGTATATGTACGGTTTGATCATGATCGGCCTGGCGCGCTGTATAGCCATGGTCATCGTCTGGAACGAACTGGCCAGAGGGGACACCGAATACGCTGCCGGGCTGGTGGCTTTCAATTCTATCTTTCAGGTCTTGTTTTTCTCCGTTTATGCCTATGTGTTTATCACCATTCTGCCCACCTGGTTCGGGCTGGAAGGAACAGCCGTCGAGATAACCATCGGACAGATCGCTGAAAGTGTATTCATCTACCTGGGCATCCCATTCATAGCCGGAATTGTAACGCGGTTTTCTCTTATAAAAATAAAAGACAGGGAATGGTATCATAATAAATTCATTCCCTTAATCAGCCCAATCACGCTGATCGCGTTGTTGTTTACCATCGTGGTCATGTTTACGCTCAAGGGCGAGTATATCGTCAAAATTCCGCTGGATGTGGTGCGCATTGCCATTCCCCTGCTGATCTATTTTGTACTGATGTTTCTGATATCCTTTTACATGGGCCGCAAAGTGGGTGCCGACTATTCGAAGTCAGCTACGCTTTCCTTTACAGCAGCCAGCAATAATTTTGAGCTGGCTATTGCCGTTGCCATTGCCGTATTCGGAATTAACTCGGGAGAAGCCTTTGCGGCGGTGATCGGTCCGCTGGTGGAAGTGCCGGTGCTGATTGCCCTCGTGAATGTCGCGCTCTGGTTTCAGAAAAAATATTTCGGCAGTGAGGCGCCTGAAGGTGATGTAAAAGCACCGGATGTGTGTCCGTAAGTTACTAAGCTCCGTTTAAGTCTTCAAAGGGCTTTAATATTCTAAATGTATTATAATAAAATAGCGAGAAATGTGAATATTTTAGCAAACGAGGAAAACTCTGTATGAAATACTGTATATTTGTTATTTTAGTGAGCATCTCCGTTAACAGTATTACTGTCGCGCTATCCCGGGATTATTCTGCAGATGAAAATGAAATTAGAATAGATGCTGTCTGTCCGCCATTTTTTTTAAAGGATGAATCCGGCAGAATTATCAATCCGGTTCTTAATGAAAACCCGGATGAACCTTATTCTCCCAAACAGACCTGTGGCTCTTCCGGTTGTCATGATTATAATAAAATAACCCGGGGATATCATTTCACCCAGGGTGCAGGAGAAGAACCTGCGAACTCTCAATCAGAACGTCTGCGCTGGGTAACCACACCAGGGAATTATGGCGGTAGCTGGTGCTCTCCTGCGCCACTTTACCGTTATTTATCCGGCAAACAAAATTCATCACCAGAAGAGATGGATATGACATCATTCAGTTTTATCACCGCCGGTTGCGGAAAATGTCATCCGGGGGGTGGCCCGGCTGAATATGACAGAAACGGACATCGATATGACCAGTTTATGAAAGATAATAATTATCGTTCCGGCGGTGAAAACGATTTCGATGGTGATTATTATAAGGCCCGCTGGATTGAAACAGGGGTTCTGGAGGCAGATTGCATGATATGTCATCAACCCGGATACGATCATGCCGAAAGAACAAAGCAATTGCAAGCTTTAAATTTTCGTTGGGCACCAACGGTCGCCTCAGGGTTTGCGACGGTATCAGGATCAATTCAGGAGAATGAACAGGTAAACGTTACATATAATACGTCTCTATTTGATGAAGAGGGTAAAATTTCACCACATATTGTGCGTGAACCACGAGACAAGGCCTGCCTTGAATGCCACGCGCAACCAGGATGGAAAAAACGTGGTGCGAATTTTTCTGCACGCACAGATGTCCATATCCGGGCAGGATTAAAATGTGTGGATTGTCATCCGGCAGGTTCAAGAGCACTGGACAGCCGGATCAACGAACGTGAAATGCACCAGATCGGCAAAGGTGATGATCCGGGTGGACAGGTTCGAAACGACCTGGATAATACAGTACTGGATTGCGTATACTGCCACAGCAAGGGGCATCTGGGTGCACCGATTGCAAAACATACATGGCTCCCGCCGGTACATCTGGAAAAGATCGCCTGCCAGACATGCCATATTCCGGTACGAAATGTAAAACCTGCCCAATTTCAGGCTGGCGATGTCTTTAACCCTGGTACTAAAATTCCCAGTAAGGGAAAACACCTCTGGACATTTTATGGTCCTGATATGCAATATTACAACCATTATGGCAATATGGGGATGATGGGATTTGATGATAAACCTACCGATTCGTTTATACCAGTTTATGCAAAATATAAAGGTAAAATTTATCCGGTCAATCGTGTGCATAGCGCCTGGCCTGCTATTGAAATTGAGGGTGAGCCGGGATTAATGCAACCCAAAATGAGCGACATCTATAAAATGTGGATGACACACTTTAAAAGTCCTGATAAATATCCGGCACTTTCATTAATAAAAGATGACAATGGTGATGGCGTCATCGAAGTGAACCGAGGTGAGGAAATTGAAGCCCTGATTGCATCCGTCACGTCAATGTTTGAGGATATAAACTATCCCATGGAGGGTAAACGGATAGTCTGGACCATGAATGATCGAATATACAGATCGGGAACAGATTTCCGAACGATAAATAAGGAAGAATGGGAAGCATCACCATTCGGCAATGTTCATAAATACAATCATGATGTGTATCCTGCCAACAGTGCATTGGGTATAAAGGGTTGCACGGAATGTCATGATACCGCATCACGTTTTTTTACTGAAACCATTACATATCCATTTGATGAGAACGGGCAAACCGTAACCACGTCACAGCATACCTTAATTGGAATAAATAAAAGTTTTTTAGTGCTTGGCGCAATTCGTGAAAAATATGTAAAACCTTTACTTTACGTGTTACTGCTCATGACAGGCTGTGTCCTTATTGGACAGGCTTACGTAAAACTCTCGGAAAACAATGTTGATATGTTACCGGGATTCATGAGACATAAATGGATGCCATTGGTTATTTCAGGTTTAACTTTAGCAGGATTCCTGGCAATAATAGCTCAGCCCCAGCTCAGACAATACGCATTGCCTGCCAGATTCTGGTTGGATGCCAATCATTTTTTCCTTTCTGCGGCAATTATATCAGGCACCTTCTTATATTCATTACAACAAAACCGGAAGGTCTTCCGCCTCATTGTAATCTTTATCATAATTGCCGTTATTTCAGGACTAACTATGTTGCTAAGAGTGAATCTTTTTGATTTCTTAACCAGTATGAGTTATTCATTATTTGATATTTCTATTGTCTTTATAATAGCTATCGTTGTGTTCCATTTAATTTGGAAACTGAAAGATCAATTCCGACAAACAACATAGAATTGAAAATTTTAATTATCTATTAAAAGTGAGGAGACGCCATGCAACAAATATCATCAATAGGTTTTATCGGCGGTGGCCGCATCACACGTTTACTTTTAATGGCGTTGAAGCAGAAAGAAATTTTGCCGGAGAACGTTTTGGTTTCAGATCCCAGTGAAGATATGAGATCCGCTATAGGCGCAATTGATAAGGCGCATATCCGGTGCTTCGAACAAAATGTGGATGTTCTCGATGCAGAACTTTTATTCCTGGCAGTCCATCCGCCTGTTGTCAAAGAAATCGCAGCCGAAGTCCATGGAAAAATAAAATCAGAAACCATAGTTGTTTCATTGGTGCCTGTCATTTCCATGGAAAAATTATCGGCGATGTGTGGCGTACGAAAATGGATCCGGATGATCCCGAATGCACCGTCTATCATAGGCAGTGGATATAATCCTGTCGTTTATTCGGATGAAATAAACCCCGATGAAAAACAAAAGGTAAAAAATCTGTTTAGTAATTGGGGTGAATTACCGGAAGTCCGTGAAGATAAACTGGAAGCGTATGCCATTATTTCGGCCATGGGTCCCACTTATTTTTGGTTTCAATGGTTGAAATTGCAGGCATTGGGCACACAGTTCGGTATGACGGAGGCAGAAGTTACGGAAGCCATGTACGCCATGTTGAGCGGGTCCGCCGAAACATTGTACAAATCCGGTTTATCACCGGAAGAGGTATTGGATTTAATCCCGGTCTGTCCCTTGAAAGACGATGAATCCGTCATCCTGGATGCTTTTGATAAACGCTTAACGGGACTGTTTAATAAACTGACACAAAAGTAACAATTGGAATATTGACAATGATAATAAAAATATTAGGGACCGGTTGCACGAAATGCAAAACTCTGGAACGACGGATCATTGCTCTTAAAGAACAGCATGAACTGGATATTCAGATTGAAAAAGTAACCCAGCTTGAAGATATCATGAATTATGGTGTGATGATGACTCCAGGACTGGTGATTGATGAAAAAGTGATAAGTTCGGGAAAGGTGCCGAAGGATAAAGAAATTTTAAACTGGATAAAAGGTAATTAAAATGAAGAAAATTTTGTTATTTCTTATATTTCTCAATATTTCATTTTTATCATGCAATTCGGATAGTAATATAGAAAATTCACAGAGCAAGACTCAGATCAAGGAAACCATTGCATCTGAAGCGAAGGAAAGTGAAGAACAAACGTTACCTTTAATTACATTTGTTGAATTAGGTTCCGTTAATTGTATCCCTTGTAAAAAAATGCAACCGGTAATGAAAGCCATAGAAGAAAAATATGGTGAACAAATCAAAGTCGTTTTCTATGATGTGTGGAAACCCGATCAAAAAAAATATGCACAAGAATATGGTATCCGCTTGATACCCACACAGGTGTTTTTGGACCGCGACGGCGAGGAAATAATGCGTCATGAGGGTTTCTTCCCCGAAGAGCAGATCGACCAGTTTTTACAGGAACAGGGTTTAAAACCTAAACAGGAAGGTTGAATTTCAATGATCGATCAACTCTTTGTATCTCTGATCACTGCTTTAGGTGGCAGCTTGTTTTTAGCAGCAACAGCGGCTTTTGGCTGGGGCATACTCAGCATCCTGCTCAGTCCCTGTCATTTGTCAAGCATTCCGCTGGTCATCGGTTATATCAGCAGTCAGGGAAAGATTAAAGTTAAAAAGTCATTTTATCTTTCTTTGGTGTTTGCCATTGGCATTTTAATTACCATTGCGGTCATTGGCCTGATAACCGCTTCCATGGGCCGATTAATGGGTGACGTGGGCGTATGGGGTAACTGGCTGGTGGCGGTGATTTTTATCGTGATTGGTTTGTATCTGATGGATATCATCCGCTGGGACTGGAGCGGTATAAACATAGGTGATAAAAAACGCATTGGTTTATGGGGTGCCTTTGTGCTGGGCCTTATATTTGGGATTGGATTAGGTCCCTGCACTTTTGCTTTTTTGGCCCCGGTTTTAGGCGTGGTGTTTCAAACCGCTTCCGAGAACTGGATAAAAGCGGTTCTGCTTATTACTGCATTTGGAATCGGCCATAGTGTGATTATTGTTATTGCCGGCAGTTTAACCAATTTGGTGCAGAAATATCTAGACTGGTCGGAAGAATCAAAAATAGTAACTTATATAAAGCGTATTGCAGGTCTTCTGGTAGTTTGTGGTGGTTTGTATTTCATATATATAACTTTTTAATTGGCAGCCAAATATTATTTGTATCCAACTACGGTGATACTGAATATACCTGCTTTACTGGTTTTGTACAGGTGCATTTTTTCCGGCGAAAGAGAAGCCTCAAGAATCGTATCCGGAAT
>CAYPHA010000041.1:0-21596 GCA_964410215.1 uncultured Calditrichota bacterium | reverse complement strand
CTTATTTTTTTTATTTCCACATTTTTAAAACCGGATTTTTCAATAATCCCGATATATTCATTTTGGCTGACAGCACCGCCAATGCAACCGGCATAGAGTTCAGCATTTGTTTTCAGGGATGCCGGTAAATCACCATTTGTAACGATATCAGATACGCAAAAATGTCCACCCGGTTTTAGTATACGGTACATTTCTCTGAATGCCCGATCTTTATCCGGAACGAGATTGAGCACACAATTACTGATAATAACATCGGATGCATCGTTTTCGAGAGGCAGGTTTTCAATTTCACCGATTTTAAATTCAACATTATTCAGATTCAGTTTCTGCACGTTTTCTTGCGCTTTTTGGATCATTTGTTCGGTGAAATCAATTCCCGTTACCTTACCGGAATCGCCGACAAGACGACGGGCGATAAATACATCATTGCCCGCTCCGGAACCGAGATCGACCACATAGTCACCTTTCTTTATCATAGCGAATTCCGTCGGGATCCCACAACCGAGACCGAGATCAGCATGTTCCACATACCCTTCGATCTGTCCATAGTCTTCACCTACAAATGAATATGCATCATCACCGCCACAGCAACAGCAAGTTTTCTCCCGGCGGGCAATCTTCGTATATTTATCTTTAACGACTTCTTTCATTTTATTACTGTCCATATTCATCTCCATTTATTTACAGCAGACGTTATTAAATAATGTTTCGAACATATTTTTTGCTTTTTCAATAGCCCTTTTATTGACACAATAGCAAACTTTGGGACCTTCAATTTCTCCCAGAATTAGACCGACGCGTTTAAGTTCTTTTAAATGCTGCGAGACGGTTGCCTGAGACAAGGGTAACCGGTCAACAATCTCACCACAGCTGCAAATGTTAAGGTTGATAAGATATTCAAGGATTTTGATGCGTGCCGGATGGGATAGCGCTTTGGCATAGTCGGCAAGGACAATATCATCTGCATCAAAAAGATCTTTTTTAGATTGCATGAATCGGGCCTATATATTGTATATCGTAAATATACGATAATATATTCCTAAAGTCTACAATTTCTTATGATGAATTAGATTTCATCTGTTCTTTAATGTGCAGAGAGGTGTTTGTAACAGACAATCCGCCTTTACCCGTGCATTTTACGCATGCCGGCATTTGGGCCCCGACTACGGCAACAGTTTCAATTACTTCTTCCAGGGGAATAACGGCGTTAAATCCTGATCGTATCATCGTCGCCGCGGCCAGTGCGTTCATCCCCGCGCTGATATTCTTACCCAGGCAGGGGACTTCCACCCGGTCAGCGACCGGATCACAAATAAGACCAATCATGTTCTGTATGGCCAGCGAAGCGGCATCAACAGCCTCTCTGGCTGTTCCGCCCATCAACTGAACGATACCGGCGGCGGCCATACCCGAGGCCGCACCGCATTCCACCTGGCAGCCGTGTTCTTCCGCCGAGAAACCGGGCCCCTGTGCGAAAAAAATGCCGATCATGGAGGATGCGAAGTACGCTTTGATGATGTCATCCGGGATTGCATTCCTGCTTTCAGCTACGGCTTTCAGCGTTCCACCCACTGTTCCGCAGGAACCGGTCGTCGGATTGGCCACGATCACTTCCATGGCGCTTTTCGCCTCCATGATGGCGGTGACGTATGCAATTATTTTATTGACAATGGTATCTTTTAGGATTTTTCCGTCCTTCTCGGCACGATCGATCAGATGTGCTTGCTGATGCAATAGACGGTCTTCATATTGGGTTCCTTTCAGTCCGGTTTTAATGCTGGTATCAATAATGGTGATAAGTGCTTTCATTTTTTCAATGAGCGCCGTCTCAGTAAGCCCGCTCCGGTACGTTTCATAGAGAATACCCATTTCACCCAGGCCCCTTTTATGATTTCCGGCATATTCCAGGAGGGAATCAATCGTAGTGAAAGGCAATGCACGTTCATTTCCCGATAAAACCGGCATGATGGGATGTATAACGAGCGTTTCATCGGCAGCGGTTTGTGTTCTCAGTTCTTTAATGCGCTCCTGCGTCAGCGGCCGGGAAGATTTCATATTTAAAAGTGTTTGCTTCCGGTTGGATGATTGCAACAATAGCACATCTCCGGAAATATGCTTCCTGATCAGCTCCGCATCAGATGAATGAGCTTTCGTCCATATCAGCGTTTCAAAATAATCACCGCGAATATGTACCGGGAAATCACCGATCTGCTGTATTTCAAACGCACCGCCGCCGGTCGAAGCAGCAAGAATCTGAACTGATTTACCTTTTTCCCCTTCAAGGATCAGCCGTACAGTATTTACATGCTTAGTTGGAAATGAACTGATTTCATATCGGATGGATATATTCTTTTCCTTGGCCAGATCTTCCGTTCGCTTCATGCGGTCATCCAGGATATCCAGACCCAGTAAACCGCCATGGATCCCCATCGCCGTGCCCTGTTCCCTGAAATTGGCGGCCCAGGCTCCCTTTTGATCAAATTCAATGAGCGCCTTTCTCAGGGGTTCGTTTAAAATATCCAGACACACCCTGGCGATGCGCCAGGAAGCCGCGGTGTGCGAGCTTGACGGTCCACGCATGGCCGGACCCATGACCTCGTTAAAAATACTGGGATTATTCATACAATCGTATTTCCTGACCAAATTTCATATCCCGGGATTTATTGAAAATCCTGTCAGCAACAATAAGATCCTGGATCGCCGTTCCAACGCTCTTAAAAACCGTTATATCATCCGGAGAAATTCTCCCGTCAATCTTTCCTGTCACTAATTCCCCGATTTCTCCGATACCGTATTTTTCAAGATCAATACCGTTTTTGACCGCTTCCAGGAGATCGCCGCTCGTATTTAGACACGCCGCTTTGTCATCAAAATAGACCCGCGATGAGGCGATTATGTCCGGATCCAGTTCCTGCATGTCTGGTTTGAAGGAGCCGATGGCGTTGATGTGCGTACCTTTTTTTATATGCTCTCTGCCGAACAGGGGGCGTTCTGAATGGGTTGCCGTACAGATAATATCCACCTCTTTCAGCACGGAAAGATCCGTGCTGATTTCAATCTTTGCCTGAATTGTATCCTGCATTTCATCAACGAAGGATTCCGCCTGTGCTTCGGATGTGTCAAAAATCCACACCTTCTCCAGCGCCCTGACCGTATCGACGGCTTTGAGTTGTGTCCTGCCCTGTGCACCGCAGCCGAAAATAGCTACGTTCCGGGCATCTTCCGTGGATAAATACTGTGTGGCTAGTCCGCTTGCCGCGCCGGTGCGCAATGCCGTGATATACTCCCCGTCCATAATGGATAGCATTTGGCCGGTTTTATTATCAATCATTAAGACAATCCCCATAATCGTCGGGATCCCTTGGATGGGATTCCCATTTTTCTGGGTCAGAATTTTGATGGCTGACGTATCAAGGTTGCTGCTGAAGGCTGGTTTTAACAGAAAGGTGAGGGCATTATCCTGTGTCGTTACGATATACCGTTCCGGGACATGAGCGTTTCCGGAAGACAGGTTAGCAAAGGCCGAGGCCATGCTATCTATGGCTTCGGACATGGTAAAGTATCCGGCGATCTCACTTTTCTTGATCAAAATAACAGGTGTTCGTTCAGGTTTTTCGGCGTTTGGTCCATTTATCGTCATGTTCGCTCCAAGTAAAAGATAGCAATTCAGATCTGATGAGAATACCGAAAAGCATGTATTTTTGAAGAATCAGATTAACCAGTGGTACCTTCTTCAAGATTTACAAAATACATGTCGATGGCCCCTTTACCCTTTGCCTCAATTTTACCACGGTATTCGCAGGGATAGAGATCCCTAACCTGTTCATACGTTTCCCGTGAGATATTGATCTTGTTCGGTACACTTGCGGATTCAAGCCGGGCATGGAACAATGCCAGTGCTGTAGAGTCAATTCATCACCGGACACGTTAAAAACAAGCGTATTCATAGATACCAGATATAGGTATATTCATTTATGGTTTAATATAATCGTTGAGTATTTCAATTCCCATTGCTACGATACGAAAATTTTACTTGACAAAAAAAGAAAAAAACATTAACATGCTGCTAACGTTACCGATAACGTTAGTGAGAAAGAAATGAAGCCAACGACCATTAAAGATCTTGCAGAGAAACTAAACCTCCACTTCACCACCGTATCCAGAGCGCTGAGGAATCATCCCGATGTTAATCCGGAGACCAGAACGAAAGTCTTACATCTGGCCAAACAGTTAAACTATAATCCTAATTTAATTGCTCAGAGTTTAAAGAATAGTGATACGAAAACATTAGGTGTCATCGTTCCGGAAATCAGCCACACCTTTTTTTCTTCCGTCATTAGCGGTATCGAAGAAGTCGCATACAGATCGGGGTACACGATCATTGTCAGTCAATCCAATGAGACTTTTGAGAGGGAAACCATTAACACGCAGGCTATGATTGGTCATCGTATTTCCGGTCTGTTGATCTCCATTGCTCAAAATACGGTAAATACCGATCATATATTATCTATATCTCAACAGGACATACCGATTGTCGCGTTTGACCGTGTTTTTGAAAATCTTCAAACAAGTAAAGTTATTTCAGACGATTACCAGGGTGCATTTGCATTGACAAAATTTCTGATAGACAGGGGATACCAGCGCATTGCGCATATTTCCGGGCCCGGACATCTCCTGTTATGTCAAACCCGAATAAAGGGATACAGGGATGCCTTAACTGAGCATGGATTTCCTTTCAATAAAAAGTATATTATTTCAAACAGATTTGATCAGAATTCAGGTGTTGAAGGTATTAAGGCGCTTCTGAAGGCAGATAAAAGGCCAGATGCTATATTTGCCGTAAATGACCATGTTGCACTTGGTGCCTTGCTTCATGCAAAGAGTGTCGGTATAAAAATTCCTGAACAGCTTGCCATTGCAGGATTCAGTAACGATCCCTTGAGTTCAATTGTAGAACCCGCCTTGACGACGGTTGCTCAGCAGCCTCACGAAATAGGGAAAAAAGCAGCCGCTATACTCATCGATCAGATCGAAAATTGTAATATGAAATTTACCCCGAAGACGGAAAAAATAAGTACACAACTCATTATCAGAAATTCAGCTTAATAGAGTACTTTCGTGATCACAGGAAAGTATATTGTTCTTGAATTGATTTTCCACTAACGTTATCGATAACGTTAGTGGCTTTTTAATATCGTTGCAATTTTGAAATTTTCGCTTCATCTGACTCTGAAACTGTGAGTGAGATGGCGGAGCTGTATCTGAATGTTAATTAAACCGGTCGGTCTAAAGGAGCTCTTATGCAAAAATTCTCTTCATTGGTAAAACGTCTGTGGATAGGTTTGCTTGCTTTTGCACCAGGGATATTCTGTATCGGATATACGATTGGTACGGGCAGCGTAACCACAATGGCTACCTCCGGTTCCTGGTTTGGTATGAAATTATGGTGGAACCTTTTACTGGCGTGCATTTTTACCGGTGCCTTGATGGAAGCTTCCGGGCGGTTTGGAGTGGTTACCGGTCAAACAACCATTTACAGTTTTAAAACGCAGTTCAAATATGGTCCGTTTCTGGCCGTTCTTGTCATAGTGGGGGTTGTTGTCGGTCAGTGGAGTTCCTATGCCGGTATAGTTGCGATTTCGTCAAACGGGATCTATGAAACGATTCGACTATTTATTCCCACTCTTCCAATGGACAACTATTGGGCTGTACTTATCATTTCATGCGTCATCTTAATCATGATGTACGCCCTGTTAATGGTGGGAAAGTACACGTTCTTTGAAAAAGTGTTATTATTTTTTGTTACCCTTATGGGTGTTGCTTTTTTAATATCCTTGTTTATTACTATCCCCGAATCCGGTGTATCAGGTCGGATAATATTCGGAGGATTAATTCCAAATATTCCTGAAGTGCCGGGAGAAATCACCAACAACCTGAAGGGCTCTAATATTTATATACATTTAGCTGCTTTTGTTGGAACGACTATGGCTGCGCCAACCTTTGTGGTCCGGCCCTTATTGATGAAAGGCCATGGCTGGCGCCGGGAAAATCTTAAAGAAGAACAGAAGGATGCACTCGTTTCTGTTATATTAATTTTTGTTATGAGTTCAGCCATCATGATTACGTCCGCTATCGTTTTAAACAGTGAAGGAAAGTTTATTCAGAGAGTCCTGGAGATGGTGGAGCCATTAACGCCTGTGTTAGGGCGGTTTGCACTTTCCATTTTCATGGTCGGTCTAATAAGTGCGGGAATGTCTTCTACGTTTCCCATCATGATGGTGGCGGCATTATTAATCGCTGATTATGAGGAAGGCAAACTTGACACCAATTCGACACGCTTTCGGGTTCTGGCAGCGATAGCATGTCTGTTCGGGCTGACCGTTCCGATTTTAGGATTCCAGCCGATATTTGCACAGCTGATTACACAGGTTTTGAATGTGTTTGTACTGCCATTGGTTGTCGCAGGATTTATTTACCTGGTAAATCGGAAAGAACTGATGGGTGAATATAAAGCCGGAACAATTCTGAACCTGGGATTAATTGGCGCCCTGGTTTTTTCACTGGTAATCGCAGCAGTAGGTATAATGGCGTTGAACGATACGATCAAATCAATCTGGTAACATGTTTTGATGTAAAACCGGTCGGTTCTGTTAATCCCGCCGGCAAACCGGCCTGCCCCGTTTACTCTATTACCAAAACCGCATAGCTCATTTATCAAAGCTGGCGGGATGCACACATCAGCCGGCGTCTTACATCATATCCTGCTATATATTCCGGTTTCTGTCTGAATGACATCGTTGTTATTATCCATAGAAGAGGAGTGTATGAAAGCCTTAGTATTGAAGCAGTATAATCATTTACAATATGAAAATGTACCCATGCCGGTATGGAACGAAAACGAAGTTTTAATACGCGTAAGATCCTGTGGTATATGCGGAAGTGACGTTCATGGTATGGATGGCAGTACCGGACGCAGAATACCTCCGGTCATTATGGGGCATGAAGCATCGGGAGTGATCGAGGAAGTCGGAGCCAAAGTAGAGCAATGGAGGGCTGGCGACCGGGTTACTTTTGATTCGACCATTTATCCGCTGGATGATTGGTACACGCGTAAAGGCTTATATAATCTGAGTGATAATCGTATGGTTCTGGGGGTGTCCTGTCCGGATTATAAAAGGAATGGCGCCTTTGCCGAATATGTGACGGTTCCTCAGCATATCTTATACAAGATTCCCGAAAAAGTGAGTTTTAACCAGGCCGCTATGGTAGAGCCGGTGGCTGTTGCCTTTCATGCCGTTGGACTCACACCTGTTTCATTAAACGATACTGCTGTGGTCGTCGGTGCCGGTATGGTTGGACTGTTCATCATCCAGGCCCTTCGCGTCTCCGGATGCGGAAAGATTGTGGCGGTGGACCTCGAACAAAACCGGTTAAAACTGGCCGGAGAATATGGTGCGGATTATTGCCTGAAGCCAGATGAATATGATGTTATTAAAGAAATTAAAACTATATCAGAGCAACGCGGTGCCGATATCGCTTTTGAAGTCGTGGGCCTTGAAGAAACGGTCCGTACGGCCATCGGAAGCCTCCGGAAAGGCGGTACCCTTACCTGTGTCGGTAACCTTTCTCCTTCCGTTGCGTTTCCAATCCAGGATGTTGTAACAAAACAATTACGCATCCAGGGAAGTTGTGCGATATGCGGAGAATATCCGGCTGTTTTGGAAATGATTGACAAGGGAAAAATAAATGTAAATGCGATTTTGAGTGCTACAGCACCATTATCCGAAGGCGTCTCGTGGTTCCGGCGTTTATACAGTAAAGAAAAAGGCCTGCTAAAAGTAATTCTAAATCCTTGAAACAGCATTGGAGAATGAATGAATACATTACATACCGGAATTGTTGGTTGTGGCAAAGTGGGGCACATCCATGCATCCGCTTTAAGAAACCTGAATGAATCGCATTTTACGGCTGTATGCGATTTAGATATGGATCGTGCAAAATCATTTGCCCAAACCTATAACGTTAAAGCATATAATGATGTCAAGGAAATGATTACGGATGCCGATATTGACGCTGTTGTTGTTGGAACGCCCCATCCTTTCCATGCCGCTCCCACGATTGCTGCATTAGAGGCAGGTGCGCATGTCATTGTGGAAAAACCCCTGGCATCCTGTTTAGAAGATTGTGATGCCATGATCACCGTAGCGAAGGAGAAAGATAGACAGCTTGCTGTAATCAGCCAGAGAAGGTTTTATGCCCCGGTCCGGAGAGTTAAAATGGCAATAGATGAAGGCAAACTGGGAAAGCCAGTTATCGGTATGGTTCATATGCTGGGCTGGCGGGATAAGGATTATTATGAAAGTGATGTCTGGCGAGGTACATGGAAAGGGGAAGGCGGGGGTGTCCTCGTCAATCAGGCTCCCCATCAACTGGATTTATTGCAATGGTTTATGGGACCGGTTGATGAATTGTATGGCTACTGGGATAATTTTAACCATGACTATATCGAAGTAGAAGATACCGCTCTGGCCGTTCTTCGTTTTAAAAATGGAAGTCTGGGAAACATTCTCGTGAGCAATGCGCAAAACCCGGCGCTTTATGGGAAAGTATTTCTTCACGGTAAGAACGGTACATCGGTATCCGTACAGACAGATGGCGGAGCCATGTTCATTGCCGGCATGTCTGCCATTCAGACGCCGCCTGTCAATGATTTGTGGCAGGTACCGGGAGAAGAGAACTTTCTGGGAAAATGGCAGGAGGAAGATACGCTGTTTTTCGAAACGATCAATCCCATGGAATATTACCATCAGCTTCAGATTCAGGACTTTCTGAGAGCAATCATCGACAGCTACGATCCAATGATCACGGGAGTTGAAGGAAGAAAGACGGTTGAGATTTTCACGGCAATTTATCGCTCTCAACGAGATCACGCTCCCATTACATTTCCCCTCTATCCCGAAACTAACAGGGATGATTTTGACGGAAGGCATAGAAACACTAACAGGGATTAAAAATGGAATTAAGAAAATGTGGTCATTCAGACCTGTATTTGTCTGTCCTGGGCACAGGATGCTGGTCATTTGGCGGGGGGGAATACTGGGGAGAACAGGATCAGAAAGATGTAAACGATGTCGTACATGCTTCCGTTGATCTGGGCATCAATTATTTTGATACGGCGGAAGTATACAATGATGGCAGAAGTGAACAATCTCTGGGGCAGGCTTTAAAAGGCATAAAGAGGGACAAGGTGATTATAGGTACCAAGATTTCTCCTCCGAATGGATACAGCAGGAAAGTATGTGAAAGTTTAGAAGCTTCCCTGCGACGTTTAGATACGGACTATGTCGATATATATATGATTCACTGGCCGATTCATTCGCACTCCATTCGTCATTTCAGTAATGATGTTGAAATAATTAACAACCCGCCCAGGATTCAGGAAACGGCGGAATCGCTTAATAAATTAAAGGAACATGGTAAAGTCCGATATATCGGGGTGAGTAATTTCAACCTCAGCAGAATAGCTGAATTGAATGTATTAAATGTGGATATAATTGTTAATGAGTTGCCTTACAATATTCTTTCCAGATCGATCGAGTATGATATTTTACCCTATTGCATACAAAACAATATTGGTGTCATCAGCTATCTGACCCTGTTACAGGGCATTCTTACTGATAAATATGTTTCCCTGGATGATGTTCCCGTATGGCGGAGGAGAACCAGGCATTTTAACTCGGAAGGCAATGTCCATTGCAGGCATACCGGCAGGGGATTTGAAAAGCAGATAGAAAAAACACTGAAGGATATACGTAATCTAATGAAAGCCTGTGATAAATCGATGTCTGAAATTGCCATACAATGGGTGGTCTCCAATCCGTCTATAACGTCTGCCCTGGCTGGCGCGCGTAACCGGGAACAATTGGAATGCAATATAAAAGCGGCCACGGATTCGATTGATAGAGACATTGTTAAACAATTGAATCGAGTGACCCGGCCATTAATGAAAAAAATGGGCCGAAGTTTTGACTACTATGAAAATGAAGAAAATGATCGGACTATATAAAAGAGGAGAATCTGAATCATGATCAATTTGAATATACGTTTCCCTGGATTCCTCTCTATTCTATGTGTGATTTTCGGTACAATGAACAGTTATTCACAGACGACCGGCAAATTAGCGGGCAAAGTTTTGGATGATGAGACAGGAGAGCCGCTTGTGGCGGCAAATGTCGTTCTCGAAGGAACTGCAATGGGGGCATCCGTCGATGCGGATGGAGAGTTTTTTGTCATTAACATCCTTCCTGGTGAATACAATGTTTCTGTACAAATGATCGGCTATGAAACGGTCCTTTTTGAAAATGTCAGAATTTCAGTGAATCGCACATATTATCTTGAAGCAAGATTGAAACCCGGTCTTTTACAAGGTGAAGAAATTGTAGTGACGGCCAGTGCCGTTTCCATGAAAAAGGATCAAACCAGCTCCATACGAAATATCTCATCCAATGACATGGCATATCTGCCGGTAGAGAATATATCCGGTGTTGTTTCCTATCAACCGGGGGTGGTTGTCGGACATTTCAGAGGGGGAAGATTGGATGAGGTGTCCTATTTAATCGATGGCTTACAGGTTGACGATAGTTTTTATAATCAGGATCGTACTATTGATGTCGAAACCGAGGTCGTTGAAGATCTGGAAATTATAACCGGTACGTTCAATGCGGAATATGGCCGGGCAATGAGCGGTATTGTCAATGCGGTAACCAAAGACGGAGAAAACGAATTCCAGGGATCGGTTTCAGCTAATGCAGCGAATTATTTAACCTCTCACACAGATGTCTTTATGGGTCTGGATAAAGTGGATTTTAACAGGAATCAGGATTATCAGATATATTTTACCGGACCGGTTTTAAAAAATTATCTCCGGTTTATAACTAATGTCCGCTATCAGAAAAACCTGAACCATTTAAATGGCATCAGACGGTTTAATGTTGATGATTATAGCGAATTCGGCAGCAATGATTCATCGAAATGGTATACCGAACATACAGGTGATAATGCATATGTTCCAATGAATGATAACAAGGATGTAACATTTTTTGGAAAACTGACATTCATGCCCTCAACCAGTATCAAAATGTCTTTAATGTATAACCTCAATACCAGTGATTGGCAAAATTATAACCACCATTTTAAATATAATCCGGATGGTCTGTTGACGCATCATAAGAACTCTGAGATGTTTGCAGTGCAACTGAATCAGACCGTATCCAACTCTGCTTTCTATGAATGTAAAGCATCCTATCTGGAAAATAATTATGGCAGTTATGTCTATGAGAATCCGCTCAGTGCTGATTATGTTCATGATCAATATTACCGCAATGAAGGCCCCGGGTTCTATACCGGCGGTCAGCAGAAAAGTCATGTTCGAAGAAACACAGGGGATTATAATCTGAAATTTGATTTAGTCTGGCAGATCAGCCAGGTGCATAATGTTAAGACCGGTTTGTTAATCAGACAACAGTACCTGGATATTAAAGATGTTCAAATCAGGAACACCTATTTCGGAACAGAATTTGAGACAATGACGGTGTATGATTCGGTGAACAATCATGTTGTTTTTCCCTATTATGAACCTGTTGTGATGCCGGATTCTTCCGTTTTTTCCGATATTTACCAGGTGGAACCCCGTGAATTTGCCTGTTATATACAGGATAAGATGGAATTCGAAGAAATGGTGATCAACATGGGTGTTCGTTTGGACTATTTCGATCCCAATACAGTCTACCCTTCTCAACCCAGAAATCCAGCCAATCAGCTAAGTTTTCCGGATGATAGTAAAAAAATGAGTCAGTATCCTGAAGCAGAACCGCAATGGCAGATCAGTCCGAGGCTTGGATTATCCTATCAATTGGGCGACAAAGCGCTGCTTCGATTTGCTTACGGACATTTTTTTCAAATGCCCCCCCTTTATGCTATTTATCAGAATCACTCCTTTCTTGTGCCACCGGAAGATTATGCCGTTACAATGGGTAATCCAAAAATTAAAGCACAAAAAACAATTCAGTATGAAATTGGATTATGGCAGGAACTTGTTCAGGGCATGAACCTGGAGGTAGCGATATTCTACAGGGATATTTATGATCTCTTAAGTGCTAAAATTATTTCAACGTATAATCAAATAGAGTATGGCCTTTATAGTAATAAGGATTATGGGAATGTGAGGGGATTCGAGGTGCAATACGAAATGCAGTACGGGCATATCAATGCCTTTGTGAATTATACATTACAGTACACACGTGGTAATGCGGACAATCCTACATTTACATTCACACGTGCCGGTGATAGCAAGGATCCGGTCAACAGATTAATATCCATGAGCTGGGATCAGCGTCATACGTTCAATATGGCAGCCGGTTATCATACACAAACATATGGAAGCACGTTAACATTGATGTATAATTCAGGTACGCCTTATACCTGGAGACCGATTATGGAAAGCACCCTGTCAAGGGTAAATTTATTCCCGAATAACGATTATAAACCTTCACGGCTGAGTGTGGATCTGAATGCGTATTATAATCTTTTTCAGATCACTGATTATAAGGTGCGACTTAAACTTCTCGTTTATAACTTACTGGATTTTCTAAACGATAATCGCGTAAATGATCAGACCGGGAAGTCCTATACAGCGATTATTCGGGAATCTGAAGAGTTAAATCACAGGAGTGATTTCAATACGTATATCGATCGTGTTCAGGATCCATCGATGTTTGATCCGCCAAGACTTGTTAAGCTAGGGTTGGAAGTGGCTTTCAGATAGAAATATATGTTAGATGAAAATGGATTAACAGTCATCTCCGCGGACAGACATACTTTTATTTCTTTAAAAACAGCATTATTTCCTTTTCCATGCTTTTGAATGGAGGTTGTAAAATGCAATTTCATTTTCCAGTGATAAAAATTCTTTGCATTGTCTGTTGGATGACGGCTTTCCTCTACGGGCAGGGGCGCCCTTATGAGGGACCCGATGACCCTGCCGGTGATATTGCCGCCAGACGTATGGGATTCATGTCCGGGAACAGGGTTACAGTCAGTTTTCATAATACCACCGAATTGGGAAATTTTCCGAATGGCGGATCTGTCTGGCCGAACGATGAAAACGGCCTCGAAATGCACAGCAATATAGGGTTGCTGATTGGTGCAAGAGTATTTGTCATAAATGATACAATACCTGTGACCGATCTTTCCCAAATTTCAAATTCCGACCAGATAGATACATTATACTTTCTTCAGACGCATTTTCGAAGAGATATGGATGTCAGTTCTGATGGAACAGTCCTTGCGGGATTTGAGCCTGTATTCGGGTATTTCAATGAGAACAGCGAATATCCCGCCATCAGTAACCGTCCGGAATCGTGGCCACCGTCGGGATGGCCCGCTCGCGGGGAGGAACTTAAATGGCCGGGTGAGTGGAACGGGCGTTTTGGAAGAGGTGTACAGTATGCAGATCTGGAATGTTATTTCGTCGCCAATGATGCTCAGGACCAGGAATATCTGCAAAAAGACAGAAGAGTAAAGTATTATCCCAGACCGGGCGTCTGGATAGGAGATAAACGTCCCTCTGTTACGATACAGAAAGGGAATCCCTGGGGAGGAATCGGCGTAAGGGTACAGGTCCGGGGTTTTCAATGGAATAACGGACAGGCACGTGATGCTATTTTCTGGGAATATGATATTTCCAATATCTCTGACTATGATTTAAACAATCTTGCATTCGGGTATTATGTCGATGTCAGCATAGGAGGTGAAGCTCCGGACAATGATCTGGCGTTCTATAATACAACGCTTGATATGGCGTATGCGTGGGATTATGACGGTATTGGTACGGGGGGCATAAGGCCCGGCGTTATGGGAATCGCATTTCTGGAAAGCCCGGGAATTCCCGATGATGGTGTTGACAATGATGAAGATGGTCTGATCGATGAAAAACGGGACAATCCTGCCATCAGCGTAATTGGACCGATGGATGGTATAAACGACCTCGAAAAATTTCTTTCAGCATATGATTTAACAGAAGAAGAACTTAAATCGCACTGGGATGCCGATGAAGATCAGGATTGGGACGATGGAATCGACAGGAACAGTAATGGAATATATGAACCGGATGAATATGCTGGAGATGATTTAGGTACGGATGGGGTTGCCCCGACAGATTTGAATTATACCGGTCCTGATTGGAATGGAACAGAGTGTAATCACAAACCGGATTTTGTGGAAGGAATTGGCTGTGAACCGGATTTCAACGCAACCGATGTCAGTGAGTCTGATATGCTGGGGTTAACGATGTTCAGTATGTTCCCTATCGAAGCCGATCCGAGATTACTCTTTAGATATGATGATGTTTATTATCATTTTATGACGACTGCGGGACTGAACGAATATACGGGAGATATTACGAATGTTGCCCTTGTTTTTGCTTCGGCAACGTTTCTTCTAAACAGGGGTAGAACGGAACGCATTTCCATGTCGGAATTACATTCTTATGAATCATTGAGCGGTCTGAATTCACCAGACCACCCTGCTCCCGGTCTTTTTGAAAGAAAACGCATTGTACAGCTGATTTACGAGAACGACTACCGGTTTGCCCAACCACCCAGAATGCCTACTTTGGAAGCTACTGCGGGCGATGGTAAAGTGATTCTTTCCTGGGATGATGCGGCCGATAAATTAACACGTGAACCCTTACTGGGGAATGTTAATGATTTTGAAGGATATAAGTTGTACAGGGCAACAGATAAAAGGTTCTCCGATGCAGAGGTTTTAAGAGATGTCTATGGGAATCCTGCCGGTAAGCTGCCGATTTTTCAGTGTGATCTGAAAAATGGAATAAAAGGAATTACTGACTTTGGAGCCAACTATGGATTGCTTTATAATCTGGGAGATGATACAGGTATCAGACATTTCTTTGTCGATGAAGAAGTTTTGAACGGTAAAACCTATTATTATGGTCTGGCAGCATATGATTACGGCATTCAGAGTCCGGGATTGTCCGGTGTAGGTCCTGCGGAAAACAATCTTGTTATCAATCTGGATGAAAATGAAAACATAATTTTTATCGGTCGCAATGTTAAAATAGTGACACCGTATCAGGCTGCTGCGGATTATCTTCCTCCTTCAGTAAACTTTGAAAATACCCAAACCCTGGGCAGAGGCGTTGATATTACGCCATTAGTGATCAGCGATGAAGCATTATCTTCTTCACAAACATATAAAATCAAATTTGATGTAGACACCCTGGGTTATTTAAGATCGGAAAGATATCGTCATCCGGCGGACCTGCTGTATTTGAATAGCGGTTTCTCTGTTTACGAGGTTAATCAGACTGATTCTCTGATCTATCATGAATCACCGGAAAATTTTATCTGGGATAATATGCAGCAGGATTCAGAAAAGGATTACTGGCATTTTAAAACCGAAACACCGGTTGAAACCGATATATTTAATGGTATACAGTTAAATATTGATTTCCCATATATTACCGGGCAATTTGATCCTTCTGGATCAGGATGGCTGAAAGGAGAAGCGTTGATGAATATTACGCCATCACAAACAGAGTCGAAATATTTTCCCTGGTCATATGACATCATTTTTACCGATAATCCCGAAGCATATAGAACCCGAATTAACCTTGCTGTAAACATAACCGGTACAGAAGGTCAGGTACTGGAAAAAGAAGATATATTACTGGACCAGGTGTTTCCATTCTATGTGGAGAATAAGGTATTTACCGATTCAGGCGGCGCCTGTGAATTGATGGATATGGTTGTTTATGACTATAACCAGAACGGCGTTTTTGATAGGGACAGCGATTGTGTTTTAGTCGGTCCCATGGTTGTTTCAGGCAGATTTACACGCTGGGCGGGAACCGTTTTCAGTATCGATTTCCATGATATAGAGGAACCTTCCGGAATGCCTGAACCCGGTGATATATACCATGTCGATTTCATGCGACCATTTGTTAAAGAAGATTCTATAGTCTTTACGGTTCAGCCTTCAGAGAAAGCCAGTGATGCCTGGATTGAATGGCACATGGATAAAATAAAAGTCGTTCCCAATCCCTATGTGGCAACCAATGCCATGGAACCAGCCCAGTTTAATCCGTTTATCAATCAGAGACGACAGATTCTCTTTACGCATATTCCTTCGGACTGCAGTATAAAGATTTTTACATCAAGCGGCGTTTTTGTTGATGAAATCATCGTAGATAATCCACCTCCCAATGGGACGGCGCATTGGGATCTCCTGACGAAGGAAGGTCTGGAGATAGCGGCGGGTATTTACATTTTTCATGTGAAAGATACGAAAACGGGGAAGGAAAAGCTGGGTAAGTTTGCTGTAATTAAGTAATAAAGAATAACTCCGGAATAGTTTAACAGCAAAAATTTAAAACAGGGAGTTAGCCATGAAAAGACAGCCGGTTAAAGCGTTAATAATCATACTTTGTATTCTCTCTGGTTTACAGGAAGTGTCCTATGCTCAATATCCCAGCCGTGTAGGGACAACGGCAGCCAATTTTCTGGAAATTGGTTACGGAACAGGCGGCAACGCGATGGGTGACGCTTATGTAAGCGTTGTGAACGATTTATCTGCCGTGTACTGGAATCCGGCAGGATTAGCCAGGATGGAATATAATGAGGCACTGTTTCTGTATCAGCCCTGGATTGTTGATATTAATACCCATTTGGTCGCAGTGGGATGGCGTCTCAAACCGATAGGGACACTGGCCCTGGGAGTAATCAACGTTAATTATGGAGATATGGAGGTTACAAGTTTAGAATTTCAGGAAGGAACCGGAGAAATGTTTTCAGCGAATGATATGGCGGTAAGCCTTTCCTATGGCAGGCAACTGACCACCTGGTTCTCGTTCGGAGCAACGGTGAAGTACATCACGTCCAATATATGGCATACGGATGCTACTGCATTTGCGATGGATCTGGGCGTCATCATTAATACATCCTTTTTTTCTGTGACAGGTAAAAGGGATGACGGACTGAACATTGGTATGAGCGTTTCGAATTACGGTACGCGCATGAAATATGATGGCATTGATTTAGTCCAGCCCATTGATATTCTTCCTGATGAAAGCGGTAATTTCCGGGATGTACCGGGTCAGTTCAAATTGCAGGAATGGGAATTACCGCTGTTTTTCAGACTGGGCGTATCATATACGCCGTTTGTAATGAATAATCAGGTGGTCACGTTCTCTCTGGATGCTTTGCATCCTAACAATAATTATGAATCTGTTAACTTTGGAACGCAATACACGGTCATGATCCCTGGTTTTGGCGATCTTTCACTCAGAGGAGGTTATAAAGCTTTATTTATGCCGAATTCTGAATATGGCTTGTCCCTTGGTGGCGGTATCCTAAAATACATTTTAAATAACAAAGGCATTAAACTGGACTATGCATTCAGGGACATCGGTATCCTGGGCAATACGCATAATTTCAGCGTAGGCATGATTTTTTAACGATATGATTCTATTTTAACGTCATATCCGGAGGCAAGAATGAGATCGCATCACTTTATCAAACCTGTATTTGTCCTGGCAATATTATTCTTCTTTGGATGCGCTGGGGAAGATATCGTAAAATGGATTGCCACGGCGCCTGCGGGTTCTCTTTATACAAATATAAATTATGAGGGTACAACCGTTCTCCCGAACGGGCGCTTTCTCAAACCTATGGGGAAACAGCTGATAGTGGCACCGCATCCGTTTGGGCTGACACTTTCCCGTGATGGCAATACAGCGGTCACCGCCAATTCGGGTGTCCGGCCGTTTTCAATCACCATCATCAGTAATATGAAAGATCCGAATCCCACGGTCAGGCAGATACCGCCGGGGCCGGAGAACAACGAAGCTGTCATCAAGGACGTGTTTATGGGCCTGGCTATCTCACCGGATAACAGTACGCTGTATGTAGCGGGTGGCGAAGAAAATCAAATATATATATTCAATCTGCTTACGCATAAAAAAGAGGAATCAATCGACTGTTCGGCTAAAACGGATTCTGCAGATTATACTGACGGCTATATTGGTGATATGGTTTTGAACGGGGATGGTTCCAGATTATTTGCCGTTGATCAGATCGGATTTCGTCTGATTGTTATTGATACACAATCGAAAAATATTCTGCACAATGTACCGGTTGGGAGATATCCCTTTGGTCTCACACTATCTCCCTGTGAAAAGTATGTATATGTTGCCAATGTCGGCATGTATGTATATAAAAGAATAAAACTATTAGATCCGGATCATAACGCTGCATCGCTGGCATATCCGCCTTTTGCCTATCTCTCCAATGAATCCATTTATGGTATTCAAAGTGACAGTATGCATATCCCTGCACTCGGTGATCCGAATGTACCTGAATCCTTTTCGGTCTGGAAAATTGATCTGAGTGAAAATGATAAACCTGGCGTCACGGCAAAGATCAAGACAGGTGTTTTAGTCGGACAACTAATGGACGGAATACATGCTGTCGGTGGCTCCAGTCCTAATTCCGTCGTTTCTACGGGAAAATATGTATTTGTATCAAATGGAAATAATGATTGTATTTCGGTAATCGATACCAGAAAAAATAAGGTTATCAAAGATATCTATCTGAATCCTGTGCAGCCATTGAAAAGGTTGCGCGGATTGATCCCGTTTGGGTTGACCCTGGGTAATAACGGAAAAAGGCTGTACGTTGCCGAAGCTGGAATAAATGCAATTGGTGTGATCGATGTTCCTTCGCTGGAAGTGATCGGACATATTCCTGTTGGATGGTTTCCATCCAAGGTGGAAGCCGGAAGGGATGGTAAAACATTAATTGTCACCAACGCAAAGGGTTTTGGAAGCGGACCCAATGGCGGTGTTAATTACAGTCCCGGGCCTGAAGGAACATATGTCGGACATATTATGAAGGGATCCGTATCGATTCTGGACATTCCGGATGATACGATGCTGGAATCCTGTACAAAGCAGGTGATTGAAAACAACTTCAAGCTTACAAAATTATCCCCGAAAGCACCAGCAGAACACGAGAACAATCCGGTTCCCTTATATCCCGGAAGTTCTGATTCGCCGATAAAACACCTGGTTTTAATTATCAAGGAAAACCGTACCTACGATCAGATTCTTGGACAGTACAAAAAAGGTAAAGGTGATTCAACGCTGGCTCAGTATGGTGCAAACAGAACATTTTCCAATAAATCCGGGACGAGGACCGTAAAAAACGCAACCATTATGCCGAACCATCTGGAGCTGGCGAAGCAGTTTGCCATATCCGATAATTTTTATACAGATTCCGATCATTCGGCATTCGGACACCGGTGGCTGGCTGCCACCTATCCGAATGAATGGGTGGAGACCAGTGTACCTTCCATCTACGGGGGGAAGAGGAACGTTAGACATGATTCAAAAGCACCGGGGATCCTTGCCTTTGTAGGCTCCGAGCATGCTATTTATCCTGAAGATTATAATCAGGATGGCTCAATATGGGAACACCTGGATAGAAATAATATCGATTTTTTCAACTTCGGTTTCGGTTTACAATTTGCACATGGTGTCGGCACCGGCCCCATACATGAATGGCTCAAAACCGTTCAGGAAAAAGCATCACGTAATTCTTCCGGAGCGAAATCCATTGTGACGAATCTGGGAATGCGCTATGCCGTAAATTACCCTGTATCGGCTCCGATGTTCGAAAAGTCATCACGAATTTATCCTACTTATAATATGGGCATTCCTGACATTTATCGTGCGGATATTTTCTTTAAAGAGTTCAAAGAAAAATGGATAGAAAGTGATGAAGGAATGCCGTCCCTGATTACAATGGTTCTGCCAAATGATCACGGTTCCGGAGAACGACCGGATGATGGGTATCCTTTCAGGGAAAGCTATATGGCGGATAATGATCTGGCGTTAGGTAGAATTGTGCAATTTCTGTCGCATACAACGTATTGGCAGAACATGGCAATTATCGTAACTGAAGACGATGCCCAGAGCGGTCTCGATCATATAGATGCACATCGTAGTCTGCTCCTGATTATCTCTCCGTATGTCAAAAAAGGGTACGTCAGTAATGTCCATTACAGTTTCGGAAGTATTTTCAAAACATGCTGGAATATTCTGGGTATCCCGTATTTAAATCAGTATGATGCGGGAGCCACGGATTTTTCTGATTTATTTACAGATAAACCAGACTTCACACCATACAAGGCTCTGGCCGTGGATGAACGAATATTTCTTCCTGAAGAAATTCTTACCCCTCTGGATGACAACTTCAACTGGAAGGCAATCGAAGACTCACCGGACATGGATGATCCGGACGATATGAGTAAATGGAATGTTGAAAATTATAAAAAAATCACGGAAAAGCTTAAAAATAAAATTTCCACGAAAACGCATTCCCCGGAATAAAAGAATAACAGAGACACCTGATATTAATCCGGGAAAATATGTACCTGATTCTTCCACGTTCTAAAAAAATTGATAAATAAGAAATATTCATAAGCCCTTGACACTACATTTCTAATGTTTAGGAGGATTCAATGAAAACGCCCAAGGCATGGTTTCTACCTGTAACAGGTATGTTATTCGCATTATTAATGATCGTTTCCTGCGAACACAAGACCATCGATTCTGAGAAAGGTCAGACCGTCGTGTTGACGGAAAAAGAATTGCAGGCAAAATACCCCGGTTATCAGGGTGTCGACTCCGCTTACAGACATGCCGGCAGCGAAGCACTGGAGAGATGGCAGGACTGGAAATTTGGTTTACGTATCCACTGGGGTCTGTATTGTATGGTAGGGGGGCACGAATCATGGGTATTAAAAAAATCTCAAACGAAAGAATTTAAAGATTATTATGGAATATTGTGGCAATTTTTTAATCCGGAAAAATTTAATGCCGAAAAGTGGATGGAAATGATGGAAGACGCCGGAATGAAGTATTTTACATTTACTACAAAACACCATGATGGCTTCTGCATGTGGGATACAAAAACGTATCAGCAATCCCTGCGCATGGTTGATGGATTCGGCGTGTACGATACGGTAAATATTCATTACAGTATTATGGATACGGAGTATAAACAGGATATCGTTAAATTAATTGTTGATGCAGGTCGCAAAGCCGGTCTGGGTGTTGGATTGTATTATTCACATATAGACTGGCATGATCCCGCATTCGCATGGGATACATTAAATGTCCATTATGATCCGAATTATACAAAAGAAAGCGATCCGGAGCGATGGCAGAAATTTATTCAGCAGGAACGTGATCAATTGACGGAGTTGATGACCAACTATGGGAAAATAGATCTATTGAGTTTAGATATCGCCTGGCCCGAAGAAGCACAAGCCGATGCCTATGAGGTGGCAAAAATGGTCAGGAAGTATCAACCTGAAATCTTAATGCGCCACCGCGGAATCGGCCCTTATGGAGACTATTCCACGCCTGAAGGTGTTATACCGTTAAATCCCAATGATGCCAATCTGGATAAACCATGGCAGGTAATCTATCCAAATGGCCAGGCGTTCTCCTATCT